>JAAVYN010000021.1 GCA_022791155.1 Bacillota bacterium | reverse complement strand
TCTCATAGTTGCGAAGGCCGAACGGCCCTCCCACACCCTCCCTCCTTGGCCACGCTTTTTGTCGGCAGTTCGAGTTGCAGCCTTTGTTGATATTTAATGTTATGAGAATTTTTCAAAAAACTAAAAAGAATATTTGGCATAAATTTGAAAAATTATACTTTTGGAAACAAAACCGCCACGAAATGAAAACCAAAAAAATATATATGTTCATCAAAATTTATGGTATACTTAATGGTGAGGTGAGTTTATGGCAGATTTTGATGTTGCCGAAATTAAACGCCGCACAGACAGCGTTGCCAAAGACATACTCAGCGCTGTGAAAAGCCGGCTTTTGCTCGATTTCAGATTTCTTGACACCGCCATAGGACGGCTTGACTTGCTGAATGATGACATGATTTTTCAGCTTGCCACAGACGGACAGCGTCTCTATTTTTGCAGTCCATATGTTCTTGCGGAATATAAAAACGAACAGGAAGCGCTGAACAGAGCATATCTTCACACAGTTCTTCACTGCATTTTCCGGCATATGTTTGTCTCGCCGGAAGTGAACAAAGAGCTGTGGAACATTTCGGCTGATATAGCAGTTGAAAACATACTCAACAGCTTGAACGCTAAATGCATAAAATGTGGAAAAACCCAATATCAAAGTAAAATGCTTCATCTTTTGAAAAAAGACATCAAGCCTTTCACAGCAGAAAGAATATACAAACATTTCATTGACAAAAACTATACATCAGAAGAAACCGAAAAAATAAAAGGCTATTTCCAAAGGGACAACCACGAACTGTGGTGGCCCGACAGCGAAAACGGCGAAAAGCCCGAAAACACTGATGAACGCCAGCAGAAAGTTGACCCTGAAACGCTTTTGAAAGAATGGGAAGAGATAAGCAAAATGCTTGATGTTGACCTTGAAACGCTTTCAAAAGACACAGTTGGCACAGGCGACATGAGCCAAAACCTGAAAGCGCTCAACAGAGACAAATATGACTATCGTCAGTTTTTGCGCCGTTTTTCGGTGCGTGGCGAGGATCTCATAATAAACGATGAGGAATTTGACTACATATACTATACATATGGCCTTGAAAAATATGGCAACATGCCTCTTGTGGAACCCCTTGAATATAAGGACACTGAAAAAATTTGTGACTTTGTTGTGGCAATTGACACTTCCGGAAGCGTCAAAGGAGAGCTTGTGCAGAGGTTTCTTGACAAAACATATTCAATTCTCATGATGGAAGAAAGTTTTTTCAAAAAGATAAATCTTCGCATAATCCAGTGTGACAGCGAAATGCAGGAAGAAGTTGTTGTGACAAACAAAGACGAATTTGAAAAATATATGCATAACATGAAACTGAAGGGGTTTGGCGGCACCGATTTCAGGCCGGTTTTCAAAAGAGTTGAAGAACTCATTGAAGCAAAAGAGTTCAAAAAATTTAAGGGGCTCATATATTTCACTGACGGCTATGGAACATATCCTGAAAAAAAGCCGCCGTTTGAGGCCGCGTTTATATACCTTGGCTATGATGCAGAACGGCCAAAAACGCCAGTTTGGGCAATAAAACTTGTTTTGGAAGAAGATCAGCTTGCGGAGGATTTGAAATGAACATAAAAGAAGCATTCACAGAAGTTGAAAATTCAGTGAGAGCATATCTCACAAAAAGCAAATATGGAGAATATAGAATTCCCGTTGTGAGGCAAAGGCCGCTTTTGATAATAGGCGCGCCAGGGATTGGAAAAACGGCAATCATGGAACAAGTGGCTCAAAAACTCAACATTGGAATTGTGGCATATTCAATGACACATCACACGCGCCAAAGCGCCATTGGCCTTCCCTACATCGAAAAAAAGACATATGACGGGAAAGAATATTCCGTTTCAGAATATACAATGAGTGAAATTGTTTCATCAATATATGAATATATGGAAGAAACAGGAGTCAAAGAAGGCATACTCTTTCTTGACGAAATAAACTGCATATCCGAAACATTGTCGCCGGCCATGCTTCAGTTTTTGCAATATAAAACATTTGGCAACAACAGAATCCCCGATGGCTGGGTCATAGTCACAGCAGGCAATCCCCCTGAATATAACAAATCTGTGCGCGAATTTGACATAGTCACATTGGATCGTGTCAAAAAGATAGAAGTGGAGCCCGATTTTGACGTTTGGAAGGAATATGCCCTCATGAAAGGCATTCACGGCGCTGTTGTGACATATCTTGAGATAAAGAAAAACAATTTCTATAGCGTTGAAAGCACTGTCGACGGCAAAATATTCGTCACGGCAAGAGGCTGGGAAGATCTTTCCGAGATGATAACGCTTTATGAAGAACTGGGGATCGAAGTGAACGAGGGGCTGTGCGCCCAATATGTTCAGCACAAGGCAATTGCAAAGGATTTTTCGGTCTATTATGATCTCTACAACAAATATAAATCCGATTACAAAGTCATTGACATTCTCGAAGGGAAATATACCGACGAGGTCAAACAGCGCGCCGCCGATGCAAGGTTTGATGAAAAAGTTGTGCTCATTGGGCTTTTGACCGGCGCAGTGGCCGACAAAATGAAAGAGGACATACAAACAGAAGAATATATCACAGAGCTTCACAAAATTTTCAAAGGGCTCAAAACATTTGCCAACAGCAAAACCGAAAAACGCGTCATGACGCAAAGGCTGAAAGAAATTTTGACAGAAAGAGAAGAAGATTATAACCTGAAACACAACAAATCTCTCATTTCAAGAGAAAAAGAAGCTGTTTTGCGCCGCACAATGGTCACAATTGAAGAATATTATCTGATGCTTGTTCAAAAAGGCGTCAACGACAGAAAAGACGGATTTGACATAATCAAAAAAGATTTTGACATAGAAGTTAAAGTTTTTGAAAAAGGCATTGAACGCACAAAAGGCCAAATTGACAACATGTTTGCTTTTGTTGAGGAAGCCTTTGGAAAAGGACAAGAAATGCTTTTGCTCGTGACAGAAATGACATCAAACTATTATTGCGCAAAATTCATATCAAAATATGGCGCAGAAAAATATTTTGAAAACAACAAAGACATGCTCTTTTACGAAAGACAAAACGACATTATGAAGGAAATATCAATCATAGAAAGCATTAAACAGGGATGATGAAATGGGTTTTATATTCTGCAATGGAAAAAACGGTTTGACCGTGACAGGCTTTGAGGGCATTTCTGAAGAAAAAATGGCTGTTCCGGCGGAATTTGACGGCGTCAAAGTTGTGAAGATCGGCGCGAACGCATTTTGTGAACACAATGAAATCAAAAAAGCCGTCATTCCCCAAAGTGTTGAACACATAGAAAACTTTGCTTTTTCGAAATGCGAAAAGCTTGAAGAAATTGAGTTTGGCGAGGGACTTTCAAAAATTGGAGAAGGCGCCTTTTTGGGGTGCAGTGCGCTGAAAAAAGTTGCGTTTCCCTCAAGCCTGAAGGAGATTGGCGACAAGTCATTTTCATGGTGCACAGCCATGACAGAAATTGACTTCGGCGGCGGAAAAAAGAAAATTGGCGACACAGCCTTTTCATTTTGCACAAACCTTTGTGAAGTGGATTTCAACAACAGCATCACAAAAATTGGCAAAAGCGCTTTTTCTGTCTGTGGAAAGCTGAGAAAAGCCGTTTTTTCACCTTCCGTGGAGGAAATTGGAAGCCAGTGCTTTGAGGCATGTGGAAACCTTGAAGAAATTGAATTTTCTGAAGGGCTCAAAACAATTGGAAGCTGGGCGTTCAGGGAATGCAAAAAACTGACAGCTGTGGAGCTTCCAAAAAGCCTGAGAAAACTCAAAGAGGGCGTTTTTCTTGGCTGCATTGAAATGAAAAGCGTCAAAATGCACAAGGGCATAAAAGAAATTGCAGACTGGACATTTGGAAAATGCCGCGGCATAGAGTTCATTGAAATTCCCCATGGCGTTGAGCGGATAGGCAATTTTGCTTTTTCACGCTGCCGCCGTGTCAAAAAATTTTGTTTGCCGCCAACAATCAAAACTGTTGGCCGCGGCGCTTTTTCTGTTTGCAGTGAAACTGAAAAAATTGAGTTTGGAAGCAAGCTTGTTTCAATGGAGGAACGCTCGTTTGAGATGTGCGGAAATCTCAAAACTGTTGTGATTCCGAAAAGCCTTGAAAATTTCAGCCTCAACATGTTTTATGAATGCAACAGCATTGAAGCCTTTGAGCTTGTTGTCAAAGGGCTTCGCGTGCCCTATCTCTATATTGCGCCGGAAGCATGTGCTGTGCGCTTTGCCAAAAAAGTTGACAAAACAATGGACTGGAATGCCTATGACGGGCTTTTCAAAAAACTGAAAAAAAACGTGTGCAAAACAAACATGGCGCTATACCGTCTGAAATATGCAGCAAAACTTTCAAAAGACAGCCGTGAGGCCTATGAAAAATATCTGTCGAAACACGAAAAAGAAATTGTTGAAAAAGCAATTTCAAACGACGACATTGAAACTTTGGGCTTCATGGGCGACATGGGCTTCATATCAGAAAAAAACATTGAAAACTTTGTTGAAGCCTCAAGCCAACGCAGTGGCCGTTGCACAGGTTATTTGCTGAATTATAAACACAAAAACTATGGCTCCATATCAAAAAGGTTTGAGCTTTAGCACAATTGGCCTCTTCAAAAAATTCAAAAAGCAAGACAGCCGCTTCACGCCGGCCGCTGTCTTGCTTTTTTGTTTTGCTCAAACAGATTGTTCAAAATTCAGCACACTGTCAAAAATTTTCAGAAGAACCATCTTCATAAACAATGCTCGATGTTTTGTATGAAAAATATAGATCCGCAAAATCCTCGTTATAGAGATCCTTATGTTCCGGCATGAACTGATTGATCTCAATTCCAAGGTTGTCAAACACAACTGCCGAATTTGCGGGGACTGTCTTTCCGGTGAAGTCGTTTTGTATTTTCATGATTTCATCGCCAAACAGATCAAAAACAGTGAGAGTGCCTTGTATTCCCTTTATGTCCTTTTCGGTTTTGTTTTCAACATTGAATGTGAAGTTCACGCGCGGCGAATATGTTCCGTTGTAGAAATTGGCCGGAACGCTGACTTTGTCTGTCACCGTTATAACCGCTGGGGCATTTTCTGAAACTTCAACGCCAGTGAAGCTGTTCAAATCGCTGTTTTCATATACAATTTTGTTGACGCTGTAATCAAATTTCAAGTCGCTGAAGCTTTCGTTATACAACTTTTGGTCTTCGCTCATGAACTCGTTTATGTCAACTCCTATGCCGCTGAATGTGACTGTCCCGCCGGCCGGCATCATTTGTCCTGTCAAATCACATCTTATTTTCATTATCTCCTCACCAAACAGGTCTGATATTGTCAAGACTCCTGAAACGCCGCGCACATTTTCATCAGTTGTGTTTTCAACAAGAATTTCAAATTCGCTTCTGTCTGAAAAAGTTCCGCGTTCAATGTCACTTGGAATGTTTGTTTTGTTTGTGACTGTCACAACAACTGTTCTTTCCTTCACAGGTATGTCCTCTGTGTATGAATCGCCACATGCGCTGCATGTGTATGTCAAAACGCCTTTTTCGTCATATGTTGGCTCCAATGTGATTTCTGAAGCATATTCATGCTTTGCCAATGGAATTTCCTCGTCATATGCTTCGCCGCACAAACTGCAAGTGAACGTTTTCACGCCTGTTTCAACACATGTTGGTTCTTTTGTGACGCTTCCATTGTCATATTCATGCTTGCAGCCACAGCCAGAAAGCAAAACACAAAAAACCAAAATTGCCGCAATCAACTTTGAAAAACCTTTCTGTTTCATAACACCGCTCCTTTTTTATGTTTTATAGTGTGGATTTAATATAATACAAATCGTGCCTTTCTTCAATCGCATGTTGCGAAACGCAACAAAATATGACACAAATCTTATATTTCTCTGAAAAATCAATTCTTTGAAAACCGCGGTTTGTAATTTATGTTTTTATGGCAGCATATTATAAAAGTAGTGTCTTTTTTTGGAAAAAGGAACACATCAAACCATCACTTCCGCTTTTTGAGGGGGAATTTTTTTGAAAAGAAGCATTAAAAGAACTTTTGCCGAGGCCATGGAGCTTCCAAAAGAAACCGTTTTGAACCTTCCGCTCATGACAATATTGGGGCGTGAAGAACTGTTCATTGAAAATTATAAGGGAATAATTGAATATGGCGATGAAACAGTGCGCATAAGCACAGGAATTGGTGTTGTCAAAATTGAGGGGCGCGGCCTTTTTTTGAAAAGCATACTCCCTGAAAGCATAACACTCATGGGAACATTCACATCTATTGAATATATAAATTGACGGGAGGAATAATATGTTTCTAACGTTGTGGAATTATTTAAGGGGATATGTTATTATAAGAGTGTCAGGTTTTTCCGTGGAAAGATTTGTCAATTTGGCCGCGCTTCGCGGCGTGTATATATGGGATTTGCGCCATGACGGAACAGCGGTTATAATGAGTGTGAGCCTTGAGGGCTTCAAAAACCTTCGTGAATGCTCAAAAAAAACACGCTGCCGCTATAAAATATTAGAAAAAAGGGGCCTGCCATTCATAATGGACAAAAGCCGGCGGCGAAAGGTCTACAGCGCGGGCGCAATCATATTCATAGGGCTTTTATACATAATGTCCTCTTTCATATGGACTGTTGAGGTCAAGGGGAATGACCGCATATCCAAAGACAGCATACTCATGTTTTGTGCCGAAGAGGGGCTTTGTCCGGGCCGGCTCAAAAGCAAAGCCAACATAGAAGAAATAACAAAAAAAATACTCATAAATTTTGAAGAAGTTTCGTGGGTTGCAATCACAACCGAGGGCACAAAGGCCACAGTCACCGTTGTTGAGCGAATTCCGGAAACAGCAATTGAAGACAGAGAATCGCCAAGCAACATCACCGCCGCCAAAAACTGTGTCATCGAAAGCATTTCTGTTTCATCGGGCACTGCAATGGTCAAAGCAGGCGACGTTGTTGAAAAAGGCGACATTCTTGTCACAGGAAAACTTGTCATGAAAGACGGCGAACTGGAAGTTGGCGAAAAATTTGTCAGAAGCAGTGCGGAGATATATGGAAGAAGCATTTTTGAGTTTGAGCGCGAAATCCCCTTGACATTCACAAAAAAAACATACACGTCAAACAAAAAGAAAAACAGCTGCATTGTGGCCGGAGATTATATAATAGACGGAATCAAAACAAAAATTGATTTGGAAAAATTTGAAGCAACAGACAAAAAAACAAAGGAGTTCAAAATAGGCGACTATGTGGTGCCTTTGAAAATAGAAACAGTGGAATATACCGAATTTTATGAGGAGGAATTGGAAAGAACGGAAGACGAAGCTAAAAACATGATTTTTGAGGAAATAAACAAGGTTAAAGAAGAAATTATATTCAACGGCGGAATTATACAAAAAGATGACGTTGACTTCATCAGCTCAGAAGGAAAACTGAAAGCTGTCATCAAGCTCACAGTTTCAGAGCTGATTGGAGTTGAATCGCCTTTGGAAAACTTGGGGAGTGAAGACATTTCAAATGGAACAAACGGAGAAAACAGTGGCAATTGACAACAGCATCATTCCAATTGTCTTTGGCCAATATGACGTCAACATCAAAAAAATTGAAAAGGCTTTTGGCGTGAACGTTGTCAACAGGGGCGACGCTGTCAAAATTTCTGGAAGCCCAAAAAACACTGAAAAAGCATTGAAAGTTATGAACGGGCTCATTGAAACAGCAGCCAAAAACGGAAACGTGACAGAACAAAACCTGCAATATCTCATTGACATGTCATCAGAGGGAAGCATAAACTCTGTTGGGAGGATATATGACGACGTCATTTGCCTCACAACTTCAGGCAAGCCCGTCAAGCCAAAAACACTGGGGCAAAAAACATATGTCGATATGATCAGAAACAACACAATCGTTTTTGGCATTGGCCCGGCCGGAACCGGGAAAACATATCTTGCCATGGCCATGGCGATAACAGCGTTCAAAAACAATGACGTTGGGCGCATAATACTCACCCGCCCCGCCATTGAGGCCGGTGAAAAACTGGGCTTTTTGCCCGGGGATCTTCAGCAGAAAGTTGATCCATATTTGAGGCCGCTCTATGACGCGCTCTATGAGATCATGGGCGCCGAAAAATTTCAATCAAACATGGAAAAGGGCCTCATCGAAGTTGCGCCTTTGGCATATATGAGGGGGCGCACGCTTGACAACGCATTCATTGTGCTTGATGAAGCCCAAAACACAACGCCAGAACAAATGAAAATGTTCCTGACGCGAATTGGCTATGGCTCAAAAGCAGTTGTCACAGGCGACATAACTCAAATAGATTTGGCCGAAGGCAAAAAAAGCGGGCTTTTTGAAGCCACAAAAATATTGAACAACATTGAAGGAATATCAATGATCACACTCACAAACAAAGACGTTGTGCGTCACCCCCTTGTGCAAAAAATAATCGCGGCATATGAAAAGGCTGAATTGCGCAAAGAAAAAAGGAAGGAAAGCAAAGTGGCGCGCAAAGTTTTTATCAGAGGAAAACGGAAGTGATAATTTGAAAAAATTTATAAAAAAACTGAACCACGGCTCACTCATGTATCCACTGATGCTTTTGACAGCGTTTGCCTTGACAGTGATTGCCATAATAACAGGTTCATATATATCAGACGCAGAAATTCTTGAAGTTGGCGACATCGCCGGGAAAAGATATATCGCCACAAGAGACATTGAAAACACTGTGGCAACATTGAAACTTCGTGAAAAAGCCGTTGAGGAAGTGGGCGATCTATACAAACTTGACGCTGCTGTTGAGGAAGCGGCAATGGCTGAAATTGACACATTTTTCACCTCTCTTGACAGCGCCCTTGACAATGCTTTTGCAAAGGCCAAAGAGGCGGCCGAAAAACATGCCCTCGAAAACGCTGCCGAAACAGCGCCAAATGCCAATGAATATATAGATTTCAACCTTGAATTTGCGCTCAACATTCCCATTGCAGTGAATGCCGAAACCGCAAAGGACTATTTTGAGCTCACACAAGCCGGCCGCGAGCAGTTCAAAAACGACGTCAAAAAAGCCGTTTCATATGGCTTTGATCAAAAAATCACAGAAGAAACAATTGAAAAAACAGAAGAACAGTCCGACGCCATAATTGACGAAGCGCTTTGGCAGGAAAGCCTGAAAGAGTTTGGCAAAGACATATGCCACGCTGTTTTGAAGCCAAATCTTGTCATTGACGAAGAAGCAATGGAAGATGCCCGCACAAAAAAATATGACGAGGTTCAACCGGTCATTGTCCGCAAAAACCAAAAAATTGTTGACGAGGGCGAAATTGTGACAGAAGAAGCTTTTTCAATCTTGACCGAGCTTGGGCTCATCAACAAAAGCTACACAGGCAGCATGATCCCCTTTGTTGGCAGCATAGGCATTGTGTTCATAGGCTTCATAACTGTATATTTTTATATGTCAACACAGCAGCAAAAACTTCTTTCAAACAGAAAAGAAACTGTGATAATATTCACCATCTATATGCTTTCAGTGGCTGTCATACGCATAATGGCCGATTTAAGCAACTTCTATTTCATTCCTGTTGCGCTTTTTGCAATGCTTGTTTCGCTCATGTCAAGGCCCAAAACAGCCGTCATACTGAACATATTCGCTTCACTTCCGGCGCTGTTCATATATAACGGCGGAACCGATTTCCTCATATATTGTCTTTTGGCCGGAAGCCTTGGCGCGCTTATAATACAATACACAAGCAAGCGCTCAAGAATTCTCATTGTTGCCGCCGCTCTTGGGGCCGTTCAAATGGCTTCATACATCGCCGTTGGGCTTTTTTTCCACAAAGAATTTGGGCCCGATTTCATGAAAGAGGGGCTGTGGGCCGGGGCCATTGGGTTTTTCACAGTTGTGGCAGTCATAGGGAGCATGCCAATTTGGGAAGGCGTGTTTGGTGTCAACACAAAATATAGGCTCCTTGAGCTTGCAAACCCCAACAACGAACTCATAAAAAGGCTTATGCTTGAAACCCCTGGAACATATCACCATTGTCTTGTTGTGGCCAACCTGGCTGAAACAGCGGCATATGACATATTCTGTGACGGCGGGCTTGCGCGCGTTGGCGCATATTATCACGATATAGGGAAATTGAAAAACCCAATGTATTTCAGCGAGAACCAGTTTGGCGAAAACATACATGACCGCCTGGATGCATATATAAGCGCCAAAATGATTATACAACATGTGTCTGACGGAATTGAAATGGCCAAAAAAAACAAACTTCCAAATGTTGTGACAGACATGATTTGCCAGCACCACGGAACAACGCTTGTCAAATATTTTTATATGAAATCGGCAAAGGAAAAAACAAACGTCGAAACAAAGGAGGAGGACTTCCGCTATCCCGGGCCAATTCCGCAGTTCAAAGAATCGGCAATTGTGATGCTTGCCGACACTGTGGAGGCCGCTGTGAGAAGCAAGGTTTCTTCCGGCGGGAATGCCGAGGACATTGAAAAAATCATAGACACGCTCATAAAGGACAAGCTCAATGACGGGCAGCTCAACGACTGCCGACTCGACCTCAAGGAGCTTGAAAGCATCAAAAAATCATTTTTGAAAGTGTTCAACGGCATGTATCACGAAAGAGTTGCATATCCAAAAGAAGAAGAAATTGAAAAAGAAAGAAAACGTCAGGAGAAAAAGGCGCTTGAATGCAAAGGAGGCTCAAAATGACACTGCTCATTGACAACAGAACCAAAACAGAATTGAAACCGGAGTTTGAAGAACTTTTTCAAAAAACAGCGGCCCAATGCCTTGAGTTTGAGAAATATGAAAACGAATGCGAAATAAGTTTGTCTCTTGTGGAGGGCGGCGAAATGAGAGACATAAACAGGCGCTATCGAGGCATTGACAATGAAACGGATGTTTTGAGCTTCCCCCAAATTTCATTTGGCACTGGTGATGAAGAATGCGCCGCCAAAAACGAGAACGGCGAAGTGATTTTGGGAGACATTATAATATATCTCAAAAGAGCCGAGGAGCAAGCACAGGAATATGGCCACAGCCTCACGCGCGAGCTGTCGTTTCTGACAGCGCACAGCATGCTTCATCTTTTGGGTTATGACCATGAAACGGCTGAGGAAGAAAAAATCATGTTTTCCAAGCAGGAAGAAATACTTGACATGTTGGGAATTGGCAGATGAATTTATGAGGTGAGCCATGAAAAGATTGTTCATTGTTTTGGTTTGTTTTGCTGTTGCTTCGCTTTCAGGCTGCAAAAAGAAGGAGGCTGAAAACACCCCCGACACCAGCCAGACAAACGTGCAAAACGAAAACAAAGAAGAAAAGAAAGAAGAAATTGAAAAAAAAGAAGAAAAAGATCCACATGAGGGAATGGAAAAAAGCGTGCTGACAGGAGAATATGTCGAGGCCGAAACTTCCAAGCTGAGGCCATATGCCGTTGTGATAAACAATCTGCACAAGGCGCTTCCTCAAAGCGGAATAGAACAGGCCGATTTATATTATGAAGTTTTGGCTGAGGGTGAAATCACAAGAATTGTTGCAATTTTTCAAAATTTTGATGCCGAAAAAATTGGCCCTGTGAGAAGCGCCCGCGACTATTTTACATATTTCGCACTGGACAACAACGCCATATTTGTTCACCACGGCGGAAGTGAAACGGGCTATGCCGCTGTCAGAAACCGAGGTTTGAACAACATTGACGGCATGACAAGCGGCGCTTTTTGGCGCGATCAAACGCGGCTCAACACGCCGGGCATGTATGAACACAGCTCATATACAGATGCCGAAAGCCTCAAAAAAGAAGCCGGGGACAAAAATTTTTCCCAAAACTTTTCAAGCGAATATTCGCCCATGTTTTCATTCTATGAACTGGAAACAGAGCTGACAGGCAGCGCCGCCGAAGCGCGCAATGTCAAGCTTCCCTATTCATCTTATCAAGTGAGTGAATTTGTGTATGACGAAAACACACGGCTTTATGGAAGGATCCAAAGCGGCCAGCCCCAAATTGACGACGCCACAGGCAACCAGCTCAAAGTCAAAAACATAATCATACAAAAGGCGGACATGTGGATCATACCAGGCGACAACGCGGGAAGGCGCGAGGTTGAAATTGTTGGAAGCGGAACAGGCACATTTGTCACAAACGGCAAAGCAAGAGACATCACATGGGAGAAAAAGAGCTATGACTCTCCAACAAAATGGTTTGATGAAAAAGGGAACGAGCTGAAACTGAACGCCGGAAAAACATGGATATGCGTTTTCCCCAAAAACGCTGAATATACAATGGAGTGATTTTATGGACAACAAAAAACTGATTGAGCTTGCCAAAAAGGCCATGGAAAACTCATATGCGCCCTATTCCAAATTCAAAGTTGGAGCGGCGGTTTTGGGCCAAAGCGGAAATGTATACACAGGCTGCAACATAGAAAACGCCTCCTTTGGCGCCACAAATTGTGCAGAAAGAACGGCCGTTTTCAAAGCCGTTTCTGAAGGCGAGCGCAAGCTTGTGAAAATTGCCATTGTTTCATCGGCAGAAGATTTGACATTCCCCTGCGGCATTTGCCGTCAGGTTTTGGCTGAATTCATGAAAAACGGCACTTATATACTTGAGGATAAAAACGGCAATGTGAGAGAGTTTGGAACCGATGAGCTTTTGCCAAACTCATTCAATTTGCAATGAAAAGGTGATGACATGGCTGAAAAAAGCTGGCAACAGTTGGAAGAATGGTGTTATTCATGCCAAAGATGCGAACTTTGTCAAAGGCGCCACAACGTTGTGATTGACAGAGGGAGCAGACAGGCACAAATTATGTTCATTGGAGAGGGCCCCGGCGAACAGGAGGATTTGCAGGGCAAGCCGTTTGTGGGCCCGGCCGGGCAGCTTTTTGACAAAGTTCTTGTGGCGGCCGGGTTCTCGCCTGAAGAGGTGTATGTTGCCAATGTGGTGAAATGCCGCCCGCCCAACAACAGAGATCCACGTCCAGAGGAGCAAAAAGCGTGCATAAACTTTCTGCGCTATCAAACGGCGCTTCTGAAGCCCAAAATAATAGTGTGTTTGGGAAGGATCGCGGCAAAGGCAGTGATTGACCCTGATTTTAAGATCACAAAAGAGAGAGGCCAATGGATACAGCGCAAAGGGATTTGGATGATGGCCACATTTCATCCATCAGCTGTTTTGCGCGATGAGCTCAAAAAGCGCCCTCTTTGGGAAGATTTCAAAAGCTTGAGGATAAAATTTGACGAAGTTTGCTGAATTTGAAAGGAGAATGATTTTGACCGCAAACGAATTTTTTTCGGGGTTTGTCTCTCTTGTTGGACGGCCAAATGTTGGAAAATCCACACTCATGAACCGCCTTATAGGAGAAAAGATTGCCATTGTGTCGCCCAAGCCACAAACAACGCGCAACCGTATACAAGCCATACTCACAAACGATGATTTTCAGGCCGTGTTTATCGACACGCCGGGAATCCACAAGCCAAAGCACAAGCTGGGCAGCTATATGGTCAAAGCGGCAGAAACAACATTCAATGAAGTTGACGCCGTGCTCATGCTTGCCGAACCGTGCGACAAAATTGCAGAAGGCGACTTGCATGTCATGGAACGTCTCAAAAGCACAAAAACACCTGTCATACTTGTCATAAACAAAATTGACACTGTGGAAAAAAACAAACTGATTGCCATTGCGGACATGTATGAAAAAATGTTCAATTTTGCAGAGATAGTTCCTGTTTCGGCAAAAAACGGAGAAAACACAGACACACTGCTTCATGTGATCAAAAAATATCTCCCCAAAGGCCCGCGCTATTATCCCGATGACATGGTGACAGATCAGCCCGAAAGACAAATCGCTTCAGAAATAATAAGAGAAAAGGCGCTTCGTTTGCTTCAAGATGAAATCCCTCACGGAATCGCCGTTGAAATATCATCCATGAAAAAGCGTTCAGGGAAAGACATTGTTGACATCGACGCCAACATATATTGCGAAAAGGAAAGCCACAAAGGCATAATAATTGGCAAAGGCGGCGGAATGCTCAAAAAGATTGGCTCAATGTCAAGAGCAGACATTTCGGCACTTTTGGCCTCTGAAATAAACCTTCAAATTTGGGTCAAGGTCAAAAAAGACTGGCGCGACAGCGACTTTCTTTTGAAAAATTTTGGATATGATCCCAAAAAAATATAGCTTTTTAATGAATATAACTTGAAAACATATGAGGAATGTGTCATATGAGCGTTGAAAAAATCAATGGAATCGTTCTTCGGGAACATGCCTTTGGCGAAAGTGGAAAAAATGTGATTGTTTTGACAAAAGAAAAGGGCAAAATCCGCATTGGCATGAGAGGCGCAAAAAAAGAAAAAAGCAAGCTCATGGCAAGCGCACAGCCCTTTTGCTACAGCAGCTTTGTCATATACGAGGGCAAGGGCTTCTATTCGGCAAACCAGGCCGAACTCATTGAAAGCTTCTATAACTTGAGAAATGACATTGTCAAACTGGCGTTTGGAACATATCTTTTGGAACTGGTTGAAAAAACTCACTTTGAGGGAAGCGAAAGTGATGAAGTTCTCAAACTTCTGCTCACAGCGCTCACTGTTCTTGAAAAAACAGAATTTGATGTTCTGCTGGCCGTGAGCATATTTGAGATCAAGTTCATGCAGCTCATGGGGCTCATGGGCACAGCAAATTTTTGTTCACTCTGTGGCAAAAATTTTTCTGAAACATATTTCTTCAGCCCTTTCAGCGGCGGAATTGTTTGTGAAATGTGCGGAAAAAAGGTTTTGGATTCAAGGCAAGTGATGAAAGGAACGTTTTTGGCCATCAATCACGTTTTGTCAAACGAGGGCAAAAAGATATTCGCTTTCAATGTGCCCAAAGAGATCAATGATGAACTGCGTGAAATCATGGAAGCATATATCGTTGAAAACATTGAAAGGCGTTTTGGAACACTTGCTTTTGCCAAAAAATGCCTCAAACTTTGAAAAATAAAACCGCAATTCAATTTTGTGTTTCTTGCAATGTCCAAGCACCAAAATGATTTAAGAGGCGACAGGAACACAAAAATGAATTGACAAAAATAAAACCGCAAAGCGTCAACTTTGCGGACATATTCAAAGCTTGTCAGCTATTGTCTTTCTTATGTTTTCAATCTGCTCGTCACTGAGCTCAAGTTGCGCCCATTTCACGCTGACGCCGTCTTTTTCATAGCGTGGTATCAAATGAAGATGAAAATGATCAACTGTTTGCCCGGCAACAGGGCCATTGTTTTGTATAACATTCATGTTTTCAAAACCGAGGGCTGTTTTCATTGATTTTGAAATCAGAACGGCCAATTGAAAAAGCTTTCCGGCGGTTTCCGGCTCAATTTCAAATATGTTGGCATAGTGCTTTTTTGGCAGTATAAGAACATGGCCCTCATTGGCCGGGAATCTGTCTAATATCACTTTGAATTCGTTGTTTTCGAACACTGTGGCTGACGGGATTGTGCCGCCTATAATTTTGCAAAAAATGCAGTCTTCCATATGTATACCTCCAAGTTTCTTTTGATTGTAAAATTATAACATATATGGATCAAAAATGCAAAACAACTTTTCCAGCGTTTTCATGGTCACACATTCAAACAAAATTCACCAGCTTTTCACACCTTTGCGGCGCAGCATTGCCACAAACAAAATTCAATGAAAAGCAAAAAACTTTCAAAACATGCTGAACAATTTGCCACACAAAATCACGTGTTAGCTGCTCATAAAAAATTTTTCAATATACATTTTCATGTCAGCCGCTGTTTCGGCAGAGTTGACAAGCACGCGCATTTGCGCCGCGCCGTTTATTCCCTTTATATAGTCAGCCAAATGGCGGCGCATTTCCCTCACGGCAATATATTCGCCTTTCAATTCTGTCAGCATGTTGAAATGCCTCATGGCCACAGCGCCTTTTTCAGAAAGTTCTGGCGGCGGAAGAAGCTCCCCTGTTTCAATGTAATGTTTTGCATGGCCAAATATCCACGGGTTGCCCTGTGCCCCGCGGCCAATCATTATGGCGTCACATTTTGTATGGTCAATGAGATTTTTTGCATCTTGCGGCGTGAACACATCGCCATTGCCAATGACGGGGATTGAAACAGCTTTTTTCACTTTTTTGATAATGTCCCAGTCGGCCTTTCCGCTGTAATATTGCTGTCTTGTCCGCCCATGGACAGCAACAGCCGCGGCGCCGTTTTCCTCTGCAATTTGGGCAATTTCAACCGCATTCACACAGCTGTCGTCAAAACCCTTTCTAATTTTGATTGTGACAGGCTTGCTCTGAGCTTCCACAAGTGTCCGCACTATCTCCCCAACAAGTTCAGGGTTTTTCATGAGTGCGCTTCCATCGCCGTTTTTCACAATTTTTGGCGCCGGGCACCCCATGTTCACGTCTATAACGTCAACAGGAGCGTCTTCAAGACTTTTTGCCATTTGCCCCATGATTTCAGGCGAACTGCCAAAAATTTGCACTGCCAGTGGGCGTTCATTTTCACTTGAACACAAAAGCCTTTGTGTGTTCCCGCCGCCATAGAACATGCCTTTTGCGCTTATCATCTCGCTGTATACAAGCCCACAGCCCATTTCGGCACAAATAAGCCGGAAAGGCAAATCTGTCACTCCAGCCATTGGCGCCAAAAATATATTGTTTTTCAATTCAACATTGCCTATTTTCATAAAACAGCAGAAACACATTTGTCAAACGTGCGTTCCCTCACAACCCCTTTTTATTTTTTTCATAAATTATTTTCAAGCCTTTCAATGTCAGGTTTGGATCATACACATCAAATATATCGCCTTGGGGATCAATTATGCGGGCCAAACCGCCTGTTGCAACAACTTTTGCATTTGGCATGTCAAGCCCCTCTTTCAGCGTTTTTATGATCTCAACCGTTTCGCCGATCCGCCCGGCCACAACGCCAAGCTGAAGGCTTTTGACAGTGTCCTTTGCCAAATAGCTTTTTGGCGCCACAAGCTCAATTTCTGGAAGTTGAGCGCTTTTTTTGTTCAGCGCTTCTGCGCATATTTTGATCCCGGCTGTTATAAACCCGGTTATAAACTGGCCCTTCTCGTTCACAACGTCAAATGTGTTGGCTGTGCCATAATCAATCACAATTGAGGGCGTGCCATATATCTCCTTTGCCGCAACAATGTCAATTATTCTGTCAATCCCAACCGTTCGCGGATTGTCACGCACAATCTCCAAATCCAATTTCAAATCCACAGAAACAACCATGGGTTCAAGCCCTATATATTTTCTTATGCTGTGGGTGAGCGAATACATCAGGTTTGGCACAACCGAGCCAATGATGACGCCCTTCACCTCACGGTAGTCGTTCCCTTCGTTTTCAAAAAACGAGCGTATGGCCACGCCAATTTCATCAGATGTTTTTGTTTGTTCAGTGCTCATGCGCCATGTTTTGACAATGTCGTCATGCTTCAGCAGTCCAAAAACAATGTTTGTGTTTCCAACATCAATGGCCAGCAGCATATATATGCCCTCCTATTGTTTTGGCATTTCTTTGATAAATTATGTAAAGCCCTTTGAAAGCAAGAAGTGGATCAAAAATGTCGAATATGCCGCTTTCACCCCCAATTTCACGCGCCATGCCGCCTGTTGCAACAATTTTCATTTCAGGCATGTCAAGCTCCTTTTTCACATTTTCTATTATATACCTTGCCTCGCCAACATGGCCATAATATATCCCCGACTGTATGCAGCTCACAATGTCACGGCAATATATGCTGTCAGGGCGTTTTATCTCAATTTTGGGAAGCTGTGCTGTGTTTGTGAAAAGCGCCTCGGCGCATATGTTCACTCCGGGGGCCGTTATGCCTGTCAAAAAATTGCCGTTTTTGTCCAAAACGTCAAATGTTGTTGCCGTTCCATAATCTATAATCATGATTGGCCCGCCATATATGGCATAGCCCGCCGCAAGCCTCACAAGCCTGTCCGTTCCCAACTCCTTGGGGTTTGGCATGTTCAGCGTTATTCCGCTGTCAAACTCACAGCTGACAATGACAGGCTCTGTTCCAAAATATTTTTTCACTCCCCTTGTGAGTGAATACATAATGTTTGGAACAACAGAGCATATTATGGCGCCCTCAATTTTTTTGGGATCAATTTCATCAAATTTCACAAACCGGAGTATCGCCCCGCCCAGCTCATCAGAAGTTTTGAGGCTGTCAGTTGTCATGCGCCAGCTTCCCACAAGGCCGCTTTTGTCATGAACGCCAATCCTTATTTCTGTGTTTCCAACATCAATCAGCAAAACCATTTCATATATCCTCCGCTGTGTGTGCCGCGCCGTTTTTCAAAAGTTCTTCTTTGATTTTATTGCCTTTTTCAGTTTTGTATACAACATACCACAGTTTGAGCGATTTCACAAACTCTTTTCGTTCTCTTGAAAGCTTTTTTATCTCAAGTTCAGCGCCTATGTCGTCAAAATCCAACGTGTTGTCGCTTTTGACTGTCTCAAAATATACATTTCCATCTTCATAAAAGCCCATGATGAACGTGCACATCAGTTTTTCGGCCAGACAAATGCAAATTTCTCTGATTTCTTCTTTTATGCTTTCAGGCAAAGCCTCAAAACCGTTGTTTATATAATATTTTTCTTTGTCAAATGACGCCGCCGCCAAAACAATTTTTTTCATGGCTGTGCCTCCCGTATGGACACATCGCCGGCCATCACTTCCAGAACACGGCCCTCGTCATTTTCAACAAGCAAAGCGCCCTCGTCAGTCACTCCAACGGCAATTCCAGTGAAATTTTTGCTGCCGCTGACGTCAACTTTTTTGTTCAGCGTTGCGCATCTTTTTTCATATTCATTTTTCAAGCCCAAAAAGCCATTCTCGACAAATATAGCATAATTTTTTTCAAGCTCTTCAAGCATTTTGACTGCCATGTCGCTTCTTGAAAATTTGTGTCCTGTTTCAATCATCAGCGAAGTTGCCACATTCCCAAGTTCACCTTCAAAACTTTCAGTGTTCACATTCACGCCCATTCCAACAACAACAAAGTCAACACGGCTTATCTCGCCACTCATTTCAGTCAGTATGCCGCATATCTTTCTTCCGTTTATAACTATGTCATTTGGCCACTTGATTTTGGCGTTCACATTTGCCATTTTGTTCACGGCGTCACAAACGCTTATGCCCGCGGCCAATGTTATTGACGAAACATATTGCGGCAATATCTCCGGCCTCAATATCACGCTCATCCAAACGCCGCCGCCAACAGGCGATGTCCACGCCCTTCCGCGCCTTCCCTTTCCGGCTGTCTGCACCTCTGCTATGACCGCTGTTCCGTGAGGCGCGCCTTCCATTCCCAATGCTTTCGCTTTGTTGTTTGTTGAATCAACAGTTTCAAAATAACGCACTTCACAGCCCATTTCGTTTGTTGAAAGCCGGCTTTTTATTTCCTCACCGCTGTAGGCGCCCTCGGAATTTTTGAGAACATATCCTTTGTTTGTCACCGCATCAATTTCATAGCCCTCAAGGCGCATTGATTTGATCACTTTCCAAACGGCGCTTCTGCTGACACCCAATCTGTTTCCAATTTCTTCGCCGGATATATATCCTTCGTGTTCACGCAAAATTTTCAAAAGTCTTTCTTTCATAGCAGTCCTCCGTGCAGGCACAAATGAAAATTTCTCAAAACATTTATTTGCCTATTGTTGCAACCATAACGGCTTTAATTGTGTGCATTCTGTTTTCGGCCTCATCAAAAACAACAGAGTGCGGCCCTTCTATGACTTCATTTGTGACCTCTTTTTCTCTGACAGCCGGCAAGCAATGCATAAAAAGTATGTCATCGTTCCCCGATTCTTTCAAAAGCTGTGCATTCACCTGATATGGCTGCAAAACAGCAATTCTCTCTGCCGATTTTTCCTCCTCGCCCATTGAAACCCAAACATCGGTGTATATGGCGTTGGCGCCTTTGACGGCCTCGTTTATGTCACTTGTGACTTTCACACTTCCGCCGCTTTTGGCGGCATATTCTTTGCAAAGTGAAACGAGCCCTTCTTCTGGAAAAAGGCTTTCCGGCGCTGCTATCACAAAATCCATGCCCATTTTTGAAGCGCCTATCATAAGCGCGTTGGCCATGTTGTTTCTTCCGTCACCGGCATAAACAAATTTTATTCCTTTAATTTTCCCCAACTTTTCTTTGATTGTCATGAAATCGGCCAAAACCTGTGTTGGGTGATCCTCGTCAGTCAGGCCGTTCCAAACAGGCACGCCGCTGAACTGGGCCAGTTTTTCAACTGTTCTTTGAGAAAATCCCCTAAACTCAATTCCATCAAACATTCTTCCCAAAACCCTTGCTGTGTCCTCAACAGTTTCCTTGTGACCAAGCTGTATGTCATCTTTGCTGAGATATTCAGGGTGTGCGCCTTCATCAACACAGCCCACAGTGAATGAGCAGCGCGTTCTTGTGGAGGGCTTTTCAAATATAAGCGCCACATTTTTGTGTTCCATGTTTCTTTCAAATATGCCTGCTTTTTTCTTTGCTTTGAGATCAATTGCCAAATCAATCAAATATTCTATTTCTTCACATGAATAGTCTTTCAATGTCAAAAAACTCCGCCCTTTAAGATTAACTCCCATTATATAATTCCTCCTGTTTTATGTAAATTTTTATGATTTTTAGAAATATGTGACACAATATATATACAATTTTGTGCAAGCAATGAACAGCCCCGCAAAATTTTGACTTGGAATTCAAACAAAAGCGCCATGCTCATTGGCCAAAAAATTGGACATTGATTTTATATGTGGATTCAATCATAGAAATCAAAAAATATTGCTGTGCAGAAATTGGGCCGTGCGCGGCCGTTGTTCTTTGCCGTTTTCCAATGCAGATAATGTTCAAAAAAATTGTTGGAAAACACCAAAAAAGCGCGGAAAAATGAGGTTTGAATTTTGCAGGGCAAAATTTTTTGAATCGAACTGGTTTTTCACAGGCTTCACATGTGAACCATGAAAAAGAAACAGCAGCAAAATTGTTTCCAAAGTGAAAATTCCGGCCGTCATTCATTAAAAAAATGAAAGTCAAACCACCTTGTTCATGGCCGTTTTCACGTTCATTTTATCATAAATGATTTTTTTTTACAATTAGCCTCTTAGAAAAACTTCATTTTAATGTCCTTTCGCGTCATTGCTTCTGACGCCTATTTTTCCATGCCACGCTCCTGAAAATATATCACATTCATTTCATCTGCATTGATCAATTTGTTTAATATTATATATAACAGGCTCTTAATGTATACTGATATGTGCCGTGATGATATGTGCGGCCTGGTTCTGACACTTCTGACAACACCTCTGAAATAATTCAATGCTGCTTGCGTCTTTTATATGCAAGGCAATCACTAACAGACAGTGTCAATTGGAAATATCGGGGCGCATGTGAACACATTTGGAGCTGGTTTTCATCAGCAACAGCTCTGTTTCAAAATTCATAATAAAAAATCACTCTGTCTATTATATATCTAAGTCTGCACAAAATTGCACAAAAACTTCTATATTTCTGCACTTTTCAAAATGCTGACAGAGCGATTTATTATTTTATCTATCCTTTGCAACAGCAACCACTTCTTCATATGAAACTCCAGCCAACTCGGCGATTTTTTCCAGTGATAACGTGCCATCGCTTATCATACGCTTCACAGTGTTCAACGCCCCTTCTTTTATTCCTTCTTTTATTCCTTCTTTTATTCCTTCTTTTATTCCTTCTTTTATTCCTTCTTTTATTCCCTCTTTTATTCCTTCTTTTTTCCCGGCTTCAATCCCCTCTTTGAGGGCCTCATCTCTCATTTCTTCCATAATCTTACACATAATGAAACACCGACCTTCAGTGCAACTTCAAACAAAACTTAAAACAGACAAAAATTTATTATTTATCTTTTGCCACAGCAA
This sequence comes from Bacillota bacterium, assembly GCA_022791155.1. Lineage (GTDB taxonomy): Bacteria > Bacillota > Clostridia > Lachnospirales > Anaerotignaceae > JANFXS01. The sequence continues at coordinate 11,986 of JAAVYN010000021.1, read as the reverse complement.
CTACTTCTTCATAAGGAACTCCAGCCAGCTCAGCGATTTTTTCCAACGGAAGTGTTCCATCACGTATCATTCGCTTCACAGTGTTCAATGCCCCTTCTTTTATTCCTTCTTTTATTCCTTCTTTTATTCCTTCTTTTTTTCCAGCTTCAATCCCCTCTTTGAGGGCCTCATTTCTCATTTCTTCCATAATCTTACACATAACGCTGATTCCCTCCTTATCCTCTTTGAAATATCGTGTTCTTTCCGCCAGCAATCCGTAATTCATATCCGAAGGATTTTTGCATGAAAAATCATACATGAGCCTGCCCAACGGCGTTTCATCTTTGCATTCACCGTTCACATATATAATATGCGTTCCGTCTCCAAACAAATCGCCTGTTTCCTGGATCTGTCTTTCAACTTTATACAATGGAAGTCCCTTTTTTAATATATCCTTTTCTGTTATAAAAATCACATACGTTTCCGGCAGACTTTCAAAATCATCTCCCGCTTCCAAAGCATTTGCGTCAATCAGGCTGCTGTTGTAGCGCGCTCTTTTTGCTCCCGCCCCTTTGTCATCTCTCTGAATTTCAATGTTATACTTTCTTCCTTCACTGTCTGTGGCAAATATGTCCAGCCTCACAGACCTTCCCTGTAAGTTCTTTATGGAATATTGTGTTTGAACAGTTTCCACTTTCAAATCATTTCTGTTCATAAGAATATGTAAAACCAACTCTGTGCACTCAATATTATCCTCAAAACACTTTGTCATGAAGTCGTCATCCATGAGACGCAGTTCCTTTATCCGCCACAGATCCGCCTTGTGCATTTCTTCTTTCGTGTGCAATGAAACACCCGCTTTCAATACAATTTTAAATTAACACTCAAAAACAAACGAATTTTTTCACAGTTCTTATATTGTCATTTTATCATAAACAAACATGCCTTTCAAGGCATTCACAATTGGTTTGGTTTGCTCCAAATTAAATAAACAGGTGCTTTATATTCACACCTGTTTCTGCTTCCTTAATGACAATTTTTCAGATCTGCAAAATATCTATAAATTATTCCGTAAAATTAATTAATCTATATAGCCTTAATCTTAAAATCTTTCCAGTTCTCCGCCTTTTGTAAAGCGATTCCCTCGCCAAGGGCCTTAAAATGCTCCTGTCCGCAATGAATTTTTAGCTGTTCCTTCGTTCTCAAGTCGAGCAAATTTGTGCTTCCTTTTGTCTCAAGGACAAAATATAACTTCTGTTCACCGTCTTTTTCCAACAGTATCGCCCAATCCGGATTGTAACTTCCCAACGGCGTTTCTATCTTAAACTTTGACGGTATCTTAAAAAACATTTTCACTTCCGGATCGTTGTCCAGTGCAACAGCCATGGGTTTTTCCACTGTCTCACTGTCATAAATCACATAGTCATACACACTGTGTTCAACTTCCACAGCATTCTTGTCTAAATTGGCCATCAACTCCTCGCTGTCAAATATCTCCTGAACATAATACTCTTCATTTGCCGATTTGTGATATTTAATTCCGTCAATCACAAGGGAATGTGTCACATTATTTATAATCTCAATCACATTTTCTATGAAAAGCTGAGGATTATTATAAACCTCCATTCCCCGCCCCGACTCTATTAAAATGTCCCGGCAAAGCCGTTTGGGAACTCCGCATTCCTCTCTTAAAATATGAAGAATATTTGGAAGATACACTTTTTTGCTTTCAAGCTGTGTTGTTTTTATATTTTTTTCTTTATAGCCAACACCACTTATATCCACGTGAATGTCAGCGGCCGCTGTAACAATATGCGCTTTTGGAATATGCGACATTTCCTTCATTCTTTTAATGCAGCCTTGTTTTAACGCTTCCTCATCAATTTGCGTTCTATATACAGTCTTATATTTAATTTTGTCCCACAATTCTAAAAACTCCGGCGTTAAGAGCACTTCTTTTTTCAATTTCACAAAAACATCTTTTGAGGCATCGCGCACAATTACTTTCTTGTCTGCTTTTTGAATTGCCAACATAAGCTTTTCCCTTGCCGCTTCAAATCTTTTTGGAAGGTCTAATGTGCCATTTTTAAGGGCTTCTTTCATTGTGTCTTTAATTTTTCCGCCTTTAGACACATATCCTTTTTCCTCAAAATGTTCCAACACTTTCTTTGCGTCATCATATGTAAATGTTTTTTCTTCCTTCTTTTCTATCGTATAACACATTCCTGTTATGTCATGTATTGACACAGGTTTTTCGCTTTCCGCCATTTGTTCAAAAACAGGTTTCAACTCTTTTATTTCTTCCGCGGTTTCTTCTTTTTCCACTGCTTCTAAAATATTTTTGGCAACAATGCCATTGTTGTCCGCAAGCCCTGTTTCATTGCAAAAAGCGATAATCATTTGCGTTGTTTCCTCATCAACAGATTTTTCCTCTTTTATTGTTTCTGTGTATGTAATTCCATTAAACAAACTGATGTTGAGGATACCAAAACGAACGCCTGTATCTTCTTCATATTCCTTCTGGAGCTTGTCGGCAAACTCGGCAAAACTCTCGTTGGCCATTACGTGAAGCACATTTATGTCTCTGTCCGTAATTCTGTCGCCCTGCTGATTGACGCAAAGACGCATACCACGCCCAATTTTCTGCCGGCATGTGAACAGCGACTTCTGCTCAATAAGTGTGCATACCTGAAAAACATTTGGGTTGTCCCAGCCTTCTTTCAACGCCGAATGGGAGAATATGAACCGCAAAGGACACTCAAAACTCAAAAGCCACTCTTTGTCTTTCATAATTGTGTTGTATGTGTCAACATCATCATTTGTGTCGCCTTTTGTGTTTTTCAGCCGCCCTTTTTTGTCCTGTGAGAAATACCCGCCATGCACTTTTTCAACAGGAAAAGGGAACTTTTCCTCCAAAACAGCAAACCGCGACTGGTTGAGCAAATCCTCATACGCTTCCTCAAACAGTTTGGCAAAAACGCCTTTTTCACCCTCTTCGCCTCTGTAGTTGGCAACTTTGTCAATGAAAAAAAGCGACAAAACCTTAATGCCTTTTTCATAATACATAAGTTCCTTTTGCAAGTGTGTTTCAACAGTTCGGCGGATTTGTTCCTTTTTTATGAGAAGCTCATCTATCCCGCCAATGGTTTGCCCCAGTTTGATAACTTGCGTGTTGTCAAATTCCACGCACTCAAAGCCATTTGTGCAGTCAATGCCTGCAACCACATATCCATCGTAAATGTCTCTGTTGCCGGATAACTTATATAAATCGCTGCCCGGCTTAACTGTTATGGTTTTTCGCTCCACTTTTTTGTCGCTGTTCAGCTTGTCAATTTCCATTTTTGCCTTAAATCCGTCTTTGTTATTTACAGAAATAAGACGGATATATGCGCCGCCCGCATCCGCGCCCGCCTGCGATGAAACAACGCTGATCTGCTTCACCAGCCCCATTTCAAAAGCGTCAACAGGCGTGAGGCGGTAAATGAGATTTGTTGTGTCTCGAAATGTTGCCGAATAGCGGAATGTACACAAAGGATTTAGACTGGCAAGGGCTTCTTTTGCCTTTTCAGTGTGGTCAACGCTCTGGGGCTCGTCAATAATCAAAATAGGATTTGTATCTTTTATAAAAGTCATGGCGCTGTCGCCGTTTAATTTGTCTTGTGCTTGGTTAATTATATTTTCCGCTTTTTTGAACGCGTCAATATTAATAATCATAACTTCAATGTTGCTGGAAACCGCAAACTGGCGCACATCGGAAAGTTTCGCTGAGTTATAAATAAAATATCTTATCGGCACTCTGTCATAATCATTGGCAAAATGCTCTTTTGTTATTTCCAAAAACTTGTAATCGCCCTCGCGGATTGGAATTGATGGCACTACAATAATGAACTTTGTAAAGCCATATAGACGGTTCAGTTCATATATTGTCCGCACAAACACATATGTCTTGCCTGTGCCCGTTTCCATTTCTATTGAAAACTGCATTGTGTCCAGTTCATCTGTCTGAGGAAGGTTGTTTCTTTTCTGCACTTCATTAAGATTATGTAAAAGCCTTTCTTTGCTTATTGTCAAACAATTTTTAATTCCCAAATCACTTTCATCAAGACGCATCTGGCTTTCTTTCACCACAGAAAAAGTCCCTTTCAGCTTTTCCTGCCCCTTGAATAAATCAACTGTGGACTTCACAGCCGACATTTGGTATTCTTGTTTTGTAAATTTTAGTTTCATTATTATCACCTTAACTGCTGATTATGGTTTTACAATTCAGCGCTTATTTTCTTCAGTTCTTCCTTAAGTTCTGGCAAATCGTTCTTTATCGTGTCCCAAACAATGCTGAGCATAACCCCTTCATATCCATGGACAATTCTGTTTCGCATACCATTTAGCTGCCGCCATGGAATATAACTATATTTTTCTTTAAAATCATCGCTCAATGCCTTTTTTGAAAGCTCTCCTATCTGAAGTATGTTGAACACACAGGCTTCTGTAAGCATCAGATTTCCTTCAAACTCCTCATAATCACAGCCATTGCAATATTCTATGATATTGCTTATTCTTTCAATAATCTTATTAACAACAATTTTGTCTTTATCTCTCATAAATCATCACTCCCGTTTTCTTTATCTCTCTGTCTATTTTGGAATCGGGAATAATCTGAGAAACGTCTATCATGTCAAATTCTGCATTCAATGTTTCCGCAACGTCTTCAAGAAGCCCATAAAAGGACAGACCACTCAAACCGCTGTCTACAAGCAAATCTATATCACTGTCCACCGTTTGCGTTCCTTTGGCGTATGAGCCGAACAATATGGCTTTTCGTACCCCGTTATGGAAAAACACAGGTCTAAGTATTTTTGTTATTTCTTCTATCGTGTATAAATTACCCACAAGCCAATTCTCCTTAATAACTTTATTATAATTATTATACCACAAACAGAAGGAATTAACGAATTAAAACTTTTTCATTGCCTGCCAAACTTATCAGAAAAACTTTATCCCAATTCCTGTGTCCTTCAGCACAAATTCCGCGTTTTTCAGCGCTGATGTATCAGCGAATGACTTCTCGGCAAACACAATGTGCGCCGGTGCGTATTCCGCCATTTCCTGCACATCTTCTGTTGTCACATTTTCCTCAAGACAAATGAGAATTACAGCATCGCCCATTGAATACACCGTTTTCCCGTTTATATCTATTTCGCTGACTTCTTCTGTTAAATGAAAACCCGTTTTTAATATTATCTCATACACCATGTCAAGCGCTGTTCTGTCGCTTTTTATTCCAACCACCGCCTCGTCAAGACGCCTTTGGAACTGTTCAAAACTTTCATCACTCATGGCTTCTGTATCCCACACCAAAAGATTTGATGTGTCTAATTTGAACACTCTGAAACCTGTGTCCGGCGGTATGGTTTCCTCACTTTCGCCGAGTTCAATTTGAGACTGTTTTTCTTTCCATTCGGCTAATATTTTCTTTCCCGCGCGGCGGATGCGCTCTTTGCCTATTTCGCATATGTTTTTGTAGCCAGCTTTGTAGGCTTCGCTTTTTTCATCACAAACTTCGGGAAGCTGCACCATTATGAATTGGCGGTTGCCGTTATCTTCGGCGTTTAACTGCATGACGGCGTGGGCGGTTGTGGCAGAGCCGCTGAAGAAGTCGAGGATAAGCGAATCTTTGCTTGTAGCAGCATTTACTAAATACTTGATTAACTTATATGACTTCGGAAAAGAAAAAGGTATGCAATTAAAAATAGCTTTCATTTCTTTCGTTCCATCTTGTGACATTCCAATATCATCTGGCAATTTTGTGCTTACCGCTATTTTCCCAAAATTTTCTCCAGCTTTTTTAATATCATTATCTTTAAAGTATCTGGCTACCGGTCTTGATATTTTCAAAAACTCATAATCTCCAGGAAAAATAATCTCATTATTATCATAATACTTTTGAAATGTATCCTTTGTAATTCTCCATGTTCTATTTGGGTCACAAGGATATTTATCACCTGTTTTAGGATTTATCATCGTAAAATAACTATTTGGTCTTTCGCTGGCTGTAGTTTGTTTAGTCATATCATGGATTCTCCAAGGCCTGCCTGGAAAATCTTCAGTTTCATAATATTTTCTTGTGCCTCCTTCTATAGCAGCCTTAAACATATTTGATTTTGCATAACATAATATCCATTCATAATCTTGAGAGACTCCAAAAGGAACATCTGATTTAGCGGTTCTTTTTCTCCATGGAAAATTTGCAACAAAATTCTCCTCTCCAAACACCTCATTGCAAACCTTTTTGAGGTTATCCACTTCATTATCGTCTATTGAAATAAAGCAGACCCCGTCATCTTTCAGCAGTGTTGCCGCCAATTTCAGCCGAGGGTACATCATATTCAGCCAATTCGTGTGGTATCTTCCCATTGTTTCGGGGTTGCTTTTTGTGGTTTGGCTGGTCACTTCTTTATATCTTGCAATCGGATCTGCAAAGTCATCTTCATACACAAAATCATTTCCAGTGTTATAAGGCGGGTCTATGTATATCATTTTTACTTGGCGGTAGTAGGAGGACTGCAAAATTTTCAGCACTTCCAGATTGTCGCCCTCTATGTAGAGATTTTTCGTGTTATCCCAATCAACACTTTCTTCTTTGCATGGTCGTAACGTTCCTGTGCTTCTCCTTTGTGCCAATTTTAAACTATCATTTTTCCCCTTCCACTTGAACTCGTATTTCTCAAAATCATCGTCTATGTATTCTCCGCACATATTAAGCAGCTTGTCTATGTCCAGTTTCCCCTCAACAAAGCATTCAGGGAATACGCCTTTCAGCCTTTCCCGTGCCTCCAGCTCCATGTCCTTGCTTCCGCCGTCTATTTTCTCCATGCCACACCTCTAAAAATTATTAATAATCACTGTTGATTTTACTATATCAAAATGCTATAATCTATATAAAGAAGGAACAACCGCCCACAAAGTGGTTGACCTTATGATAATGGGTTAGAAAAACCACCTGTCATCGGCCAAGATTTAGGGTGGTTTTCCTATGTAGGCTTACTTACAAAAATTAAATATAAATGTAAGCAGTGTCAGAAGAAATATTCCAAACGTCAGAATATCCTTAAAATCAAACTGATTTTTCATAGACACCACCTCCACTCTTTACAGAATAGAGGTCAACCAACCCTGTTCACGATTGTTCCCATAGTTATTTTATCATAAATGATATTTTTTTACAATATAATGCGGCCGCAATTATGAGCAACTATATTTCTTATACCTTTAATTTGATTCCATGGCATTCTTATATACAGTATCATTCAAAAATATTTCAAATGACGCTCCAAACCGTTTGACCGTTTCATCTATATCTTTACAGTATTTAACAATGTGTCTTAAAATCTCAATATCGCGTTTATACTGCATAAAGAAGCACCTCGTCTTTTTTTATTTCCTCTAAAAATTTTGTATCAAGGCTTCCTGTAGTAAGCACATCAACGTTCGTTCCCAAGGTTTCCCTAACTTCATTATAAAAACCCCCGAGAGCAAAAAGCCCCTTCATATTTCCTTTTTCTATTCTTAAATCAATATCGCTTTTTTCATTAAAATCTCCACGGGCAACAGAGCCAAAAAGATATACTTTCGCAACGCCATATTTTTCAGCAATAGGAGCAATTTTATTTTTCAGTTCCGATATTGTATAAATGGATTCCATTTTCCCGCCTCCCTAATTGTTATTATATCATCTTGCCTCGTTTTTAATAGTAATCTCAGAAAAATTTTATCCCAATTCCTGTGTCCTTCAGCACAAATTCCGCGTTTTTCAGTGCTGATGTATCAGCGAATGACTTCTCGGCAAACACAATGTGCGCTGGTGCGTATTCCGCCATTTCCTGCACATCTTCTGTTGTCACATTTTCCTCAAGACAAATGAGAATTACAGCATCGCCCATTGAATACACCGTTTTCCCGTTTATATCTATTTCGCTGACTTCTTCTGTCAAGTGAAAACCCGTTTTTAATATTATCTCATACACCATGTCAAGCGCTGTTCTGTCGCTTTTTATTCCAACCACTGCTTCGTCAAGGCGTTTTTGGAACTGTTCAAAACTTTCATCACTCATGGCTTCTGTATCCCACACCAAAAGATTTGATGTGTCTAATTTGAACACTCGGAAGCCTGTGTCCGGCGGGGTTGGTTTTTCACTTTCGCCGAGTTCAATTTGAGACTGTTTTTCTTTCCATTCGCTTAGGATTTTGTTCCCCGCGCGGCGGATGCGCTCTTTGCCTATTTCGCATATGTTTTTGTAGCCGGCTTTGTAGGCTTCGCTTTTCTCATCACAAACTTCCGGGAGCTGCACCATTATAAAACGGCGGTTGCCACTGCCGCCCGGGCTCCGGGAATCCTCGGCGTTTAACTGCATGACGGCGTGGGCTGTTGTGGCAGAACCAGAGAAAAAGTCGAGAATGATGTCTGATTTTTCTGTTTTAACAAATGATAACAACAATTTTAATAACTCTACAGGCTTTGTATATTGAAACACCACAGTCCCAAATAATTCCTTAATGCTTGCAACTGCATTTGCATTCAAAATATTTGTTATCAAATTTTTATGAGGAGCTGCCCTTTCAATTGGTTTCCCCTCATTATCTACATATAAATAATTTTTGTAACAAACAGCCCAACCGCTTTTTTTGTTATCCGATTTTCTAAATTCAATAAAATTATTTTCCTTTGCCCATTCTATCTTTTGCTTGCTCCACTTCCAAATCCAACCATCATTATAATACTCAGTTCTGCCATTGGGATAGGTAATAGTTCCATCTGGACATTCTATGCCATAATTCAAGGAGTCACTGTATTGCAGTCCTCCTCTATCCAAATTATCTATATAATACGAACCTCTTTCTTGATAATACTCATCCTTGTATTTATATCTATTTATATCGTAAGATTCTCTATTCCGTGTAAAAATCTTTTCTAAATTCAAAAGACTTTTGCAATAAACTAATATATATTCTGTGATACTTGCTATTCCCTTCGCGTCTGAAGCCCCTGTCTTTTTTTGCCACACCAATTGTGCAACAAAATTCTCCTCCCCAAATACTTCATTGCAAACCTTTTTAAGATTATCCACTTCATTGTCATCTATAGAAATAAAGCAGACCCCGTCATCTTTCAGCAGTGTTGCCGCCAATTTCAGCCGAGGGTACATCATATTCAGCCAATTCGTGTGGTATCTTCCCATTGTTTCGGGGTTGCTTTTTGTGGTTTGGCTTGTCACTTCTTTATATCTTGCAATAGGGTCTGCAAAGTCATCTTCATACACAAAATCATTTCCAGTATTATACGGTGGGTCTATGTATATCATTTTCACTTGACGGTAGTAAGCGCTTTGGAGAATTTTCAGCACTTCAAGGTTATCTCCCTCAATGTAGAGGTTTTTTGTGTTATCCCAATCAACACTTTCCTCTTTGCATGGTCGTAACGTTCCCGTGCTGCGCCTTTGGGCAAGTTTCAGGCTGTCGTTTTTCCCTTTCCACTTAAACTCGTACTTCTCAAAATCATCGTCTATGTATTCTCCGCACATGTTCAACAGCTTGTCTATGTCCAACTTCCCCTCACTGAAACATTCGGGGAACACGCTCCTAAGCCGTTCCTTCGCCTCCAACTCCATGTCCTTGCTTCCGCCGTCTATTTTTTCCATGCCACACCTCTAAAAATTATTAATAATCACTGTTGATTTTACTATATCAAAATGCTATAATCTAACTAAAGAAAGAACAACCATGTACCGCGAAGAAGCGCGGACGCCGTCAGGCGGATTTTTGCGTAAGCAAAAATTACTGACGCCACAAAGGTGGTTTGACCGATTAGTATGGTTTAGAAAAAACCACCCATCACCGACCAAAGTTTAGGGTGGTTTTTTCTATGTAGGTTTACTTACAAAAATTACATCTTTCAGAAAATTTTGCTACGCAAAATTCGGGCTTACGCCCGCCGCGCTTCTTCGCGGTTCTCTAATGTAAGCAAAGCCAAAAGGAAGAGACCAAAAGTCATCAAATCCTTAAAATCAAATCGATTTTTCATAGGCTTCACCTCCATTCTTTGCAGAATAGAGGTCAAACCACCCCATTTACGGTTGTTCCCATAATTATTTTATCATAGATGATATTTTTTTACAATTATTTTAAAAATCACCCTTAAATTTGTGACTTTTCTTTCGCTGCCATTGCCTGATAGCTCATATTGGCATATTTATCTATCTCACAATGTCCTTTGCATATAAATCCTGCCTGCTCCAATCCTAACCGAAATAATCCTATTCCGGCAAAAAAATCTAAAAATACATAAATATTAACCTCATTCTTTCTTATTTTCTTCTTTTTGAGCGCCTGTGATATTTTACTTTATTCACTTTTGGAATTTTATCTTTGGGACACAGGTTTTGCACTTCCTTAAAGCATTTTTTCTTTTTCCCAAAATCACTTTTCATAAACTCACCTCTTCATCTTCTCCACATATATAAAACACTTCAACAATAATATCGTTTCCTATCCTCATTTTTCCTTCAAAACCAATTAATTTCCCTTTTGCTTTTCAAAAGTAATCATCAAAATTAAATTCACTATATAAAAAAGCGATATGATTTTTATCTCATACCGCTTTCTCAATTTATATTTAGTATCAACATAATTAAATCTATGCTTTTATGGCAAAAAACTATGACCAATAGAAAACTATATTATATTTATAACTGCTTATCTTTTAATTCAGGAGCCTTATATATCAGACTTTGATTTCTATGGCATTGATTATCTTGTCTGTTCAAGACACTCTTTCCAATCTAAATAAAATTCTCTCAAAAACCTTTCAAAAATATCTATGCTTTTTTCCATTTCATTGAAATATTCCGGCTCTTTTTCATCCATTAAGATATACATAGCTCTCAGTATAATAAGCGCCTTATCAAGTTTGCCATCTAATAAAAGTCTTTTCATTATTCCTGAAATCAAATCTACATATTTAGGAGCAAAGCTCAAAAACTTTTCATATAGCTTGTCAGCTTCAAGGCATGCCGCTAAAGATAATTCCTGAAAGTCAACAATACCTTTCCTTTCAAATTTTTCATAACAGTTTTTCATAAAAAAATTCCTCCTTTAATAATTTAATATATTTAAAAAAGAACATTGAGCATCAGTCATTGTCCTTGTTCTTTTCATTTGACCACTAAAAATATCTTTTATATTAAAAAATTTAATTCAAATAACTTGTTTTTGGTAATTTATTTCACTTGAAAATTGTATAAAAAAAAAAGACCGAATTATTATTATAAGTCAACAATGCAAACCGCATAAAGTCAACATATGTAACAAAAAATTCGGTCAAATTTTTCTATTCAACTACTGTCAAAACTACTGTCAATTATAAATAGCCATAGATCAAAATAAAAACTTTAGCTATAATTATTTCAAAAACTACTGTCAAAATTAATCCAAACTACTGTCAAAATTAAAACATAATTTTGAAATAAAAAAGCCTGAAAACGTTGAATTTTCAGGTTTTTTTCTAATTGCGGGGATAGGATTTGAACCTATGACCTTTGGGTTATGAGCCCAACGAGCTACCGAACTGCTCTACCCCGCGTCATCGCTTTATATAATCTTTTTCTAAATCAATTTACAAATTTATATAAATAATTAAAACTAAGCCGATGAACGGACTCGAACCGTTAACCTGCTGATTACAAGTCAGCTGCTCTGCCAATTGAGCCACATCGGCATAGAATCTAACATGAATATTATACCACTAAACAAAATAAAAGTCAAGTGATTTTCCAGCACCCTCAAAACCGAAAAAAGGAGGCAAGTCAACAAGTTTCAAGAAGCTTTGAAAGCACTCTATAACGCTTTTGGAATATTCTGCAGCATTTTGTAGTATCTTAGAATACTTTCTACCCTTAAAATATTGAAGCATTCTTAATCATCTTCGAAGCTCTACTTTTCCATATCTATATATAAC
>JAAVYN010000020.1 GCA_022791155.1 Bacillota bacterium | reverse complement strand
ACAACATGAATTTATAAAATAATAGCTATAAATTGCAGTTTGAAAAAGTATAGGTTTTGAAATTTCGTTATTTGTAGTTATTATCTGATCAATTTTAGCTTTCCAAATGGCATTTAAGACCGTGGGAGGGGCAATCTCGGAGTTGCGAGGGCCGAATGCCCCTCCCACACCCTCCCCTGTTTGGCCACGCTTTTTGTCGGCAGTTCGAGTTACAGCCTTTGTTAATGTTTAACGCTATTGGGAATTTTCAAAAAGTTAAAAGACCATTTGGCATAAATTTTCAAAACCTATACAATCAAAAACAAACATTTGCTATGCAAACCATCAAAACTCAGTTTTCACGAAGCATTTCTCTGATTTTCAAAACGGCGGTTTCGGGGCTTGAGAAAACCGGAACAGATGTTTTGCCAACTTTGTCCATAACTCTGTGCATGCTTGCCTGCGCCAAAACTATGACATCGCAATCGGCAGACTGTTTTTCTATCTCGTTTAATATCATTTTGTTATGTTTGGCCTCTCCTTCCGGCTCTGAAAGCGCGTCAAGCGCGCCCTCCACAAGCACTGTTTTGACCGTCACATTTTTCCCAAACTTCACAGCTGTGCTTTCAACAAGCTTTTGGCTTGGCTCAAGTGTTGATTCCGCTGTGGCGATAATTGTTATTTTTTCGCCTGTGGCAACAGCTTTTTCGGCCATTGGCGCATCAATTTTTATGAAAGGAATTTTTGTTTCTTTTTGAAGAATTTCAACCGCCTGAGCCACTGACGAACACTGGTTCAAAATCACGTCGGCGCCTGTGAGCTCGGCGCATTTGACATACATTCTCATTTTGCTGATTATGTCATCTGTCACACCGTTTTTTCTTGCTTCAGGCAAAAGGCTGTCGTCAAGTATGTTGAACACACTGGCCTCTGGAATCATTTTTTCAAAAAGACTGTTAAGCATGTCATATGTGAGGGGATTTGTGTTTATAACAGCAATTTTTTTGTTCATTTTTTCACTCCTTTTGACGCCTCTGCAAGCTTTTTTTCCTGCTGGCGATACCTTTTCAGGCTTTCCACAACAAACATCAGGTGCTCTTGGGCCACAACTTTGGCTATATATGGTTTTTTGTTTATTATTGAATCAACAAGTTCTCTGTGCTGCTCAAATGTTATGCGCCTTATCTCGCTGTTCTTTTCAAACACAATATAATTCCAGTGCTCGCGTATGGCCTCAATCACAACACCCGAAATTATGTTTGAAAGGCCAACAAGCATTGGGTTTCCGCACGCGCGCCCTATCACCGAATGAAGGCGGTTGTCGAGCTGTGAAAGTTTTTCTTTGTCCTCACAGCCTTTCATGAGCTCGATGCACTGCCTCAGTTCATAGACGTCGGTTTCTGTTCTGTTGATTGCCGCCTTTTCCGCCGTTCCAACTTCCACAACCTGGCGCACTTCCATGATCTGATCGGCGCTGACACTTCCTTGAAAAAGCATTATAAAAAGCATTTTATATGCCATTGTGCCATCCATTTTTTTGAAAAACGTTCCCTCGCCCTGGCGGCTTTCCAATATGCCAAATATGCTCAACGCGCTGTAAACCTCGCGCACGTGCGCCCTTGAAACACCCAATTTTTTTGCCATTTGATTTTCTGAAAAAAGCTTGGAGCTGTTTTTCATTTTTCCTTCAGAAATCATCTGTATTATTGTGTCCAGAATAAGCTCATACCGCTCCTGTTTCGTCACTGGGCTGTCTTCCATAAGAAATCCCCCTTCACACTTTGCCTCCTAAAGAGGATTGCTCAACAACACCTCGTTTTCATCAAAAACAACTTCCTCAAACTCGCCCTCAAATTCAATGTCATCCCTTTTTTTAAGTTCTTCATAAAGTCCCTTCGAAACAAGAAACTTTCCTTCATGCAGTGTGCTGTCGATTATGCAGAACTTGACGGTTTCTTCATCTTTTCTTCCTTCAATGCGCATAAGCCCGTTGAGACAGTTGAGGCCTGTTTCAACTGCATTTTTGTCGGTTTTGGCCACAAGCGGAATTTTCACTTTGTCAAGGAATGTTGTTGTTATGACATTTGTATATGTCACATCAAAGTCTATTTTGTCATAATAGCGCTTTGTTATTATGTCGGCCTGCCCAACGCCTATGGCATTTCCATGGCTTTGCTCCGTGAGATCCAAAAGCACAATTTTTTCTATCAGCGGCGCGTCAAATTCCATTCCTGAGGAATAATATTTCTCCGGCTCAAACAGCCCCCAAACCCCAAAACGGCCAATCATGTTGCAGTCCATTCCCGTGCCGCTTATGTTTTTGCCCCCACGGCGTATGACAAGAAGGTCACATGTCTTAAAAGGCAAGAAGGGATATAGCTCCTCGGCAATTTTGAAAAGCTCGGGCTCCCTTTCGGGAATGTCACAAGCGTTGACAACTTCCATATATCCAAGGCGGTCGCTTTGGTTTTCGATCAGCGCCACGCCGCATATGACATTGACGCGCGGGCTTTGGCAAACAAATTTGCCGTTGGCCGGAATTATGTTTGTGAGCCCCCAAACGCCTCTGGAATGAACATAGGCGGCCATGTCCCTTTTCCCCATGCCTATTGTCATCATTTTGAGAAGGCCGCTTTCTGTTTTGCTGTTGTGCTCGGTGTGTTTTTTGATTCTGTTGACAACAATCACGCCATCGGCCGAAAGGGCGTTTTTGTCAACATAGACAGGCGTGCCCAATTCTGTCTCGCCTATTATTTCCGTTTCCATGCTTGAAAGTATGGGGCATTTTATGACGTCGTCGGTATAGCCCAGGCCCCGGAGCATTTCAAGCTGGCCTTCTGCCGTTGCCCCGGCGTGGCTGCCCATGGAAGGGAATATGAACGGATCGCCGCCGCAATCCTTCACTTCCTGAACAATCTGGGCAATGACCTCAACCATTCCGTGAACGCCGCGGCTTCCGGCGGTGATGGCAATTTTCATGCCGGGCTTGATTTTGTCGGCCAGGCCAAACTCCTTCAGCTGTTTTGAAACGGTTTCTTTGGGATTGTCTATCTGAGGATGATTTTTGTAATTTTGTTTTGCCAGTATAACTTTTGGTATATTCATAATTGTTCCTCCCGCTTTTGTTACATAAGCACGCTTGGAAGCCATGTTGTGAACGCCGGCACATATGTCACCACAAGCAGCCATATTATGCTTATGGCGATCATTGGAAGCGCGGCCACAAGCGTGTTTTCAAGCTTCTCGCCGGATATTGTGTTTCCGAGGAGTATGCACGTTCCAACAGGCGGCGTCACAAGGCCAATGCAAAGGTTGAGCGCCATGACAACGCCAAACTGAACTGTTGACATTCCGAGGGTTTTTATGAGCGGAAGCAAAAGCGGCGTGAGCATGACAATGGCGGCGTTGGCTTCCATGAGCATGCCGACAATGAGAAGAAGTATGTTGATGAGAAGAAGTATCACAACAGGGCTTTCAGAAATGCTCAGGAATGTTGAAAGTATGGCGTTTGGAAGATCGCTTGAAACGATAACCCAGCTTGAAACCTTTGAAAATCCAACGAGTATGAGGATTGTTGCCGTTGTCACTCCGGCGTCAGAGAACATGTCGATGAGCGTGTTTGGCCTCAAATCGCGGTATATCACAAGGCCGACAAAAAGCACATATGCGCATGTGACAGCGGCGGCCTCTGTGGCCGTGAATATGCCAAGGAAAATTCCGCCAAGAACAAGCACAGGCATGAAAAGCGCCCATATGCTGTCAAGAGTGACTCTCACCATTTCTTTTGCCGGCGTTTTTGGCTGTGCCGGAAGTTTGTGTTTGCGGGCAAATATAAGGGCGTATATCATGAGCACAACGGCAAGCCCCACGCCCGGGAGCACGGCGCCCATGAAAAGCTCGCCTATGGAAGTTTCAGTGGCGTTGCCGTAAACAATGAGGAAAATTGAGGGCGGTATGATTGGCCCAAGAATTGAAGCAACGGAAGATATGGCCGCCGCAAAGCCGCCCGGATAGCCGTCTTTTTTCATGGCCGGAATGAGTATGCCGCCAATGGCCGAAACAGTTGCAACGCCGGAGCCGGAAATGGCCGCGAATATCGACGAGGCCAAAACGGCCACAACAGCAAGGCTTCCCTGAACCCAGCCCAAAAATGCATTTGACACGGCAATCAGCTTTTTGTTCACACTGCCGCTCATGAGGTTGCCGGCAAGCATGAAGAAAGGAATTGCCAAAAGCGCCACAGAGTCCATGCCGGTGAATGTTTTTTGTGCCAAAACAACTGTTGGCATGTCGCCTATGACAAGCGCCGCCAGCGTGGCAATTCCCAACGCAAAGCAAACCGGAATGCCCATTATGGCCAGCACAAGCAGAAGTATTATAAGAAGCGCGCCTACATTCATTTTGTCTCCTCCTTTTTACCGCATATTTTGATCAGCAGTTGCTCAATCATTCCAAGAAGCATGAAAACAGCGCCAATTGGGATTGCCGCATAGGCATAGCCCATTGGCATTTTGAGGCCCGGGGATATATTTTTCATTGTGCTAAGACAAAGATTGAATGATAACGGAATGAGATATATTATAAATAAAATTACTGCTATATCTGTTATTATTGTGAAATATCTTTTAAAATTGCCTTTCAAAAGATCGACAAAAAAGTCAACCTTGAGATGTGAGTTTCTTCTGATTGCTATGAAAGAGCCCAAAAGGCTGACATACACAAAGAGGTATCTTGTGACTTCTTCTGACCATATGTTGGAATTTTGAAAAGCATATCTCAGCACAACCTGATAGCACATGATGGCAACCATGAACATCATCATTATTCCCACAACTTTTTTAACAACCCATTCCACAGCGTTCAAAAAAGCTGAATATTTTTGAAGCATTTGCTCCCCCTCCATTTCGTTCTCCAAAAACTGCGAGTCAGTATATTATTAAAGAGGGAATTAAAAAACTCCCTCTTTAACAGTCAACAAATTATTATCAATTATTCAACAGCTGCAATTTGGTCTGCCCAGTCAACCAATTCAGGGAAATATTGCTCAACAAAGCCGTCAAATTTGGCGATGAAAGGAGCTGTGTCAATTTCAACAATTTCAACGCCTTTGTCAACAAACATTTGTTCATATTCAGATTCTTTTTCAAGAGAAATTTCTGTTCTATATGCTGAAGCTTCATCTGCTGCTTCAATGAGCGCAGCCTGAATGTCTTCAGGAAGGTTGTTGAAATATTCTCTGTTGAATATGAAAAGGTCTGTGGAATAAACATGGTTTGTTTTAACAAGGTAGTCGCAAACGTCATAGAAACCGAAGCCATAGCTTTCGATTGTGGCGTTTTCCTGAGCCTCAACAGTGTTCTGCTGCAAAGCTGTGAATGTTTCTGTGAGCGCAAGAGGAGTTGGAGAAGCGCCAAGCACGTTCCATGCGTCAATATAAACCTGCTGGTTTGGAACCCTTATTTTGAGGCCCTTCAGTTCGTCAGGAGTTGTGAACTTTCTTTTTGTTGTGCATTCCCTTGCGCCTCTATACATGCCGCCAAGAAGTTTGAAACCGCCCTCCTCGCCAACCTTGTCAAGGATCTCTTTTCCAAGCTCGCCGCCAAGCATAACTTTGGCATAATGATCATAATCTCTATACATATAAGGAATGGCGTCGATGTTGGCAAGAGATGTGTAGGCGTCAAGTGTTCCAAGGCTTTCGCAAACAATTTCGTTTGTGCCAAGGCCAAGGCCCTCAATTGTGTCGCGGGCGTCACCAAGCTGTCCGCCGGAAAAAACTTTGATTTGAACACGGCCATTTGTTTTTTCAGCCGCAAGTTCTGAAAATTTGATTGAGGCAAGATCTTTCACGTCGCCAACAGGGTTTGGATTGGCAAGCTTCATTTCATAAACCTCGCCGCTGTCGCTGCTGTTGCTGTCTTCTTTTGCATCGCTTCCATCACTGTTCTGTTCAGTTTTGGCCTGATCGCCGCCTGCAGAAGAATTTGAATTTGATTTTGATGAGTCACCGCATGCTGCCAGTGAAAGCACCATAGCGGCCGCCAAAAATACTCCAATAAATCTTTTCATTTTCATACCTCCTAAGTGTTTGTGTTTTCACTTTCAGCTGCGTCAGATATATATGTTATAAATTTTGACAGTTTTTGATGTTTTTATGAAACGTAAAATCATATGTAATTTATATATATCTTTGCCAACCAAAAGCATAAAAATTTTTACAAGTCAATAATAACTTCATTGTTCCAAAAAAACCATATGTTGTTAACAACTTCATTTTGATAGAATTATGTTTACTGTCTTTTTATTAACTTTTTTTATAAATAAACCGCCAACTTGTTGACAATCATGCTTGTTTTTCGTTATAACCAGCGAATATTATGAAAATCGCTGTGTTTTTCACCTAATTTTTCACATTTTTTGTTATATTTTCAGCAAGTTGTATCAAGTTGTGTTTATCATTATAATTCCGCAAAAAATATACCCTCTCTTTCGAACACGAAATAAATTTGTTTGCAAATTCAATTGAAGCAAAATTGCCAAACGCCGCAAAACAAAATGCGGCCAGAAACCAACTTTTTCCGCCCTGCGCCAAAACTGCAAAATTGATGAAGAAACAAAAATTTTTGTGCATATGTAAAGCCCCAAAATGCTTAAATGCCATCAAAACCGGGGAGGCAAACTGGGAAGCTTCTCAAAATTGGCGGTTTATATTTAAGCATTCTTTGGCAAAAAGCCTTCAAAAATGCGGTTTGCCGCCAACGTTGTGGAGCAGATTTTGGTTCAGCGCGAAAACCAAACCCCAAAATTGTGCATGAGTGTTTTGAAAACCTCACCCTCTCTCATATTTTCAAAAAGACATTAAAAAACGACGTTCCATGAAAAAAATCCACAAAACCACAAAAAAATCCATGAAAAAGCCCGCAAAAAAATCCGGCTGAAACATGTCAGCCGGATTTCTGTTATGCACATTTAACCGTAAATTTGTGTTTATCTTTTGAAAACGGCTCCCGCCATGGCGCTTGAAACCATTTTTGAATATCTGTCAAGATAGCTTCCTGGTTTGACAGGGGGCTGATGAGGTGTCCAGCCTTCTTTTCTTTTGGCAATTTCCTCTTCAGGGACATCAAGAGTGACTTTGCCGCCCTCAATGTCGATGTCGATCATGTCGCCGTCTTTTATGAAAGCAATGAGCCCGCCCTCGGCAGCTTCAGGAGAAACGTGGCCAATGGCCGCTCCCCTTGTGGCGCCGGAGAAACGGCCGTCAGTGATGAGCGCAACACTTTCGCCAAGGCCCATGCCAATTATTGCAGACGTTGGAGTGAGCATTTCGCGCATTCCCGGGCCGCCTTTAGGGCCTTCATAGCGTATGACAACAACGTCGCCTGGTTTGATTTCGCCGTCATATATGGCTTTGACAGCGGGTTCTTCCTGATCAAAAACGCGTGCCGGGCCCCTGTGTTTGAGCATTGCTGCGTCAACGCCCGCCTTTTTGCACACAGCGCCGCCCTCGGCCAAGTTGCCATATATGATTTTCAGGCCGCCTGTGAGGGAATAGGCTGTTTCTTTTGTTTTGATGACGTCATCGTCAGTGACTTTGGCATTTTGTATGTTTTCGAAAACAGTTTTTCCTGTGACTGTGAGATTGTCTTTGATGAGGCCATAGTCCTTGAGCCTTGCCATGAGCCCCGAAACGCCGCCAGCCATGTCAAAATCGGCCGGATAGTGAACGCCTGCTGGTTTGAGCTTGACAAGGTGAGGCACCTGGGCGGCAATGTTTTCAACTTCATCAAAGCTGAAAGGAATGCCAGCTTCGTGGCATATGGCTGCAAGATGAAGCATTGTGTTGGAGCTTCCGCCAATGGCCATGTCAACAACAAGCGCGTTGTGAACAGCGGCGTCGTTGAGAACTTGTTTTGCAGTGATTCCCTTTTCAAGGAGCTCAACAATTTTCATGCCTGTCCTTTTGGCAATGGCAAGCTTCTTTCCGCTCATGGCCGGAAGCGTTGCCCCCGGAAGACAAAGTCCAAGCGCCTCTGTGAGGAAGTTCATTGAGTTTGCTGTGCCAAGCAGATTGCACGCGCCGCAGCCCGGAAGCGCACTTTGCTCAAGCTCGCTCAATTCCTCATTTGTCATGAGCCCTCTTTGAACAAGGCCGGAAGACTCCATGAGGTCTGTATAGCCGGCTTTTTTGCCTTTGAAGCTTCCTGTTGCCATAACGCCGCCGCTTATTATGATTGTTGGAAGATCAAGCCTTGCGGCGGATATAATCATGCCCGGTGTGATTTTGTCGCAATCTGTGACAAGAACCATGGCGTCATAGCTGTGGCCGTTCATCATGCATTCAATGCTGTCGGCAATGAGTTCGCGGCTTGCAAGAGGATAGTGCATGCCATAGTTGCCCTGTGCAATGCCGTCGCATATGCCAATTGTTGGGAACTCAATTGGTGTTGCGCCAGCGGCGATTATGCCTTCTCTCACGGCTTTTGCAATGCTGTCAAGATGACGGTGGCCCGGCATGGACTCATTTTGTGAGTTCACAACGGCGATGAGTGGTTTTTCAAGGTCTTCAGGCAGCAAACCCATGGAGTAGTAAAGCGCTCTGTGAGTGGCTCTTTCAAGGCCCTTTGTTGTTATATGGCTTCTCATTGGCAATTCCCCCTAAAAATATATAATGTTGTTTGTGGTTTGAGCAAAAGCGGAACATGCCGCTTTTCGTGTGTCCATGGTCTGCCGCATTGAGCGCGCCAAAAACCAAAGACCAATTCACATTTTTGCAGAACAAAAATGCGTGCAGACTGCGGCGTTTGAAATCACACTTGTGTCAAGCTGTGTGCCTTTTGTCTTCCAAACATGTCAAAAGAAGCGGCCGCATGACAAGCCGAGGCTTCTTCTGCAATTTAAGCTGCAATAAAAATATATCATACAATGGCGGCTTTTTCAATAAGCACGGCGTCATTGGAAAAGGAAAAATTGTTGATTTTTATGCTGCTGTTTAGTATAATCTGTTAAAATTGATTGAGGGAGGAATCACGAATGGCATTTTCACAGCTTGTAAATTCCATGGCCATGCTTGTTTTGATGATATTGCCGGGGTTTATATTCAAAAAGCTGAACATGATCAACGGCGAGCAGACAAAATGCGTTTCCGGCATAATCATAAACCTGATTGTTCCGGCGATTATACTGAACGCTTTGCAAGTTGATTTTGACGCCGCGCTTTTGGGGCGGATGGGAAAACTGGCCGGGCTTTGGGGCGTCATGCTTTGCATTGGCCTTGTGCTTTGGCTTGTGTGGAGCCGTGCGCGCAAGCTGGACAGTGTTGAAAGCGGCGTTTTGGCCGGGGCGCTTCTTGTGCCCAACACGGGCTTCATCGGCATACCACTTGTGGAGCAGTTTTATGGCGCTGAGGGCCTTTTCTATGTTTCCATGTGTGAAATAATAAGCGACTTTTTTGTGTTCACCGTGATATACACAATAATCAGCAGAAGCGCCGGCGTCAGAGAAAAAACACGTGTGCGTGAATTTTTCAGCCCGCCAATTGTTGCCGTGATAATTGGGTTTTTCCTCTTTGCCACAGGAATTCGGCTTCCGGCCTTTGTTTCGGGCGCTGTGGAAAAGATCAGTTCGGCCTCGGCGGCACTGGCAATGTTTGTTTTGGGCAGTCAGCTGGCCGATGTCAATGTCAAAGAATTTTTTGGCGACATGCGTGTATATCCAAAGGTTTTTGGCCGGCTTGTGATCATGCCTGTCATTGCATTTGTGGTTTTGAGGCTTGTGCTGAAGGATTTTTCGCTCATGAGCACTGTTTTTATATTAAGCTGGGGTCTTCCGGCGGGGGTTTTTTGCGTTGTTCTGGCCGAAAAATTTGGCGCCGATCCGGCCATGGCCACAAAAAGTGTCATGCTTGGCAACATATTTTGCCTGCTGACCACATCAATTTGGGCAATGATATTATGAAAGAGGTGTTTTTATGAAAATTGGAATTTGCATGCCAACAAAATATTATGAAATGGCGGCGCGCATGGGCTATGACTATTTTGAGGTTCCGGGCGTTGAGATGAGCGCCATGAGTGAAACGGCGTTCAACGCTTTTGCCGAAAAAGTGAAAAAAACCGGCCTTCCCGTGAAGGGATATAATGCCTATTGCAATGCAAGCGCACCTGTTGTGGGCGATGAATATTCGGCAGAAAAAGCCATTTCATATGCCCAAAAAATGGCCGCGCTTGGCAAAGTTTTGGGCATAGAAACAATTGGCGTTGGAAGCCCGGCGGCGCGCAAGCTTCCAAAGGGCTATCCAATTGAAAAAGCCGACAGCCAGGCAATTGAGTTCCTCAAACTGACATCAGCCGAGGCCGCAAAGCATGGCCAAAAAGTTCTTTTTGAAGCCGTGCACAGCCACATGACAGACTATTGCAACATGACAGAGCACGCCATGAAAATTGCCCGCGAAAGCGGCGTTGGGCTGATAATTGATTTCTATCACGCAAAGGCCATGGGTGAAGACATCAAAAATATGGGCGGGCTTGTCAAAAACGCCGATCACATACACATAAGCCGCCTTTTGCCCGACTATGGCCGCATGTTTGTGACAAACGACGACATGGAATTTCTCATG
Source organism: Bacillota bacterium (assembly GCA_022791155.1). Taxonomy (GTDB): domain Bacteria; phylum Bacillota; class Clostridia; order Lachnospirales; family Anaerotignaceae; genus JANFXS01. Next base: position 4,545 of record JAAVYN010000020.1, on the reverse strand, counting down.
GACATAAAAAATGCAATTGTTTCAGGGGGATATGACGGGACAATCAGCCTTGAGCCTGACGATTGCTATTTTGAAGAATATGGAGCCGAAAGCCTCAATGTGATGAGAGATGTGTTTTGCTGAAACAAATGAAGTTTTTCAGCTGAAATTGTAAACTTGTGCAAAAACATTTGTTTTGCGCACCGAATGCACTTGGCGAAACACATTGGCCAGGCTTTCATTGCACAAACACAAAAAATTATGGAAGTTCACATTCATCAAAACATGAACTTCCATTTTTTGCGCCAAAAACACGTTGGAGCATTTTTGTGGCGCTTTCTCCAAACAAAGCCACTCCACATTTCAGCCTTTCACAAATTTTGTTTTGGCTTTTGAAAATCAAAAAGCCATTGACATGTCACACACAGCTTCATGCCTCATTCGCATTTGACAGATCATATCCCGCGGCAACGTTGTGCCTGATCAAAAACACAACCGATATGAACGCTGTCAAAAATTCAGCAACAGGAACCGAAATCCATATTCCGTTGACACCTATTATATAAGGCAATATGAGTATGCACGTCAAAAGGAATGCAAACGTTCTCAAAAATGATATTACAGCAGAGACAAAGCCGTTGGAATATGCCGTGAACAGCGCCGATGAAAATATGTTCAGCCCTGCAACAAAATAGTTGAACGCAAACAGCACAAGTCCATATGCTCCAATTTCATATGTCATTGTTCCTTTGGGCGAAAAAATTTCCACAATATATGGACTTCCCCAAAGCGCAATCATGCCTATGGCCAAAGACGCTATGCAAACAAACCGCATACATATTTTGAAAAGCCGCTTCATCATGACGACGTTTTTGAGGCCATAGTTATAGCTGAAAACAGGCGCCACTCCCATTGAAAAGCCAAGAAACATGGCATTGAAAAGAAACTGGCCATAAAGCGCTATTGTTATGGCCGCAACGCCATCCTCGCCAACAAACTGAAGCATCATTGCGTTGAAAAAATATGTGACAACAGCCGTTGACAAATTTGAAACCATTTCAGACGAGCCGTTGCCGCAGCTGTTGAGCAGCATTTTTGCGTCAAATTTGGGCATCGCAAAAAAGAGTTCCTTTTTTATTGTTGAAAAATACACAACTCCCACAACAGCGGGTATAAGCTGGCTTGCGCCCGAGCCCAAAGCCGCGCCTTCAATGCCCATGCCGCACGGGCCCATGAGCACATAATCAAGAAATATGTTTGAAAGGCCGCCCGCCACAGAAAGTATGAGCCCCATAAAAGGCTTGCCGGCTGTCACAAAAAACGTTTGAAACTGAAGCTGAAGCATGCACGCCGGAGCAAAAAACATCATTATCTTCAGATATGTGACGCAATTGTCCATGAGAACTGGAGTTGCCCCAAGAAGCAGCGATATTTTTTCGGAAAAAAACAAGCCAACAATCAGCAAAAAAACGCCAAACAAAAATGCAGTGACTGTTATTAGCGTGAAGTTTTCCCTTGCCTGATTCATTTTGCCCTCGCCCATTTTTTTTGCTATTATGGCATTTCCGCCTGTTGCCAGCATTATGCCAACAGCCATAAGCATGTTTATGACTGGAAAAACTATATTTGTGGCCGACAAAGCGTTGCTTCCCAAATAGTTGGAGATGAATATCCCGTCAACTATTGTGTATAACGAAACGAGTATCATCATGGCCATTGTGGGCAATGCAAATGTGAAAAGTGAAATAAAGTTAAAATTTTTGCTTATTGACTGCATATAAATCTCCTCCCTTTCTGCTGTCATTAAATTTTTGCAAAAAAAATAAAGCGCAAAGTTGAAAAACTTTTGTGCTTTTCAAGCAGGTGAAGGGAATCGAACCCTCGTTTTCAGCTTGGGAAGCTGACGTTCTGCCATTGAACCACACCTGCGTGTAAACTGTATTATATATCCAAAATTGTTAAAAGTCAAAGGTTTTTTGGAAAATAAAGCCAACGCCGTTGTTTTTGCCCGGCATATATCATTTCGCAAAACAGCATAAAAGCGAATTTCTCAAAAGCATTGACGTTTTCATGCCAGTCATGTGATGAACATGCCGCCACATGCGGCCGCGCCAAATTTGAAAAAGCCGCAAAAACAAAAAACACCCCATTTGCTTCTGGGGTGTTTGCAGTGTTTGAAAAATTCTATTAAAAAATTTTGTGTCTATTGGTTTTTATGTTTTTTATGTTGAAATTTTGAAAAGTTTCAAGCAGACATCAAAAGCACATTGGCCATCCGCACTTTCATCAAAAACGTTCAAAAACTGAACAGCCAAAGAGAACAAAAGCCATTGCTGTTCAAAACAAAATTTCAGTCCAAAAAAACTCACTGCACATTTGTTTTCAAAAAAACTTCACAAACATTGTGCAAAATTTTGCTGTCATTGTTCATATCTATAGTCAAGCTCCGGATCTTTGATTGTCACCTTTGTTCCGGCGGGGACAGATTCCGTTATGAACACATTTCCGCCAATCACAGAGTTGGCGCCAATCACAGTGTTTCCGCCGAGTATGCTTGCGCCTGAATATATTGTCACATTGTCTTCAATTGTTGGGTGACGCTTCACATCAGACAAAAGCTGTCCCTGTCTTGTGGAAAGCGCGCCAAGGGTCACCCCTTGATATAACTTCACGTTGTTGCCTATGTTTGTTGTTTCGCCTATGACAATGCCTGTTCCGTGGTCAATGAAAAAATATTCGCCTATCTCAGCCCCGGCATTTATGTCAATGCCTGTTCTGCTGTGGGCATGTTCCGTCATTATTCGTGGAACAAACGGCACCTTCATTTTGTATAGCTCATGCGCAATTCTATAAACATATATGGCAAAAAGCCCCGGATATGAAAATATAATTTCTTCTTTGCTTTTTGCCGCCGGATCGCCGTCAAACCCGGCCTGAATGTCCTTCAAAAGCATTTTTTGTATGTATGGTATCTTTTTGAAAAGATGACAGCATATTTCATCAGCTCTTTCGTCAATGGCATTTTCAGGAAGGTTTTCCAAATTTTTGTATATAAGCGCCGTTCTGATTTGTTCCTTAAGCGCTTCATAAAGCTGTGTCACAGTGTGGCCAATGAAATATTCCGGCTCGCTCGCCATTATGTTTTCATTTCCAAAATAGCCAGGGAAAATCACCCGCCGGAATTCCTTTATGATTTGTATGACAGCGTGGCGGCTGGGGAGCTTTCTTCCCTCGCCTGTTATGAAAAGCTCCTGATTTTTGCAGTTTTCGGTTATCTCCTTCACAGCTGTGTTTATAACGTTTTTAATGTTGTCTTTCATATAATATCTCCTGTCAAAATGGTATGTGTATATTATCGCAAAAAAGCCTCACATTTTCAAGGGGAATTTTGTTTTGGCCTGTGGCATGTTTCATTCAACAAACGCGTTTGCCGGCCAAGAGTGGCGTCATTTGAAATAGCTGGGGAATTTTTTCTTCAACTCCTCATATGTGCGCAAGCCGCAATCGTGATGTGTGTTCATGAGTTTTTCAAGCTCTTTTTCATTTCTGTTTTCATAACAGCTCAAAATCATTTTGTGCTCCTCAAGCGATGTTCCAAAAACGTCTCTGTCACAAAAATCAAGCATGTGGAATCTTATTGTGTGTTTATATATGTCCTCAATGAGCTCCCACGCACGGGCGTGGCCGGCCATGCCAAAAATTTCTTTGTGAAACAAATGATCGTTTTTCACATATTCCCTTTGGTTGTTTTCATTCACTGCAAGCTCCTGAAGAATTATATAGTGCTGAAGTCTTTTCATGTCGACATTTTTTTTGAAAAGGCCCCTGACAATTTCAAGCTCGGCCACATGCCTTATATATAATATTTCTTTTATCAAACCGATGTCAAGCAGCGACACAAACGTTCCACTTTGAGGAAAAATGTCAACAAAGCCCTCTCTTTTTAATATCAAAAGCGCTTCTCTCACAGGCGTGCGGCTCACATTCAGCCACTTGGCTATGGAAGTGTCAAGCAAAACTTCCCCGGGCTTAAACTCCAAATATAATATTTTGTCGCGGATCGCCTCCAAAACTTCATGTTTTGTTGCGCCGCTTTTGCTTTTATATGGCAATTGATTTCTCTCCTTTTGCTGCCGCTTCAAACAAAGCCGAAAAAACCGCGCGCCACAGCCAAATGTTTTCAAAGCCCGCAAAGCTTCAGCTTTTTCATTGTCATCACTTTAACATAATATAACAAAAATTTGAACACCGATCAAACACTCAAAAAAATTGAAACACAAAAGATTTTGCGGCGCAATCTCCCGTTCAAATTTGAACAAATATATTATCTCACAAAACTGAATGCAATTCAAACTGACGATGCTTGAAATCATTTGCCAAAAACGCACAAACACAAAAATGTTGCAAAACCGGTTTACAAAACAAAATTAATATATTAATATATTAGTATGTCAAAACTATAGGTTTTGAAATTTCGTTATTTGTAGTTATTATCTGGTCAATTTTAGCTTTCCAAATGGCATTTAAGACCGTGGGAGGGCCACAGCAAGCTCTCGAATTTCCCTT
>JAAVYN010000004.1 GCA_022791155.1 Bacillota bacterium | reverse complement strand
TGTGCGAACCGGCTGAAAGCGCCGGCGGCCAAAGGCCGTTTTGCGTAAGCAAAATTCGAGAACCTGCTGTGCGAACCGCGTGAGAGTCGCGGCGCGCAACGAAGTGGAGCGTTTCCCGAAGGGAAATTCGAGAGCTTGCTGTGCCCCTCCCGCGCTCTTAGAAAAAGACAATTTTTGAAGGTTAAAACCAAGCCAACAACCATAAATAACTCCTACAAAGCAAATTCAGTGAAGTCTTTTCCTAAAAGGAAATTCGAGAACCCGCAAGGTGTGAACCGCGTGAGAGCCGCGGCGGCGAAGCCGTTTCCCGAAGGGAAATTCGAGAACTTGCTGGTGTGAACCGCGTGAAAGCCGCGGCGGCGAAGCCGTTTTGCGAAGCAAAATTCGAGAACCTGCTGGTGTGAACCGCGTGAGAGCCGCGGCGGCGAAGCCGTTTCCCGAAGGGAAATTCGAGAGCTTGCTGGTGTGAACCACGTGAGAGCCGCAAAAGAAAGCAAATCGTTCTGCAAACATGTCCACAATGGTTTGCCGCATGAGCCAGCCGAAAATTTTGTCAGAAACTTGATGAACTCATGCCGGATTGACAAATGCAAAAAATTTGGCCGAAAAAGCAAATTTTTGCAAAGCAAATTGCCAAAAATCAATTTGAAAACGAACACTTCCCAAACAAAACTTCAAAAATTCACAAATAAAAACAAATAAATTTTTATATTGCATTGCGCGCTATTTAGAAAATTAACAATTGAGCCGATAACAAAAATATAGAGGCTTGAGAGGCTTGCGAAAATCACATGTGAACACTGCTGATGAGATAGAAGCAGTTTTAACCCATTATTTCAAAAACGTGAACAGATCAATTTTTGGAATATCGTTGGATTTTGCACTATACAGATATTGTGAATGCCGTATGTAATATATAAATTTGAAACCAAACACTAAAAGGAATGGAGTGGGTCTTTATTTTAAGCAAAATTGACAGCTATTTTCATGTCACAAAAAGCGGTTCTTCACTGCACACAGAACTGTTTTCAGGGCTGACGGCCTACTTCACTGTTGTTTATATATTGTTTCTTGTGCCAAACACATTGATGTCGGCGTTTCCAGAGGCATATGACAGATCTGGCGAAATGATTAGAACAGTTGTTTTGTCAAACGGGCTCACAGCACAACAAATGCTTGTGTCGCTGACAATACTCTCGTGCATAACGGCCGCCATAGGAACCATACTTTTGGCGCTCAAGAGCAATTTGCCGTTTGCCCAGGGGCCAAGTCTTTCCATAAGCACATTCGTTGCCTACACAATATGCACGCGCATGGGATACACATATAACCAGGCGTTGGCGGCGATATTCATAAGTGGCGCCGCTTTCTTTGCCATAACGGCTTTGGGCTTTGAAAAGAAAATTCAAGATGCCATTCCGTCAAACATAAAATTTGCTGTCACAGCTGGAATAGGGCTTTTTATAGCCTTTATGGGAATGCAAAAAGCCCACATTGTGGAAGGCAACAGCTCTCACCTTGTTCAAATGATAAGCTTCTCAAATTTGGGTGAATATGACGTGAAAAGTGCACTGCTGTGTCTTTTTGGCGTCATATTGATTGCTGTCATGCTTGTGAAAGATGTTCATGGAGCCATATTGTGGGGCAAATTGATTGTCATAGTCATTGCAATTCCTTTGGGCCTTGTCCATTTGCAGGATTTCATGGTGGAACTTCCTGACATTGCCACAATGTCAAGGGCACTGCGGCCAGACTTTGTGGGGCTTTTCACTTCTTCGCCGGGTTTTGGCGTGGCGGGAACTGTGGTTTCGGTTGCTGTTTTGATAAGCACGCTTTGTGTCATGGATGTTTTTGAAACCCTTGGCGCCATAATTGCCACAGACTACATCATAACGCTCAGCCACGAGGGAAACATAAACGAAAGATTCCACAAAGTTTTGAAGGTTGACTCCATTTCCACAATGATAGGCTCGGCATTGGGAATGACAAACGTTTCAACATATGTTGAAAGCACCACAATGGCAATTGAGGGCGGAAGAACGGGGCTCAGCGGCCTTGTGGCGTCTGCGCTTTTTCTGCTGACAATATTTATAGCGCCGTTTGCATCGGCCATACCCTCAGCTGCAACGGCCACAACGCTCATAATGAGCGGAATATTGATGATGGATGTTATAAAATATATCAACTTTGATGATGTTGAGCAGGCACTGCCCGCGTTTTTGACAATGGCGATGATGCCGTTGACATATAGCCTTGTCACGGGAATAGCCCTCGGTTTCATATCATATACAGCCATGATGATTTTCACTGGCAAAGGAAGACAGATTAACCCGGGAACATTCTTTTTGGCTGTCATATTTATAATTCAGTTTATTATGGTTCACTGAATGAAGGAAATGTGTTTTTGTCTGTTTTGGGGAGGTGACAGACATGATTGGAAACATAAATCAATATGTGAAAATTATGGAATATGAAAAAAAGGCATATGAGAGAATTGAAAATTGCAAAAGCTCATTTGAAGAGGCCACAGGCGTTTCGCTTCCAAAAACAAATAGAAAATCAATCAAGGCCCAAGTTGCGGCGTCAAAACTGGCATCGGGCAAAAAGCTCAACTATGTTGATTTGGATGCACTGCGGCGCGAGGATCCGGCGGCATATGAACGCGCAATGGCAGTCATGAGAGAGCGCAAGAGCTATGAAAGGCGGCTCAAGCAGTGCAGATCAAAAAGCGAGGCGCGCTCACTGCAATTGTCAAAAGCATGTTCGTTTGCCGGAGACGTCAAAAGCGGAAACGCAAATGCGCCTTCAGCATGCGGCACAGGGCCGTCAGCGGCAGCGCCCGCGCCCAACGCTTCAGGCGGCGGAATGAACAGCAGCATGTCGGGCGGCGAAAGCGGCCAAAGCAGTCAGGGCGGAACAACGTTCCCCCATGTTTTGGAGCGCTCAAAGGCGTGTGAAGACGTTTTTATACAATATACAAAAACAAGAGACTATAGGAGGCTCCCGCTTTTTGGAGTTAAAAGGCTGAAAAATGTCAAAGCATAATATGTGAACCCCGGATTTCATTGGCTGAAAACGGGGTTCTTAAATTTTGAACGAAAGCAGCATGTTTCAAAAACAGTTTTTTTGGCTTGCATTTTGTGAGCATATCTTCAGATGACATGGACACGCATGACATGGACAATCATTGGCGGCATAATTGCGGCGTCAAAAGCCGTTTGATGTCGACAGTGCCTGTGCACAATTTCATTGCGCTTAGGCCGCTGTCGCCTGTTCCAATTCTTCTGTCTTGTGGGAAATTTGTTGTTCAAAGTGCAAACATGCCCGGCTTGCCCGCGAACAAGTCAATTGTTTGCAACGCCAAAGAAATGAAAAATTTTCACTGTGGAGCGTGTGCCCTTGTCGGCTGGAAGCGCTGTTTTGAAATGTGCGGAACATATGGAATTGAAACATATTAAAATATGGAAAATAAATATTTTTCAGACATATAAAATGGCGTTAAAAGCACTTTATTTGACGAAGTTTTTTTGAAACACAACAATTGCAATTTCAAAATAAAATATGCATGGAACAACAAACATACGTTTTGATTCCATGCATATCCATTCATCTCATAACCGAGCTTGCCTTGATGGCGTTCAAAAAAATTCTCATGTTTTGCTTTTCCTCATTTGTGAGATAGCTTTCAACAGTGTTTATTATTTTCAGCTGACGTTCATTGCTGGCGCCTTTTTCCATCACAGTTATGACGCTTTCAGGCTGAAAATTGATGCATTCCATAAGTTTCAAGGCCAAAAAAATGCTCTTTTGATATTCTGAGTTCAACAGCGGCAAGACAGCGTTGATTGCCTTCATCCTCCTCGACTGTGTGTCTAAAAACACATGTGTGGCAGTGGGCGGAATTGCGGCCGGAAGCTCATGTCTCTGTTGAACGCTGACGGCTGCTTCATCGTCGTTGCCGTGCTGCTGCTGTGCGTTCATAAACATGCTTATTTTTTGCGCGGCATTCATTGCGGCCGAAACTTCTTCAGCGCTTGTTTTTTGACCCATGAGGGCGGCAAGCGACATTATTTTTTCAATTGAAATGTCTTCCAAATATAACACCTCCTTCAAAATTTATATGATATATGTTTGGCTTTTATTCCGCATTGCTCAAGGGCATTTGTGGCGGAAAACTGTTCCTCAAATAAGGAATATGAATTTTTTTTATTTTTCAATGTGTTTTTCTGAATGTCGAATACAGCATTATGATGTCTGACAAATTTTCAAAAATTGTTATTTTTTGAAAGAGTTACATTTGCATATGATTAGGCGCATATGCCTTAAAACAAATGTTTAATAATTTTTTGAAAAAATTTCATTTTTCTGTTGTGGTCTGACCGATTGTATGATATAATCCCAAATATAGCCGTGATTTGCCATGGCTATGACAGGAGGGGGCGGAAAGTTCCAACATGAATTTCATGTCTGGAATTTTCCGTGAAAAATGCTTGAAGCCTGAATTTGTTTTTCCAAGGCTTCACAGCTCTTTATGTTTATTATTTTAGGAGGGAACAAACTTATGAAAAAAAGAGTTTTAGGACTAATTATGGCTGTTATGGTTTGCGCCATGGCGTTTTCTGGCTGTGGTGAAAAATCGGGCTCAGACAGCACAGGAGGACAAAATGCTGGAGACAGCCAGAACAGCCAAAACGAACAAAGTGACGGCGACAGCGAAAATGCTGGCGGCAGCGCTGAAAATGCAGAATATAACATAAAAGTTGGACATGTTCTTGCCAACACACATCCATACCAGCTTGGGCTTGAAAAACTCAGCGAACTTGCAGCTGAAAAGAGCGGCGGAAAAATCAAAGTTGATGTTTTCCACAGCTCAACTCTTGGAAACGAAAGAGACATGGTTGAAGCGCTTCAGCTTGGAACTCAGGAAATGGTTCTTGTTTCCACAGCCGTTCTTTCAAGCTTCACAGATTCTTTCCTCGTTTTTGACCTTCCTTTCCTTTTCAACACAACTGAAGAAGCGCGCATGGTTTGCGACAGCGATCTTGGACAGGAAATATTGGGAAGCGTTGAGCAAGACGGGCTCAAGGGCCTTGTTTTCTTTGAAAATGGCTTCAGAAATGTCACAAACAGCAAAAATGAAGTTCTTGTGCCCGAAGATTTGAAGGGCCTCAAAATAAGAACAATGGAAAGCCCTATACACATGGCGTCATTCTCTGTCATGGGCGCCGACCCAACACCTATGGCAATGGGCGAGCTTTTCACAGCGCTTCAGCAAAAGACAATTGATGGACAGGAAAATCCTTTGGCCATCATTGATTCCTCAAAGCTTTATGAAGTTCAGGAATATCTCTCACTCACAGGACACTTCTATGCACCGGCTCCTTTGTTCATAGCAACGGACTATTTTGACAGCCTTCCAGCTGACATGCAGACAGCAGTCACAGAGGCCGCAAAAGAAGCTCAGGTTTATGAAAGACAAGTTCTTGACGACATGAATGAAGAACTTCAAACAACTTTGACTGAAAAAGGCGTCAAAATCACTGAAGTTGACAAAGCTCCTTTCATAGAAGCGGTTCAGCCTGTTTATGAAGAATATGTTGGCGAGGGCGCAGGCCTTGTTAACCCTGAAATTCTTTCAAAAGTTCAAGAAATGATGAACAAATGATTTTTTTGAATAATTTTTGAGCTGTTTGGACAAAATTATTCTGCGGAAATTTTGAAAAGCTTGATCAAAACAGCCGGTTTGAGGATTTTTTTCGCTTAAACCGGCTGTTTCATGCCAAACGCATTCTTGAATTTATATTGCGGCAAAAAAATAGTTGCCGTGCTGCATATTGTGTGATACAATACATTAATCGGTGAACAAGTATTATAGTTATGGAGGTTTTGCGCTATGAGCACTGTGGGTATGGTTTTGACGGTGGTGCTTATGATTATCGCCGTTTGTCTTATCTTTATAGTTCTTTTGCAGAACAACAGGGCCGCCGGTTTGGGAGCAATGGGCGGCAACAACGGAGATTCATATTGGAGCAAGAACAAAGGCAACTCAATTGAGGGCGCGCTCTCAAGATACACAAAAATTGGCGGCGCACTTTTCATGATTGTGGCCGCAGTGATTATGTTTGTGAGCTGATTGCAAAACGCCAAGCCGCTGTTCTTGTGAACGCGGCTTTTTGTCTGCAAAAAAATCGAATTTTTCAAAAAAATTTTTCGACAGTACTTGACAAAGCCAAAAAAGTGAGTATAATAAGTGAATGTTGCGGGGGCGGAGAGGCCGGGCGACAGAGAAAGAGCAATAGAAATCAGTGAAAAGAGCAGTTGCAAAAAAAGTTAAAAAAAGAAAAAAAGAGCTTGACA
>JAAVYN010000019.1 GCA_022791155.1 Bacillota bacterium | reverse complement strand
TTATTTGTAGTTATTATCTGGTCAATTTTAGCTTTCCAAATGGCATTTAAGACCGTGGGAGGGGCACAGCAAGTTCTCGAATTTTGCTTACGCAAAACGGCCCTTGGCCGCCGGCACTTTCAGCCGGTTCGCACAGCAAGTTCTCGAATTTCCCTTCGGGAAACGCTCCTCTTCGTTCCGCGCCGCGACTCTCACGCGGTTCGCACATCTCATAGTTGCGAAGGCCGAACGGCCCTCCCACACCCTCCCTCTTTGGCCACGCTTTTTGTCGGGAGTTCAAGTTGCAGCCTTTGTTGACATTCAATTTTATGGGGAATTTTAAAAAATTAAAAAGAATATTTGGCATAAATTTCAAAACCTATACTATGTATATATGAATACGCTTCTAATTTTATAAACAAAATTTCAAAAAATTTGCAGCTCGGCTCAAAAATTGAAATTCATGGCAAAGTTTCCACATTTCACACAAAAGCCTGTTCAAGGAATATTTGACAGTTTAATAAAACACATTTTGTCTAATAATAATAAGGCTTTATAAATATCAAAGAAAGGTGGAAATTATATGAGAAAATTCACAACAGGTGTGGTTTTGGGCGGAATCATGGCACTTGCCGGTGCGGAATATATGATGATGAACAAGTCAGCAAAAAACAAAATTGTCAAAAAAGGCAAAAAAGTTCTCAACAAAGCGGAAAACGTGATTGATGACATATCAAGCGACATTTGGTGACACCAAATTTAGCGCCAACGCGCAAATCCGGCTTTCCGCAAATGTTGCGGAAAGCCTTTGTGCAAGCTTCATTTTTTCTTTTTCAAGTGTGTTTTGGAGCCATCGTTTTCAACAACAACAATGCTGTCAAGCTGTGAGCGGAGATTGTTTTTGAAGCTTTCAATATACTTTTTTCTGAGAATGTCTCTTTCGGCCTGTTCCTCATGTGTGAGTTCTCCGGCCCTAGCTTTTTTTGCAAGCTCATTTATGCGGCTGATCAATGAGTGTTCTTCATTTTCGTTCATATTTTTGCCTCCATAATTTTAATGCACAACTGCCAAAATTGATGACATGGTTTTTATAATTCAGAATGTTTGAAATATACATACACAATATTATCATATGTATATAACAATTACAATCCTGTTAAAATGATGTTGAAAGCCTGAGCCTGAAATGAAAACCAATGACAGACTTGCTTGAATCACAACATTTTGAGCCAAAAGAAGCAATTTTGGCTTGAACAGTCATTTCTGTTCAAAACAGCATCAAAACCAGCTGAATCGGCGCAAATTTCCGCTGTCATTTGGCCGCCAATGACATTCACAAATTTGCAATTCAAAAAATTTTGTGCCCATGTCCAAACCATGTTTCATGCTGCAAATTTTGAGAAATTGCAGTGTCAAAGAGAACAAAAATGCCTGCCACAAATCATATATATATCATTGTCAGTTGAAAAAAGACACAAAAAAGGAGATGAAGCTGTGTGAAAATTTTTGACTCTATAGATTTTTTGCAAATTGCGGCCATAGTTCTTGTTTTGATTGTTTTGAGAAAAAAAGCAAGAAGAACAAGCTTTTCAGACCACGTCAGAAGCCGCAACGGTGACTCACTGCGAAAAGGCAGTACATACAAATATAGATGGCCTGACAAAAGTCCCCAAAAAAGCAAACTGTCTTCCAAGCAAAGTCTGTATGGAAACAAAAACGACGAAAAAAGCACAGAAGAAAGGGTTTTTGGGCCAAAAAACCAACACAAGGATTTGTTTTGAAATTCAAAAACGGCAGTTCGGTGTTTTCCGAAATGCCGTTTTGTTTTTTGCAAACACATATGGCAAAAAATTGCGTGCACGGCCGTCAATTCAATATCTCTTTGTTGACAATGTTGTGTGGCTTTTCACCTTCAAAGAAAGCTATGATTCCCTTCATTGCCTCCTCAAACATGTTTATGCGCACCTGAAGTGTTTGCGTTCCAACGTGCGGCGTCAAAACGGCATTGGGGCATTCCTTAAGCTCTTTGCTTATATTTGGCTCAAATTCAAAAACATCAAGGGCGGCGCCTTTGAGCGTGCCATTTTTGAGCGCTTCAACAAGGGCCGATTCTTTGACAATTGGGCCCCTTGCAACGTTTATCAGATATGAACCCTTTTTCATTGCTGCCAATGTTTTTTCATTCACAATGTGGTGATTTTCAGGCGTATATGGCATGTGAAGTGACACACAGTCACATTTGGAGAAAATATCCTCCATTGACATATATGTCACACCAAGGCGTTCTTCCTCCTCAGCGCTCAAGCGAAAAGGATCATAATATGCCACGTTCATGCCAATGGCCGCGGCTTTTTTGCCAACGCATTTGCCAATGCGCCCAAAGCCAACAACCCCAATTGTGTGGCCAAATATCTCACTTCCCACGTCAGCGAAAGCAAATGTTGTCCATTCACCGTTTTTAACGCCTTTGTCATATTGTGTGATGTTTCTCATGACACTCATCATGAGCGCTATTGTGAGCTCGGCTGTGGCTTCAGTGACTGTGTTTGGAGTGTTTATCACGGCAATGTTCTTTGCCGTTGCATATTCAACATCAATGCAGTCAAAGCCCACTCCAAGGTTGGCAATCACTTTGAGCTTTTTTCCAGCGTCAATGACTTGTTTGTCTGCTTTTGAAAATATGAGGAATATGCCGTCAGCGTCAGCAACTTCATTCAAAATTTCTTCTCTTGTGAAACTGAGTTTTTCTTTTGAAGGACACACAAACTCAAGTTCGTTTTTGAACATTTCTTTGCACACATCAGGAACCCATTGAGTCAGAAGTATCTTTTTCATGCTAAATTATCTCCTTTTGAATAATGTGAGTTAAGCTTTACATCAATTGTATTATATATGATTAAAATATGCAATTGTTTGAACAAAAATAAAAGCAGCGTCTCAAACTGAGCCAAAGACAATTTGCACTTTCGTGGAGGCTCTTTCTTTGCCTGAATCATTTGAAAAATACGCTGGCACCAGTTTTTGGCAAAAAAACAGTCACATGCCAAACAGAACGCGTATACATAAGTTTTTGACAATTTATAATATAATGAAAAAGCCAAAATATCCCATCAGCGCCCCCACAGCTGCTCCAACAACGACATCTCTGACATAGTGCACGCCCGTCAAAACCCTTGTGAGGCACACAACAACACTGACAAACGCAAGAAAAATTCCGGCGGCGGGAAATATATAGAAAACAGCCATTGTTATTACAGCTGAGCTTGCAGCATGGCGGCTGGGGAACGCCCTTCCAGGAGAATGTGGCAAAAGAGGCTCAAAGCCCAATTCTTCAAAAGGGCGCTTGAAATTCAACTTGTTTCTGACTACTGAAACACAAAAAAAGCTGAACCATGGTATCGCCAAAAAATATACAGCTCTTATGTCAATGTTCAGCGCCAAACAGGCCAATATGGCATAGAAACACCATGTGACAACAGCGGGGGCAAATTTGTCAAGAAAAATTGTGGCTTTTTTTATGTTTTTATGCTCCGAAACAAATTTGACAACAAAAATCATATAATGTTTTCCATTCATAAAAAATTCCCTTCAAAAAAGCTTTTTCAAAGTTTGCCAAAACAAAACTTTGGCCAACAGAAGACAGAAACGTTTAAGCGGCATGTTTATATCGCTTTTTATATTCTATCACATAAAAATTTTTTTGCAAAATGTAACAGAAGAAAATCAAAATTTATATAATGCTAATGACACCTATATTGAAAGAGGCATTGCCATGCACAACACGAAACGTCTTTCAAAGGCGGAAATGCATAAAAAATATATTGTCAAATATGTTTTTGGCGATGTTGGTGAAAGGATAAGGCTTTTTGACCTTGGCTTTTCGCCAGACAGTTGTGTCACACCGCTTTATAAAGGGATTTGCGGCGGCACAACGGCGTTTCTCGTCAAGGGAACACTCATTGCCATAAGACAGGAGGAATGTGAAAAGATATTTGTCAGCGAGCTTTTTAGAGGTGATGAAACGTGAAAAAACAATATGTGATTGCGCTTGCCGGGAACCCAAACACAGGGAAAAGCACAATATTCAACGCCTTAACAGGGCTCAACCAGCACACAGGGAACTGGGCCGGAAAAACAGTTGAAAATGCGGAGGGATTTTTCAAGCACAAAAATGTGCAATTCAAATTGGTGGATTTGCCAGGGATATATTCCATATTAAGCGACACAGCGGAAGAAAGATGCGCAAAAAACTTCATATGCGACAAGAAGCCTGACATGGTTCTTGTTGTGGCCGATGCCACATGCCTTGAAAGAAACTTGAATCTTTGCATTCAAATAATAGGTTTAACAAAAAACGTTGTGCTTTGTCTCAATCTCATGGACGAAGCAAAAAAGAAGAAAATGGAAATTGACATTGAAAAACTTTCGAAATATCTGGGGATTCCAGTTGTGGCCGCCAGTGCAAGAAGCGGCGTTGGGATTTATGACATAAAAGAAAAGGCTTTTGAAATTGTTTCAGGACAGATTGAAAACAGCCCAATTGATGTTGAGCTTGGCGGCCTGAAATTTGACGAGGCGTGTCTCAAAACAATTTCAATAGCATCATGCGCGGCAGAAAAAGCCATAATAAAAGATAAAAAAGATGACCTTCAAACAGCGGCGGACAAAATTATACTTTCAAAAAAATTTGGAATCCCTATAATAATTCTTGTCCTTGGGATTATATTTTGGATCACAATTTTTGGCGCCAACTATCCCTCAAGCCTGCTGATGAAGCTGTTTTCTGAAGCAGAAAAAGCGTTGAAAGCCAACATGGAATGGGCGCCTGGCTGGCTCAGCGGAATTTTGATTGACGGCATGTTCAAAACTTCGGGATGGGTCATTTCGGTCATGCTTCCGCCAATGGCTGTGTTTTTTCCGCTGTTCACGTTTCTTGAAGACATTGGTTTTCTTCCGAGAATCGCGTTCAACCTTGACGGGCTGTTCAAAAAAGCCGGCGCCCACGGAAAACAATCGCTCACAATGATGATGGGCTTTGGGTGCAACGCCGCCGGTGTGACAGCATGCCGCATAATAGACACACCCCGTGAACGGCTGATTGCCACAATCACAAACAACTTTGTTCCGTGCAACGGAAGGTTTCCAACAATCATATTGATTGCCTCTGTTTTTCTGACAGGCGGCGACGGATTTGCCGCGGGCATGTTTGTGCTGCTCATGATTGTTGTTTCAGTTTTGATAACGCTTGTTGCCTCAAAAATATTGTCGTCAACAGCCCTTAAAGGAATTCCATCTTCATTTGCGCTTGAACTTCCGCCATATCGCCGGCCGCAGATATTAAAAATCATTGTGAGAAGCCTTCTTGACCGCACACTCTTTGTTTTGGGAAGGGCAATATGCGTTGCCGTTCCATGCGGAGCCCTCATATGGATAATGCAAAATGTGACCATTGGTGAAATCAGCCTTTTGACATATTTTTCGGAATTTCTTGACCCTTTGGGAACTGTCATGGGGCTCAACGGGATAATATTGGCGGCATTCATATTGGGGCTTCCGGCCAACGAGATAGTCATTCCAATATTAATCATGTATTATTCCCAAAGTGGAAGCCTCATGGAGCTTTCCACAAACGCCGAAATTCACAGCCTTTTTGCACAAAACGGCTGGACATTTGTCACCGCCCTTTGCGTTGTGGTTTTTTCGCTCAACCATTTTCCATGTGCCACAACACTGCTCACAATCAAAAAAGAAACAGGAAGTCTCAAATGGGCGGCGTTGTCATTTGTCTTTCCAACACTTGTGGGAATTTTAATATGCACGGCAATAAATTTTATATACAAATTTGCCTCAATATGGATTTTTTGAAGTTTCAACACTTTTTGTGTGAAAAAGCTTCATTTTGAACGTTCTTATGATTGCCAAAAATCAAATTTTAAGAATATAGTAAACAATTGCTATTCAAAGTTTATGAATTTTATGGTATTATTAATAATAACCTCTTGATAGCACCTGTTATGGCGGCAGTCTGTTTGCCGCCATAATTAGTTTCACATATAGTTGCCTTGATTTGGCACGAGCGCGCGCATATGCCTTTGTCAACTGAATGTATGCCATTTAACATTCACATGAAAACACGCATTCATGCTGTGCCAAAAACAGCATTGTGTCAAAAATTGTCTGATATGAATGAATTTATAAAACAAATTTGTGGACACATGCGGCACATTTTTGTTGATAAAAGTCTGCAAAAAAATTATAATAATATAAATCAAATGTCAATTATTCCATCACATGCTTTGGCAATTGTCATTTGTTTGGCAGCACAGCACAAAAATATGTGATTGTGCCCAAAACATAATTCCGCCAAAAACTGTCTGATGACATTGAGTTTGCAAAATAAATTCGCAAAATATTTTTTGATTGGGAGAGATATTGCTATGAGATATGAAGGAGTTGTTTATAGACCGCCCAGTGAGGCGGGGAGCCTGATTATACAGCTTACTATAGGCTGTGCAAGAAACAAATGCACATTTTGCGCCATGTTCAAAGACAAAAAATTCAGAATCAGATCCCTTGACGAGGTTGTTGAAGATTTGAACATGGCAAGAATATATTACAGAGACATACAAATTGAAAGAGTGTTTTTGGCCGACGGCGATGCGCTGATTGTCAAAACAAAAGATCTGCTTTATATATTGTCAAAAATTAAAGAGATATTTCCAGAAGTTAAAAGAATTTCGGCATATGGCGCCCCGGCCGATGTCATCATGAAAACTGACGAAGAACTCAAAACACTCAAAGAAGCCGGGCTTGACATGATTTATATGGGTGCCGAAAGCGGCGACGACGTTGTTTTGGAAGAAGTTAAAAAAGGAGCAACTTCATCAGATATAATCGAAGCCGGACAAAAACTGAAAAAAGCCAAAATGGTTGTTTCAATCACACTCATATCAGGCTTGGGCGGAAAAGCAAGGCTTGAGGAACATGCCATCAACTCTGCAAAGGTCATTTCAGCAATCAAGCCGGAATATGTTGGGTTTTTGACGCTTATGGTTGAGCCGGGAACGCCCTTGTTTGACGATCACAAGGCCGGGCGTTTTGAGCTTCTTGAACCAAAAGAGGTTCTTCATGAAATGCGGCTTTTTGTTGAAAACACCGATTCCGAGGGAACAGTGTTCCGTTCCAACCATGCCTCAAACTATGTTTCGCTCAGAGGAACTTTCAACAAAGACAAGCCGCTCATGCTGAAACAAATTGACGAAGCTGAAAAGGCCGGAGTTTTCAAAGGCGAGAGATACCGCCGCATTTAAGCAGGGTGAAGCAATGGCTGTTATAGGTATAGTGTCAGTTGTTCAATTTTTTTTCGCCATCATTGCTGTTGCTGTGACAGGAAGAAAAGAATGGCTCACAACATTGCTTTGGAGCCTGACACTGTTTTCAATGGCATATAACGTGAGTGAAAACTCTGTTATAAACGGGCTTGTTGTCATCATAGCATACTATATGTTTTTTATGACGTCATATTCCCTTTGGGGAATAAAGCTGTGGCACACAGGCGAACGCCGAAACAGAAAATTGATTTTCATTTTTATATTGACTTTGAATGTGATAATATGTTCTTATTATGTCTATCAATTTGTAAACTTGGGATATTTTGGAAAAGCTTTTGAAAGCCTGACAAAAGCCCAAAAAGCCGCTGTCACAGCTGTTTTTGGAAGCTCTGTCGGAATTTTCATGATCCCCTCATCAATCACGGCAGTTGACAGATTTTTTTCAAAAAGAGAGGAATTTGTTCTCATTCATTGCAGCCCTGTGCGTTCAAGCAAAAAAAATGATGTTCATCAAAAAAGAAGATATGCCATCAAAGGAGTTCAAAACGGAAAGGAATATGTGTTTTGCATGACAAGAAAAGCATTTTTGCTTTTGAAAAAACGCGAACATTTTGTGATGGATTCGCGGCGCGGTGTTCTTGGCGGCGTATATGTCATGGGGAACATATATAAAAACGAAAACAGAAGAAGCAAGCGCATTGACAAAGTTCTGTTCAGAAGCGGTGTTTTGGCTTTCGTTTTAACACTGATCGCTGTTCTGTTTTTGATAAAGATAAAAACCCAGATGAGTTTTGGACAGCTTTTTGAATATATTTGGAAACAGCTTTTGGCAAAAATCAGATGAAATTTTCAATGCCACAAAGAAATGCGCAATTCCGCCCGCTTCACGCTTTCAGTTTGCAACAAATTCAACAAACATTCAAAACAACAACTGTGGTTCATCAAATGGCAAAACTTGTGTGTTTCATGCAAAACAGATTTCACTGCCTGTTTTTTGTGCAGCTTGCCCAAAGCGCAGCAAATGCGCCCAAAACAAGCCGCACCACAAAACAAGCTTTTATATGACTTTTGATTTTTGGGGATAATTTTGAGGAGATAAAAACTTTTAAGGAGGAAATGAAATGAAAGAAGAAAGAATGGCAATTTTGTCAATGGTTGAAAAAGGAGTTATAACTGTTGAAGAAGCAGAAAGGCTTTTCAACGCCATAGGCAACAAAAACAGCACCGACATTTCTGAAAAAATTGGCGAAGCAATCACAAAAGCAGGTGAAGGGCTGAGCGCCATTGCCAAAACAGTTGGTGAAAAAACAGAAAAATTTGTTGAAGATTCAAAGCCAGTTGTCAAAAAAGCCGGCGAAAAGCTTGACAAAGCAGTTGATGACGTCAGGCCAATAGCAAAAAAAGCTGTTGACAGCGTTGCTGAAAAAGCCGAAAATATGATTAAGAACATCAAAAAAGGCGACGACTCAAATCCAGAAGGAAGCTGTGAATGCACAACTGATGACGATTTTGAGGAAGATGTTACCATAATTCCTGTTAAAAGTGAATCTGAAAACAGCGGCGAAAATGACAGCGATGAAAAAAATGGCAGCAATGACGAAAAAATTGAGGATTAACAGGCTTTAACAGTTGTTCGTTTGTGTGATTTCAGCGTGCATATCTGGGCGGCAAAAACGAGCATTGCCGCCCAAAATAACGCTGGATTATGGGAGCATTAAAATGTTGGATAATGATAAAAATATTGATATAGCTGACAGCGGCGAAAAGCCGCTTAGTGTAAAAAAGGAAATAATAAGCTGGATAAAAACCATATTGCTTGCGCTTGTGCTGGCCGGATTTATAAATTCTTTTATTATTGTTAACGCAACTGTTCCGACGGGTTCCATGGAGAACACAATAATGCCAAAAGACAGAATTATAGCTCTTCGGCTTGCATATAGCTTTGGAAAGCCTGAAAGAGGAGACATTGCCGTTTTCAAATATCCTGACAACGAGGAGCTTTTATATGTGAAAAGAGTCATTGGCCTGCCTGGAGAAACAGTTGAGATCAAAGACGGAATGGTTTATATAAACGAAAGCGACGAGCCTTTAGACGAAAAGTATATCAAAGAAACGCCATATGGCGACTTTGGGCCATATCAAGTGCCCGCCGATCACTATTTCATGCTTGGTGACAACAGAAATGAATCTCTTGACTCGCGGTTTTGGGAAAAGAAATTTGTTGAAGAAGACAAAATGCTTGGCAAAGTATATCTAAAATATTTCCCTGGATTCAAAATGCTTGACTGAACTTTGGAAACATATATTGACAAAAACAAAACTCCGTTTCAAACAGCCAAAACTGTGGAAACGGAGTTTTAAGTGTTTAGCAAATCATTTTTTGGCAAGGAACGAATTTATTTTTTCAACCAACTCTCCAACATCAACGCCATGAACCATGGCAGCTTCGGCCAAGGTTTCGCCAACAGAAGAAGGGCAGCCGAGGCAGTGCATTCCTATTCCCATCAAAATTGGAGCAACGCTTTTGTCCAACATAAGAAGCTCGCCTATGGTTGTGTCTTTTGTGACCTGTTTCATTGTCACACCTCCTTTCAGCTTAACATTTAATTTATATTATATCCGCAGTTTGAAGAAAAGGCAAAGAAAATATTGCATTACAAAAAAACTCCCAAAAATGTGATTTGATTTTTTTGTTCGGTGACAAAAATTTCACGCGGTTCGCACCAGCAAGCTCTCGAATTTCCCTTTGGGAAACGGCCTTTGGCCGCCGCGGCTCTCACGCGGTTCGCACCAGCAAGCTCTCGAATTTCCCTTTGGGAAACGGCTTCGCCGCCGCGGCTCTCACGCGGTTCGCACATATCAACAACATAAAACGCCTTTGGAGGAACACAAATTGGCCATGCTTGCCAAGACTCAACAAAATTCATGCATATTTCAAAAACACTGCTTCACATTTTCTCCAAAACAGCACGCACTGGCACAGCATCTGCCCCCTCAATTTTGAGCGGAAGGCAAATCAGTCTGTATACTCCATCGCTCACATTCCTCAAATCCAAAAATTCTAATATTGGTATGTCATTTCCAAGCAATATTTTGTGAGCAATATATTTTGTGTCGGCCGCTGTTTCAATATCCATTGAATCGGTTCCGATCAACGCCAATCCTCTTTCGGCCGCACATGCCGCCCCCTCACATGTCACGCCAAATTCCCCTCCAGTTCTCAAAACAAGCCTTTCACCACGCTTGACACCAGTTTTTTCAATGAAGCTTCTGTCAACATCGCATGTGGCCGTCACCACAATCACCTTACCGCAAATGACATTTATGTCAAGTGCATCAACAGCTTTCTTTTCATCAAAAAAATGCGCCGGGCTGTCAATGTGAGTTGACATGTGGCTTCCCAAAACAATGCGGCTAACATTAAATCCATCGCCGTTTTTCAAGCTGTAAACCCTTTCAATTGAAAACTCCGGGTCTTTGGGATATATTTCTGTTTCATAGCCAACACTGCGGCTTATATCAATCATCACAAAAATCACCTTTTCACACAAAACACACTTGTCTATTGCCAAATTTTGACACACATGCTCATCGTTTGAATCATTGATCACGAAAACACATCAAACAACACCAAATTTTTTAAGCGCCTCAAAAACGCCGTTTTCGTCACACGAAAGCGTTGTGAAAGCGGCAATTTTTTTAATGTGATCTTCACCATTTGACATGGCTATTCCAAAACGTGCAAAACTTATCATGTCTTCATCATTTGAATTGTCTCCAAAAGCCATAACATTGTCGCTGTCTATATTCAGCTTTTTGCACAGCGCTTTAAGCGCGCCGCCTTTTGTGGCTTTTGCATCAGTTATTTCTATGTTCATTGGCGATGAACTTGTTATCGAAACAGCGTCAAGTTTTTTCAGCTCATTTCTGAATATGTTTTTAACAGAAATGTCTCTGAAAATTAAATTTATGTTCTCAATGTCGTTTCTGTTTTCTTCTAAAAAATCAAAGGCATTTTCAATTGGTTTTCTTGTGGAAAGAAGATATGCGGCATGGGTTGGGCTAAGGCCATATTCAAGGCTGTCGAGAAAACGTTTTTCAGTGTATGCCTCGCCATTTGAAAAAAGCTCAAGCATGGCATCAGTGTTTTGCGACATATCAACTATTTCAAGCGCCGTTTCATGCTTCAAACAAAAACGTATCACATCTTTTTTGTTTTGAACATCATTGACAGCCGCGCCGTTTGATGAAATTATATATCTTATTTTTGGAATTTGAAGCACATTTTGTGGTATCGAGCCGAGCGGGCGGCCTGTGGCCGGAACAAACAAAACACCCTTTTCGCTCAAATGCGAAAGTGCACAAAAAAGCTCCGGCGTTATCTTTTTTCTGTTGTCAAGAAGTGTTCCATCCAAGTCTGAAGCTATCAGCTTTATATTTTCTTTCATACCAATCACCTTTTCCGCATTATAACTTCCTTTATATTATCACATATATCAAAACACGGCAAGCTGCCACGTTTTCTCAAGCGGCCCAAACCGACAATGCTGCAAAAAAAAGTTCGTGCACAATGCAAATTTTGTCAAAAATGTTGATTCAAATTTCAGTTATATGTGTTCAGATTTATTTATAAATCCTTTCAGTCGCAGTTCAAAATTTCAGTTTAATGTGAAAATTTCTATATACAATCACGCTTTTTCTGGCGTCAAACTCATCACAAAAATATTGTTTTGTTTACTTATATAAAATTTTTAATTTAATTTTTGTCAAAACAAAATCACAGCTTTCAATATTAAATCAAATCTTTCTGCATTGCCAAACAGAATTTAAGACAATATAAACTCAAGCATATGCAACATATTCAACAAAAAATTTTCCCTTTTACAACTTCAAAAGTGATTTATTGATTATGTTTAAAACATAAGTCATAAAAGTCCAAAAATTATATATGTTTAATAAAAATAAATTATTTGTTTATAAACTATTGAAAAAAAATAACACTATAGTATAATTGGCTAAGTTTAGTAAAAATAATTGATTTGTTTAATATTAACTTACTTTTCCTGAGAGGAGCATATTGATGGATATAGGGATAAAGATAAAACAGCTGAGAACGCAGAAAGGTCTCACCCTTGAAGAACTTGCCAGCCGTTGTGAACTGACAAAAGGGTTTCTGTCACAGCTTGAAAGAAACCTGACATCGCCCTCAATTGCAACGCTTAACGACATACTTGAAGCACTTGGAACAACTCTTTCCGAATTTTTCAGAGAAGCAAAAGATGAAAAAATTGTGTTCAAAACTGACGATTTCTTTGTTGACGAAAGAGATGGCTACACCGTCAACTGGATCGTTCCAAACTCACAAAAAAACAAGATGGAACCAGTTTTGATAGAGCTTGAGCCGGGCAAAAGAACGTTTGAACTTTCCCCCAGTGACGGCGAGGAGTTTGGCTTTGTCATTGAAGGAAGAATCACCCTTGTGAACGGAAACACAGAGCACTTTGTGAGAAAAGGAGAAACTTTCTATCTCAACGGCCGCGATTTTCATTATATAAAAAATGACAAAAAAACAAAGGCCAAAATTATATGGGTTTCAACACCCCCTCTGTTTTGAGACAAAAGCTGACAAACAGAACAGACCAAATTTTTCATTGGGAGGCGAAAATGAAGAAGCTGATTCAATTTAAGAACATTGTCAAAGAGTTTGACGGACAACTTGTTTTGAAGGGAATAAACCTGGATATACACGAAAATGAATTTGTGACACTTTTGGGCCCCTCCGGTTGCGGAAAAACAACGCTTTTGCGCATACTTGGCGGTTTTTTGGATGACTATGAAGGGCAGCTCATTTTTGACGGACAGGATCTAAGAGGTGTTCCGCCATACAAAAGAGAGCTTAACACAGTTTTTCAAAAATATGCCCTTTTCACAAACATGAATGTCTATGACAACGTGGCATTTGGCCTCAAAATAAAAAAGGAACCCCGGGACATAATCGAACAAAAGGTCAAGCGCATGCTGCGCCTTGTCAACCTTGAAGATTATGCCAACAGAAAAGTGACCGAAATGAGCGGCGGACAGCAACAAAGAGTTGCCATAGCGCGGGCGCTTGTGAACGAACCCATGGTTCTTCTGCTTGACGAGCCTTTGGGCGCCTTGGATTTGAAGCTGAGAAAAGAAATGCAGCACGAGCTGAAAAAAATACAGCAAGAAGTTGGAATAACATTCATATATGTGACCCATGATCAGGAAGAAGCGCTCACAATGAGCGACAAAATTGTTGTCATGAAAGAAGGTGAGATACAGCAGATTGGCTCTCCCACAGACATATACAACGAGCCTGTGAACGAATTTGTTGCCAACTTCATAGGCGAGAGCAACATAATTGACGGAGTCATGATTGAAGACAATGTTGTTATGTTTGAAGACAAAAAATTTGAATGTGTGGATTCCGGGTTTGACGAAAACGAAAAAGTTGACGTTGTCATACGCCCTGAGGATTTGGACATTGTGCCAAAAGAGAAAGGAAAGCTCAAAGGAATTGTCAAAAGCGTTCTTTTCAAAGGCGTGCACTATGAAACAATTGTCGAAACAAGAGCCGGAACAAACATAACCGTCAAAATGCACGTTTCGGAAGACAGGCCCGTTTTCAACAGCGAAGCCAACGAAAAAATGAGCGCCAACGATTTCTATCTTGATGTGAGCGACATTGAGGAACTCACAGAAAGCGACATAATTGCAAGAGCCGATGCACAGGCATGGAACCCAGACACTGACAGCCTTATATCAATAAGCAAAGTGGAATATCGCATTGAGCCAAAAAACGGCGTGTATCCTGTCACATTTTCAACAGCCGCCGGAACAATTGCCACAGCCAACATGATTGTCAGAGATGAAAACAGCATCGTCAGCAATGAATATCAAGAAGTTATATATGCCGTCAACTTCTTCAAAAAGGTTGACGAGATTGCTGAAAGCATAGCCCTTGAAACAGATCTAAAGACATGGGCCAATGCCTCGGCGTGGAGCCTTGAAGATGACTCGGCAGTTGAAATAACCGATGTGGAATATTCATTCGATCCACAAAACATAACGGCAGGAGACTATGACGTGACTTTCAAAACAGAAGGCTATGAATATAAAGTTGACACCACAGACAAATATAATGTCGGTGAAGAAGTTGGGCTTATGTTCATGCCGGAAGACATACATATTATGGAAAGGAAGTGAGCAGATATGCGACAGTTCAGAAGAATGGCATATCCATATTTGGTTTGGATTGCCGCGCTCATAGTTGTGCCAATGCTGTTGATACTTACATACGCGTTCACTTCCAAAGGAAACGATGTCACAACTTTCAGAATTACATTGGAGAATTTTGGAAAGTTTTTCAGCGACGCCATATTCATTGAAGTTTTGAAACGTTCCCTTGCAATAGCTTTTGTCACAACAGTTATATGCATTGTTTTGGGCTATCCCGTGGCCTATATAATTGCCAATGCCAATGAAAAAATGAAATTCATGCTTGTTTTGCTCATCACAATTCCAACATGGATCAACATGCTTGTGCGCACATATGCATGGATGGGCATACTTCAAGACGATGGCATAATAAACACAATATTGGGCTTTTTCGGCATAGGCCCTGTGAAAATGCTTCAAACAAGCTTTGCTGTTATATTGGGAATGGTTTACAATTTCATACCATTTATGATACTTCAGATATACGCCTCACTGACAAAAATGGACAAAAGCCTCATT
The DNA here is from genome assembly GCA_022791155.1 of Bacillota bacterium. Taxonomy (GTDB): domain Bacteria; phylum Bacillota; class Clostridia; order Lachnospirales; family Anaerotignaceae; genus JANFXS01. The sequence continues at coordinate 46,146 of JAAVYN010000019.1, read as the reverse complement.
GAGGCCGCAAGCGATTTGGGCGCCAACAAAATTCAGTGCTTTTTGAGAGTGACACTCCCCCTTTCAATGCCCGGCGTTATAAGCGGCATAACCCTTGTGTTTCTTCCGGCCGTTTCAAGCTTTTTCATTCCAAAGCTTCTTGGCGGCGGGCAATATGTGCTCATAGGCAACGTCATAGAAAGCCAGTTTCTCACAAGCGGAAACTGGAACTTTGGAAGCGCCATTTCTTTGATTATGGCGGTTATAATAATGATTTCAATGTATATAACAAAAAAGGTTGACACCGACGCTGCTTCAGAAGGAGGCATAACAAAAAAATGAAAAGCCAAAACAAAATCTTGCCAAAAATATTCATGGGAATAATGCTTTTGTTTTTCTATGCCCCAATCATATACACAATCATTTTTTCATTCAACAGCAGCAGAAGCCTCACTCACTGGAGCGGTTTCTCAATGCGTTGGTATGAAAGAATGTTCAGCAACAGTGATATGATGGATTCCGTTGGATATACTATACTTGTGGCTGTTCTGTCAACAGCAATTTCAACTGTTGTGGGAACAATAACAGCCATTGGTCTTTCAAAAAGCAACCGTGTGCTGAAAACAATGGTTGAAAGGATAAACGACCTTCCCATTATGAACCCTGAAATCGTGACAGCAATTGGGCTTTTGATGTTTTTCAGCTCTTTGGGGATTAAAAAAGGGCTGGGAACAATGCTGGCGGCGCATGTGATGTTCTGCATTCCATATGTGATGTTGAGCGTTTCTCCAAAGCTGAGAAGCCTTGATCCAAACCTTGCCGATGCATGCATGGATTTGGGCGCCACGCCGTGGCAGGCGCTCACAAAAGTGATTGTTCCCCAAATCATGCCCGGCATTGTGTCGGGAGCGCTGATTGCCTTCACAATGAGTTTTGATGACTTTATAATATCATATTTCGTGACAGGAAATGGCGTGAGCAACATATCAATAATGGTTTACACAATGAGCAAAAGGGTCAATCCCTCAATAAACGCATTGAGCACAATAATAATCCTTTTGATAACAGCTGTGCTTTTGTTCATAAACATAATACCCATAATCAAAGAAAGGAAAAATGTGAAATGAAAAAAATTTTAACTTTTGTTTTGGCAACAGCCATGATTTTGACTGGCTGCGGCAATTCCTCAGGCGGAGGCAATGGAGAATCAAAATATTCATCAAACACACTCAAGCTCTATAATTGGGGCGAATATATGGGAGAAAATCTCATTTCAGATTTTGAAAAAGAGTTTGGAGTGAACGTTATTGTTGAATATTTCGATTCCAATGAAATGATGTATACAAAGCTTCTTGCCGGCGATTCATATGACGTGCTTGTGCCCTCAGACTATATGATTGAAAGGCTGATTGAGGAAGACATGCTTTCTGAAATTGACAAAAGCCTCATTCCCAACTTAGAAAACATTGCTGATGGCCTCAAAAACCTCGAATATGACAGCGACAACACATATTCCGTTCCATACTTTTGGGGAACAGTTGGGCTTGTTTACAACACAAAAAACGTTCCACAAGAGCTGATTGAGCGTGAAGGCTGGAACATATTGAAAAACACAGACTATAAAGACAGAATTTATGTTTATGACTCCGAAAGAGATTCGTTTATGATGGCGTTCAAGGCGTTGGGATATTCAATGAACACTGAAAATGAAGAAGAAATCAACGAAGCATATCAGTGGCTCAAAGAGCTTAATGACACAATGTCGCCGGCATATGTGACAGATGAGGTCATTGACAACATGATGAACGGATTGAAAGACATTGCTGTTGTATACAGCGGCGACGCCACTGTTATACTTGACGAAAACGAAGACATGGAATATTTCATGCCGGCCGAGGGCACAAACCTTTGGAGCGACGCCATGGTCATTCCGGCCAACGCCGAAAATCCTGAACTTGCCCACGAATTCATAAACTATGTTTTGACATATGACGCCTCATATGGAAACAGCGAAACTGTTGGCTATGCCTCAAGCAACAAAGAAGTTCTTGACGAAATGAGCGGCGAGGGCGGATTATATTTTGAAAACAACGCCTATGTTCCAAGAATGGGATATGATAAAGATGAGATATTCAAGGACAATGAAGTTTTGAAACAGAAACTTTCAGAACTTTGGATAAAAGTTAAAGCCTCAAACTGAAACAAAAAGCCTCAGCTTTCATCAAATGGAAAACTGAGGCTTTTCTGTGCGGCGCTTTAATGTGTGCGCCACATGAAAGTTCAACGAGGCATTAAATAATGAAATTATATATTGACAGTTGCCTTGTTGTCCGCGTGTATATGGTCATTATAGTGCTTACCCCTGTTTCTTGAAGGCTCGCTGAATGTGTTTGCATTGAAAAATTTTGAGAAAAACGGATATAGCGCAACAGAAACAACGCCGCCACAAAAACCATTGTTATATAAATTTGCCCCGGCATAACATGTGCCAATTTGAAGTATGGCAAATGAGTGAACAATCCCCGTGAGTATGCCGGCCAAAAAGCCATATGTTCCGGCCATTGGCGCCAAAGTTGTGCCAAGGAAAATGGCCATTTGTATTCCTGGTGTTTTTGGCGTGGCTGTTGGGCTTATAACTGCTCCCAAAAATATTCCAAGCATTATTGGCAATATGTTCCGGGCATGTTTTCCATTGGCGCTGAACCCGGCAATTGTGAATATTCCTCCCAATGTGGGGCCATTTAAGTCGCCGCCAATGACAAGGACATATGTTGTGCATATTATTATATTCACGCCCATATTTATCATCACAGCACCCATGCCGTCAAGCTCTGTGAAATCATCTTTGCCAACCCCCGGCCTTTTTAGCAGTGTTTTGTAGTTTGCGAATGCATTTTTTGGGTCATTCATATATCCCGCAATCAAAAATGCCGCCGCGCACAGATACAAAAACACAGAAAATTCAAGGTTATAGCCTGTTGCCCATGTTGTTTCGTTCTCAAAAACAAAACCAAATCCCATCATAACCGGAACTATTATAATTGCTATGAGCCCAACGGCAAAACCGCCATTATAGAGGCTTAGCCCTCTCAAAATTCCATTTGTGTGGGCTGCAAGAAGCGGTGTGAAAAATCCTATGGCAATTCCAACCACAATCGAAACTGCGATCCCTTTGAGGCCAATTCCTTCATGAAGATATGCAACGCTTATAATTGGGCCAAGTGAAGTTGCAAGAAGCCCGCTTATCAGATATTTGCTGAATTTTTCACGGCACACTTTGCTCAAAATCCAACTTCCCAGAAGAATGAACCACATTGTGTATACATTTTTTCCAAAAAATGCAAACCCGGCCATCAGCCCTATTGTGAAAAGCGCCCTTCCGTTCACGGGCATGTGGTTGAACCAAAGCAAAATTGTTGTGAAAAGCATGACTGAAGACACATTCAAAAAAGCGGCCGCCGGCCCTGCTATATACACAAAGTCTGTTATAAGTATGTCATTGTTCCAAAAAATTGCGGCAAATCCCTCTGGAACTGTGCTCAAATCCCCCATGAAAATGCCGCTCAAACCAACAAGAATTGAAACAAGGAACAGCCAACGATAGTTCTTTCTTGAACGCTTATTCATTTTATACCCCCAACGAAATTAATTATTTTGTCAATAAATCTTAAAAAGCATTTTTTTGCAAAACATATTCACAGCGACAAGGCTTTGTGTTCAGCAATGTTCCCCGTCATGCACAGCATTGCTAAAACAATTTTTCAAATTCATTTGAGTGGCCTCGCATGCACTTTTGCGCCGAAACTTAAATGCCTTCAAATTGAAACACATATTTTCAAAAACCAACACAAAACTTCTCATTTTTTAATTACAACATAAAAATATTGTAGTATAATTATTAATTATAGTCAATAAGCTGTTATTTTAATATCAATATCGCCTGGCCATTTCTCTCATTTTGGCATGACACTTAAAAATCTATAGCCAATTGACAACCATTTTTGACAACAAACGAGGCGCGCTGCTGCCATTTGACAGACATTGCTTCAAAATCGCATTGGCTGGGCTGTGAGTCGAAAGCTCATTTTTCAGCAAAAAAACTCACATTCAGCCACTGCAAAACAAAACTAATGCAAACAAAAAATAAACAGGAGGAAACTATGGCATACGTTAACATTCAATATGAAACAATGAAAAAATTTAGCAACCATGTGTTTTCAAAATTTGGATTCACAGATGAACAAAGCAAAATAATTACAGACGTTCTTCTGATGAGCGACATGTATGGCATTGAATCCCATGGCGTTCAGCGCATGGTTTTATATTACAAAACAATCAAAAATGGGCGCATACACATGGACAGCCACTGGGAGATAGTGTATGAAACGCCCATAAGCGCCGTCATAGACAACCATTTTGGCGTTGGACAGCTTGTTGGACATTTCGCCATGAAAAAAGCAATTGAAAAAGCCAAATCAAGCGGAATTGGCTTAATCTCTGTCAGAAACTCCAATCACTATGGCATAGCCGGATATTATGCAAAGCTCGCATGTGATCAGGGCCTCATTGGAATTTCAACAACAAACAGCGAGGCCATAATGGTTCCAACATATGGAAGAATGGCCATGCTTGGTTCCAACCCAATTGCAGTCGCAATGCCGGCCGAGCCATATGACTTTTTCTTTGACGCCTCCACAACTGTTGTCACAAGAGGGAAAGTTGAAGTTTACAACAAAAAAGGAGAGCCGCTTCCGCTTGGCTGGGCATTGAACTCTGATGGCCTGGACAGCTCTGATGCACCGGACATACTTCACAACATAAACAACAAAAACGGCGGCGGCATACTTCCGCTTGGCGGCTCAACCGAAAAATATGGCGGGCACAAGGGATATGGCAATGGCATGATTGCTGAAATATTTGCCTCAATACTTTCTCAGGGGCTCACATCAAACCACACACATATAGGCTCAACTGGCGGCACATGCCACAGCTTCATAGCCATCAACCCAAACATTTTTGGAAACCCTGATGATATAAAAGCTCACTTGTCAAACTTTCTTGAGGAACTGCGCCAGTCACCAAAGGCTTCCGGCCAAACAAGGATATACACTCATGGCGAAAAAGAAATGGAGTCATATGAAAAACGTCTCAAAGAGGGCATACCTGTCAACGAAAACACAATTCGTGAAATGCGCGACATATGTGATGAGTTTGGCATTGACATGGAAGCATTTCTTGGAAAAATAGAATTTTGAAATCACAAAAATGCCGCGGATCATCACATATCCGCGGCATTAAACATTTGTCACAATTCTAAATTTCAATATCCCACAAAAGCCCCACCGCCTCATCCGGCTTCTTCAGAAAAACAAACACACAAAGTTTTGTGTGTTTCAGCGCCAAAACACAGCTTTTTTCATCTCTCAAACATGAGCCACACAAAGCCATATCTATGGCTCTATCCCTGTTTCAAAATGCCCGCAAAATTCCGCAACAAATTTTATCCACACTCAAACTGTAACACATCAAAAAATTTTTTCATAGTATAAATTGCAACCAACCTAACAGGAGGTTTTAACATTGAGAGAGAACTACGAAAATTATTACAAAATTTTCGGCTGCGGAAAAACTCAAAAACCATGTGAAAAAAAATGTGCCGAAACCGAAAACTCCATGTGTGACAACACTGTTCTAAACTTTTGCTATCAGCCACCAGACTGCAATGAATGTATAGCCGAGCACACGGGATATGCTCAGGCATACGTTCCATATCAGGAAAGTTTCAACATTTCTTCTGGCGAAGAAGCATTGTGTCAGGGAACAATATTCCCTGATCTCATACAGCCTTACAGAAAAGACAGATATCCGAAAGAGAGGTGCTGCTAAAATGGAACGCGACGAACTCCTTAAAACATTGACCGAGCTTGACTTCATGGCCACAGATCTTGGGCTTTATCTCAACACACATCCAACTCATTGTGAGGCGTTGGAACAGTATAACAAAATTATAAAAGCCGCTGATGCCGTGCGCATTAAATATGAAAAAAATTTTGGCCCTGTTTGTTCATGGCGCAGTGTCAACCGCTGTGATGATGTTTGGCAGTGGGAAGACAATCCATGGCCATGGCAAAACTGTTTTAATTTTGAAATGAGGTGCAAATAAATGTGGATATATGAGAAAAAACTTGAATACCCTGTGAAAATCAAAAATCCTGATGCACGCCTCGCCAAAATCATGATTGCACAGTATGGCGGGCCTGACGGCGAACTTGGAGCAGTGCTTCGCTATCTCAGCCAACGCTTCACAATGATCACGCCACAAGCAAAAGCCACATGCAACGACATAGGCACAGAAGAATTTGTTCCGTCACGCTGTCATATATAATTTTTTTCTCAAAGTTTCGGCTCGGTTTCCTCTTTTTCCATGGCAATCCTTATAAATTCCAATATCATTTTCCACTGATAAGACTCATTTCGATATCCAAAGCGTATTGGATATGATGTTTCGGCATTAAAATGATACACCTGTATATGTTTAAGCTGATCTGGCATGAGCATGCTTTGCACAAGGCTTTTGGAACAAAAACATATTCCCACGCCTTTTGCACAAAGCTGAAGCCTTGTTTGTATGCTGTCGGACTGCGCTTTGACAACCGGCTGAAACCCCGATTTTTCTATCATATCCTTGGCTATTTGCCCTGACACGTCATTAACACTTCCCAATATAAACGGACAACTGCTAAAACTTGATATATCATTAATATATTGGTTGTTTGCACATTCCGGCACAAACCGTTTTGGCACAAGCATGACAATTTCTTCCCTATAAAAATCACGTATGTTTATCCCTTTCATTGCCTCTGGAAAACACGCAATGGCCAAATCAATGTCCTTGTTGACAAGGCTTTTGTGCAGAGATTTGTTAGCGCCCTCCAAAATTCTCACTTCAATGTTGGGATATACCGATTGAAATGCCGCAATGATTTCCGGCATAATTGAACAGCTTCTTGCATAGTCCACACCTATGAGAAGCTTGCCTCGCTGATTGTTTGTCAAATCATTAAATTCGTTCCACATGGATTGATAGTTTTCATAAAACTTTGTTGCATATCTGAGAAAAACTTCACCTCCATATGTCAGCTCAAGCGGATTGCTGCGCACAACAAGCTGACATGCCAGTTCATTTTCTATGGCCGCAATGTGCGCACTCAATGTTTGCTGAGTTATGTGCAGCTCCTCGGCGGCTTTTGTGATGTTTCTTTTTGCCGCAACTGCAATGAAATATTCCATGCTTAAAAAGTTCAAATTTATCCTCCTTTCTTGTGAAAGCCCACAAAAACCATTTCGCCTTAAATGTGGCCGAAAATCACTGTTCCCAAAATTTCCTGCAATTTTCCAAAAGCCAAATTGTCAAACAAAGTCGTTATATAATCCGGCTTTTTTGTGTCTCAACCATTGGTTTGCGCATGTCAAATTCCATAACGGATAATTTTTTAACACAAAACTTTTTTTGCCAATTCGCCAAAATATGTCATTTTTTTATAGTGAATTTTATAACAATATTTTGCTGTTTCATTTCACAATACAACATTTATACTGTATTATATACCAAAATAAACAGTATTACAAATGTTATTATATATGCTAATATAAATTCAAACCCCGTTCCTAAAACTTATTTTCACAACAATTCCACCATATACAACAACATTTTTAGGGCGGGGAAAAATATATCAGCTTAAACAAAATTTTAACAAGGAGGAATTTTTATGGGAAATTATGATCAGACAAAATTTGGCACCCGCGCCATCAAGGCTGGTGAAGGCCCCGATCCAACAACAGGGGCATTGAACACACCAATCTATGAAACATCAACTTATGCCTACAATTCCACACATGAATTCGAAAAGGGAATTGAAGATGCAATGAGCTGGCAACCGGGAGCTTGCCTCTATAGCAGAAGCACAAACCCAACAACAATGGCACTTGAGCGCAAAATTGCTTCCCTCGAAGGCGCTGAAGACGCGGCCATAACTGCCTGTGGAATGGCTGCTGTCAACCTTGCTCTTTTAAGCAACCTCAACGCCGGCGACCATTGCATTGCTTCTGACGACATATTCTGCTGCACAAGATCGTCTCTTGAAGATATACTCCCTTCAAAAGGCATTGAAACTGACATTGTCAATGTCATAGACATATCAAACATTGAGAAAAAAATTCGCCCCAACACAAAGGTTATATATCTTGAGGTTCTTTCAAATCCGCGTCTTGAGCTTGCAGACTTGGCCGCCATTGCCGAACTTGCACACAAAAACAACATCAAATTCATTGTTGACAACACATTCCTTTCTCCATATCTTCTCAGGCCATTGGAATGGGGCGCTGACATGGTTGTTCATTCTGGAACAAAATATGTTGTTGGCCATGGCGATGCACTTTGCGGCCTTGTTTCCGGCACAAAAGAAATGGTTGACCGCGTTCGCTATTACAACGACAATTTGGGAACTCACATCAGCCCCTTTGACTCATGGCTGGCTCTGCGCGGCGTGCGCACACTTCATCTCAGGCTTAAAGCTCAGTGCGAAAATGCTCTTGCAATTGCCAAATATCTTCAGGGCAAACCAGAAGTTGAGCTTGTGCGCTATCCAGGGCTTGAAAATCATCCGCAGCATGAATTGGCAAAGAAAATGCTTCCAAACGGCTTTGGCGGAATGGTTTCATTCCATCTCAAAGGCGGCTATGACAATATGATAAAATTTGTTGACAGCGTGAAGCTTATGCCAATTGCAACAAGCCTTGGCGACGTTCAAACACTCATTCATCCAAAGCACCATGAGGGAGATTTGATCCGTCTTTCAGTCGGCTGTGAAGATGCCGCCGATTTGATTGCTGATCTTGAGCAGGCATTTGCAAACCTTTGATGAATTGCATTTAAGAATGAATTTTTAACCATTTCTTCCATGCGGCCGTCACAAGCTTGCGCTTTCATGGCGGCCAAATGGAATTTGTGCATTCAAAAAAATTTCCACGAAATTTGAAAACAGCACTGGTTTGAAAAATCATGTCCAATTGAGTCTGATATTTCTATATACAAAACCTTTCGAAAATTGAATTCAAACTTTTAACTCGCAATTTTGATCATATATCAACATGTTCATTTTTTGTCACAAATCTATGTTATTTTTATAATCTGTTATTATTCAAACAAAACATTAAGTCAGGAGGGGAATATATGGATTTCATCGTTGCCTTTTTAGGAAATGCCGTAGGTTTTTTATGGGGAACCCCTTTGATTGTTCTCGTGCTTGGTTCGGGAGCACTCTTTACAATTGGCACAGGTTTTTTTCAGTTCAGACATTTTTCATATTTCATGGGCAAAACATTCGGCTCGCTTTTCAAAAAAGAAGAACATGAAGTTGGCCACGGCCACGTGAGCGCATTTCAGGCCATTGCAACGGCCATTGGCGGCGCTGTTGGCGTTGGAAACATTGGCGGTGTGTCAACTGCCATTGCTGTCGGCGGCCCGGGCGCGCTGTTTTGGCTTTGGATTGCGGCCCTTCTTGGAATGGGGTTGAAATGCGCCGAGGTTACACTTGCCGTTTATTACAGAAGCATTGACGAAAATGGCGAGCCTTACGGCGGGCCTACATACTACATCCAACGTGGCATTGGTCAGCTTCTTCCGGGCAAAGTGGCAAAAATTGCAAGTGTGCTTGCAACAATTTTTGGCGTTGGCTTTGCATGCAACTTCTTGTCAGGCGTTCAGGGCTACACCATTGCAGAGGGCTTCACATCAGCTTTTGGAATCGATATTCTTGTTTTCGGAATCATATATAGCATTGTTGTGTGGATAATCGTTTTGGGCGGTGGCAAAAGAGTTGTTGAATTTGCCGGAAAAATTGTTCCAGTCATGATTGTGTTCTTTGTTGCGGCCGCTCTTGGCATTGTCATCATCAACATAAAGGAACTTCCTGGCGCCATTGCCCTCATAGTGAAAAGCGCTTTCACAGGAACAGCAGCCGTTGGCGGCTTTGCCGGCGCGGCGGCAAAAGCGGCAATTCAAAACGGCATTGCACGTTCAGTTTTCAGCAACGAAGCGGGCCAAGGTTCTTCCACAATGGTTCATTCTCAGGCTCATGTGAATCACCCTGTTCGTCAGGGCCTTTGGGGCATGTTTGAAGTGTTCATGGACACAATGGTTGTCTGCACAATCATGTCTCTTGCAATAATTGTCAGTGGCCAGTGGTCATCAGGTCTTGAGGGCGCATCTCTTTCTGTTTCGGCATTTGGCGTTGTTTATGGCCACATAGGCGCAAAATTAGTTGCCATAGCCATATTGCTTTTTGGCCTCACAACACAAACAGGATGGTTTATGTATTATGACGTTCTTCTTCGTCATGCACTCAGCAAAAACATTCCTCTTAAAAACAAAATAATCAAAGCATTCAGATTTATATATCCTCTTCCAGGCCTTCTCACAATTTTCTATACAGTGCACTACGGCCTTCCAACGGGCACAGTTTGGCTTGTGACAGACTTCTTCTGCGCTGTTCCAACAACGCTCAACATAATATGCGTCATTGCTTTAAGCGGTGTTTATTTCAAACTTGTTAAAGACTACAAAGCACGTTATATGGGCATTGGCGAAGTTGATCCCAACTTCAAAGTGTTCTATGAAAAGGATGCCGAAGTGTAAAACAAACTCATTTTGAAAAAAATAGAACTTCAAATGCGAAAACTACGGTTTGGCCATCAGGCCAACCGTATTTTTTTGTTGCACATCGTCCTATTCTTCTGCTTCATTCCCAAAACTCTCAACGGCGCAACGCACCGCCCTTTCAACAGCTGCTTCCGTTTCACAATCAGTCATTGCACAACAGCATTCCTCTGATATTCTCACGGTTGTATTTTCAATTTTGAATTCTCTGTCCATTTTCAAAAGAACACCTCCCAAAAGAATATATGCTTCAGAAATTTACAATACAACATAAAATCCATGCTTCATTTAATATATACATATATAACAACAATATCAAAGGAGTAGTTTTAATGTCATATTGTTTATATCTTCGCAAGTCACGCGCCGACTGTGAGACACATGAGCTTCATGAGGGTGAAATTTTGGCACGTCATGAAAAAACATTGACTGAACTTGCCGCAAAGCTTGGTTTTGGCATTGGCGCAATATACAGCGAAGTTGTTTCTGGCGAAACGATAGCCTCACGGCCAGTTATACAGCATCTTCTGCATGAAGTTGAAAACGGCATGTGGCAAGGTGTTTTTGTCATGGAAGTGGAGCGCCTTGCCCGCGGAGACACAATTGACCAGGGGATTGTGGCACAAACATTTAAGTATAGCGGAACAAAAATCATAACACCCTTAAAAACATACGATCCCAACAATGAGTTTGATGAGGAATATTTCGAGTTTGGCCTGTTCATGAGCCGACGGGAATATAAAACAATCAACCGCCGTTTGCAGCGTGGGCGCATGTTTTCAGTCATGGAAGGGAGATATGTTGCCAGCCAACCGCCATATGGCTATGCTCGCGCCCGCGCTGAAGACGGAAAAGGCTTTTATCTGATTCCAGTGGAAAATGAAGCCGAAATCATACGTCTCATATATGAATTATACACGCATGGCGAAAAACAGTCAGACGGCTCTTGCAGGCGCATTGGAACATGTCTCATAGCCCGCTATTTGAATTCAATGGAGATCCCTTCCAAAACAGGAGGCATTTGGAGCCCAGGCACAATACGCGACATTCTTATAAACCCTGTATACACCGGAAAAATACGCTGGAATTGGAGAAAAAACGTGAAAAAAATTGAGCATGGCCAAGTTTCGGTTTGCCGCCCACGCTCCAATGCTGGTGAATATATAATAACACAAGGGCTTCACACACCTCTCATATCAGATGAAATGTTCTCAATTGCGCAGGAATATATGTCAAAAAACCCTGTGCCGCCTGTGACCAGAGCAAACACCATAAAAAATCCTTTGGCAGGCATTGTTGTTTGCGGAAAATGCGGCCACAAAATGGTGCGGCGCCCCTATTCCGGCCGCCAAAACGAAACACTGATGTGTTCTTGTGTGTCATGCGAAAACGTGAGTGCCCCTCTAAAGGTTGTTGAACAGCGCATTTTTCAATCTCTTGAACTTTGGCTTGACGGTCTGCGCCCCAAATGGAGCAAATATAATTTTGACGAAACACGCCATTCTTCCGTGCCTCCTGAATGCCATGCTCTGAAATCTCAAATGTCAAACCTCAAAACACTGTATAAACGCATGGAAAAAATATATGATCTCCTTGAGCAAGGTGTTTATGACAAAGAAACATTTGTTGAGCGTTCCCAAGCAGTTCAGGAAAAAATAGAACGCTCCAAGGCCGCCGCCAAGCTTTTGAATTTCAAAGCAAAATCACAAACATGTCACACAAAAGCCAACACATTCCCAAAGACAGAAAAACTCATGGATATATACAAATTCCTTCCTTCTCCAAAATCAAAAAATGAGTTTTTGAAAGAAATTGTGGAAAAAGTTGTATACACAAAAGAAAAATCCCCAGGCCATGCCTGTGACAGTTTCAAAATAACAATATACCCCAAGCTCCCCTCTTTCAATCAGAATGTGTGAAAACACAGTCTGCCTTGTTATAACACTGTGGCACAGAAGAATTGGCACACCTTGAAATGATGGGAACAATTGTTTCACAGCTCACACAAGGGCTCACTGACAAACAAATCATAGAAGCCGGCCTTGATCCATATTATGTTGACCACGGACTTGGTGTTTATCCCTCATCAGCTGCTGGCGTTCCGTTTTCAGCCGCTGCACTCCAGTCCTCAGGAGATCCAATATGCGATCTATATGAAAACATGGCCGCAGAACAAAAGGCGCTCAAAACCTACAATTATCTTCTTGACTTGACAAATGATCCTGATGTGATTGCGCCGCTCAAATTCCTTCGCGAAAGAGAAACCGTTCATTTCCAACGTTTTGGAGAATCCCTTGACATAGTCAGAGACTATCTCAACGAAAACAACTTCTTTGTTATGCCAAAACCCGATTTCATGAACAAATAACATTGCAAAACAAAACTGCTGCAAAAACTTCAGTCAACCCAAAGCCGCATTAAAAAAAGACAGCGACATTCGTTTCAAAACACTGACCGCACACAAATTTATTTTTTTCTCCGCCGCTTGTTTAACGCCGATTTTCAATTCAAAACAAAAGCGCAAAACCCTTCAGCTTTAGACAGCGGCTTAATATAGATAAAAATAACGGGGAGTCGATTCAACACTCCCCGTTATCATAATAAAAATATCTCAAAAGTCCTCTGGCGCATTTGGCAAATGGCTATATAAATACCATCTGTGATCCTTTGCAATGCTGTTGTCACTTATGAGAAAATAGTCATATGTTAACATTGGCTTAGGCCCCACAGGGTCATCCCATGTCACATCAACGTTATACCAATTCCCATCAACTTTGACTTTGTTCCATGCATGTGGCTCAACTGTGCCTTCAGAAATTCCTTCTCCTGTGACCTGAATGCATTCAATGCCGCTTAGATAGCACAAAAGATCAAAAGCCTTTGCATAGCCTGAACACACAGCCTTTCCGTCAATGAGCGCTCCTATTGCATTGTGACTGCGCTCACCTGTTTCCTGATATGTGTTGAAATTCACAAGATAGTCATGAAAAGCCTTAACCTGTTCATATTCGCTCATGCCTTCTTTCACAAGCTGGGCATGAACTCTCTGGGCTTCTTCAAGAAGCAGCATGACATCGCTGTCGCCACTTCCCGTTTTGCCTTCCAAATATGCCATGGCTTTCACAGCATCGTTGTAATATATCGAAATTTCGACCTTTCCACTGTTGCTGTAATATGAAGATTCAACACGTGCCAAATCCGGGAACCTTTCTATCTCATCAAAAAGCCCTTTTAGGCATGCACTTTCCCAGCCAACAGGAACCATCACAGAAACCCTGTCAGCACGGCCATTCACAACCTGCACAAATTTTTCAACAAGCTCATTCACGGAAGTGACAGAAATTTCTCTTATTTCATCTGTCACAGGCCCAAAAACTGTTTTGACATTTCCTGTGTTTTCATTTGATCCATTTGGTGTTTCATATGAAACAATTTGTCCCTTCGCATCTTCATTTTCAAGAAGTTCCGCATGTGCCGGAACACTGAAAAATGCCATTGCAAAAACCGTTGTCAAAACAACTGCTTTTCTTTTCATGAACAGCCCCCTTTTTATAATGAAACCAAAGTTTAATATAATAAAACAAAAAAGCCTGCCAAAAAAACCTACAACAATCAGTTAATCTGCACAGGCTTTAATATCTTCATTGAAAGAGCAAGCTGGGGTGGAAGAAAATTCCGCGCCGACAGTGTCTGTGGCGCGTTAAGTTTCTTATTCAGCTGTATACTCTTTTGATGCTATTTCTTTTCCACTGCCGTCATAATATGCAACAACAAGCACAATTTTCTCGTTTGAACACATATCTTTCCATTGATCGGCTATGCCTTGGAACACAGTTGCAAAAGATTCTTCCTCCATAAGCGCTGTGATCTGTTCAGCAATCATGTCCCAGTTTTCATCAGGAATTTCCTGCTGCATTTTGAATTCAAAATAAACATTGTCGCCATCAACATATGTATTAACATCAATCCCTTGTGCAGAGTAAGTTTCTTTAAGCTCTGTGATTGTGTCTTGAACTTCTTTTTCTTCATAATATTCAGCGATTGTCATTTTGCTTCCACATGCACTCAGCAGAAAAGAGACAAGCAAAGCAGCAACAACCAATAACACATGTTTCTTGTTTCTCATTTTTTAACATCCTCCCTTTTGAAGCGTATATCTTTGATGAAACATATGTGCTTTTGAAACAGCACGTTTCCTTTGGAAAGTCAAACGGGCAAATTCAAACCATGTCTTCGGTTTGGAACATATCTCAGCTTCCACCCTGATCTCTTGCGTTTTGTCTTTCGAAAACAAAGCATTTGAAAACTCCGCCAACTCCCCTCACTAAATCATTATACGACTAAAAAAATATTTGTCAATTCAATGTTTAATTATTTCGGCCATGTTCAGAAACATTTTGAAAAAAGTTGATTCGGCCAATGTTAGCCCCTGTTTTCATTTGTCAGAAAACTTGAGCCCGACAAACCACAACACAAACGGAATAACGCCACATGCCGTTCATTTGCCCGCATCCGCCAAGGCTTGTTTTGACGGATGCATGACATTTCAGTTTGCTTCAAAATTCGAACAAATCACGCGCAGTCTATTCTTCAATTTTTTCAATTTCAACTCCCAATGACTTCAGCTTTTCAACAATGGAACAATATCCCCTTTCAATGTGATATATGTCACCAATTTCAGTTTCTCCTTCGGCGTTCAGCGCCGCCACTATAAGCGCTGCTCCCGCCCTCAAATCTGTTGCCTTGACCTGTGTTCCCATAAGTTTTTTGACCCCGTCAACAACGGCCATTCTTCCATCAGTTTTTATTTCAGCCCCCATACGTATAAGCTCGCCTGCCTGCAAAAATCTGTTTTCAAACACAGTTTCGGTTATAACCCCGGTTCCGCGGGCAACGGCGTCAAGGCTCATAAAAACCGCCTGCAAATCTGTTGGAAAGCCCGGATAGGGCATTGTTTTCAAGTCAAAAGCTGTCAGCTCACCCCGGGGATAAACCCTTATTCCGCCATTGACATTTTCTGTTTCAACATTGGCCTCTTTGAGTTTTGCGGTTATGGCTCCCAAATGCTCAATTTCAGCATTTTTGATTGTTATGTCACTTCCCGTGATCGCCGCCGCCGCCATATATGTTCCGGCCTCAATTCTGTCAGGCATTATTTTGTGTTTTGCGCCTTTGAGCGATTTAACGCCCTTAATTGTTATTGTGTTTGTGCCCCCGCCCGATATTTTTGCCCCCATTTTGTTCAAAAATTCAATCAAATCTATTATTTCTGGCTCAACAGCGGCATTTTCCAAAACAGTTGTTCCCTCGGCCATTGCCGCCGCCATCAATATATTTTCTGTGGCTCCAACGCTTGGAAAATCAAGGTGTATATGCGCCCCTGTAAGCTTTTGACACTTTGCCTCCACAAAGCCATGCATTTGTCTTGTTTTTGCCCCCAATTCGCCAAAGCCCTTCAGGTGAAGATCCACGGGCCTTGTTCCAATTTGGCAGCCTCCAGGCAGAGGTATTTTGGCGCGGCCCTTCCTTGCCAAAAGCGGGCCAAGAATCAAAAACGAAGCCCTCAGTTTTCCAGCCAAGTCATATTCTTCTTTAGATTTCACAATGCGTTCCGCTTTCACGCGCGCCTTCATGCTTTTGCTGTCATAGGCAACCTCAACGCCCAGTGTTTTGAGAATGTCAAGCATGACATATACATCGGCCAAAGGCGGAACAGAGCTCAAAACGCATTCTTTGTCTGTCAGTATGCACGCGGCAAGTATTGGCAAAACAGCATTTTTGGCACCGCTGACCTCAACTGTTCCCTCCATTTTTGGACACTTTTTGATTATATATTTGGACATAATAAAATCCCCCTTAATTTCAGGGGAATGTTTTTGGGAAACTTCCTGAACGAAACAATTTCTTAAATCAGAATTTTCACAGCTCATGCAAACAAAAAACTTTCTCAACAACATTCCCCAAAGGCTATTATGCCCGTTTTTCAAAACAGTACTCTTGACCAAAAATTAAAATTTGCATTTTCCACAAGCATATAATGGCAAAGTTCTATGAGCTGGAAACAAAGCGCATTGGCAAGACTTCAATTTTTATGTTCAAAAAAACAATGTGCATTTTGGGGATCATGCGCCCTGTCACATGTCAACAAGCTTTATAACCACTGCCGGATTGCCGCCAACAACAACATTGTTTCCAAAGCTTTTTGTCACAACAGCGCCGCTTGCAACGACAACGTTGTCACCCAATGAAACTCCTGGATTTATGATTGCACCAGCGCCAATCCAGCAGTTGTCGCCAATGGAAATTTCTTTGGCAAATTCCGTGCCGCCAGTCCTTTTCAATGGATTTATGTCATGTGTGGCTGTATATATTCCGGCTTTTGGCGCTATCATGCAATTGCGGCCAATCCTCACTGGCGCCACATCCAATATTGTTACATCAAAATTGGCATAAAAATTTTCACCAACAAAAATGTTGAATCCATAGTCACAGCGAAAACATGGCTCAACATAAATTTTCCCTTCAACACTGCCAAAAAGCTGGCGCAAAAGTTTGTCTTTCCTTTCATATTCATCAATTGAACAGGCATTATATTCTTCGCATATTTTTCTTGCCTGTTCTCTGAGTTTTGAAAGCTCCTCATCTTCTGGCCTATATTCCATTCCTTTTATCATTTTTTCTTTTTCAGTCATATTATTCCCTCCAAAACACAGTATTATTTTTAAAATATTGTCCAAATTAAATCATATCCGTTAATTATGCAGTTGCAAAATATTATATCATAAAAATTGCGCATGTTAAACACCAGCTGTTGTGCCATACACGGCCATGGATTATGAATTTTTTGTTTTACATTGACCCACATTTGATATATAATATATGCAACATTAAAACACATTGTGGTTTGGAGGTTTTTTCATGGCAACTAAAAAAATAGCAGTATTAACAGGCGGCGGCGATGCTCCAGGGTTGAACGCCGTTATATACACACTCACAAAAACTTGCATTCTTAAATATGGATATGAGCTGATAGGCTATAAAATGGGCTATAGAGGGCTTTATCTAAACGATTTCATGCCCCTCACGCTTGAAAGCGTCACGGGGATACTTCACAAAGGCGGCTCAATTCTTCACAGCTCAAACAAAGACAATCTTTTTGACTATAAAGTCATTGAAAATGGCGTTGCTGTCAAAAAAGATGTTTCTGATGTGGCAATTGCCAACCTCAAAAAAGAAGGCGTTGACGCCCTTGTCGTTTTGGGCGGCGACGGAACTCTCACAAGCGCTCGTGATTTCGCCCGGCGCGGCGTCAATGTCATAGGCGTTCCCAAAACAATTGACAACGACCTCATGGCCACAGACCGCACTTTCGGCTTCAACACAGCATGTCAAATAGTGGCGGAGGCCCTTGGAAGGCTTCACACAACAGCTGAAAGCCACCACAGGATCATTGTTGTTGAAGTTATGGGGCGCAACGCCGGTTGGATCGCTCTCTATTCCGGCCTTGCAGGAAGTGCCGACATCATTCTTCTTCCAGAAATTCCATACACACTTGACAACATTGTTCAAAAAATTCAGGAACGTGATTCCCGCGGAAAGCTGTTCACAATCATTGTTGTTTCGGAAGGCGCCAAAGAAGTTGGCGGAAGTGTGACAATCAACAAAATTGTTGAAGACAGCCCCGACCCTGTCCGCCTTGGAGGCATTGCCCACAAACTCAGCTATCAACTTGAACAGCGCATTGGATCTGAGCACGAAATTCGCCCTGTTGTCCTTGGACACACTCAAAGGGGCGGTGAAACCTCGCCTTTTGACAGAATCCTTTCAGCGCGTTATGGATCATATGCCGCAAAAATGATATATGAAGGAAAGTTTGGAAACATGGTCAGGCTCAAAGATGACAAAATTGGCTATGTCCCGCTTGAGGAAGTTGTTGGCGCTCAAAAACTGGTTGACCCTGACGGTGAAATTGTCAATGTTTGTCGCGACCTCGGCATTTCATTTGGTGATGCCCCTGTCAACAGATGAAATATTGGCAAAACATCTCTTTGCTCAAAAGCATATATAAACAACACATAAAAAGCCGTGCTTGCACACGGCTTTTATATTTTTATAATCCATTTTCACAAAACTCATGAAACAACTGCCGAAAGCAGCTTCATTCCCTATAGAAATTGATGAGGCAGCCGGCAAGTATAATGCGGCGTTCATCGTCTGTGAGATCGCCTATGCCCAGTTCAAATTCATTCATTTCATTGCCAACAACATAAGCCTTCATCAGTTTCTTCTTCTCTCTAACCGCCTGTGCCATTTGCGGAATATATATATAGCTTCCGTTCTCAAAAGGGACATCGCCGTTTATCACAAACGGGAGCATTCCCCAGTTGATGAGGTTGGAGCGGTATCTCTTTGTGGCATATTCATTTGCTATGTTCGCCCAGCCGCCAAGAACCTTTTGGCAGCTTGCCGCCTGTTCACGCGCCGATCCGTCACCAGGTTTAACAGCGTATATCGTGCTTCCGATCCCTGTTGATTTAACATCAAAGTTTTCAAATTTGCTTGACAACAAGTCATATACATTTTCAAGCTCATCAAAAGCTGTTTTGGGACAGCCGCCGGAAATTCTGGCATTTTCTGCATTTTGAACCTCTTTTGCACGTTCAACATATTGCGGATCCTTTCTTGAAAGTGTGAATTCCGCAAGCTTGAGAGGGTTTGAGCGATATGACGATGTTTCGCCTGAAGGAATGAGCTCATCAGTGGTTGTGACCGGATCTGTTATAAACGAAACAACCTTGAGAAGCAATGCGTCAGTGAGCGGGCTCATGGCCGGCCAGTCTGTTATGTTTGGGCCAAATTTGAGCTCTGCACTTGCATCGGGCTTGCCAAAGCCATAATAACAGCGGTTTTCATAAACATGTTTGTCAAAGAAATATTGCGGCCTTTTAAGTTCAAAATCAACTTCACTTGCCGCCGTCAGCATTCCTTTGTTGACAGCTGTTGCCGCAATGCTTCTTGCATCCATAAGCGCAACAGAAGCTATTTGTCCATTTGTGATTTTGCTTCCTTCTCTGTTGGGGAAGTTTCTTGTTGAGTGGCGCACACTCAGGCAGTTGTTGGCCGGCACATCCCCCGCGCCAAAGCATGGCCCGCAAAATGCCGATCTCACTGTGGCGCCGGCAACCATGACATCAGCAATTGCGCCGTTTTCAACAAGGCTCAAAAACACAGGCTGGCTTGAAGGATACACACTCAGTGCAAACTCGCCACTGCCTATGGAGCGGCCCTTTAATATGTCCCTTGCGTCGCATATGTTTTCATATGTTCCGCCTGCACAGCCGGCTATCACTCCTTGCTCCACAAAAAGCCGGCCATTTCTGACCTTGTCCTTCAATGTGAACTTCACAGTGTCGCTTTCAAGCTGTTCACGGCCTTTTTTCTCAACATCTTCCAATATATCAATGAGATTTTCATTGAGTTCATCAATTGAATATACATTGCTTGGGTGAAAAGGCATTGCAATCATTGGTTTTATATTTGACATGTCAACATATATCATGCCATCATAATATGCAACCTGTCCTGGGTTCTGCTCTTTATAATCCTCCACGCGGCCATGAACAAAATACCACTTTTTGGTTTCATCGTCAGTGATCCAAACCGACGAAAGGCAGGTTGTTTCTGTTGTCATGACATCAATGCCATTTCTATAGTCAGTGCTCAAATTTTTGATTCCGTCACCAACAAATTCCATAATTTTGTTTTTGACATATCCGCGTTCAAACACAGCGCCTATTATTGCAAGCGCAATGTCCTGCGGGCCAACCCATGGCGCCGGTTTTCCCGCAAGATACACGCCAACAACGTCGGGCCTGTCCACGTCATATGTTTTGCCCAAAAGCTGTTTCACAAGCTCCGGCCCGCCTTCGCCAATGGCCATTGTGCCCAAAGCGCCATAGCGCGTGTGGCTGTCGCTTCCCAAAATCATTTTTCCAACACCGCTCATCATTTCACGCATATATTGATGTATAACCGCCTGGTGTGCTGGAACATATATGCCGCCATATTTTTTTGCACAGCTGAGGCCAAACAAGTGGTCATCCTCATTTATTGTGCCTCCAATGGCACAAAGTGAGTTGTGACAGTTTGTCATCACATATGGCACAGGAAATTTTTCAAGGCCGCTTGCCCTTGCCGTTTGAACAATTCCAACATATGTTATGTCATGGCTTGCAAGAGCGTCAAATTTGATTTTAAGTTTTTTGTCATCGCCTGATGTGTTGTGGCTTGACAATATTGAATGAGCCATTGTGTTTTTGGCCGCTTCGTTTTTCGAAATTGAAAATCCTTTTGATATAAGCTCATTTTCAGCCGTGTTTCCATCAGCGACAATTTCGCTTCCATTCAAAAGAAACGCTCCTGAGTCATAAAGTTTTATCATAAACAAAATCCTCCCATTGCAGTATATTTAACCCAACAGTTTGTCAGGCTGCTGTTTATAAAAATTTGAATTGTAAAGCAATAGTATAACGCAATCGCCGCCAAATTATATATATGAAGTGAGCCACATGACAAGCGGCATTGTTATAAGGCACAATATTGTTGCGGACATTGTGCCGCTTGTGGCATATGAATCGTCACTTCCCGCCATGCGCGCCACAATTGGAAGCGCCATTCCCGAAGGAGTTGAGGTGAACAGTGTCAATATTATCAAAAGCTGCCCACTCAGCAAGCCTGTCTTTCCCACAATTATGTATGTGATTATAGGGAGTATGACAAGCTTAAAGGGCACGGCGGCAAAAACATTTGGGTTTTCTGTCATTTTTTTGAAACCCTTTCTTCCAATGTCAAGGCCAATATATATTGCTGCGAAATATTTCGCTGTTCCGCCAACACTTTTCAATGTTTCCCAAACAATGTTTTCAGAGGGATTCAAGTTCAGCAGAAGCACAAGTATCCCAAGCGCTATGGAAACTGTCAGCGGAGTTATCACCTTTTTCAAATCGATGCTTTTGTTCCCCGAGGCATCAGCGATTATTGGCCCAAATGCCCAATACATTATGGCCTCGGACATTGAATAGACGGCTATGGCAAGGCCCGAATTTTCAGGGAACATTGCCGCCACAACGGGCACGCCCACAAAAGCGCCATTGCCATAGGCCGTCACTATTATATGAAGGTTTTTGACATTTTGCGGCAATTTCAGCATTCTTGACATCACAAAACCAACTGTCAGACAAATCAAAAACATAATTATTATGGCAAGCAAAAACTTCCACATGCCAAAAAGTTCGTCCCGGCTTCCGCCGCTTCCAATCAACGTCAAAAGCATGCATGGAAGCACAAGCTTTGAAAGTATCTCCATGAGCCCGTCAACGCTTTCGTCTTTAACCATGTTGAGGCTTTTTGCCAAAAAGCCAATAAGTATAAGGACAGCCAATGTTTCCATCTGTCCAATCAGCACTGTCATTTGTTCCCCCATTTTCCCTTCTCCTTTAACAACAACAAAACACTGACAACCGCATGAAATATGCTTTATCACAAAAACGGCATTTTGTCAAACATTTTCTCATTTGCACAAAATTTTGGCCGCATTTTGCAAGCCAAATGATTTTTGGGCTTTTGCGGAAAACCGTTTCATTTCATGTCATTTGAAAGCGCATTTGTGTCCGCCTGAAACACACAGCTGCAAACAGCAAAAATGAACACACAAGACAGCGCCACATGTGAAAACTTCTTTCACAAATCAGAGGCTGAGCGCTATGCGCATGACAAGCATCATTGTGACAGGGCAAAGAATTGTGCTTATCATAATGGCGCTTATGGCATATGAATCGTCAACACCGGCAATTTTTGCCACTATCGGCAATGACATGCCCGATGGCGCCGCCGCAAACACAGTCAGCATGACAAGCTGCTGTTCGTTCACAAAGCCGCTTAATTTGAGAATTAAATATGCCGCCAAAGGGACAATCAAAAGTTTGACAGACACAGCCGAAAACGCTTTTGGGTTTGACAAAATCCCCTTTTTCCCTTTTCTTCCCAAGTCCAGTCCTATGTATATCGCCGCAAGATATTTTGTTGTTGATCCCACGCTTCGCAATGTGTCCCAAGCAATGTTGCCAACAGGGTTGACGTTTGAAATCAGAACAACAAAGCCTGTTGCCACAGAAATTGTGATTGGCGTGAACAATTTTTTAATATCAATTTTTCTGCTTTCATATGAATTGGCAATGAGCGGCCCAAACACCCAATACATAACAGCTTCAATTGTGGAATATACGGCTATGGCAAGGCCGGAACTTTCTGGAAACATTGCCGCCACAACAGGCATTGCAATGTAACCGCCATTGCTATAGGCCGACACAAGCACATGCATGCCTGATTCATTTTTGGGAAGCCTCACAATTTTTGAAGATATGAAGCCCAAGGCCAGTGAGACAGCAAACATTATGACCGTTGCCGCCAAATATCCTCCCATTTCAAAAATTCCGTCACTACTGCCGCTTCCAATCAGTGTCATGAGCATAAACGGCAATATCAATTTTGAAATTATCTCCATGAGCCCGTCTATGCTCTCATTTTTCACCATTTTCATTTTTTGTGCCAAAAAACCAATCAATATCAGCACGGCCAGCGTTTCCATCTGCGTTGCCAGCACTGTCATTTGTTCTTCCATGACATTCCCCTTTGATCCCCAAAACACAAAACATTGCAAAAACAAAACGCAAGCTTCAAACATTGAAGTTTTTCAATGCAAAATCACAGCAATTTGTGTGTTTTTGCCAAAATGTTGTCTCAAATTGCACTTTGCAGCCAAATTTGATGTGTTGCTGTTTGCCAAAAATATATAAACTTCTACAAAAACTGGTTTATCAACAAAAATATAAGCAATGTTCAAAATCATATTTTCAGCTTCATGGGTTGATATGTTGATAAAAAATGTTCATAACTATGTGGATAATGTGGATAACTACCCGTTAATAAGCCTTTCTCCAATTAAATAGACATCTCCCGCCCCCATAGTTATCAACATGTCGCCTTTTGAAACTGTGGATTTGATGTAGGCAATTATATCATCAAAGTTTCCGACATATATTGCATTTTTTCCACTGCTTCTTATCTTTTCGGCAATTTCATTTGAATTTATGAGCCCTGTGTCCTTTTCGCGGGCGGCATATATGTCAGCAACGATTATATTGTCGGCGTCACCAAAAGAAACTGCAAATTCATCAATGAGCGCTTTTGCCCTTGTATATGTGTGTGGCTGAAAAACACACCACAGCTTGTTGTGAGGAATGTTTTTCGCGGCGGCAAGCGTGGCGCGTATCTCCGAAGGGTGATGTGCATAGTCGTCAATGACATTCACGCCGTCAAAAGCGCCTTTTTCCTGAAAACGCCTGTTCACACCTGAATAGCTTTCAAGCGCCTCTGTGATTGTTTTCATGCCAATTCCAAGGGCATGAGACGCCGCACACGCGGCAAGCGCATTGAGCACATTGTGCTCACCAGGGACATTGAGGCTGACGGTTCCCATTTCATTGCCCCTGAAGCTTATGCCAAAGCTTGTTGTGCCGTTGGCGTTTAGTTTTATGTTTGAGGCGCACCAATCGGCAGAGTTTGACATTCCAAAAGTCACCACATGGCATTTCAGATCCTTTGTGACAAACTCCATGCCATAAGCGTCATGATTGATTATGACATAGCCCTCTTTTGGAACGTTCATTGCAAATTTTTTGAACGAGTTTTTTATCTCGTCTATATCTTTGAAGAAATCAAGATGATCGGCTTCTATATTTAATATAACGCCTATGAAAGGATTGAATTTGAGAAAGCTGTTGTGATATTCACATGCTTCTGCAACGAAATATTGGCTTTTTCCAACTTTTATGTTGCCATTTATTGACGGAAGTGTTCCTCCCACAGTTATTGTTGGATCCGTTCCGGCCGCAAGAAGAATTTCGCTTGTCATTGAAGTTGTTGTGGTTTTGCCATGAGTCCCGCTTATAGCTATGCTTTGGCCATAGTTTGACATGATTGCGCCAAGGAGATCCGCTCTTTCAACTGTTTCTATGCCATGTTCATGTGCGGCCACAACTTCAGGGTTGTCAGCCTTCACAGCGGCTGTATACACAACAAGATCTAAGTCTGGAGATATGTTTTCGGCAAAGTGGCCATAATTCACTTTTATCCCCAAATCTTCAATATGTTTTGTGGCCTCGGAGGGCTTCATGTCACTTCCAGAAACGTTTATGCCCATGCCGCAAAGTATTTCAGCAAGGCCGGACATGCTCACGCCGCCAATGCCTATGAAATATACGTTTTTATAATTTTCAGTTATATTTTTATTCATATCAAAACAAGCCTCTATTCTTTTAATATTATCAGTCAAAATTATACTACATACTTATATCAAAGTCCAGAAATTGGAGACTTTTTAACGCAGTGCATACGCACAAATGCTGATTTGGCTTTTGCGCAAAAATAAATCATCAAACAAGTCATTTTTGCGTTCTTGTCCGCATAGATTATGAAAGCCAATGCTTTAATGACACATCTTGAATTTTTTATGCATTGATTGATATAATGCATCTTCTGTTTGCCAATTTAGGGCAACAAAACGAAATATAATTATGTCTGATAAATTAACAATAATGCAGAAAATATTTGACGCACAGCGCAAATTGTGGTAAAATCTTACAAAAATATCTCAAAAATATCAGCCATAATAGGATATAATATTTTGAAATATACATATTTTCAAAGTTAAAACAAAAAAATAAACAAAAAATCATTTGATTTAATTTGTGTATTAGATATATTTTTCGACAAATGACTAAATTGCTATTTATAATTTATAGTCTTTATGTTAAAATAATTACATAATATAAGCGGTAATTTTTGTCTGTTGCCCTATTTACTGCTTATTATTGCTCTTATAGCAAAAACTATCCGTTACTATATGGATATTGTGGGAGATGATGGTATGAATAAAAATGAGATGATTGCTATGCTCCTTGCCGGCGGGCAAGGCAGCAGACTTGGCGTTTTGACAAAAAAAATCGCCAAGCCGGCAGTTACTTTTGGCGGTATGTATAAAATTATTGACTTTCCGCTTAGCAACTGCATTAATTCCGGTGTGTACAGCGTTGGTGTGCTGACACAATATCAGCCTTTGCGCCTTAACCAGCACATAGGCATCGGAATTCCTTGGGATCTTGACAGAAAGCACGGAGGTGTCACAATCCTTTCGCCACACTTCAAAGGCGAAAGCGGCGAGTGGTTTATGGGTACAGCCAATGCCATCTATCATAACATTGAATATATAGATGATAACGCCCCTGAATATGTTCTTATTCTTTCGGGAGACCACATTTATAAAATGGATTATTCAAAAATGCTTGAATATCACAAAGAAAAAAACAGCGCGGCCACAATCGCTGTTCTTGAAGTTCCAATTGAGGAAGCAAGCCGCTTTGGAATCATGAACACAAAAGATGATGACGTGATATATGAATTTGAGGAAAAGCCAAAAAACCCAAAAAGCAATTTGGCCAGCATGGGAATTTATATATTCACATGGGAAAAACTCAGAAAAGAGCTCATAAAAGACAGCAAAATTCATCCCGACAGCGACTTTGGCAACCACATAATTCCAGCCATGCTCAAAAATGGTGAAACAATGCACGCATACCGCTTCAGAGACTATTGGAAAGACGTTGGAACAATTGAGAGCTATTGGCACGCAAACATGGAACTCATCAAAACACTTCCATCGTTCAACCTTTATGAAGATTCATGGAAAATATATATGAACACAGATCACCAGCCGCCTCAATATACAGGAGAAAACGCTGTGATACGCCAAAGCATAGTTTCTGACGGATGCGAAATTTATGGCGAAGTGCACAGCTCTGTTTTGAGCGCGGGCGTTGAGGTTGGCGAGGGAGCATATGTCAGAGATTCCATAATAATGGCCAACTGCAAAATTGGAAAAGGTTCTGTCATTGACAGATGCATAATTGATGAAGAATGCGAGATCGGCGAAAATGTCAAAATTGGTGTTGGAAACAACACAGCCAACAAGCTTCAGCCAAAAATATACAACACAGGAATAACTGTCATCGGCGACAAATCATCTGTTCCATCTGGAGTTGAAATTGGCAAAAACTGCGTTGTTCACGGAATCACATCTTCAAAGGACTATCCCAACATGAAGCTTGAAAGCGGGGAGTCACTACTGACTGAGGGGGTTGAGTTATGAAAGCAATAGGTATTATTCTTGCAGGCGGAAACAGCGAAATGCGCCTCGGCGACTTAACAATCTCAAGAGCAACATCTGCAATGCCGGTTGGAAGCTGTTACAGAGCCATTGACTTTCCACTTAGCAACATGATGAACTCAAGAATAAATAAAGTTGCCGTTATAACACAATATAATTCACGTTCGCTCAACGATCATCTCTCAAGCTCAAAATGGTGGGAGTTTGGCCGCAAACAGGGAGGTCTTTTCATTTTCACGCCTTTCATAAGCAGTGACAACTCATTCTGGTTCAGAGGAACTGCCGATTCAATATATCAAAACTTGGTGTTCCTCAAAAAAAGCCATGAACAATATGTTGTCATAGCCTCTGGCGATTCTGTATACAGAATGAACTATCGTGATGTTTTGGAATATCACGCATCGAAAAAAGCTGACATCACAGTTGTATACAAACCAGTTTTCAACAAAGACCTCACAAAACTGGGAATCATGAACGTTGACGAAACAGGCCGAGTTGTTGACTTTGAGGAAAAGCCTCTTGAGCCACAGACAAACAACGCTTCCCTCGGAATATATGTCATATCAAGAATGCTTCTCATCAAACTTCTTGAGGAGATTGTCCCTGAAGGCCGCTACGATCTTGTTAAAGACATAATCATACGTTTTAGGCGCAAGCTTAATATATATGGCTATGAGTTTGATGGATATTGGAGCAGTGTTGGCGGCGGAATAAGCGATTATTATCAAACAAACATGGATTTTCTCAAAAAAGAAGTTCGCGACATATTTGTCAAAGAATATCCATATATAACAACAAAGCTGAAAGACGAACCTCCTGTCAAATATAACGGCGCTGCCGAGGTCAAAAATTCCATAAGCGGCGGCGGAACCATAATAAACGGAAAGGTTGAAAACTCAGTTTTGTTCAGAAGAACATTTATAGGCGAAAACACAACTGTCAAAAACAGCATAATCATGGAAGGAAGCTACATCGGCAACAACTGCATTGTTGACAACGCAATTTTTGACAAAAACGTTGTTGTGTCCGACGGCCGCCAAATAATTGGAGACAGCGAAAATCCTGTGGTGCTGAAAAAAGGCACAGTTCTTTGATACAATTCATAACTACAGAAGAAATTTGTTTCCCCTGAAAAAATCAAACATATGACCAAATTTTGTTTGACAAATATATCCACATCAAACAGTGTTTGACGCGTGATTGCGCTCTTGGCCCAATGCACGGGCAAACACCGTTTCGAACAATACACAAAGGGCAAACATAAAACGAAGGGTGGGCTTATTATGGAAATTACAGATGTAAGAGTTAGAAAAGTCAACAAAGAAGGAAAAATGAAAGCAGTGATTTCAGTTACATTTGACAATGAATTTGTTGTTCATGATATAAAAGTGATTGAAAGAGAAGAGGGACTTTTCATAGCCATGCCAAGCAGAAAGACTTCTGAAGGCGGCTTCAGAGACATTGCGCACCCTATAAATGTCTCATCAAGAGAAAAAATTCAAAATTTTGTTCTCAAAAAATATCAAGAAGCACTTGATGAGCTTGAAAACACTGAGAATATCGACGAAACAGAAAACGAAAGCTGAAAATTCCATACATAGTCAAACGGCTCCCGAACAGTCATCAGCAAAAACAACTGTTTCGGGAGCCATTTGGTTTCCAGCCAAATATAATGGTTCAAAAAACACACATATCAATGAGAAATTTATATATAGCATTTGTCAAAAATTTGTGAAACGTTAAAAACCATTCTCGCCGCCCAATCATTTGAAAATTTTGCTCTAATTTGCACAAAACAATTTTTCATCATTTCAAGCACACAGCACTCCCCTTTTGCATTCACATCAAATGCATGTTTTTTTGAATGAAAACACAAAGCCAGCTGTCGTCAGACACAAGCATTTTTTCAATGGTTCTTGATTGCCGCAATTTTCAGCGCCCGATCAAAAATGATTTTGTCACACAAAAACATGCAAAAGTTCAACCATTATTTTGGCAGAACACTTTTGCTTTTTTGGTTTTACGCTTCATAAAGCTTCACATGTTTCTCAAAAGCTCAAGAGTCAAAAGAACATTGGCTATGTTTATGCTTGCATTGCTTATTGTTTCAGCCGGCGCACCACTGCCCGAACTGCTTTTCATGCTGATTGTTTGGGTTTGTTTCAGCCCGTTCAATTTATATTGAACGCTGTTTATGGCCTGAAATGTTGTCAGCATTTGTATGGCGGCATCTATATTGGCTGATGAGTTTGCCCCGCCAAAATTTTTCAACGCCCTGAGAAGCACAATTTCACGGCTTGGGTTTCTTTTTGCGCTCTCGGCCTCGTTTCCAGCTGCATGAACAAGCCGGCGCACATAGTTGTTTTGAAAATTCTCCCTTAATATATTGAAGGCTTTAATCACGTCGTCATTCAGAGGCGTTGTGCCATCAATCATTCTCGCGATTTCATAAATTTTGTTTTCCTCGTTCATCATTTTCCTCCGAAGGGGTTTTACAACATTATATTTCACGCCATGGCATTTTATCATCAAAAATTAATTTAAGTTTATGAAATATGTGGTATAATTGTATAAAAAACAACGCTTTTGAACGAAAACATATGCCAACGCCGCCTTCATTCAGCCGGCAATGGCACACAATCGTTCATAATCACAGGGCATAAAATTTATGCCCAAAATCCCGAATTTGACTTTTTGACAGGAGTGAGTTTATGAAAAAAAACAAAGTTGTTGTTGCCGGCGCCGGCACAATGGGCACTTCCCTTGCACAGATATTTGCCGGAAATGGGTTTGATGTGACACTATACAACCGTTCCCCAGAGGGCCTCAAACGTGCAGAAAAACTGATTGAGCTCAATCAAGCCGGGCTTGTTGACGAAGGCTTGCAAAGCGCCGAAAGCTCAAAAAAGATAATTGAAAGCATTGTTCTTTCAACTGACAAAAATGAGTTTTCAGACTGTGCGTTTGTTGTTGAAAACATAGTTGAAAACATGGAGGCCAAACACAGCTTTTGGCATGAAATTTCAGAAATTGCCCCTGATGAAGCAGTTTTGACAACAAACACATCCGGTTTGTGCATAACTGAAATGGCAGAGGCCGTGAAACTTCCAGAAAGGTTTGCGGGAATGCATTTTTGGAACCCTCCTCACATTGTTCCGCTTGTGGAAATTATAAGAGGCGAAAAAACAAATGACAAAACTGTGAATGCCGTGTATGAAATGGCCGAAAAAATAGGCAAAAAACCCATTGCAATGAAAAAAGAAATGAAAGGCTTCATTGGCAACAGGCTTCAACATGCATTGCTCAGAGAAGCGGCGCACATTGTTGAAAGCGGCGCGGCGACAATTGAAGACGTTGACAAAGCAGTGAAGTTCGGAATAGGCTTCAGATATGCATGTGTTGGGCCTTTTGAAACAGCAGATTTTGGCGGCCTTGACACATTTTCAAAAGTGGCAGAATATCTAATGCCCGATTTGAGCAAAGCAGACAACGCGCAAATGCTTTCTGAAAGAGCGCAAAAACAGTGGTATGGCGTGAAAAACGGAAAAGGGTTTTATGACTATCCCGAAAATGCAGCCGAAGAAGCCATAATGACACGCGACAAAAACTTTATAAAGCTTTACAAAACATTCTATGGCAAGTGAGCACATCAAATTGGCCTTAGGCATGAACAAAAAGTGAAAATTGCAGCGGCAATTGCAAGCAAACACAAATATATACATACAAAACAAACACTGTTTGCCAACAATTGCCGCCGTTCACACGCATTGATCTGTCAAACATATGCACAAGCCAAATAATATATTTCCGAAACACAGCGGTGTTGGAACAAATTTTTTGAAACAATCATGACACATGCCGAATTCAAACATGCATTCAAATGTTTGCAGTCTGTGCATATTTGTTCTCAAAGGCAGTTTTTTGCAACAAAAAAACAACGCCTCATGTGGCTTGGCCACACAAAACGCCGCTTTTATATATGCGCCTTCAGGGACTCGAACCCTGGACCTTGTGATTAAGAGTCACCTGCTCTACCAACTGAGCTAAAAGCGCACATCTCTAATGCAAGAAATATAATATCACCATACGTTGGATATGTCAACAAAAAATTATAAAATATACGAAAAACACTGACAGGAGAGAGAATGTGGAAAAAATACAGCTTCCGCAAAATGTGGAATACATAATAAACAAAATAAAAAAGCAGGGATTTGAGGCATATATCGTTGGAGGTTGTGTGAGAGACTCCCTCATGGGAAAGGTTCCCAACGACTGGGACATAACAACTTCGGCGCCCCCTTCCGAAGTCAAAAACATATTCCGCCACACAATTGACACAGGAATAAAGCATGGCACAGTCACAGTTGTCAAAAACGGCACAAATTATGAAGTGACAACATACCGCACTGACGGCGAATATGAAGACTGCCGTCATCCCAAAAACGTGACGTTCACAAGGGATCTTCACGAAGATCTTCTCAGAAGGGATTTCACCGTCAATGCCATAGCCTATGGGCCTTCGGAAGGCTTTGTGGACATATTTGGCGGCATATATGACATTGAAAAAAAAATAATCCGGGGTGTTGGCGAGGCCGGTCAAAGATTTCGCGAAGACGCCTTGAGAATGCTCCGCGCCGTCAGATTCAGTGTTCAGCTCGATTTTGACATAGAAAAAGAAACGTTTGACGCCATTGGCGAAAACGGTTCCCTCATAAAAAAGATAAGCGCCGAAAGAATTCGGGAAGAACTCACAAAAACACTTTTGGGGAAACATGTGAACCGCATTTCATCACTTTGGGAAACAGGGCTTTTGAAGCATATAGACCCCCACATTCACAATTCACTTGTCCAAAACGGCGGTTTGGCAGCAAAATATGTTTCGGGATTGGACAGCAACACAGCGGCGGCTTTTGCCATTTTTTTGAGATGGGCCGAAAAAGAAAAGGCAATACATTTTGTGAAAGGGCTCAAGTTTGACACAAAAACATACAATCTCATTGTCAAACTGATTGAAAACGCCAAAAGCGACATAACATGTGACGAAACAGCTGTGAGACAAATGGCCTCAAAGCTTGGGGCGCAAGATTGCGCCGTGTTCCTCAAAACGGAAGCTTCATGCGGAAGAAAAGAGGCATTTGAGGCCTCAAAAATTCTTGAGGGCATTTTGGAAAGAAAAGAGCCTCTCACAGTGAAGGAGCTGAACATAACAGGAGCTGACATAATGGCAATGGGAATTGGCGAAGGAAAAAAAGTTGGAGAAACGCTGTCATATCTTCTTGGGGAAGTTTTGAAAGAACCGTCAAAAAATGATTTTGAAACCCTCAAACACATGGCAGAACAGAAAATTTGGAAGTGACTGGAGTTTTGCGGCAACATCAAATTTATGGATTGGAAATTAAAAAAGGCGGGGAATCCGCCTTTTTGGTTTTCAGAAACCAGTCATCAAATTTTCAAACTCTCATTCCAACACACATCAAATCGCGGGAATAATCCCTCACACAATGTCATATGATGTTAAAAGAAGCGGCATTGAGAAATTTCATTTGATGTATTTCAACCCACACGCAGAAAACTATCGCCACTTATGCAATTGAAGCTCACTTCTGCATTCACTGTTCATCAAAGCATGTTTTTTGACAAATGCAGATGCACTGCCAAACACCATAAGTTATAAGCGTTTTGTGAGAAAATATGTAAATGGTCTTTGACTTTTGTCAGCAATGAGTTTGGCTTTTCAGAACATAATTCGCTGTTAATTTCAGCACAAGCCCAAACGCATGCCGCGGATAATTTTTTTGACATTCAGCAATTGTTTGCTGCTGCCTTGTGAAGTTGCCGCAAAACAGCAAATGCACTGTTGACAGCCAACAAAATCGATTGCTGAAAGCCATTTTGAAGGTTAAATGGGGGATATTTTATGGAGGACATATATGAAAAGGCGCTTAAGGAAGGCTTTGGAATGCGCCTTTACAACACAGTCAGAACACGACGCGGACTCATCTGCAAAACAGACAAAGGCTGCATGCTTCTCAGAAAAGTGCACAGCGACAGCAAAACCATAACTTTTGAAAACGCCATAAAACAGCGCCTATATGAAAATGGATTCACAAACACCGATTTATATTATAGCGCTTGTGACGGCAAACCATATTTTTGTGTTGGAGAAAACGTGTTTGTTTTGTCAGATTTTGTGGAAACAAAAGATATTGACGAAAGCGACATTGAAACCATCAAAACAGCTGCCAAAACAATGGCTGTGATGCACAAATTGGCCGCTGGAGTTGAAACCGACGGCAATGTGAGCCTTGGGAAACTTCCCAAAACGTGGGAAAAAAGAAAAACCGAGCTGAAAAGGATCAAAAAACGTGTTTCAGCCGTGAGCAACTTTTCACCTGTTGACATAATAATAATAAAAAACTATGGATATTTCATGGAGCGAACTGAAAGAGCACAAGACTTTCTAAGCTCCACATCATATGGCCACATAACAAAGGAGGCCCAGGCTTCAAAAAACATATGCCACAACAATTTTAAGGGTGACAACGTGAGGTTTTTGGAAAACTCAAACGTTATGTACATAACAGGGTTTGAAAAAAGTTCATTTGACTGCCGGTGCGCTGACCTGTCAGCCTATATAAGAAGATGTATAAAAAGCGAAGGCTGCTCTGCAGAAAAGATAGATGTGCTTTTGAATTCATACAGCAGTGAAAGTTCTCTTGGCAACGATGAAATAAAGCTTATAGGCGCAATGGTTCTTTTCCCTGACAAGTTCTACAAGATATGCAGTGAAAATTTCAACAAAAGACGTGTCTGCGAAAGCTGTGCCGTTGTTGAAAAACTTTCACGCTGCATAGCACTGAGCGAAAAAGAAGAAAATATACTCAAAACTCTTAAAATGATATAAACCAAAAGAAAAGGCGGTTTTAGACCGATATGAAAAATATCATATATATGAAAAAATAAGGCGTGGCGGACAAAAAATCCGGCACGCTTTTTACAATTCTTTCAATTCGCTTTTGTGTTCCCATTGCCCTCAAAATTCTGTGCAATTGTTTGAACATGCGGCTGAATTGAAGTGTATAAATTAATGGCTGTCAGCAAATTTGTGGAACAGAAATTTTCACAATATACATAATTTTTCATCAAATTTTATATCTTGCGCGAACATATCTTTCAAAGTGAAAGCGCGCTTGGCAGAAATTCTTGTGCATATTTCAAATGCACACTTCCCTTCCCCAAAAACAAACAACGCGCCCTCCATTGTCAAACAGGCCACACAGTCATCACACGGTTTTAATTTTTCTGCATTCCAAGCGCCCTGAAACAGGCAGCGTTCCAAAGCAAAATTGCCCAACTTATTGTTTGAAATAAAAAACTTTTGTGTTATAATATCTGCAAGTGACGACTAAAATCACTTAAAAATGAGGTTTTATGGAACATTTGCCGTGGATCTCAACTTTATAATGAAAGGAAGAAAATTATGCTTGACGTGTCTCTTTTGGGAACAGGCGGAATGACCCCCATGCCAAAAAGATTCCTTTCGTCAATGATAGCGCGGCTTAACGGAAAATTGATTGTTATAGACTGCGGCGAGGGAACGCAAGTTTCACTCAAAAATTTGGGCTGGGGATTTAAGGCCATAGACGCCATATTGTTCACCCACTTTCATGCAGATCACATATCAGGCTTGCCCGGAATGCTTCTTGCAATTGCCAATTCCGGAAGAACCGAAAATCTCAAACTTGTTGGGCCAAAAGGGCTTATATATGTTGTTGAGGGTTTGAAACGCATTGCTCAGGAGCTCACATTTGACATAGAATATATTGAACTTGATGAGAAAGATGACTTTGATGTTCACATCAGCGGGCTTAAAATCAGAAGGCTGTTTGTGGATCATTCTGTCAAATGCGTTGCATATCGGCTTGAAGTGGAACGAAAAGGCCGGTTTGACATTGCAAAAGCCAAAGCAAGCGGGCTTCCCCAAAAATATTGGGGCATTGTTCAGCGCGGCGAGAAAGTTTTGATTGACGGCATTGAATATAGCCAAGACATGGTTCTTGGGCCACCGCGCCGGCCAATTGCCGTCACATTCTGCACAGACAGCCGGCCCGTTGACGCCCTTGCACAGTTTGCAAGCGAAAGCGACCTTTTCATATGCGAGGGGATGTATGGCGAAAACGAAAAACTGAACAAAGCCATTGAAAACAAGCACATGCTTTTCAAAGAGGCCGCCCAAACAGCACAAATGGCCAATGTTGATGAACTTTGGCTGACACACTTCAGCCCAGCCATTGGAAACCCTGATGAATTCATTGAAAATGCCTCATCAATATTCAAAAACACCATTGTGGGATATGACAATATAACAAAAACAATAATGTTCAAGGAATAGTTCTCAAATTTCAGCACAATCAAAAATCCACACAAGCTTATGACTGTCCAGAAGCTGTGCGCCATTACCGGCCAACACCACAGCAAAATTTATATAAAATATTTTTCACATGCTCGACATTCGCCTATATAACAGACATTTGCAAATGATTTTTCGTATTAATGAATAAGAAATGGAGGCAAAATGGCTACTTCTGATTATGAACTTGTGCAAAACTGCATATGCGGAGATATGGCGGCTTTTGAGGAGATACTCGGCAGATACAAAAATCTTGTATATTCCGTTGTGCTGCGCATGGTCAACGACGCCGAGGATGCCAATGACATTGCCCAAGATGTGTTTGTCAAGATATACAAAAATCTCGACAAATACAGTCCGGAATATAAATTTTCGACATGGGTCATCAAAATTGCCACAAACACAGTCATAGACTTCCGCCGAAAGAAAAAACCAGACTGCGTTGACATAGATGACATTGCTTTTGAACCGGCGGACAAAGAAACGCCGGAAAGCAGCTTTTCAAAAAAGGAAAGCCGTCAGGAGCTGTTGAAAGCTGTTGAAAAATTGCCCGATATGTATAAAGTTCTTATAATACTTTATCATTTTGAAGACATGTCATATCAAGAGATTGCCGATGTTGTTGGAATTTCACTTTCGAAAGTTAAAAACAGAATATTCAGAGGAAGAAAAATATTGAAAGACATCATAATTTCAGGGAAGGAAGGTTGAGTGGCTTGAAATGTCAAGATGCAGAACTGCTTATGATGAAATATCTGGATCGGGAACTAAATGAATTTGAGGCCGAAAGCCTCAACAAACACTTGACAGAATGCTCCACATGCCGTGAGGCTTTTGATATATATGACTCAATGGCCGTTCAAATGGATCAAGCTGAACAGGCCAACGCCCCTGAGGGCTTTGAAGCGGCCGTCATGGCAAAGGTTGCTGCGCTTGAAAAGGTGTATTTGCCATATACATTCTGGGACAAATTCAAAACACGCTTTGTTGGAAGCTTTGCCCTTTTGTTTTGTGTTGGCGCCATGCTTTTGTCATATCGTGAGAAAATTCTTGAAATTTTTTCCGAAAACCCAAATTTTTCTGAAAAAACAAAGGTTCTTGCAATTTTCGCCGAAAACATTGCATCTCAGACATACCGCTTGACAGAAACAATGTCCCGCATATTTGAAAATGCCGACAGAATACTCACAAGTGGAAGCACTTTTATAGCATTTAGCATAGCGGCACTTTGTGCGCTTCAAGTGTATCTTGTGCGCCGCCGCAACAGATGATGAAAATTATGAAAGGTATTAAAAATGATTAACAAAAGTTTCTTTTTGCATGTGCTCATATGTTTTTTGATATGTGCTTTCATCGTTGGGGTCAGAAGCTTTGTATATCCCCAAACTGTTGTGACAGTGGCTGAAGCATTGAGAGAAAACATTGAAGGCGCAATATATATTTTGAGGCTGAAACAGGCCGCAACGCTTTTGTTTTCACTCCCCTTGCCCATTCTGATTGGGCTTGTTGGAGCTGCATTTTTTTTGATTGGTGTTTTTGCGCTCAAACTGTTTCCAAAAAAAATATGGCTGGGAGCCGGAATTGTTTCCCTCAATCTCAAAAAAATAGTGAAACTGGGGCTTTTAATTTATGTCATGAAATTAATTGTTTTTATGATATTTTTCTATTCAGTTGTGGGAATTCCGTTTATATTTTTTTTGGAGGCTGCATTTTTGGTTGTATATATAATTGGCGCCCTTTTTGTTGCCGCATTCATTGGCTCGCTGATACAGGAAATGGCAAATGGCTCTGACAGGCGCATGATATACAATTTCACAATTGGAACTGTGTTTATGCTTCTTTGTTTGAACGTCTATGCCATTGGCGGCACATTCCTGTTTTTCATATTCCCTGTCATATCATATGGCGCCTTTGCCGGAATGGTGAGCCGGAGAGCACTCAACATGCGTGTGCCTGAAAACAAAAATGATGAAAACAAAAAATTTGACAGAGAAAAGATGAGAACTATAATAACAAACGGGCTGTAATTTGCCATATTGGAGGGTGCCTATGGAACATGCGGATATAAACATACTTGCCATTGAAAGCTCATGTGATGAAACAGCGGCCGCCGTTGTGAGAAACGGCCGCTGCGTGCTGAGCAGTGTGATTGCGTCACAGATAGAAACACACACTGTTTTTGGCGGTGTTGTGCCTGAAATAGCTTCAAGAAAACACATCGAAAACATTGACTATGTCATCAAAAAAGCAATTGATGATGCCCAAACAAATTTTGATGAGATTGACGCCATTGCGGTCACATATGGCCCTGGGCTTGTTGGGGCATTGCTTGTTGGCGTTGCTGAAGCAAAAGCCCTTGCATATGCCATTGGCAAGCCTCTTATAGGTGTGAACCACATTGAAGGGCACATATGTGCCAACTACATTGAAAACAATGAATTTACGCCGCCATATGTGGCGCTTGTTGTTTCGGGAGGCCACACGCACATTTTATATGTGAAAGACTATGGTGATTATGAAATATTGGGCCGCACGAGAGACGATGCCGCTGGCGAAGCATATGACAAAGTTGCCAGAGCTTTGAAAATGGGCTATCCTGGGGGGCCAAAGATTGATGCTGCCGCAAAGACGGGCAATCCGGATGCCATCATGTTTCCGAGGGTCTATCTTGAAGAAGAAAGCTTCGATTTCAGCTTCAGTGGCATTAAAAGCGCTGTCCTCAACCACCTCAACAAGGCTGAAATGACAGGAGAAGAAATAAACAGAAACGACGTTGCCGCAAGTTTCCAAAAAGCTGTTGTGGAAGTTCTTGTTGAAAAAACAATTAGCGCCGCAAAGCTGAAAGGCGCAAAGCATGTTGCAATGGCGGGGGGTGTTTCATCAAACTCTGCCCTCAGAGAGCTCATGAAAGAAAAATGTGCCAAAAACGGTCTTTCCCTCAACGTTCCGTCACCAGTGTATTGCACTGACAACGCCGCCATGATTGGCTCAGCCGCATATTTTGAATATATCAAAGGAAGGCGCAGTGGCTTGGATCTAAACGCAAACCCCAATCTTAAATTGGGCGAAATATAAAAAAGCTGTTCAAACTTCAAACAATTTAACATGCAAAAAACCATGTGATCACGTGGTTTTTTTGCATATATTGCATATACACAGCCGTTCATAATTATATGAAGCTCGTTCCTGTTTAATCAAAATTTGAGGGCGCCGCGGCTTTCACGCGGTTCACACTCAACATGTTCTCGAATTTTGCTTCGCAAAACGGCTTCGCCGCCGCGGCTTTCACGCGGTTCACACTTCGCATGTTCTCGAATTTTGCTTCGGGAAACGGCAGTGAACAAAACAAATAAAAGCCCAAATTTTCATAATTCATAAAAATATATAGCTTTTCATATAACCTGTGCCATTAAAAACAAATCACTTTGCAGATACAACCAAAAAAAGCCGTCTTTTGCAGACGGCTTTCTCAAATTTTTATGTTAGCACACAGAACAAAATGAGCTTCCAAAAGACCATCGCCCTGGACTTTTGGCAAAGTTTCAATCTGTGTCAGCCCAAAATTTCAACAACTTTGTCATAAACACTGTCGCATATACGGCTTCCCTCTGTGACAAGTTTTGTCATTTTTGCCTTTGTTTCCTCAACATAAACTTCATCTTTTATGCTGTTTAAGTTCACTGTCACGTTGAGAGATGCACTGTATAAAGCGGCTTTCAGCAGCCAAACGCCGCACCCAACATCGCTTATGATGAGTTTTGTGCTGAGATTGACCAGTTCTTCGTGAACTTTTATGGCTTCATATATGCACTCCACCATTTCAACCGGGCCTTTGGCTGCCACTTTCAAAGCCGCCTGAAGAACTTTTTCTTTTTCGGCCTTTTCGGCCTCTGTGGAATTTGGCATTCCATATGCTTTTGAAAGAGGCTCAAAATTTTCTGCATCTTCGTCAACAAGGCCCATGAGCTTTTCTCTCAACTGTGTTGTTTTGTCAATCATGGCTTGATGTTTGTCTTCCATGCCCAAAAAGGCTTTTTTCCCTATGGAATAGTTGGCCACCATTGTTCCCAGCGCCGCACCCAGCGCGCCTGCCAATGCGGCCGCACCGCCGCCGCCCGGAACCGGCTCTTTGGAAGCAAGTTTGAGCGCGAACTCCTCGCACGCGCATTGTGAAAGTTTCATACGCGATCAATCTCCTTCAGCTCTAATTGTTTAATATTTTCTTTCTCACTGTACCGACATTTTTGCAAACAATATAGCAGAGTGCCACGTCAACGGGATACTGAACAATGTTTTTGATGATTCTTGCCACAGCAAAAAGTTCACTGCCATACATGATTTTGAGCCAAATTGGCGTCAGAACCAAATTCACAACAACTGTCACCAACAGCTGTGCTATGAGAACTCTTTTCAATGTTATCTCTTTTTTATAGAAAAGCATTCCATATATAAACCCAGTTATTGCCGCGTTCAGTGTGAAGCCAGCAAAGAAGAAACCATTGGGCTTCAGGAAAAACGCCAAAACGTCGGCGCCTGTTGCCACAATTGCCGCTGTCACAGGGCCATAGAACATGCCGGCGGCCGCAATGGCAAGTGGCGCAAACGAAATTTCAAGAGTGCTGCTCACAACAATCCTCATGAAGTCGAGAATTATGTTCATTGCGGCCAAAAGGGCACTTCCCGTAAGGCTTCTTATCTTTTTCAGTTCCTTTGACGATTCGCTTATCATTTCTATAACATTCATTTTATATTGCCTCCTGTTTGTCATTAATTGTTTTTCGCCAACTTAATCAACAAAACGCCTTTTCCGGCGTAGCAATATACTATTGTGGGCTTTACAGCCGCCCTCACTGCAACCATTTGTGGGTTTGTCCGTCAACCCGCCAAATTCAAGTCACTCAGACTGTTGGAACGGTCTAAAGCCTAAAGACGACAGAGCCGGGATTTGACATTACCGGTTAATCCGCCTCCTCAAGAGAAAATGATTTAATTTTGCGTGCAACAAAACATTTTATAAACTCCACCATAGTAAATTGTTTCAATTCAATCACGGCAACATTGTCAGAAAAGGCTCATGTTCTTCACCATGCCGGCTGAACATGCAGCCTTTCAGGCCGTCGCTTTTTTGCCAAAAATCTGTGTCTGTTCAACACACAAAAACACTTCTGTTCCAAAGTGATGATGACACATCAATTTGCCGGTACACAAAATTTGGTTATATATTATTAATCTGGCGGCATGCGCGCACAACATGTTTTGCCAAAACGGAAGTTGTGACAGAGCCAACGCCTCCTGGAACAGGGGTTATCATTGAAGCTTTGTCAACACATTCATCAAAAGCCACATCGCCGCACATGTTTCCGTCTTTATCCACATTTATGCCAACATCAATCACAACGGCGCCCTCTTTGATCCAGTTTCCTTTCACAAGCTTGGCACAGCCGGCAGCCGAAACAACAATGTCTGCATTTTTTGTGTATGCAGATGAATCTTTTGTTCTTATGTGGCAGTTGGCCACTGTGGCTTCTTCCTGAATGAGAAGGGAAACAAGCGGTTTGCCAACAACAAGCGAGGCCCCGACAACAGCCACATCACTTCCCAAAACAGGAATTTTGTAATAGTGAAGTATTTCCATAACAGCCTGTGCTGTGCATGGAGGGAAGCCCGTTTTGTCGCCATCAAATGTTTTTGCAACGTTAAGCGGGCTTATGCAATCCACATCTTTTTCGGCGCTTATAACATATTTGATTTCATTCATGTCAAGCTGTTGCGGAAGCGGCCTGAAAAGAAGAATTCCATGAACTGAAGTGTCGTCGTTGACACCTTTCAATTCTTTGACAAATTCTTCCTGAGTGATGTCGGCGGCAAGCTCCATAACTTCAACTTCAATGCCGCATTTTTTCATTCTTGTCAGCGCGCCTTTTTCATATGCCAAATCATCTTCACGCGCGCCAACTCTCACTATCTTCAGTTTTGGCGCAATCCCTTTGGCTTTCAGCGCCTCAACGTCTTTCACAAGCTCCTCTGTTATGGCGTCGGCCACAGGCTTGCCTTTTATTATCTGACCCATATAATCACTCCGTAAATCATATTTATATAACCAACAAAGCGGGCACGGCCAAAAACCATGCCCGCTGTTTTTCAAAGTCAAACATGTCTGTAAACTTTGTTTGCAAACATTCAAATGTCAAAAACAGTATGTCGCACCGTCATTTTGTCTGCCTCCGCATTTCATTCGCTGTCCATCAGCGCCAATGAAAGTCGTTGCAAAAGCCGTGGAATGTCCAGCCTTTGGCAAATCAGAACAAGCCTGAAATTTTGCCATCAACATCAACGTCAATCTTTTCTGCTGACGGAACTTTTGGAAGGCCGGGCATTTTCATGATTGTTCCTGTGAGGGCAACTATGAAGCCGGCACCGGCTGAAAGAGTGAGATCTCTCACATTGATTCTGAAGCCTTCTGGACGTCCAAGTTTTGTTTGATCATCTGTCAAAGAATATTGAGTTTTGGCCATGCAAATTGGGAGATTGCCAAAGCCCATTTTTTCATATTCCGCAATGAGCTTGCTTGCAGCCGGCGCAAAATCAACGCCGTCTGCTCCATAAACATTTTTGCAGATTGCTTCAATTTTCTCTTTGATTGGAAGGTTGATGTCATAAACATATTTGTGCTCTGCATTTTTCTCAACAAGTTTGAGAACTTCTTTTGCAAGCTCCTCGCCGCCTTCGCCGCCTTTTGCCCAAACTTCTGAAAGGGCAACATTGACGCCAAGCTCGCCGCATTTTTCTCTGACGAGATCAAGTTCAGCCTTTGTGTCAGTTGGAAATGCGTTGATTGCAACAACAGCCGGAAGGCCATAAACGTTTGTGACATTTTCAACATGTTTAAGAAGGTTTGGAAGGCCCTTTTCAAGCGCCTCAAGGTTTTCGCTGTTGAGCTCTGCCTTTGGAACACCGCCGTTATATTTGAGCGCTCTCACAGTTGCAACAATCACAACGGCTTTTGGTTTGAGGCCAGATTTGCGGCATTTGATGTCGATGAATTTTTCTGCGCCAAGGTCAGCGCCGAAGCCGGCTTCTGTAACAACATAGTCTGCAATTTTGGAAGCCATTTTTGTTGCTATGACAGAGTTGCATCCATGAGCTATGTTGGCAAACGGGCCGCCGTGGATGAATGTTGGTGTTCCTTCCAATGATTGAACAAGGTTTGGCTTGAGCGCGTCTTTGAGAAGTGCGGCCATGGCGCCCTGGGCATTGATCTGTCCGCATGTCACAGGCTCGCCTTTTCTGTTGTAGGCAACAATCATGCTGGCAAGTTTTTCTTTGAGCTCAATTATGTCATTTGAGAGGCAGAATGCCGCCATAACTTCAGAGGCAACAGTGATGTCAAAACCGTCTGTGCGTGTCACACCATCGCCTTTTCCACCAAGGCCGTCAACAACGTTTCTAAGTTGTCTGTCGTTCATGTCCACAACACGTCTCCAAACAATCTTTTTGAGGTCTATGTCAAGCGCGTTGCCCTGATGAATGTGGTTGTCAATCATTGCCGCAAGAAGGTTGTTGGCGGCTCCAATTGCATGAAAATCGCCTGTGAAGTGAAGGTTGATGTCTTCCATGGGAACAACCTGAGCATATCCACCGCCGGCGGCGCCTCCTTTAACACCAAACACAGGGCCAAGAGACGGCTCTCTGACAGCAATCATTGTTTTTTTGCCCAATCTGTTGAGCGCATCGCCCAAACCGATTGTTGTTGTTGTTTTTCCCTCGCCAGCCGGAGTTGGGTTGATGGCTGTCACAAGTATAAGGTTTGCATCGTCATTGTTTTTAAGCTCATTCTGCAAATATCTGTAGTCAATTTTTGCTTTATATTTTCCATAGTTTTCTACATATTTGTCAGGAATTCCGGCTTTTTCAGCAATTTTGTTGATCTCCTGCATTTCAGCTCTCTGAGCTATTTCAATATCTGTTAAAAACTCTGCCATTGCTTTTTCCTCCTAAAAATTTGTAATATCGCACACATATTTTCAAAACAATTTTCTTTTCACAAGCCGCTCAAAATTTTTGACACAGCTTTGTGGCAAAATTTGGTTCTGCCTGAAGCATTTCAGTGATTATTTAAGGTTCTCAATGCCTTCAATTTTGGCGTTATATTGATATTCTGTTGAAGGGAATGTTCTTGCTGTGCTTTCCTCACAGAATTTGTTGTAAGCATCGATGACAACTGTGTGAAGATCGGCATATTTTTTGGCAAATTTTGGCACCCAGTCATTCATGCCAAGCATGTCTTGAGCCACAAGAACCTGCATGTCACAGCCTGCTCCCGCGCCAATGCCCATTGTTGGTATGCCAACTTTCTTTGTTATAACTTCAGCAAGCATTGCTGGTATGCCTTCAAGAACAACCATGAAAGCTCCTGCTTCGGCAACGGCTCTTGCACTGTCAAGAAGCTCTTGAGCGGCCTCAAGGCTCTTTCCTTGAACTTTGAATCCCCCCATCATTGAAGCTGTCTGAGGTGTGAGGCCAATGTGGGCACAAACAGGAATTCCAGCTTTAACAATGGCTTTAATCACAGGAGCCATGTCTGTTCCGCCTTCAAGCTTAACACAGTCACAGCCGCCTTCTGCAAAAATTCTGTTGGCATTCACAATGGCTTCTTCAATGCTCACGTTGTATGAGCCAAAAGGCATGTCGCCCACAACAAATGTGTTTGGAGCTCCGGCAACCACGTGTTTCGTGTGATATATAATGTCGTCAACTGTAACCCCAACTGTGCCTTTGTATCCAAGCATTGTCATTCCCAAAGAGTCGCCAACAAGAATCATGTCCACATTGCTTTCGTCAACAAGTTTGGCATTTGTGTAGTCATAGCATGTGACCATTGTCGGA
Organism: Bacillota bacterium; assembly: GCA_022791155.1. Lineage (GTDB taxonomy): Bacteria > Bacillota > Clostridia > Lachnospirales > Anaerotignaceae > JANFXS01. Next base: position 1,872 of record JAAVYN010000019.1, on the reverse strand, counting down.
ACTTTGTCGCCGCCTTTGCAAGCCATAATTTCAGGTACTGTGATTTTCTTTTTCATTTGGATGCCCTCCTAAGTTTTAATTGTTTCCTGCGAGTTATCAAAATTTGGCAAGCTTCATCAACAAACCTGCCAATGCTGTTCAGCCCAAGCAGCAGCTTTTCTGAACAATGCGGCATTTCAAAACGCCGCATGAATGAAAATGAAATTGATTGTTTCAGCCATTTCCGCTTCATTGTGTTTTGTGAACTGTCCAATGCGGAACTGGGCCCGTTGACACGCAATTGTTTTGGTGCAATTTTCAAAGTGCTTCTGCAACAAACCGCTGTTGCATTTTGTTTTTGAAGTTTATATGTACCCAAAATGCGGCTCATTGCTTTTGTATTGAATATGACAATTAATATAGCAAACGCTGTGCCAAACAAATCATTTTTTTCAAATATATTTTTTTCGTAAGGTTGCGCCAAATATAGTCCATAAAATATATGCATTATTCACAACAAAATATATTTATTGTTTTTAATAAAATACAATGGAAAAATTTGCCCCAAAACACCTGTTTATATTTGTTCAAACGTTTCAAACCGCAAAACAAAATTGAACAAATTCCTAACATTGCCATAAACGTCATATAATGATAAAATAGTGTAATAAGGGAGGCGGTATTATGATCAAACGAGCTTATTCGAAAGCCCTTCGGCTTCTATTACCAATCGGCATTGTTTCAGCATTCATTCCTGCTGGTGTGTCTGCCTTTTTGGCATTCACAAAAACAACTCCATCTTCCATTTTTTTGTTCACTTTTGTGGGGTTTGCTGTTTTCATTCTTGCCGCTTTTGTTTTTCTTTCAGCGGCAACTCTGATTTCAATTGCGCTTTTTCACCGCGCTTTGTCAAAAATCAATCCGCTTGAGCTTCAAATGGTTGAAAGCGATTTTCTCAAAGAAGATTGTTTCAGAGATTTATATTTCACAAAAACCGGCCTTGTTGTTCACCAGCTCAGGCGCGGCCTGAAAATACAGCTGAGATATATACCATATAAAAACATAATAGGCGTCACAAATCTTCCAAAAAAAGCTTTTTCGGCCCACTGTTTGGAAATTTTGACATATGAGCCGTTCAAAAACTGCAAAATGACCTCTGCCGAGCCAATAACGCTCAAAGAAATAATATATATAAATGAGAAAATCGAAAACATAAGATTGGGTTTCAAGGCCGCTGGCGAATCGTCTGAAATATATTTCGAAAAGCACAATCTTTTCAAGATAATCCGCAATTCTCCCCTCATTTTGATTGTGGGAACTTTTCTTGTTGTTTCGCTTTATCTTTTGGGAATTTTGGGGTTGATAGTTCTTCCAAAGATAATACTTTCATATGAAGACTTTGCGGCAAACGCCACTGGACATTCGCTTTTTTGGCCTGGTTTGATATTCCTTCTTTGGACAGCCGCTGCAATTGCCATGGAAATAATGCTTATTCTCAGATCGCTTTTCAAAATGTCAGAGGCGGAACAAACGCGCCGTTTCAACATTTATATAGGCATAGTGTCATTTTCGGTTCTGTCTGCCGGGTTCATACTTTTCATCGCAGTGCTCTATGGCATGGATTCACACATATTGGGCAAAATGGCTCAGGGGTTTTGGCTCATTCTGGGTATATAAGAAACGGCAAACAGCCTTTTCTGCTGCATTGAGGGCCGGAAAGGCAAAAAATATTTTTGAAAGGTATAGGTTTTCAAATTGCAATTTATAGCTATTATTTTATTAATTCATGTTGCTCTAAATGGCATTTAAGACCGTGGGAGGGCCACAGCAAGCTCTCGAATTTCCCTTCGGGAAACGCTCCACTTCGTTGCGCGCCGCGACTCTCACGCGGTT
>JAAVYN010000018.1 GCA_022791155.1 Bacillota bacterium | reverse complement strand
GAGAACTTGCTGTGTGAACCGCGTGAAAGCCGCGGCGCGTAACGAAGTGAAGCGTTTTGCGTTAGCAAAATTCGAGAACTTGCTGTGTGAACCGCGTGAAAGCCGCGACTCTCACGCGGTTTGCACATCTCACAGTTGCAAAGGTAGCACCGCGAAGACGCGCGGCCACGTCAGTGGATTTTTGCGTTAGCAAAAATTGCTGAACAGGAACGGTCTTTCCAGTCTCCGTTCCACTCCAGTCGGCTCAGCAAATTTTGCTATGCAAAATTCCGCCTTTGGCGGCCACATTTCTTTGTGGTGCTCTGCTAAACGGATGTCCCCCGGACATCCAGAGCCCCTTCCTCATTGGCCACGCCTTTTGTCGTCTGTTCAAGTCATTAGCTTTTATTGATGTTTGACGTTATGTGGAGTTTTAGAGAGCACAAATATTACAATGGCTATTGGCTTGGTTTCGAGCTTTCAAAAAGGAGCTTTTTTAAGGCCGTGAAAGTCGCCAAAAAAACCAGCGCCCATTGTCCGCAGCGCTTCCCTCAAACATTAAGCTGTGGAACAAAAACAAACAAAGTGAGTGAAGTAATCAAAATATACAAAAAAAGTGACATCAAAGCACATATGAATGTTTTTTTAGCAAACCTTTTATATTCGGGCCATGGCAAAAGCACAAGAACAATGCTTGTTACAAATCCAAAAGGATAGCTTACAAGCGAAAGGAAAATTAACACAAATTTAACAATCCTGTTGATCTGCTTTCCCTGAACAATGTTTTCATCAGAAAAATTCTCCCGCCCTCTTGTGTCACGCGAAGCTCTCGCATTCGAGCCATATAAGTCATTTTCGTCGCTGTCAATCCATTTCCCCTGGCCTGAAGCGCCGCAATTAGGGCATGGCGCATATTCATACACAACAGTCGCTCCACAAAACGGACATTTTTTCATTCTCACACCTCCCAACGCAATTCTCAATTTTTGCCGTGGCATTGCCCAAATCATTCTTCAAACCCAACGTCATTAATATATTTTCTGTATGTTTCAATTGACTTGTCCATGTTTTTGTGATCACAATTCAGCGCCACGACATGTGTCACAGCATGTTCTCAAATTCCATTTCTCCAAAGCAGAGCCGCTCCCTCAAATCATTTGTTGATAAAAAGTGTTCCAACGTCTTCACCATCGATTATCCTGTGCAATATGCGTGGATCCTCGCCCAGCGCAATCACCATGTCCGTTTTGCTTGCACGACACTGAACAGCGGCCTGAAGTTTTGTTTCCATGCCTCCAACAGAAAATGCGCTCCCCTTTTCGCCAGCCATTGCAAGTATGTTTTCAGTGACCTCCTCAACAACAGATATGCGCTTTGCTTCCGCACACACCTTTGGATCGGCGTCATACAGCGCATCTATGTCGGTGAGAAGCACAAGCAAGTCGGCGCCTATGAGATTGGCCACAACGGCCGAAAGCGTGTCATTGTCAGAAAACTCAAATTCAACCGTGGCAACAGCGTCATTGTTGTTGACAATTGGCACAACGTTCATCTCAAAAAGCGTTTCAAACGTGCGGGCTGCCGTGTTTTTTCTTTCGTCATTGTTGACAAGTTCTTTTGTGAGAAGTATCTGCGCAACTTTCTGGTTGAACTCGCTGAAAAAGTTTTTGTATATCTGTATAAGCGATGCCTGTCCCACAGACGACGCCGCCTGTTTGAGCCTTATCTCAGTTGGCCGCGCGTCAAGGCCAAGCGTGGCGCAACCAACGCCCATTGCCCCCGAGGAAACAAGAACAATGTCCTTGCCGCGGTTTTTCAGGTCGCCAAGAACCCACGCCAGCTGTTCCAAACGGCGGAGATTTATGCGCCCGTTGGGATATGTGACGGTTGATGTTCCAATTTTGATGACTATACGTTTGTGATTTTTCAATATTTGTCTGTAATCCATAACACACCTCAAAATTATGTAAATTTAACTTAAAACAGTGACACAGCATGAACGAGGCCACTTTGCAAAAAAGCTTCCAAACCCCTCTTTTTGCCAATTGAAATATATGTTCAAAAATCAAATTCTATTTTACTACAAACACAAGCGGAATAAAATAGCTGTGTATATGAAAATTCTTATAAACAAAAAAATCAAACCGCAAAACACATGAAATTTCATGGGCTGTTCATCACAAACCAATTTGCAAAACTGCACAAAATTGAATTTTCACAGCAATAAAGGCCCGCACATTTAATATGCAAGCCTTTCGCAACCAAGCAAGCCATGTGTTCAATCAAGCCCAAACATTCATGGTCATTTCTCAATTTTCAAAACCAAATGCGTTTCGCTGAACCAAACACGTCAAACAAGCCTTCAAACATTTGGTTTATATGAACTTTTCAGCGCCACAGTTCTGTTGAACACAAGTTTTTCGCTTGTGCTGTCTTTTGTGTCAACACAAAAATATCCATTGCGCATAAACTGAAATCTGTCGCCGGGCTTTGCTTCTTTCACCGATGGCTCAACAAAGCATTTGCAAATTTTTATGCTTTCCGCGTTCATAACCATTTCGCCATTGGGGTTTTCAGGGGCGTCAAGCATCATCGCGTCATAAAGCCTTGCTTCGGCCTCAATTGCCGTGTCAGCGCTCACCCAGTGAAGTGTGCCCTTAACTTTGCGCCCTTCAAAGCCAGAGCCGCTTTTTGTTTCGGGGTCATATGTCACATGAACTTCTGTCACATTTCCGTTTTCATCTTTTTCAAAACCAACGCATGTCACAAAATATGCTCCTTTAAGGCGCACTTCCTTGCCAGGAGCAAGGCGGAAGAATTTTTTTGCCGCTTCTTCCATGAAGTCGTCACGCTCAATATAAAGCTCCTTTGAAAACGGAACCTGACGCGTGCCCATTGACTCATTTTCAGGGTTGTTTTCAACAGTGAGAAACTCAATTTGACCATCAGGATAGTTGTCAATCACAACTTTCAAAGGGTTTATAACCGCCATAACAACATTCGTTTTGGCTTTAAGATCGTCTCTCACGCAGTGATCCAAAAGCGCGCGGTCAACCTTGCTGTTGGCCTTGCTCACGCCAATTTTGTCGCAAAAATCTCTTATGGCCTCGGGGGTGACGCCCAAACGGCGCAAACCGCTTATTGTCGGCATTCGCGGATCATCCCAGCCGTCAACAAGGCCGTCTTCAACAAGCGCACGCAGTTTTCTTTTGCTCATGACAGTGTTTGTGAGGCTCAAACGCGCAAACTCAATTTGACGCGGCTTTGCCGGAAGGCCGCTGTTGTCCACAACCCAGTCATATAGCGGCCTGTGATCCTCAAATTCCATTGTGCATATGGAATGCGTGATTCCCTCTATGGCGTCTTCAAGAGGGTGCGCAAAGTCATACATGGGATATATGCACCATTTGTCCCCTGTTGTGTGGTGACTTTGGTGAGCAATTCTATATAAAACCGGATCACGCATGTTTATGTTTGGCGATGACATGTCAATTTTGGCACGAAGCGTGTGACTTCCGTCAGGGAACTCGCCTTTTTTCATTCGCTCAAAAAGCTCCAAATTCTCTTCAACGCTTCTGTCTCTATATGGACTGGGCCGGCCTGGTTCATTCAATGTTCCGCGATATTCACGCATTTGGGCGGCGTCAAGATCACAAACAAACGCCTTTCCCTCTTTGATCAGCTTCACGGCCACGTCATAAAATATGTCAAAATAGCTTGAGGCAAAAAACAGTCTGTCCTCCCAGTCAAAACCAAGCCATTTCACGTCTTCTTTTATGCTTTCAATATATTTTGTCTCCTCTTTGGAGGGATTTGTGTCGTCAAACCGCAAACTGCATTTTCCGCCATACAAGCTTGCCATTCCAAAATTGAGGCATATGGATTTGGCATGGCCTATATGAAGATAGCCATTTGGCTCCGGCGGGAAACGCGTTTTTATGCGGGAAAGGTTTTCGCCAAGATCCGCTTGTATGTAATTATGTATAAAATTTCCTGTCAAACTGAGGTCACTGTTGTTTTCGTTTTTGATTTCTTCAGCCATATAAATAAGCCCCCTAAAATTTCTGTTGATAATTTGCTTTCTCTTTCAGCCCCTTTTGCAGTCATTGCCATGTTTTGAGACAAAAACTTTTTCACGTGAAACAGTGTTGCCATGGCAAAAGCGTTCGAAAAGGCAACGCCAAATGGCAAAATGTCACACACTGCACAGGCCAAAAACGTTTGAATAACATTTTATTTTAGATTACTATAATTGCCTTATTTCGTCAATTTAATTCACTCAAAAAGTTTTTTCTGTTCACAAAAACATACAATCCATGCCAAAAATATGTGCACAATATTCTTCTGTGAACATATTTTTGCAGAATTTTTGTCTTTTCAGTTTGAAGCCGGCGCCGCGTTCATTCCACAATTATGCTATCGTTTTCACGGATGAATGTTTGCGGCGAATTAAATGCTTGCTCCGCTCTCACATTTTTTAACCTTTTATAAATTATATTTGTCCAACCTCACAACTCATGCCTCAAATCATGTTTTTGGCTCCTTCAGCGCCAATTTGTTTCACAAATTTCACAATTCAAAACTGCACTGCACAAACCATTTTGCTCCCGCACATTGCCTTCAAGTGAGGCACAGAGTCTTCTTGACTGCTCGTTGACACCGCCATTTCAGGAGGGTATTGCTTTTTTATTTTATGCTGATATAATCAAGTTAAAAATTGCGGGGGAAAACAAAATGAACAAAAATTTAACAGAAAAATCAGCCATACTCTATATGGTTTTGTGCGGCCTGTGCTGGTCAACAACAAGCCTCATGATAAAGCTGTCGCCGTGGAACAATTTTCAGGTCACAGCCGGCAGAGGCGTTTTGGCCGGACTTTTTTTCATTGGCTACATACATTTTGTGCGCCACGGACACATTGTGATCAACCGCGTCACGGCGGCTGTGGCGTTTTTCACGTGCTTCAAATATATGAGCTTCATTGCCGCAAGCAAACTGGCGCCGGGCGCCAACTGCGCCGCCATTCTTCAAACAAGCGCTGTTCTTGTTCTTCTTGCCAACTGTCTCATCGACAAAAAAAGGCCCTCACGTCGCGACGCCGCCGTCATAATCGCCGTGGCTTTTGGCATATTCCTCTTTTTCTATGGCGAATTTGACGCCTCATCAATGGCCGGAAACATGCTTGCATTTTTGGCCGCCATATGCACAGCTGTTTTATATTATGCCTCTGGCAAGTTCAAAACCGTTGAAGAAAACCTCAGCGCGCTTATAATGGGAAGCTTCATGTCGGCCGCAATATCACTTTTCATAACATTTGGAGAGCCCGCGGAAATTTCACTCAAATCGGTTGGCGTTTTGCTCTTTTTGGGCTTTGTGCAACAAGGCCTTGCATATGTGCTGTATACAAATGCCGTGAGGGTTTTAAGCTCATTTGCCTGTTCTGTTTTGGCCGCCATAGAGCCCGTTTTGTCGCCGGTTTTTTGCTTCATATTCATTGGTGAAATGCCAACGCGCTTTGCCGCCGTTGGAACAATTGTTGTGATTGGCTCCATAACACTTTGGAGCATTTCAAGCTTTGCTCTGCCTGAAACAAAAAAACAAAAATCAGACTTTTAATATTCATCATAATCTGGTATACTGTAATGGCAATATATGTATATAGGGAAGAAGGGATTTTCCATGAATAGCGGCGAATTTTATACCATAGGCGAAATAAGCGCTTTGTGCCATATTCCTCTCAAAACCCTGCGCTATTACGACGAAATTGGGCTTCTCGTGCCCTCAATGCGAAGCTCCACAAACTATAGATACTATAGCAACGAACAAATTCTCACGCTTTATATAATCAAAAAACTCAAATCATTTGGCTTCCCGTTGGAGGAAATAAAACTGATGATCAACAGCCGTGACGTCAAAAACGTCACAAGACGCCTCCGAGAGCGCTCTTTCATAATAGAAAGCAAAATTGAAAGCCTTGAAGCAATTCAAAAAGAGCTTGGCATGACATTGTCAAGGCTTGAAACGGGCATATCACTCATGCAGTGTTTTGACGGCAACGAGCCAAAAAACCAGCGTGAAGCTGACAGCGCTGTGAAAATTGAGGAAATACCACGCTATAACTGCATTTTCACAAGACAAATACAAAAAAACTATGACAACTCAAAAGTTACCAGTCCGCGCTGGCTGGAACTTTTTAATATTGTCAAAAAGCTGAAGCTCAAATCCATTGGCGCTGTCCTTTGCACATATCACAACGAACCCATGGGCCAGTTTGTGAACAGAGAATGTGACATGGAGCTGAGTGTCCCTGTCTATGGCGGCGTCAATTCGCCATATTTCAAGGTTTGCGGCGGCTATAAGGCGGCCACGGCGCTTCACCTCGGAAGCCACGGCACATTGATTGCAACACATTTCAAAATGATAAAATGGATAAACAGCAACAAAATGAACATCTCCGGCCCCATATCAGAGGAATATATAATCTCTCCCCTGGATGTCACAAATGAAGACGACTTTGTCACAAAAGTTATAATCCCTGTGGAAATGGATAAAATTTAAGATATTTGTAAACAATTGAAATGGTCAAAAATGATATAATTGCAAAGAAAGGAGATGTAAAACATGGATGAAGAACAGCTTTTTGGTTCCGGAAAAGAAGACAACCGTCGCCTTCCAGCCTTTGGAGCTTCTGCCGAAAGCGGCATGTCAAAAAACAACGGCGAACAGCGGAACATATGTTATAACACCAACTATAACACAAACTATGAAAAAACAAACAAAAAAGGCTGCCTTTTTTGGGGCCTTGCCGTGCTTGCCGCGTTCATAACAATCAACACAATTTTCTTTTTCGGAATTGTGGCCATTGTGGCCAGCATGACCTCTTCAAACTATGAATATGAAGACACAATATATGGCGATTATGTCGAAATGATACGCATTGAGGGCACAATTGCCCGAAACAACGTGAACAGCTATGGCATACCTGTGGGCTATCAGCACGAATGGCTTCTCAACAAAATTGACTATCTAAAGGCCGACGAAAGCAACAAGGGAATATTGCTTTACATAAATTCCGGCGGCGGCACAACATATGAAAGCGACGAAATGTATCTTGCTCTCAAAAGCTATAAAGAAGAAACAGGGCGCCCAATATACGCATACTATGCCAACACGGCCGCTTCAGGCGCGCTTTATATATCAATGGCCGCCGACGAGATATACGCCAACCGCATGTCCAACATAGGCTCAATCGGCGTGCGCCTGACATATTACAACATGAAAGAGCTCATGGACAAATTGGGAATAAAAGAAGTTTCCATCAGCAGCGGAAAAAACAAAACAATGCTAAGCTCATATGAAGAGCTCACCGACGAACAGCGCCTGATCCTTCAAACATCAGTTGATGAAAGCTATCAATATTTTGTGGAAATTGTGGCCGAAAACCGCGGCATTCCCCTTGAAAAGGTATATGAAATTGCCGATGGCCGCACATACACGCCAAAACAATCTCTTGAACTGGGATTGATAGACGGAATCGAGGAATATTCAGATTTCCTTGACGACATGTTCCAAAGAAGCGAGTTTGCCGACTGTGAGTTCTATGAAGATTCATACACCGACACCTCCTTCTGGGGCATACTCTTTTCAAAAATACCTGACAAAACAAAGGCCTATTCAGAAGCAGACGTTCTCATGGAACTTTTGGAAAGAAACAACAGCGAGCCTGTGTTCGAATGAAACGTCACAAAACAGCCCAATGCCAAAAGGCAGAAAAGGGGCTGTTTTTTTCGTACAAAAATGAATTTCAAAAATTTATGTTATATTGCCGCTGTTCCGCTAATATCTATAATTAGCGGAATTTATTTTTTGGCAATGCCAAAATGCAGCACAAATTTCACATGCGCCACACATTCCTGCGGCAGCATATATGCCGCAAGCACGCACCCGACGGCAAACCGCAATTGGCATGGCGTTAAAAATTCCGTCAAAAAAGTTCCAAAACAAATTTCGGGAGAATTTATTATGACTCTTGACAAACTCGAAACCGGCAAAACAGCCATCATAAAACATGTTGGGGGCAACGGCGCTTTGAGGCGGCGTTTTCTGGAAATGGGGATTGTTCCACACACAAAAATATTCGTGCACAAAACAGCGCCTTTGGGCGATCCAATAGAAATTTGTGTGAGAGGCTATGAACTGGCCATAAGGCTTGAAGACGCAAAAAACATAATGATTGAGGAGGAAAACAAATGATTTTCGCTTTGGCTGGCAATCAAAACAGCGGAAAAACAACACTTTTCAACTGTCTCACAGGCTCAAACCAAAGGGTTGGCAACTTCCCCGGCGTGACAGTTGGCATGAAAGAAGGCGTCATACGCGGCACTGACGCCGTTTTGGTGGATCTTCCAGGAATATATTCTGTGTCGCCCTACACCGGGGAAGAAAACGTGACGCGCGACTTTTTGATCAACGAAAAACCCGACTGCATAATAAACATAGTTGACGCCGTCAACATCGAACGGAATTTATATCTTTCATTACAGCTTATGGAGCTTGACACACCCATTGTGATTGCCCTAAACATGATAGACGAGGTTCGTGCCAACGGCGGCGAGATCGACACACAAAAGCTTCAGGAGCTCACCGGTGTGCCTGTTGTGGCCGTGTCAGCCATGAGAGAGGAAGGCATTGACGTTCTCATTGACGCGGCAATGTCGGCCGCTGCCACAAAAAGACAGGGCAAAAAGCAAATTTTTTCGGGCGTTATGCGCCAAACAGCCGACATTGTTTCGGGCCTGATCGACAGACAAGCCAAAAAAGCGGGAATGCCCCTGCGTTTTGCCGCCATGCGGCTGATTGAAGGCGACTTGAACGTTGATGCGCGCCTGAACATTTCAGATTATGAAAAAACATTGATCGAAAAAAGCATAACAAAAATGGAAAAATACACAGGAAACGACAGAGAAACGGCAGTTGCCTCCGCGCGCTATGAATTTATAGACGCCGTTTGCCAAAAAGCCATAACAAAAAAAGGCATTGACAAGGCAAAAGAAAGAAGTCTCAAAATTGACAGTGTTCTCACAGATAAATATTTGGCAATACCCGCGTTTATAGCAATTATGTTCATGATATTTTACATTTCGTTCAGCGTTGTGGGCTCACGGTTGAGCGGCTTCATATCAGTGGCAATTGACGGCGCTTCCGAGCTCACAGAAAGCTTTCTTCTGCTGTTAAAGGTCAACCCAATTGTGCGCTCGCTCATAATCGACGGCATATTTGCCGGGGTTGGAAGCGTCATCAGCTTCCTGCCTGTCATAATGGCGTTGTTCTTTTTTCTTTCCATACTCGAGGACAGCGGCTATATGGCGCGAACCGCGTTCATAATGGACAGGCTTTTGTGCCGCATTGGGCTTTCGGGGCGAAGTTTTGTGCCGCTGATAACGGGGTTTGGCTGTTCTGTTCCGGCAATAATGGCGTCGCGCACACTCGCCAGCGAAGATGACAGAAAAATGACAATAATGCTTGTGCCGTTTGTGAGCTGTGGCGCCAAGCTTCCAGTGTATGCCATGTTCACAGCCGCATTTTTCCCAAAAGACGGCCCAATTATAATGATTTGCATATATCTTTTGGGAATTTTTGCCGGAATATTGAGCGCTGTGGTTTTCAGAGGCACTGTTTTCAGCAAAAAACCCGATTCATTTGTTATGGAACTCCCAAACTATCGCATGCCAAAAATTGAAAGCGTTTTGATCCTCATGTGGGACAAGGCAAAGGAATTCATCACAAAAGCATTCACTGTCATATTGGCGGCTTCCGTGATAATATGGTTTGCACGCACATTTGACATTCATCTCAATGTCGCTTCAGAAAGCGGCGAAAGCATATTGGCACGCGCCGGAATGTTTCTCGTTCCCCTATTCAAGCCGCTTGGGTTTGGCAACTGGCAAAGTGCCGCCGCGCTGATTGCAGGGTTTTCGGCAAAGGAAGCCGTGGCCGGAGCAATGGCCGTGCTGACAGGAAGCGGCATAAGCGAGCTTCCAAAAGTTCTTTCAAGCATGTTCACACCGCTTGAAGCCATATCATTTTTGACATTCATTCTTCTATATCCCCCATGCGCCGCGGCCATTGGGGCAATGAAAAAAGAAATTGGCGGAAAAGCCGCGTTCGTCTCCATTGTATATCAGCTTGCCGCCGCATGGACAGCGTCATTCATTGTGTATAACATTGGTTTGTTCATATTGCAATAGCCGCGGGCATTTGAACAGCGTTCATTGTGCTCAACGTTTCATGAATCAATAGTCTCCCAAATGGCATTCAAGGCTGTGAAAGCTGTGGTCTTGAATGCCATTTTGTTGGTTTTGAATCAAAAGTTCCAAAAGAAGCGCGTGCCAAACAACAATTTTCAAACAGCCCTCCATTCATTTCCACAAAATATAAATTGCATATGGCTCTGTTTCACACAAAATTTATACATCTCATTCCCAAACAAACTGAAGTTTGTTTGAAGTTTAATGTTTCTGAATTGCTTCCAACTATTTTCAAACCATTCTCTTCCAAATCAAAACGCAGTTCCAATTGTTTGGAGTTTGGCGTTTGGGGTTTGGGGTTTGGGGTTTGGGGTTTGGGGTTT
>JAAVYN010000017.1 GCA_022791155.1 Bacillota bacterium | reverse complement strand
TTTCAGCCGGTTCACACAGCAAGTTCTCGAATTTTGCTAACGCAAAACGCTTCACTTCGTTACGCGCCGCGGCTTTCACGCGGTTCACACCAGCATTCCATGTTTGTCAACGGGGGATTTTGAATATGCAAATGCAACGCTTTATATGTGCATAGCATTTTGTTGGGAGACAAATGCTTTTCAAAATCAAAAAATATGAAAACTGCAAATTTTTTCTGCATGAAAAAGCCATATATCAATATGATATATGGCTAATTTGCATTTGGGCGAGATTATCTTGTTTCGGCCTCAATTTCTGTGACATACAGTTTTTTGTAAAGTTTGAGTTCTACATATATTTTGTCGCCCTTGTTGAGGCGTGATTTCAATTCGTTATAGCTGGAGTTCTTTCCATCAAGTGTCACATAGATTCCGTCAGGATCTTCAACGTCGAATTTGTCGCCGTTTTCAAGGACAATTTCATCGTCATAAAGCTTTTTGAGTTCTCCGCTTGTGTCGCCTTCGTTTTTGCTGCTGCTTTTTGCTGTTGTTTTGGCTTCAATCTCAATCACATAGTTGTTTCTGAGCTTCAATGTGACTGTTATTTTGTCACCGTCTTTATATGCGTCTCTCAAGTCGTCAAAATCTTTTGATTTTCCGTTGATGGTCACGTCAACATCATCAGGGTCAACGTTGTATGAATCGCCGTTTGAAAGCTCAATTTTTCTTGTTGTGAGGCTTGAAACTGTTCCGCTTTTCTTGCTTTCGCTTGTGCCTTTTGTGTCGGCGTCAATTTCTGTCACATTGTCGTTTTTGTCAACCTTCACATTGACATAAATTGTGTCGCCGTCTTTATATGCCTCTTCTAAATCTTCAAAGTCAACGGATTTTCCGTCAAGCGTGATGTCAATTCCATCGGTGTCATCAATTTTGAAAGTTCCGCCGTTTTTGATTTTGAGGCTTGAACTGCTGAGTTTTGAAAGTGTTCCGCGGTTGTTGTTGCTGTTGCCGTCGTTTCTTGTGTCGGCGTCAATGGATGTGACTCTGTCGTTGCTGTTGAGCTGTATCACAACATATATCTCATCGCCGCCGTCAAAAGCTTTTATTATGTCGCTGAGCGTTGATTTTTTTCCGTCAAGGGTCACTTCAGGGTCGTTGAATTTATATGACGTTGATTTGCTGTCATCAAGCTCAATTTCGTTTTTGTCGATGTCGCTGATATATCCTTTCATGGAATCTTTGAGAACGCTTGCTGTGATCCTTGTGACATAGCCTTCGCTGTCCAGTGACAATGTTGCTCTCACTGTTTCGTCAATGTCTTTATATCTTTCGACAAAATCTTTTGGCGAAATTGTGTCGTCGTCAAAGTTTATCAAAATGTCCCTGTCATAGAAATGGCGATATTCTGTTTCGCCTGTCAGACGTATTTTGTTTGAATCCAAGGCTGAAATGAGGCCTGTGACTTCAGTTGCTGATGAAGATGATTTTGAAGGAGAATTCTCTTGAATCACAACTGTTGTGGCATTGTTTTGGGAATATGTCACAACAAGCACCTGACCGCCTGTTATGTCGGTTGGTTTGGCGCTTTTTCCATCCATATATGTGATGTTTGTTATGTCGGAGATGTATATGGATTTTGTTTGGCCGCCAACGTTCATGGCAACCATGATGCCATTGCCGTAAGGAACAATGTTTGAGGCGAAGCCAGAAACACTTCCGGAGTCGCTCACCGGCTGTTTTTGGGTGGCCGCTTTTTTGAGCACGTCATATGTTTTTGTGACAACAACGGCCATTTCAGAGCGGTTTATGGCATTTTTGGCGTTGAAATTGCCGCCGTTGTCGCCCGAAAGTATGCCTGTGTCTTTCAGCATGGCCACATATGGCACAGCCTGTGACGAGATTGAAGAACTGTCGTTGAATGCCACGCTTGTTGCATTGGCTTTGAACGACTGTTCGTTGGCAACCATTCCTTTTCCAATCACATATGCAACCATTTCTCTTGTGGCGGCCCGGCTTGAACCGTCAGCATTCATGAAGCCAGGTAGGTCGCTCACTGTTATTATTTGGTTTTCGAGACAATATGCAGTGGCTTCCTGTGCCCATTGAGGGATTTTATAGCCGCTCATGACGCTTGTCCATTTGTCAACAACGCTTTTTGACGCTGCTGTTGCGCCGCTTGCGGCTTTCACAAGGCTATATGTAAGCTGTATTGTTTCGCAGATTGTGACGCCATCTTTTGGCCTGAATGTGCTTTTGCCATTGTTTGTTTCTCCAACCATTATTCCCAAATCGGCAACTTTGTTGATATATGTTTCGGCTCCGGCCCATGGCACGTTGCCAATGTCTGCAAACGAGGCGGCCATGCCTGTTGTGCCCATTGCCAATGACATCATGGCAGCCAGCAAAACCGTGCTTTTTCTTTTCATAAACTGTTCAGCTCCTTTTAATAACAAAATTTTTGAAGCAAAATTTTCAAAAAACTTTAGCCATACAACGTTAATAATAGCGAAAAAAGGTTAATGTAAGGTTAAAAACAACAATAACTTCCATTGACATATAACTCCAAATAATGTTAAAATAACGCTTATATTCTCGATTGCGGAAAGGCCGGCGTTTATGCGTATATTGATTGCAGAAAGTGAAACCGAATTGAATTCGGCAATTGTCAAAAAATTTAAGAATGAAAATTATGCCGTTGATTTTTGCTTCAACGGCGATGACGCTTGGGATTTTTTGCGCCTGACTTCATATGACGCGGCTGTTTTGGACACAGGCATGCCAAAGCTTGGGGGCATTGATGTTTTGAAACACATGAGAGAACAAAACATAAAAACTCCCGTTTTGCTGTCAGTTCCTCAAGACAGCGTTGAAGAACGGGTGTATGGATTGAACTGCGGCGCTGACGACTGCCTTTCGAAGCCGTTTGCGCTTGACGAGCTTTTGGCGCGTGTGAAGGCCATAATGCGCCGTCGTGCCGAAAATGCTTCAAATGTGTTCAGCATTGGCGATCTTTCTGTGGACTGCAACAGCCACACTGTGGTGAGAGGCGGCAAAACAATTTGTCTCACAAGCCGTGAGTTTGCCATATTAGAATATATGGTGAGAAACCATGGCATTGTTCTTTCGAAAGACAAAATTGAACAGCATGTGTGGAACTATGACTATGAGGGCGGAAGTGGCGTTGTGAAAGTGTATATACGCTATCTCAGAAAAAAGATAGACGCTGGACAGAGTGTCAAACTCATACACACTGTCCGCGGCGCAGGATATGTGATCAAAATTGAGCCCTAACCACAAAACAAAATTTGAAAAAGCATGATGTTAGGGCGTTATATTGCTTTTTGGCAAAGCTGACATTGAGCAATGAAGAGAAAAAATTTTTCGTTGTGGAGTGTGCCGTTGTCAGTGAAACGCATGAGGGCTGCATATATCTTTGTGAAATTAGTATTTTGCCATTTCATGGGGCTTGCAAATTTCATGTGCCTGAAAAACACAAATTTCAGCTGTGTTGAGATGTTGCGGGCAAAAATGTGGCGCTTCAGTTGACAAGGGAACATACTTTTGTCAACTGAAAATGGGGCGCATGAAGCATAATTTGGCAATGTAAACTTAAAAATGCTTAACAAAGGCTATATATTTTGATTGACATATTCATTGAGTATTTTTTTGAGGGCAAAACCGCTGCTGCTGTGGGAATGGGCAACAGAAATGCTGCTTTTTTTGGCTTCCTTCACGGCTCCGCTGACCATCATGTGAGAAACAGTGCTTGTGAAAAGCACAAGAAGATCGGCTTTTCCTATTTGTTTTTTGAAATTTCCGGGCATTTGAGTGAACACTTTTGCTTTGCAGTTATATTCCTTGCAAATGTCCATATATTGTCTTGCCATTTTGTCGTGGCCGCCAACTATAACTACGCTCATAAAAATCTTCTCCTTTTGCAATTTTAATTAGCTGATGCTAACTTTGTTTGTTGACATATTAACTCTTTTTTGCAAAAATGTCAACACAATGGCAAATGAAGCTCAAACTTTTGATGTTTGAAGCGGCCTGTTGAGTTATCATTGGCTTTATATTCCCAAATTGCTGAAACCGTTTATTTTTCTTCTGAAAATTGAGAGATTTTCAGCTTTTGTCTGAATTTTCAAAATGTTTGCAAACGGCAATTGTGGCAAACAAAACATTGACGCGATGTTCACACAAAACGTGCATTGACAGCACATGAAAAGCAAAAAAGTATAAATTTTTCAAATGGTATAATATTCATGAAAAAAGGCAGTTGACGTCAAAAGCGCCAAATGCCTTTTATGCATACAAAATTTCTGTGTTATATTTCGAATCCGCGGCAAAATGCTTCCCAGTTCATTGCGGCAGCCTTTGACGGAACATGTTCTTCGATCAGCCTTTTCCAATTTGCTTCAAAATTCATTTTTTTTGCAATTGCGCCCAAAAGGACAATGTTCATGCATTTTGCCGAGCCCAATTTTTCTGCTGTTGCGAAAGCGTCAATTATATATGTGTTTTTCACATTTTTTTTATACTCTTCCAATATGCCCTTGGGATATGTGGCTTGACCTATTGAAACTGTCACCGGCCGCATTTCATAGTTGTTCACAATGAGTGTGCCGTCATTTTTGAGCCATGAAAGACAGCGCAACGCCTCGCATTTTTCGAATGAAACAATCATGTCGGCTGTGCCTTCTTCAATGACGGGGCTGAACACATTGTTGCCAAAGCGGATTTGGGTTGTGACAGAGCCGCCGCGCTGGCTCATGCCATGGATCTCGCTCATTTTGACGTCAAAGCCATTTTCAACAAGTGCCTTTGTCAATATTTTTGAAGTGAGAATTGTTCCCTGTCCGCCAACGCCAACAAGAAGTATATTTTTTGTTTCCATGTCACTCACCCACACTTTCTATAGCGTCAAAAGGACAAACCTGTTTGCAAATTGTGCAGCCATTGCAGTTTGTGCTGTCAATGGAAGCCTTTTCATCCATGACAAGTGCCGGACAGCCCGTTTTGAGACACTTTTTGCATGAACGGCATTTTTCGGAAACAACTTTGCACTTCATTTTTTCACGTTTTTTGATGACAGGTTTCAACAGTGCGCATTCGCGTTTGGCAATTATCACAAATGGCTCATCGGCCTCAAAGCCAGCCTTGAGTGCATTGGCAGTTTCATCAAGGCTGTATGGATCGCAGGTGACAATGTTTTCGGCCTTCACGCCACAGGCGGTGCAAAGGGCTTCTATGTCAACCTTTGGGGCATCTTCGCCCATCACAGTTTTTCCTGTGCCGGGGTTGTCCTGATGACCTGTCATTCCTGTTATGCTGTTGTCAAGAATAATCATTGTTATGCCAGCTTTGTTGTAGACAGCGTTTATGAGGCCTGTCACGCCGGAATGGAAAAATGTGGAATCGCCGATTATTGAAAATGTTTTTTTGTATGTGCGGGCGCCGCTTATGTTTGTGGCTTTTTCGAAGCCGTGGGCAACTGTGATTGCACCGCCCATGCACAAAAGTGAATCGTGAGCCGAAAGGGGCGGAAGCGCACCCAGTGAATAGCAGCCTATGTCGCCGCTGAAATATGCCTTTTGGGAATATTTGCCCAATTCATAGAACAGACCTCTGTGAGGACAGCCGGCGCAAAGAACAGGCGGCCTTGAAGGGGCCTCAAGGGAAGTGGAAAAGTGCTTTTCGGCTTTTTTGCCTGTCAGCTTTTCCCTCACAAGCCCGGGTGAAAACTCGCCACAATGCGAAAACAGCTCTTTGCCAATGCAGTTTATGCCGAGGGTTTTGACGAAATCCTCCATATATGAATCGCCTTCCTCCACAACATATAGCGTTTCAACCTCTTTGGCAAATTCGGTGATGAGTTTGTCGGGCATTGGATATGACAAGCCAATTTTGAGATAGCTTGCGTTTTCGCCCATAACTTCTTTTGCATATTGAAAGCTGATTCCATTGGCTATGATCCCAATTTTTTTGCTGTGATATTCAATGCTGTTGAATTTGCATTTGTTGGAGAGCTCTTTGAGGCGTGGAATGCGCTCATGCTCTATTATTGGGTGACGCAAGCGCGCGTTGGCCGGCACCATGAGCATTTGCTTTATGTCCTTTGTGAATTCTTTGAGCGGCGGAACGTTCCGCGGGCCCAGTTCCACAACAGATTTTGAATGGCAAATGCGTGTTGTGACTCTCATGAGCACAGGCGTGTCATATTCTTCGCTTATTTCAAAAGCGGCTTTCATGAATTCCACACACTCGCGGCTGTCTGAGGGCTCAAGCATGGGCGTTTTGGCCAAAGGTGCATAATGCCTGTTGTCCTGCTCGTTCTGTGAGGAATGCATTCCTGGTTCATCGGCGGAGATGAGCACAAAACCGCCGTTTATGTGGTGATAGGAATAGCTTGTGAATGCGTCGGCGGCCACATTGAGGCCAACATGTTTCATTGCCGCAAAACTTCTTGCGCCGCGCGTTGAAGCGCCGGCGGCAACTTCACATGCCACTTTTTCATTCACAGACCATTCGGCATATATGCCATCATATTTTGAAAAATTTTCAACAATTTCGGTGCTTGGCGTTCCGGGGTATGCCGCGGCCACTAAAGCGCCGGCTTCATAGGCGCCGCGGGCGAGCGCCTCATCGCCTGTCAATATCACTTTGCTCAAACAATTTCCCTCCCACGTTGACACTTATACAAATTTATAGAGCGGCCCAATTTTCTGACCGCCATGAAAAGCTTTTCTATAATGTTACAACAAATTTATGTCTTTGACAACAAAAATAGTCGAAGCTGTCGGTTTTGGACAATTTTTGACAGGGGGCTGACAATGGCAAGCTTGGTTTTTGTTGATCAGTGCAATGTGCGCGAAGATTTTGAGTGGCGAGCCAAACATTTTTGAAGCACAGAATTGTGGGAGGTTTCGTTTTTGAGCATTGTCTGCCATTTTTGGCCGAAAAACTGTTTGGCGGGGAATTTATGTTTAATTGTGGAGAAAGGCGCTTTGGTTTTGCGTGCTGACTGAAAAAGCAAAGCGCATGGATTGAAGTGTTTGAGAACTGAATTTTTTGCGTTGGAAAACATCTGCAAAATTCCATTGTCAACTGAAAGCGTGTTTGCGTGAAAAAAGTGTTTTTTGAAAATGCGGACATGGTTCAAAAAAACAAACCCGCGGCGAGAAAATGTTCCGGCGGCGGGCTTGTGAAGTGTTATGTGCTTGTTGGATTAAGCCAATGTGTCGATGACATGTTCCATGCCATCTGATGATATGTTGGCGGCATCCACCATGTCCATAAGGCCGTTGAGCGCGATTTCCTGATCGTTCATGGCCATTTTTGCAATTGAGACTGAAGCATCCATCTGAAGCTTTGCAGCGCTCATGTTCATGCTCATGGCGGCGATTGATTCAACCATTTGTAGTCCTCCTTTTCAAGCGGCTTGCGCCAAACATGTTTTTTGGAAAACATGATTTGCGCACCGTGAATTTATATTCTGAAACCGGGAGGCGCGTTAACGCCTCCTTGATAGACATTTTCCTGCCATTTTGCTGTGTGTTTTCTCAAAAATCATGCAATTGGCCAATTGAGAATGGTTTTTGTGACAAATTTCAAACAAACATGTCAAACATGAGGCCAAGAGCCGAAATGTTGTTCATTGTGAAGGCTCTGTTTCCCCTGTATAAGCTCAACTGGCTGAAAGGGTCATAGCTGTTGTAGCCATATTGCTGATTCATGGAATTGTTGATGAGGCTCAGCGAATTGGCGCCCATGCCTTTCACAGCGTCGCTGAAAGCGCCCTGAGCAATGCCAAAAGAACCGCCGATGATGTCTCTTGTGAGGCTTGGATCTTTTTTGAGGCTTTCGGCCAGCTTGGCTTCATCAATTTTGAGTGTGCCGTCTTTGTTGACGCTCACGCCTATAAGCTCCATGCTTTTTTCAGCTGTGGGGGCGGTTGCCATGTTTCGGATTTGATTCACAACTCCTGTTCCGCGGTCAGCATTTTTGTTGAGAAAATCAAGAGTCTTGTTGTAGTTTGAAACAAGATCTTTCATGGCGGAAACAACTTTGTCATTGTCCATGCCTGTGGAAATGGTTGTTTCGCCGGCTTTTTTGAGTGTGGCTGTCATGCGGCCATATTCAATGTTTATATCGTTGCTTGAGGAAGTGTATTCTTTTGTTGTTCCGTTTTTGGTTATGCTGTATACGGCATCGCGGCTTTCCTGAGACACATTTTTGAGCCCCGAAGCTGAACCCTCGTCGCCATTTATGGCAAATGTGTTTTTGCTTCCTGTTTCAGCTGAGCTGATTTTGAGGCTCACATTTCCGTCTTTGACATCAACCTCGGCCAAAAGGCCGCTTTTTTGGCTGTTTATGGATTCAGCGGCTTCCTTAAACATTTGATAGTTCGTTTTTTGGCCGCCGTTTTCTTTTGATGCAACAACGCTCACGTCAATTTTTCCGGCTGACGATTCTATTGAAAAGTTCATGTCGCTTTCTGCAAGCGCGCTTCCGCTCACAAATTCTGATGAATTCACCTGAGCCGCCGCTGTTTGGCTCACGTTGAGGGCATAATCTGCCGTGTCTCTTAATGTGTAGTTTGTTTTTACACTGGCCACGTCTGTGTTGGAACTGCTTGCTGAAATTTCGTTTATGACGCTGTTTTTGTTGCCTGTTCTCAAAGCGTTGGCTGATGACATGAGGCCCGTCATGTTGCTGTTGTATGTTTTGAGGAAATCCTTTGAATCGGCATATGGTTTTGACGAAACGCCGTTTGTGCCGCTGGCGCCGTTGACACTTTGAAGATATGACGACACTTTGGGATTTTTGCTCAAAGCATTGGCAAGCCTTGTGTTGTTCACAGATTGCTGATAGCGTATATAATAGCTCCAATTGTTCATTGAATTGATTCCATTGATTGCCATAAAACTCCCTCCTTCCTTCTTTGATCAAAAGCTGGGCAGGATAAACCCCTATATAATTTATATCGGCACAAAAACCTTTATTTTAAGCCATATTTATCATATTTAGAAATTTTGTGTGGTGTTGTGTGAAAGCCGCAGTGGCAAAACTGATTTTTGAAGCATGTTTTAAGGCAGTGTGTGTTTGAGGTTTGGGGGAATGAGAGACTTCACGTTTTTGCGAAAAATTGTTTCAAGCATTGTTAAACGGCATTTGAAAAATGAAAAAATGTTGAAAAAACTATTGACAAATTGTTTGGGCAGGTTTAGAATGCTAAAAAATGTATAGTGCAACGGAGAAACGGCAGACGGCTTTTTATGAAACATAGGCAGACATAAAACAGTTTGGGTAAAGATATATTGACAACGTCACAAAACTTGTTTGGGAGATATTTAACATGACAAACTTCACTCTTTTTTCAATCGTCATTATCAGCATTATTAACCTCATTATTATCAATGAGGTTATTTGTGTTGGCAAAGGCGATTTGATTGAATGTGTGTGAGACAAAAAAGTTTGAACAATTTTCAAACCTCCACAGCAAATCGCTGTGGGGTTTTTTTTATACAAAAAAATGTTGGATTTTGTATTTGTGTATATTTGAAACATAAAGATGAACTGCTTTTTATGGACAGCAAATTTTTTTGAACAGCATCACAAAATATCATTTTGGAGGTTTTTATATGCAGTTAACAGGGTGTCAGATTATAATTGAGGTTCTCATTGAACAGGGAGTTAAAACAGTTTTTGGCTATCCGGGCGGACAGGTGCTCAACATATATGATGCTTTATATGAATATAAAGACAGAATTAAGCATGTGCTGACGGCACACGAGCAGGGTGCGGCACATGCCGCTGACGGATATAGCCGCGCAAGCGGCGAGGTTGGCGTTTGCATGGCGACATCAGGGCCGGGCGCCACAAATCTCATAACGGGCATTGCCACAGCCAATGCGGATTCAATCCCCATTGTTGCGATAACGGGAAATGTTCCAATGGAGCTTATAGGAACAGACAGTTTTCAGGAGGTTGACACAATTGGCCTTTCAATTCCTGTGTCGAAACACAGCTTCCTTGTGAAAAGTGTGGAAACATTGGCTGACACACTCAGAGAGGCATTCAGTTTGGCCAAAAGCGGAAGACCCGGGCCTGTGCTTGTGGACATACCAAAAAATGTGCAGCTGGCCAAAACAGAATTTGTTTCCCGTGGGAAGGCCGAAAAAAAGCCGTTCAGGCAACCGGAAAAAAGCTTGCTTGATGAAGCAGTGGAGCTCATGAAGGCAAGCAAAAAGCCGCTCATATATTGCGGCGGCGGCGTTGTGAACGGCGACTGTTCCAACGAAATTAAAAAGCTTGCCGAAAAATGCGATGCGTATGTGTCATTCAGCATGATGGGGCTGACAGCAATGTCTGGCGACAATCCGCGCTGCTTGGGAATGAGCGGCATGCACGGAAGATATGCCGCCACAAGGGCGTTTGTTGAAGCCGATTTGATTGTGGCCGCCGGGGTGCGCTTCACTGAAAGGGCAACAGGGAACAAAACGAAATTTGCTGAAAATGCCAAAATAATACACATTGATATAGATGTGGCCGAGCACGGAAAAAATATTGACGCTCACATCAAAATTTCAGGTGATTTGAAGGAAGCCTTGAAATATATGGCTGAAAATTGTCCTCAAAAGCAAAACGAACAGTGGCACAGCATAATGGAAGAACACAAGGCCAAAAAGCGTGAAATGCAAAACAGCAGTTATATCATGCCATGGGATGTCATAAAAGCCGTCAATGCAAAGGCCAATGGCGACACAATTGTGGCCACTGACGTTGGACAGCATCAAATGTGGGTTGCTCAATATTACACATTCAAAAAGCCGCGAACTCACTTGACAAGCGGCGGCCTTGGCACAATGGGCTATGGCATGGGTGCGGCAATAGGCGCGCATATGGCCACAGGAAAGAGGGTTGTGCTGTTCACAGGCGATGGAAGCTTTGGCATGAATTTGAATGAAATGGCCACGGCTGTGAGCCAAAACGTTCCGTTGACGGTTGTTGTGCTCAACAATGGAATGTTGGGAATGATACGCCAATGGCAAAGTTTGTTTTTTGAAAACCATTATATGGCAACTGTTTTGGACAGAAAAACGGATTTTGTGAAGCTTGCGGAGGCATTTGGAGCGAAAGGATATAGAGCGGATTGCATTGAGGAGCTTGAACTTGCGCTTGAAAATGCATTTGTTCAGGAAGGGCCAACACTTATCGACTGCATAATACCGCCCGAGGAAAACGTTTTGCCAATGGTGCCGCCCAATGGCTCGCTTGACAATATAATACTTAAATAATTTTGCAGTGCGTTTGGCTTGTTTGAGATTTCAGGCAGTTTAATTTGATAAAAAGGAGTGCAGCCAATATGAAATATGAAAGGTTCGCTGTTTCGATAATCGTCACAAATCAGGCAGGAGTTTTGACAAGAATATCTTCTCTTTTCAGCCAGAGAGATTTCAACATTGACACGTTCACATCGGGGGAGACTGAAAACCCTTCATATGCACGGATCACAATCACGGCCAGTGGCGACAACAGAAAAAAAGATCAGCTCATCAAACAGATTTCAAAGTTATATGACGTCAAAAAAGTTGAGGTTATGAAGCCTGAAAACACAATTCTCAGGGAACTCATGATTGTCAAAATAAGCGCGCAGGGGGAAACGTTGAGAGAGGTTTTAGACGCCGCCAACGTTTTTAGGAGCAAAGTTGTGGACATGTCGCCGGGAAGCGTTTGCGTTGAAATGACGGGCGAAAGCAGCAAGTTGAATGCCTTCCTCAAATATGTTGAGGGCTATGGAATATTGGAATATTGCCGCACGGGCCTGATTGCTGTTGAGCGTGGGAAAACGTGTCTTTATAAAGATGAGCAGGGGAAACAGGAAACAGCTTAAAAAGGGTTTTAAATATTTATTAATTTTTATATAAAGGAGAATGATTTGAAATGGCAAATATGTATTATGCTGAAGACGTGGTCAAAGGAATGCTTGAGGGGAAGAAGGTTGCGGTCATAGGATATGGCAGCCAGGGGCATGCCCACGCGCTCAATCTCAAGGACAGCGGCGTTGATGTTGTGGTTGGGCTTTATGAGGGGTCAAAGAGCAAAAAAAGGGCGGAAGAAGCCGGGCTCAAAGTTATGAACACAGGCGATGCAGTGAAGGATGCCGACATTGTTATGGTGCTTGTGAACGATGAAATTCAGGCAAAACTTTATGACGAGGAGATAGCGCCAAACATCAAAAGCGGCGCGGCGCTTGCGTTTGCCCATGGGTTTAACATTCACTTTGGCCAAATTGTTCCGCCAAAAGACGTTGACGTCATAATGGTGGCGCCAAAAGCCCCTGGACACACTGTGAGAAGCCAGTTCCTTGACAATTTTGGAGTTCCAATGCTCATAGCGGTTTATCAAGATGTGAGCGGAAGGGCAAAGGACATGGCTCTTGCATATGCCGATGCCATTGGGGGAACAAGGGCGGGCGTTCTTGAAACAACTTTCAGGGAGGAGACAGAGACAGATCTATTTGGCGAGCAAGCCGTTCTTTGCGGCGGCGTTGTGGCGCTTATGAAAGCGGGGTTTGACGTGTTGGTTGAGGCCGGATATGAGCCGGAAAGCGCCTATTTTGAATGTATGCATGAAATGAAGCTTATAATTGATTTGGCTGTTGCCGACGGAATATCGTTCATGAGGCATTCTATAAGCGACACGGCTGAATATGGCGACTATACGGCCGGGCCTAAAATTATAACAGAGGACACAAAAAAGGCCATGCGCGGAATACTCAAGGACATACAAGACGGAACATTTGCAAGGGAGTGGATACTTGAAAACCAGGCAAAGAGGCCACATTTTGAAGCCATGAGGAGAATTCAGAGCCAGCACCTTTCAGAAAGCGTTGGAAAAGAGCTTAGAAGCCACATGAGAAAGCCGGGATCTGACAAAAACTGAAAATTGAAACAAAAAAATGTGAATTTTCAGGAGCATGAACCAGTTTGGGAATCGTGAATTTTTTGCGGGCTGTATGCAGTTCGTTGGTTTGTTGCAAAGTTGCTTATGTATATGATATAGGCAAATTGGGCATACAACATTGTTTAATTATAGAAATTTGTTTGATATTTATGGAACGGGGAAGTTTTGTTGCAGAACAGGACTTCCTTGTTTTTGGGTGAAATTTTTTTGAACGGCATTTGGGCTGCGTGTTTGGGGAGCATTCAAATTTGAAATTTATTGGCAATGAAAAAAGGCCGGCTTTTAGCCGGCCTCATATGTTGCGTTGTATATATGGGTTTTGTTTCTTAATGTGTTTCTTAAGGGTTGTGAAATGTTTCAAATGTTCCAATTTCCGGAAATATCGTCATTTAATGACATTTTCCAATTTATAAGCATGCGCTTAACTGATTTTATATAATTACTGAAGGAGCTGAAGAACGCCCTGAGGAACAGTGTTGGCCTGTGCAAGCATAGCCTGTGCTGCCTGAACGAGGATGTTGTTCTTAGTGTAGTTCATCATTTCTTCAGCCATGTCTGTGTCTCTGATGCGGCTTTCAGCAGCTGTCAAGTTCTCTGTTGTTACACCAAGGTTGTTGATTGTGTGCTCAAGTCTGTTCTGTGTTGCACCCAAGTCACCACGTGTTGATGAAACCTGATTGATTGCAGCTTTGATTTTGTCGATTGCAGCTGAAGCGCCATCCTGTGTGCTGATGTCGATTCCGTCGATTCCAAGGGAAGCAGCGCTTGTGCTCTTAACAACAACGTTAACTTTCTGGAAGTTGTCTGCTGTGTCACCAACCTGAAGTGTGAGGCCTTTGGAGTTAGCGTCTGTGGCAACTGTTTCGCTTCCGAGGTTGATTTTTGCGCCTGTTATAGTTGCTGTTGCAGCTGTTGTGGCATCGTTTGCTTGGATGGCGTCAAAGAGCGCCTGAGCATTTGCGGCAGCGTCGCCTTCTTTGAAAGCAATGGCAATTTTGCCTTTTGTGGCTTCAGCGCCGTCTTTAACGAATTCATATGTTTTGCCGTTTACAGTTACCTGCATGCCGTCTGTGAGTTCGTCTGTGATTGTGATTTCTTTGTTTGCTCCCGAACCGCCAATCTTCATGCTGGAAGGTTTGATTATGCTTGCAAAGTCGATTGATTCAGCATTTCCGGCATAAACTTTG
Source organism: Bacillota bacterium (assembly GCA_022791155.1). Classification (GTDB taxonomy): domain Bacteria; phylum Bacillota; class Clostridia; order Lachnospirales; family Anaerotignaceae; genus JANFXS01. Next base: position 47,608 of record JAAVYN010000017.1, on the reverse strand, counting down.
TTGCCATAAGCTTCTGTTTCGGAGAATGTGATTTTTCCGTCAGCTTCAACTTTGGCCTGAATGTCAGTTTCAGCTTTGTTCACAGCCTGAGCAAGTGCTACAGAAGCGTTGTCGTTCTTTGTGTAGTCTGTGGCATTTGCTGTGTTGTATTCAACAACAGTGACTTTGCTTGTGTCGATAGATGGATCAAGATCCTGTGTAGAATCTTTCATGATGTATGTTTTGCCGTTGATTTCAAGCGCACTTCCGTGAAGAGCGGCTCCGCTTGCAAGAGTTGCAACTGTGCTGGCAACCTTATATTTGCCGTCAACAGCGTCAGCGCCTTTGATGGATTCTTTTGTTTCAGCGCCAAGGTCGATTGGATCTGTGAAGCCGTTTGGAGCTGTTCCAACTGCACTTGCATAGTCTTCGTGAAGAACTTTTGTCATTTCAGCGATGTCTTCAGCACCGTCACCAGCAGCACCACCTGTACCAGCTACAGCGAAAGCTGAAACTCCCCATCCAGCGCCTTCGTTTTTAGCTGTTACAACAAGTTTGTTGTTTTCAAACTTGAAGTCATAAGCAGCCTGAACTTTGGCAACAGTGTCAAGGTCGCCATTTCCATCAACAGCGGCAGTGAGGCCAGTAACAGTTCCGCCAGCCAACACTTTGGCCACGTCTTCCATAGTGAATTTTGTAACATCGCCAGCTGTGTTAGCGCCTGTGGCTGTCAATGTGATTTTGCTTTGGGCGCCCTTGCCGTCATCAAGAGTGATGTCAATTGTTGTTGTACCAGCTTGATTGTTAGCAGCGTCATAGCTTACCTGAATTTCTTCAGGCATATAGAAGTAGCTTTCAGCGGCAACTGCTTCTTTTCCAGCCTGAAGTTCGCCAACTTCAGTTTTGCCAATTGTTGCAGCGGCGCCAATTGCTGTGCCGTCTACAACGGCGGCTGTGCCAAATTCAACGCCTTTGGCATCGCCAATTGAACCGTCAAGAAGATTGATGCTGTTGAAGTTTGTGCTTTCGGAGATACGGTCAACTTCATCAAGGAGAGATTTGATCTCTTTTTGAAGGTTAGCACGGCTTGTTTCGTTGTCATATGTGCCGTTGGCAGACTGTGTTGCCAACTCAACCATACGGTTAAGCATTGAGTGAACTTCTGTCAAAGCACCCTCTGCTGTTTGAACGAGGGAGATGCCGTCGTTGGCGTTTTTCTGAGCAACTTCAAGACCCTTGATCTGAGCTCTCATTTTTTCGGAGATAGCCAATCCGGCAGCGTCGTCGCCGGCTCTGTTGATTCTATAGCCTGATGAAAGTTTTTCAAGGTTTTTGGAAAGAGCGTTGTTGTTTCCAGTTAATTGTCTGTAAGAGTTGAGTGCTGCGATATTGTGTTGAATTCTCATAATATAACCTCCATGTTATGTGCGGGAAAACTCCTTTTTCCCGAATAGATAGGATAATAAGACGTTTGGTTTTCGCATCCGTGGAAAACCGTTTTAGAAACCCAAGGGCAAAGGCGCCTTTTGCCCGACGCGCCGCTTAAGCCGGCCGCCATATTTTGGTTTACACTTAATATATCGTATTGAAATTTCAAATATTAAGCTTTTTTCCAAAAAAATTTTCAAAAGTGTGTGGAGACATTTTTTGTTTGAAACTGTTTTCAGGAATTCATTGTGTTTTGTTGCATTCATTTGAAATGAGAATATATGTTTCATGGGAAAAAGTTCCTTTGGTGTTGAAAACGCTTGACTTGCCTGAGGGAAATGTTGTGGCGGCAAGTGCGAGAAGATACCGCGCTGCCAAAGGCGTTGAAAGCACTTGACTTGTTTGTGAATGATGTGGCGTTGCTGCTATGTTCTGAAAATATGAAATCATACCATAGCTTGTGCGTGAGGGTGAAATGAAGAGAAACTGCAAATACCTCTATAGAGAGAATTGCATAATGACCAACATAATGAGAGGTGTGCGGATTATACAAAAATTTCAACTTCACGGCGTTTTGAAAAGCCAAGTTCAAGTTCTCTCTTATGATATAAATATTTTTCATCGTCATAATATCTTGCGTTTTCAGGGCATTTTTTTGTGCAGGCGCCGCATTTGATGCATATTCCTGTGTATTCTTTCACATTGAGCGGGTTTATTGAGCCCATTGGGCAAACTTTGGCGCAAATTCCACAGTTTGTGCATTTTTCATTGACTTTGGAAGTGACTTTTCTTATGTCAACGGGATTGCCGTTTCTGTCTTTTGGAACATAGTGTGGGCGCGGCGGATTTTCTCCTTTGACGAACAATGGATGAGTGATTCCGTTTTTGATTTTTTCGGCCGAAATTTTTCCAAAATCAAATGCTTTTTTGATGTCACATTCATCGGGCCTCCCTTTGGCGAGCTCGTGCGAAAATGAATGTTCGCCAATGAAAGCGGCGGCTGAAACGGGAATGAAATTTGTTTCCAAAAGCAGATTTTTGAGCTCAGTTAACGCGTCGTCATAGTTTCTGTTTCCATATGAAACAACTAAAACGGCAAATGCGTTGTTGCCCTCAATTGAGTTTATGAATTTCAAAAGCACGTTTGGAACGCGGCCGGCATAGACAGGGGTTCCGAATATGACGATGTCTTCTTTTTGGAATGAATATTTCTTTTCTCTTGCGGGAGGCAATGTGAAATTTATTGTTTCGTAATCTGTTTTGAAAAATTTGGAAATGCCCGAGGCAATTGACAGAACGGTTTTTTCTGTGGTTTTTGTGGCGCTGAAATACATGGCGTATATTTTCATGGAAATGACCTCCTTTGTGTTGGGGAATGGAAACATAAGGATTGCTGCAAATGTGTTGGCATGGTTTTTAGGATTTTGGTTTAAGCATTCAAAAAAAGCCATTTTTAAGACCGTGGGAGGGGCGCGGCAAGCTCTCGAATTTTGCTTTGCAAAACGCTTCTCTTCGTTGCGTGCCACGGCTCTCACAGTTGCGAGGGCCGAATGCAACTCCCGAGGTCTTAGAAAGAGCCATTTTTTAAGGATTGAAACCAAACCAACAAACCATTCAAAACGCACTCATGTGCAAATTTTGGCTGCACATGGAAATTTTTGTGCAGCATTGTGCAAGGCTTGGGAATTGTTTTGGGATAAAACGAAAAAGCCCCGCGCACAAAAAGTTTCGCGGGACTTTTTTTGACAGGGGCAAAAGGACTCGAACCCTTGACATTTGGTTTTGGAGACCAACGTTCTACCGACTGAACTATACCCCTATAGGAAGCTCCCCGAGTAGGGCTCGAACCTACGACCCATCGGTTAACAGCCGATTGCTCTACCACTGAGCTATCGAGGAATAAAAAAAAGCGCTTGTGAACGGAGAAGATGGGATTTGAACCCATGCGCCGCTATTCACGACCTATCCGCTTTCCAGGCGAACCCCTTCAACCACTTGGGTACTTCTCCAAATGCTTTCAAATCATATAAAAATGGCGGAGAGGGTGGGATTCGAACCCACGGCCCCTTGCGGAGTCACTGGTTTTCAAGACCAGCTCCTTAAACCACTCGGACACCTCTCCACAATCTTTAGTGTCTGCACTAAAGAACATTTAATATGATACACTTTTAGACGCCTGTTGTCAATATATTTTTTCCTAATTTATCTAATTTTTTTTATTCTTTTTTCTTGCGGCCATAATTCCGCCAATTTTTCCGCTTTCTTTGGCGGTGAGAGATTTCCAGCCGCCTTTTTTGACCTTGTCGATGAGCCCCATTTCGGCCGCTATCTCATATTTCATTTTGTCATCTTCAGTCAGTGCCTCAAGTGTTAGTTTTTTATCGCTCATATAATCACTCCTAACAAACAATAATTTTTCCAAAGTTAATAGAATTTATACGGTTTTTGTTAAATCAAAAAAATTTTTTTAAACAATTGACAGTGATATTTTTTAATGATACTATACTACAAAGTAGAGGTGCGTTTTTCATCAGTAAATATATGGATGCGGCAGGCGCAGGTGACATATATTAAAAGGGAACAATGCCGAAGACGTAAAATTCCTGTGGTTTTCCGTCTGGTTGTCATGGCGAACAGCCTTTCAACTGTCATCATTATTTGATGGAGAGCTACTAAGTTTATCAATTCAACAAGCGGCATATGTCGCCGTTTTCACATTGTTAAATTTAGCCGGTTTCCAACCGGTTTTTTTATTTAGCCCGTCAAAAAGGGCATGGCTTTTGAACAGTTTGTGTCTGGTGAAAACCAATGCAAAAGCTGTGGTTTTGGTTTGAAAATGTGAAAACTGTTTTCGAACTTTTGTTTGAAAGCACGTGTGTTGTCAACAGGCTGTGTCAGCATGGCATGGCCAATAAAAATATACAGGAGTGGTTTTTGTGAAGAAAGTTAATGTTGCTGTTGTGGGAGCAACAGGAATGGTGGGCCGCACATTTTTGAAAGTGCTGGAGGAAAGAAAGCTTCCAATTGAAAATTTCTATGTTATGGCGTCGGCAAGAAGCGCGGGACAGAAGCTTATGTTTGGCGGCAATGAATATACAGTTGAGGAGCTGACAGAGCATTCGTTTGACAAACATATAGACATAGCGCTTTTTTCCGCTGGCGGAAGCACAAGCGCCAAGTTTGCGCCTATAGCGGCGGCGCATGGCTGCACGGTTATAGACAATTCAGCACAGTGGAGAATGGATCCGAATGTTCCCCTTGTTGTCCCTGAAGTCAATCCTGAGGACATAAAATGGAACAAAGGGATCATTGCAAACCCAAACTGTTCCACAATTCAAGCAATGGTTGTTCTCAAGCCTCTTGATGAAAAATATAAAATTAAGAGAGTTGTATATTCCACATATCAGGCTGTTTCAGGCGCCGGAGTGGCAGGCTGGAACGATTTGGAAAACGGGCTCAAAGGCGAGGCGCCCAAAAAGTTCCCTCATGCCATAGCCAACAACTGTCTTCCTCACATAGACATGTTTATGGAAAATGGCTATACAAAAGAGGAAATGAAAATGATTTGGGAAACAAGAAAAATTCTTCATAACGACGAAATGAGGGTCACAGCAACAACTGTCCGCGTGCCGGTTTTCAACAGCCACAGCGAGTCGATCAACATTGAGTTTGAAAATGCTTTTGAAACTGACGAGCTTGTGAACGTGCTTAAAAACGCCCGCGGAGTTGTTGTTCAGGACAACACTGCAGAAAATGTATATCCGCTTGCTGCAGAGGCAACTGGAAAAGACGAGGTTTTTGTTGGCCGCATACGCCGTGACGAAAGCGTTGACAGCGGCGTCAACATTTGGGTTGTGGCCGACAACATACGCAAGGGCGCCGCAACAAACGCTGTTCAAATTGCAGAAGAAATCATAAAAAACATGTGACATTATGTTTTTTCAGAAAAAACGGGGCAATTCAGGCAGGCGGGAGCTTCCTTCGTTTTTGGCATGGTTGGGTTGAAACATAAAATATATATTATTTTTTAGGAGGGAAATATATGTCTATTTTTACAGGCTCAGCAGTGGCGATAATAACACCTTTCAACAATGATTTATCAGTTAACTATGACGAGCTCAAAAGGCTCATTGAGTTTCAGATTGAAAACAAAACCGACGCAATTGTGATTGCCGGAACAACGGGAGAAGTTTCTGCATTGGATGACGATGAGCAGTTCAAGGTCATCAAATTCACAGTTGATGTTGTGAACAAAAGAGTTCCGGTCATTGCCGGGGCAGGAAGCAATGTCACAAGCCATGCTGTTGAACTGGCAAAAGGCGCTGAAAAAATGGGGGCCGACGCACTTCTTGTTGTGACACCATACTATAACAAAACAACTCAAAAGGGGCTTATAAATCACTATAGAACAATTGCAGAAAATGTGAACATTCCGATAATTGTCTACAGCGTTTCAAGCCGCACAGGCGTCAATGTGACAGCTGACACAGTTGCGGAGCTTGCAAAAATCAAAAACATTGTTGCAATCAAGGAGGCAAGCGGCGACATTTCACAGATTGCCAAAATTGCACAGATGACAGGGCCTGACTTTGACATATATTCAGGAAATGACGATCAAACACTTCCTATGCTTTCGCTTGGAGGAAAGGGTGTTATATCAGTGCTTGCAAACGTTATGCCTAAAGAAGTTCATGATTTGTGCGAAAACTTCTTCAACGGCAATGTTGAAGAAAGCCGCCGCATATTCCTTGACACACTGAAGCTTGCCAACACGCTGTTCATAGAAGTTAATCCTGTTCCTGTCAAAACAGCTGTCAACCTCATGGGGTATAATGCAGGCCCAACAGCTCCGCCGTTATATCCAATGGAGGAGGGCAACCTTGAAAAACTTAAAAATGAAATGGCGGTTCACGGTTTGCTCAAATGATTTTTTACATATGACGCTGTCGGCCGAGTTGTGAAAATTTGGTTTGAACAAAGACTGAAACTGACATTTTGCGGACAGTTGAAACGGCGGGCACATGATTTGATTGAGGCCCGCTGTTTTCATGGCCAATTCAAAATGAAATTGCGGCTGTGTGAAATTGAAATTGCACAATGCTGAATTTGGTGACCGTTGCGAGAAAAGAATGGTCAAATTTTGAACGGTTTTGAACTGCTGTGTTTTGAAATTGTTGTTTGTGAAATGATGGAGGGTTGAACATGATTGATATAATTCTCAACGGCTGTGGCGGAAAGATGGGCCGTGTTGTGGAGAGCGTTGTGAACAGTGACGAAAACTGCCGCATTGTGGCGGGGATTGATCCGGCGGCCGCTTCGGCAGAATATCCCGTTTTTTCGTCTGCAAGCCAGTGCACGGTTGCAGCCGATGTTATAATTGACTTTTCAACGGCGGCGGCTGTTTCAGAGCTTCTTGACTTTTCGGCGGAAAAGCAAATGCCGGTTGTGTTGTGCACAACGGGGCTTTCGGAGGAACTCAATGAAAAAGTGAAAGAAACTTCAAAAACAGCGGCTGTTCTCAAAAGCGCAAACATGTCTGTTGGCGTGAATCTCATAATTTCGCTTGCGCAAAAAGCGGCAGAGATGCTTTTTGACTCGGGGTTTGACATTGAAATTTTGGAGAAGCACCACAATCAGAAAATTGATGCGCCAAGCGGAACGGCGCTTGCCATTGCCGACGCGGTCAATGAAACTCTTGACGAGAAAATGGAATATGTTTATGATCGCTCAAAAACGCGGCAAAAGCGTGAGCGGAAAGAGATTGGCATGCATGCTGTCCGTGGAGGCACAATTGTTGGCGAGCATGATGTCATATTTGCCGGAAAAGACGAAATTGTCACGTTGAGCCATCAGGCAATGAGCAAAGAGATTTTTGCTGTGGGCGCTGTTAAAGCGGCCAAGTTTCTTGCGGGAAAGCCAGCAGGGCTATATTCAATGAAAGACGTTATGAAATGAAAACATTGCTGTGCTTGTAGCATTTCACGATTGTTTCAATCTATGCTCATGTTTTGCTGGAACAGTGTGGACAGACGACAGAATTTTCAAAATTTCATATTTTCATGAAAAAAGACATTAAGAATAATATGACAAGTGGCAATGAATTGTTTTTGCATAAATGAAGAGAATTTTTGTGAATTGTTTTGAGAAGTTTTGTGGTTGTGGCATCATTTGCAGTGTTGAAATTTGAAATGACATGTTTTTGATGAGCGGTTGTTGTTGGAAGCTGCCTTTTGGAAAGTTTGCAAATGCACCAGAAATTGAAGCGTTGGAAAAAGAAAACCATAAAAAACCATGCAAAACGCCGCCATTTTCAAAATGACGGCGTTTTAACACATGGTTTTGATTTTATTGTTCATCATCAGGCCTTTTGTCAATGTTTATGCTGTATACATAGTCGGCACAATCTGCTATTTTCGGGCATTTTGCCCCCCCTGTTATTATTATGTCCATATATGAATTTCCTTCAAGGAGCTGAACGAGGTCTTCCTCGTTGATGTATCCGCTTTCAACAGCGTCTGTGATGCCGTCAAGTATAAGCATGTCGCTTTCGCCGGTTTCGAGAATTTTTTTGCTGAAATTGAATGCCAGGTTTATTTCGTTTCTGAGTTCGTTTTCATCGGCTATTTCAATGCTTTCTCTTTGTTTTTCAAACCTGAAAGCTCTGAATTCCGGTTCAAGCTTTTTGAGAGGTATATATTCTTTGTTGTGATTATAGTCTAAAAATTGAATCATAACAACGGACATTCCCTCACCAACGGCTCTCATGCCCTGTCCGATGGCAAGAGTTGTTTTTCCTTTGCCATCACCATAATACATATATATGTTGCCGCTGTTCATAATGAAAAAAACACCTCCGGCTTTATAGGAGCGGGGGAATGATAGCTTAGGGGAAAGCGGTTTGTCTTAATTTTGCGCTCCATATCAAGCCCGCCGCGAATCATAAGTTTTCAATTGAAAAATTGCCTGAGTCACTGTCGTTTACAACGTAATAGCACACGCCTTCTTCCGCCTTAAAATATATGTCGATTTTTTTCATGTCTTTAACTCTGTTGCCCTGTTCTTTCCAAAGGGTTTTAATTTTTTCGACTATAGTTTTTTCATCGGCTTTTATTTCTTTATACTCAACATAAAAATTTGTAGCCATAATACCATCCTCCCTCACATATTAAACACTAATAAGTGTACTAAATTTGGGAAGAAAAGTCAATAGCGGCGTCATTTTGACTGCATTCGCTGTTTTTTTCTATGCGGCCGACGGAAACTTCATAGGCGGTGCGTTCTTCAACGCCGGTTTCGGTTTTCTTGTTGTATATGCGGCTTTGAAGCCTTCCCCATATGCGCATGTTTTCGCCAACGTCAATTCCGCTGACATATTTGGCGTTGCGGCCCCAGAATATGCATGGGATGTAATCGGATTTGCCGTAGGCGCGGTTGACGGCGATGAGAACGTCTGTTATTTCGCGGCCGAACGGCGTTGTTCTGTATATAGGTTTTTTGCATATGAAGCCGTTTAAGAATATTTCGTTTGCATCTTCGTTTTCACCGACTGTGAGTTCCTTTGCAAACACTGTCAGCACAAGGCGGCTGTGCTTGTTTTCATAGCTGTTGTAGCTTCTTATCTGGCCGCTTATGCCAATTCTCATGCCAATGTTTAGGCCACCGGGCGGCAACAGTCTTTCTGAAACTGTGACCGGAAGTATGTCGCCACTGCCGCTGAGCCTTTTTGACTCGAGACTGAATATATAGAATCCTTCGCCATACACTTCGTGGCTGAATTCTGTTTCTGAAACCACTTCGCCTGTTATAAAAAGGCTGTTATTCTCGGCCATTGTACCTTTAGGCATATTATAAAACTCCCCTCAAATGTAAATTTAGGCTTATAATATAGTTATTCAGCCCATGACCAAATATAACCTTCATTTTATACATTGGCTCCTGAAACCATTGCGGCGGTTATTGCGGCCATTGCTTCAGTGGCGCCGGCGCCAATTGTGTCAACGGCAATTTCGACAGGTTCAATTTTTTCGCCTTTTATGTTGAGAAGTTCTCTTTGAAGACAGCACAATATGCTCCCGCCGAATGGAACATTGACTGATGAAACGGTCATGCTTGCACAACGGCTGAAGCCGCATGTTATGAACGTTGTGTCGGAATGGGTGTATATTTCTTTGGGCAAAGGCTTGTCACAGTCCAATATGAGATAGCTTTTTCTTTTGAGATGATTTCCCAGGCCCAATTTTTCTTTTTCTGTTTTGAGCATAAAAATAAGAATGTCAAACTTCAGGGAAGTGACTTTTTCCAAAGCGCTTTCAACATTGAGAATGAGGACAGAAGCTTTTTTTTTGACGGCCTCCATAAAAGCGTCTGACAGCTCGGAAGCGGTTTCTGTTTCGGCGCTCAGAAAATTGATTCCGCTTTCTTTGAGCGCTCCATTGATTATTTCAAGCATGTCATGTCCATTGTCACTAAATATGCCTATAGTAACCATTATAACACCTCTCACAGGCTATTGTTTTATATTTATGGCGATATTATTCATAAATTAAAATTTTTTTGGAGAGGTGATGTTTTGAATGATTTGTGTTTGGCAGTTTTGAGAGCAAATGTGTGAGGAACTGTCTTGTGGCATGAGAGAGATGACAAAAAGCAAAGAGCGTTGTTGGCTGAAAGCGTTGCGGACAAATGAAAAAAGCGGTTTGCCGTGTTTTATAAAAAAACAGCCTGAAATTGATGATTTGAAATTTCGGGCTGTTTCAACACGGGCATATGAAATGAATGGCAGCTTTGCAACTTAGAAACAACAATGATTTTGGCGGGGGTTCAAAAACGCGGGCCAATGTTGTTTGGTTTGCATTTGTTTTTGATTGTGCCAAAAAGTTGAAATTTTGTTCATTTCCAAATGCAGTTATAGCCGGCATGTGGCTGCAGTTAATTGCGGTGAACGTTGTTGTGCCAACCGTTATAATTAGGGCCATATGAATTGTGATCAACGTCATAGCTTATAATTTCGCCTGAAATGGCGTCAATTTCATATTCAAATTCTGAACCGCCGTTTGTGAAAAATTCGATTTCATAAACCTGACGGCCGTCTTCCCAATCGAGCTTTTGATCTTTGAATGTGACTTGAGTTGCTGAAAGGCCAGCATGGGAAAGGGCTTTTGATTTTGCGTCGTCAAGAGAAATTATTGATGTGCTTTGGCTTGTTGTTGTGTTTGGAACACTGGGCTTGTTTGCAGGGGCGTTGTTGAAGCTGTCAGCGTCTGTGACAAGGTTTCCGCCGGAAAGTGTCACCGTGTTGGAATTTCCATCCCATGAAACACTTTTGCCCATGATTTCGCCAATGGCTCTGAGCGGAAGATATGTTGAGCCATTGTATAAAATTGGGTGTACGGCATTTCCGTTTGCATCTGTGAATGTTCGTTTTGAGCCGTCAACAACAATTGTGAAATCATCGCGCAATTGGGCGGAAATGTTTTTGCGGCTGGAAGTGTTGTCAGGCGTGCCGTTTGTTGCTGAAGCTGAACGTGTCCCTGAAAGCGTGACGGTGAGTGTAGACTGGTTCCAATCGACATTTTTGCCCATGATTTCGCCAACGGCTCTAAGCGGAAGATATGTTGTGCCGTTGTAAACAATTGGGTGTGCTTCTGTTCCTGAAGATGTATAGAATGTTTGATATGTTCCGTCAACGACTATATTGAAATCGGGGCACAGCTGTGCGTTTATGTTTGAAGCGGCAATGGCCTGAACTCCAAATGCGAGGGAGCTTGTGGCAAAAATGGCGCCAAAAAGGGCGGCTGTGCGTTTTCCAAAAGATTTTTTGTTTCTGTTCATAAAGTGAATCCCTCCAAAAAAATAAAATATGGCAATTTGTTATTGAGGCATACGTTCGGCCTCCCAATCTATGATTTTTCCTGTTTGGCCGTCAATTTCAAATTCATATTCCATTGAATTGTAGTATATTTTGCCTTCATATTTGATTTGTCCGTCATCGCTGTCAATTTCGAATTCATATATGTTGCTTTCGGAAGCGCCGGAAATTTGTGACAATGCAATGGATTTTGCCTCCTCGGCTGTTATGCCTGGGCTGGGAGCAGACTGGCATTTGTGTGAGACAATTGCGCCTGTGGCAATGTCAATTTCATAGTCATATTCATTTCCGTCGGCATAGAACTCCATTTCATAGATCTGACGGCCGTTTTCCCATTCAATTTTGAATTTGCTGAACACGGCGTCAGAGACGCCAGCGTGATTGAGCGCTGTTGCGCGTGCGGCATCTTCGGTTATGGAATCTGTGTTTTGTGTGGAAGGCGTTGCGGGCGCAACGGTTTCAGTTCCGTTGGAGAATGTGTCGGCGTCGGTGACGAGGCTTTCTTCTGGAGCTGGATTTTCAGAGGCTGTGGCTTTTGTTTCGGTTTTAAGAATTTCACCTGTGACGGCATCGATGTCATATTCATATTTCTGTCCGCCGACAGAAAAATCTATGGCATAATATTCTTTTCCGTCACGTTTGTCAAGACCTGTTGTGGAAAAAACGGCGTCTGTTTCAACCACTCCTGCGTTTTTGAGGGCGACGTTTTTGGCGGCGTCTATCCCTATATAATCAACAGTTTTTGCTTTTTGGCCACAGCCGCCAATGAGAACAATGGACAGCACAGGCAGCCAAAATTTTAATATTTTTTTCAATTGCATTCCTCCTTTCAAATATATATTTTACAACAGAAATGTGAATTTTCAACTGATTTTTTTGGTTTATTTTCGAGAAAATTTTTAAGCCGGTCAAACTTTTGAGGGTTTGGAGTTTATATGTTTTATGTAAATGTGCGGCAATTTTTGTTTGTGACACTTGACTGACATGTGGTGTTTTGTTGTGCAAAATCAGGGGAAAGTGAAAAACTTTTTTGGAAGTTTTGAATGAACTTTGGTTTGTGTTTGATTTGGCTGTTCGTTCAAATGTGGTGAAAAATGATGACTGAAATTTGAATTTGCACAAAAAAAGGGCGCTTGTGCGCCCCTTGAATTTGTTAGCCAAAATATCTTTTAAGAAGTCCTTCGAATGCTTTGCCGTGACGGGCCTCGTCTCTTGCCATTTCATGAACTGTGTCGTGGATGGCATCAAGGTTGGCAGCTTTTGCACGTTTTGCCAAATCTGTTTTTCCAGCTGTTGCGCCGTTTTCGGCATCAACACGGAGTTCAAGATTTTTCTTTGTGGAGTCTGTGACAACTTCGCCAAGAAGTTCAGCAAATTTTGCAGCATGTTCAGCTTCTTCCCAAGCGGCTTTTTCATAGTAGAGGCCAACTTCAGGATAGCCTTCTCTGTGGGCAACGCGTGCCATTGCAAGATACATTCCAACTTCACAGCATTCGCCTTCAAAATTGGCTTTAAGGTCGTTGATGATGTCTTCGCTAACGCCTTTGGCAACGCCTACAACGTGTTCAGCAGCCCATTCGCGAGCGCCTGTCTGCTCTTTGAATTTATCAGCTCCTGCACCGCAAACAGGGCATTTTTCAGGAGCACAATCTCCCTCATGAACATAACCACAGATTGAACAAACAAATTTTTTCATATCAAATTCCTCCTTGTGTAATATATATTAATTAATAAACTTATATTTAATAATTATTAACTGATAATGATTATAATTTAGCTTTGCAAAAAAGTCAATATATTTTTTGAAATTTTTCAAAAAAAGCGTCAAAACAACACTGACCGCCAATATGTAACAAAACTGGCGGTCAAATTGATCATTCAAAATTCATAAGCTGTATGCCGTGTTTTTTGAAAGCGTCATAGAGCAAAGGCAGTGAAAGGCCAACAACTGTGCTGTAGTTTCCGGTTATGCTGTCAACAAAGAGCGACGCGCGGCCTTGTATGCCATAGCCCCCGGCTTTGTCCTCAAATTCGCCGGTTTCAACATACATTTCTATTTCTTCAATGGTCATTTTGTTGAACGAAACTTCAGTGCAGTCCACAAAAGTTTCTTCTTCATATGTTCCGTCTTCATTCACAAAAAGAAGACAATTGCCTGTGTATACACTGTGGTGGCGGCCCTGGATTTGGCGCAGCATTTTGATGGCTTCGTCTTTGGATTTGGGCTTGCTGAGTATGCGGCCCATGTCGGCAACAACTGTGTCGGCGCCTATCACAATGGCTTCTCCTTCAATTTGGTTCAAAATGGCTTTTGCTTTCTTTTCAGAAAGTATTTTAACAAGTTCATAGGGCGAGTTGTCAACTTCAACATTTTCGTCAACACTGCTCACAACAACCTCAAAGGGGAGGCCGAGGCTTTCAAGCAGCGCTTTTCTTCGGGGTGACGATGACGCTAAAATAATTTTCTTCATAATTACGCTCCTTACTTCTCGTGTCGATTGAATTTATGGCCTAAATTTTTTATAAACAAAGGCCGCGACCGCCATGCCAATCACTCCGGCAATTGTGCATTTTATGGTGATGCCAAACTGCACTTTTATCACGCCGAGGTCAAGTATGCCAGGGCCGCCTATGACGAAATCCCTTCCATATCTCAAAAATTCCAAAGAGGTTATACTGCCGAGATACTCACCCAAAAATCCGCCAAGCACAATGCCTGTGATGAGCATTGATGCAAGTGCCAACATGTCCCTGCCGCCTTTAGCCATAAAAAACCTCCGCCATTATATAAGTATGTTTGAAAACTGTGCGCTTTCAAGCACGCCTTTTGCGGCGCGACCCCACGCCGCTTTTATATCATTTTAATATCATAGCGGTTAATATGCAAGAGTAATATGAATGAATTTGCCATATGTTTTGAACAAATTTTTTGGAGAAATTTTTGAAAACTGTTTTGTGATGAGGGTTTGTTTCAATGGCCGTGGGCCTTGTGGGTTTGGAAGTGTCAAAAGCTGAGGCTATTTTATAAATATTCACAATTTATTCATAATATTGTAGTAGAATTAACTCGATGTTTATTTTAATATTTATTTTGTCGCAAAAACATGAGCGGCAGACATTTTCAGGACATAAAAGTCCAGTGTTTTTGGAGGTAAAAAAGGTGATAGAAGTCAGCAATCTTGTAAAAAATTACGGAAAATATGAAGCCGTAAAAAATATTTCGTTCAAGGTTGAAAAAGGCGAAGTTTTGGGGTTTCTTGGCCCAAACGGCGCCGGCAAAAGCACTACAATGAACATAATAACAGGATACATATCCCCTTCCGCTGGAGAAGTGAAAATTGGCGGGTTTGACATACTTAAAAATCCGAGAGAGGCAAAAAAGCGCATTGGCTATCTTCCAGAAATTCCGCCGGTGTATATGGACATGACTGTTTTGGAATATCTTGAATTTGCCGCTGAACTGAAAGACGTCAAACGCGCGGAGGCGGCCGGACACATTGAAAGCGTGATGGAACGCGTGAAAATTGTTCATGTCAAAAACAAGCTGATTAAAAATCTGTCAAAGGGCTATCGGCAGAGGGTTGGTTTGGCGCAGGCGCTTATAGGCAACCCCGAAGTGCTCATACTTGACGAACCAACGGTTGGCCTTGATCCAAAACAGATCATAGAAATTCGGGAAGTTATAAAACATTTGAGTGACGACCACACAATCATATTAAGCAGCCACATACTTTCTGAAGTGAGCGCTGTGTGCAGCCGTGTGATGATTATCAACAAGGGCGAAATTGTGGCAAGCGATTCGCCTGAACAGCTGAGCGAAAAACTCAGCCGCGACAGATACCGCATAAGGCTCAAAGGCGACAGAACGAAGGCCATTGAAATGTTGAGGGAATCTAAGGGAATTTCATATTTTGAGGAAGTGCAGAGCAGTGAAGCGGGAACGTGGGATTTCATTGTTGAGGGAATAGAGGGGGGCGACGTCAGGGAAGCGGCGTTTTTGGCAGCGGCCTCCAGCGAACTGACACTTCTTCTCATGAAAAGCGAAAAAATGTCTCTTGAAGAAATTTTCCTTCAAGTCACTGAAAGTGTTCCCGGCGAGGAAGCCGGAAGCAGACAGGAGGGAGAAAAATGAAAGCTATATATAAAAGGGAAATGAAAATGTATTTCAGTTCGATGACGGGATATGTGTTCACGGCTATATTTGTGCTTGTGACAGCGATATATTTTTCACTGCAAAACATACTTATGAGCAGTCCGCAGTTTGAATATGTTTTTGGTTCTGTGATAATGATGTTTCTTATATTGGGGCCTATGCTCACAATGCGTCTTTTGGCTGATGAAATGAGGCAAAAGACAGATCAAATGCTTTTGACAAGCCCTGTGAGCGTTGCGGGAATTGTTTTGGGAAAATATTTTGCGGCGCTGACAGTTTTTGCCATAGCGCTTGCCGTCACAGCTGTTTTTCCGGTGACACTTTCTTTTTTTGGAAACGTGGCTGTGGCACAGATATTGGGCTCATATTTGGGCTTTCTTCTTCTTGGCGGAGCGTTTATAGCAGTTGGGCTTTGGATCAGCTCGCTCACTGACAATCAAATTGTTGCGGCCGTTGCAACGTTTGTGGCCATATTTCTTTTGCTCATGATTGAGGCCATAATATCAATGGCTTCCGGAAACATATTTTTCTCGATTATGTTTGCGGCGTTTTTGGCGGCGGCTGTGGCGTTCTATTTTTATAACAACACAAAAAGCGCTGGCATTGCGTTTGCGGTTTTTGGAGTTTTGGCGGCGGCAATTGCTGTGGTATATTTTGTGAAGCCATCACTTCTTGACGGCTTTGCCGGGCGTTTTGCGTTCATGTTTGCCGTGCTGACAAGGTTCAGCTATTTCTCAATGGGGATTTTTGACGTGGCGGCAGCGGTTTATCTTGTTTCTTTCATAGCCGTTTTTCTGTTTTTCACAGTCAGAGTTGTAGAAAAGAAGCGCTGGGCATGAGGAGGAGACGTCAACATGAACAATAAAGGCAAAAACAATGCTAACATAAAATATGGCGGCTATGCCTCGGTTATGACAGTGGCCGTTGTTATCATAGCCATCATGGTGAACATGGTTGCATCAAAGCTCAACATAAAATTTGACCTCACAAAAAACAAACTTTATACACTTTCTGAAGACACGCTTGAGCTTCTTAACGGCCTTCAGGAAGACGTCACACTCACGTCTGTATATGCCGATGGCGGAAGCATTGATGTTGTGACGGAGATTCTTGACAGATATGCTTCAAACAGCCGGCATGTTTCATATTCCAATGTGGATCCATATAAAAACCCACAGCTTATGGCCAAATATGGCGGAAATGGCGAGGCGCTGTCTTTGGGCTCGGTTATAGTTGAGACAGCGGCGGGATATAGGATAATATCGCAGCAGGACATAGCTGACATATATACAGGGCAGACAGGCGAGTCATATTTGCGCGGCATTAAACTGGAGAGCATACTCACAGGGGCCATAAGGCAGCTGACAAGTGATGAAAGAAAAATGATTTATGCCATATCAGGCCATGGCGAAAGCGACATATATGACGAGCTCATAACTGAAATGGAATATGGGGGATATTCGCTGTCATATTTGAGTTTGATCACTGAAAAGACAATTCCTGACGACGCTGTGACAGTTGTCATTAATGCTCCAACACATGACATAACGGCAGATGAGCTGACAGAGATAAACAGATATTTGGACAACGGCGGAAGCCTTTTCATAACTCTTGGCATGACAACAGAAGACATGCCGAACTTTGATTCGCTTTTGGAAAATTATGGACTGGCCGACAGCCGGCGAATTGTCATTGAGGGCGACGCCGGATATGTCTATCAGCAGAATCCATATTATCTTCTTCCGGAACTCAGTGCAGACAACGACGTTTCAAAGAGGCTTGCAGAAGCAAAAACAAAGGCGTTCATACCATTTTCACTTGCAATTGACATTCTTGACACAAAACGCGGAACTGTTGATGTTCAGGCGTTTGCCACAACTTCTGCATATTCATATAGCAAAGCGACATCTGAAATGAGCAATTTTCAAAAAAGCGAAAGCGATCCGTTTGGGCCGTTTGTGCTTGGCGCCACTGTGACAGACATTGATTCAAGCGGAAACGATCAAGGAGTTAAAATTGTTGTTTTTGGAGCAGAAACGGTTATGGAGCACGACATAAACCAGCTTGTTAACGGCGGGAACTATGGCATTGTTATGAATGCCTTTGACTATCTTTCTGACAGCGAAACAACTCAGCGTTCCAAAAGCCTTGGCGCCGATGAATATCTCAACATGACGCAGGACAAAGCCATAATAATAATGGGGATAAGCGTTATACTTCTTCCGGCGGCCATACTCATTGCTGGAGCAGCTGTTGTTTTGAGGAGGAGAAACAGAAAATGAGCAAACAGAAGCGGAATGTTATAATATGTTTGGCCGCCATAGCGGTTTTGGCGGCGGTGTATATGGCAATTTCAACACCAAAAGCAAGCAAGCCTGTTGCAACTCCTTTGCCAGGCGGCGACAGTCAGACGGAAGATGTTTCATCAAGTGATGATGACAGCGTGTTTAGCCTTCCGAACTTTAAGGCTGTTGGAATTTCAGTTGAGGCCGAGGATGAAAAGGAGCATTTTATAAAGGAAGGAACAAACTGGGTTATGGTTGGCAAGGAGGACATTGAGCTTGTTCAAATTTATCTCGATCAGCTTGTGGCCTGTGCCAAAAACCTCAAATATAATGAGATTGTTTCTGAAACATATGAAAATTTGGAACAATATGGCCTTGACAATGGATATAAAATTGAGATAACAGGCGACGACAAAACTGTCATATCGCTTGTGGTTGGAGACATGACAGTTGACTCGGCGGGATATTATCTCACAAAAAAAGGCGATGAAAGGATTTATATGATTGGCGCTGAAGACGGCAAGGCTCTTAAAAGAAAGCCATCGGACTTCAGGGATCGCATGCCGGAATTTGTGGATTATAACGACTGCAAATATATTAAAATAACAAATGGCAATGAAACATACACATTGGAGCCAAACCCTGACGGTGCGGTTTCTAAGGGGTTTGGAGAATATGCCGTCACAGGGGCATATAGCCGGCCAATGGCTGTTGAAACAGTCAAGTTGAGTGAGAGCATTGGAGGCCCGCTTTATGACATTGCGGCAGTGAAATTTATTGACAACCCTGAAAGCGACGAGGCGTATGGCTTTGACAAGCCTTCCCTTGTGATTGAGGCGGAGGACATGAAAGGCAACAAATGTGAAATTGTTGTTGGCAGCGAAGCCACTGACGTCACAACATATGCCCGCTTTTCAGGCAAAGACTATGTTGTCACAATAAGCACAGAAAACATTGAAAAAATTAAGAATGCCGACATTTTTGACATACTTATAAAATCTATTGTGACAACGCCAATGTCGGAAATTTCAAGAATCACAATTGACGAAGACAGAAGCGCCAACAAAAGCCTGAAAGCCGTTTTTGAGCTTGACAAAAACAACAACCGCATTGAGCTTGATGGAAAAGAAATATCATCGGAAGACTTTGCAAATGTGTATAACAATCTCACGGCGCTGACAATTGACGGCGAGGCTGTCAAAGAAGCCGGAAAAATTGAAGCAACTGTCACTGTTGAAAAGATTGATGGCGAAACGCTCACATTTGTTTTCCATGACTATGACACAAATTATTATGCTGTGGAGATAAACGGCGTCACAGAGTTTTTGATGGGAAGAAGAATTCTTGACGTGTTCTTTGGTTCGGTTGAAAACTTGCAATAAAAATGAACATATTGGCCGTCTCAAATTTTGCCAGACAAATTTGAGGCGGTTTTTTGTTTTGGAAGTTTGTGTCAAAAATGACAAAAAAAGAATGCTTTGCGCGAAAAGGCAGCCAATTGTTTAAGAATTTATAAATTGGCTTGAAAAAACTGTATTTTTAGGGTATAAATGTCTTTGTTTTGTTAAAATTTATTATATGTGTGTTTTATATTTTAGAAAAAAATGTGTGGATGTAATTTTGCCACAAAAATTTAAGAAAATGTTTTGATTCCTAAACTTTTATTAACATTATCTTAACAGTATTGTTATTGAAAAAAACTGGAAAAAGATGTATTATTAATTATCACGGTGCTTTGTGCCGCCAAACGCCTGTTTTGAGGCGTGTTTTGACAGAAGTTGGGTTCTCTTTGCCTCTTTTGAAAAGCGGAATTTTGTTTTGGGCAAAGTGATTTTGAATATGACTGAATATTGATTGTGCATTATTAGCTGAAGGGAGTTTTTTTGTTATGTTTTCAAGAGATATGGGGATTGATCTGGGGACAGCCAACACCCTTGTATATGTTAAAAGCAAAGGGATTGTTGTGAATGAGCCTTCTGTTGTGGCGGTGAACACAGTCAGCAACGAAGTTCTTGCTGTGGGCAACGAGGCAAAGGAAATGATTGGGCGCACGCCGGGCAACATTGTGGCAATCCGCCCCATGAGAGACGGCGTCATTGCTGACTTTGACGTGACACAGGCCATGCTGCGCTATTTTATTGACAAGGCATATACAAAAAGCATGTTTGGGCCCAAACCGAGGGTTGTTGTTTGCGTGCCGTCAGGCGTCACTGAGGTTGAAAAAAGGGCTGTCATGGAAGCGTCGCTGGGGGCAGGGGCAAAGAACAACGATGCCTACCTCATTGAGGAGCCAATGGCGGCGGCCATAGGCGCCGGACTCCCCGTTGAAGAGCCAACAGGAAGCATGGTTGTTGACATTGGCGGCGGCACAAGCGAGGTTGCCGTCATATCACTGGGCGGAATTGTCACAAGCACTTCTTTGAGAGTTGCCGGTGACGAGATAGATTCGTATATAATAAATTATGTTAAAAAGGAATATAACCTTGCTGTGGGCGAACGCACAGCAGAGGAAATAAAAATCAAAGTGGGCTGCGCCTATCCAAAAGAAAAAGAGGAATCAATGGACATACGCGGGCGGGATCTTGTGAGCGGCCTTCCCAAAACGGCAACTGTGACATCAAATGAGATCCTTGAGGCAATAAGCGAGCCTATAGGTTCCATAATTGACTGCATAAAACAAACCCTTGAAAGCACGCCGCCTGAGCTTGCTGCTGACGTCATGGAGTTTGGCATAACGCTCACTGGGGGCGGCGCGCTCTTAAGCGGGCTTAGCACATTGATTTCAAAAGAGACAGGCATGCCTGTGAACATAGCCAATGAGCCGCTGAACTGTGTTGTCATGGGCACAGGGCTTGTTTTGGAACATATTGAAACGTTGAGAAGTGTTCTTGTTTCCCCAAAAAAGCTGAAGATGTGATTTAAGGAGAATGGAAATTGAAATTTTTTGAGGAATACAAAAAACAGATATTAATATTGGCGGCGTTTGTCATGGCTGTGTCGGCGCTTGTGACAATGGGCCGGAGAACGAATTCCACATTTGTGGAGAACACACTGGGCTTTGTTATAACACCGCTTCAGGACATAACATCAACTGTCAGCGGGTGGTTTGGCGACAGAATATCAACTCTTAGGGATGAAAGTGACATATATGCCGAAAATGAGGAGCTGAAAGCGGAAGTTGCGCTTTTGAAAGCTGAAAACAAGCGGCTTTTGATATATGAAGAGGAAAACGAGCGTCTTTCGGAACTGCTTGAAATGTCGCAAAGGTTTCCCAAACATGAAACAACGGGAACGAATATAATAGGAAAAGATCCCGGAAACTGGTATGACACATTTGTCATTGACAAGGGGACGAGAGACGGCATTGCCGCCGACATGGTGCTGACGGCTGAGGGCGGCGTTGTGGGCAAAATCACAGAGGCCGGATATAACTATGCCAAAGCGGAATCAATCCTTGACAACAGAAGCTCTGTTTCGGCCATGAGCCTTCGGACAGGCGATTTGGGAGTTGTCCGCGGAGAATATACACTCATGGAAGACGGCTTGTGCCGCATGGAATATATTGACGCCGAAAGCGAGATAATGAAAGGTGACGAAATTGTGACAAGCCATTTGAGCGGCATATATCCGGCGGGGCTCACAATTGGCTATGTGAAGGAGATCATAACCGACACAAATGGCCTCACGCGCTATGCCATAATTGAGCCGCAAGTGGATTTCAAGCATTTGACAACGCTTCTCATAATCACTGAGGAATTTGAAACCCTGAGGGAGGACTGAAAACATGAGAAGAGTTATAACAATATTTGTTGTTCTTTGCCTGAACATTGTTTTTCAGTCCACAATTTTGCAAAATTTTTCAATCACAGGCGTGATTCCAAACACGGCCATTATCATTGTGGTTTCCATGGCGCTTTTGAGAGGGAGCACAGAGGGGGCAATTTGCGGCGCGGCCGCCGGGTTTCTTCAGGACATATTTTTTGGGTCGGCAATAGGCTATTATGCGCTTCTTGGCATGCTTCTTGGCTGTTTTGCGGGCAAATTCAACAAAGGGTTTTACAGAGAAAACTATGCTCTTCCAGTTTTGGTCAGCATTGTTTCAAGCTTTGTGTATGAAAGCTGCATATTTTTCACAAGCGTGCTTTTCAGCGGAAACACAATGTATTTCTATTTCATTGTGAACATAATACTTCCCGAGACAGTGTATAACGCTGTTGCCACAATTATAATATATAGAATTCTTTTTTCAATCAACAGTGCATTGGAAGAAAAAGAAAAATATAAACGCAAGCTTTTTACTATAAAAAGATAAAGCCTCATGGTCTGATTTTATCGGGAGGGGATAAATGAAAAGTTATTTTGAAAGGATAATTGAGTTTATAAAAAGCCGGCTTTTCATAATGATGGTTGGCGTTTTTCTGCTTTTTTTTGTCATAGTGCTCAGATTGTTTTCGCTTCAGGTTGTGAATGGCGAACAATATCAGCAGGCGCTCACGGTCAGTGTTCAGCAGGAGCTTTCAATTCCGGCTTCAAGAGGGATTATATATGACCGGTATGGAAGGCCGTTGGCGACAAATCAAGTGGCTTTTTCTGTCAAGCTTGATGACAGCATAAAAGTCTCTTTTTCAGACAAAAGTTATGTTGTCAAAAAAATTATATCGCGCTATGAAAATGATGATGTCACGATAACTGACAATTTGCCTATAACTGAAACAAAGCCGCGCTCATTCACATTTGAATCTGAAGCTGAAGAAAAGCGCTGGAAAAGCTCCATAGGGCTTAAGCGGGGCGAACTGGAAATGACGGCTGATGAGGTCATGGAATATATTTCTGACAAATATGACGTGCCGGATGATTTTTCAGAAAAGGACAAGCGCCGTTTTTTGTCATGCGCTGTGGGCATGAGCGACAAGAACCTCATGATTATGTCACTTGTCAACATACTTGATGAGAATGGCGAAACGATTTCTGACGACATTCCAATTTCACAGTCGTGGCCACATGTGTTTTTGTTTGACGGCAATGAAAGCCGTGAACGTGACTGGAAAGAAAGCATGGGCATGAAGGGCGAACAGCTTTTATACACAGCTGATGAAACAATGGAATATTTGTATGGCCTTTTTGAGATACCGAACAATCTTTCTTCCGAAATGAGGCGCAAAATTGCCGCAATAAGATATTCATTATATCTTGTGAGATATAGAAAATATCAGCCGGTTACGGTTTCTGTCAACATCAGCGGGAAAACGGTTGCTGCTGTTGAGGAAAACAACCAGCTTTTTCCGGGAGTGACAATTGACACAACATCTCTTAGAAACTATCCGGCGGGGAAATATTTTTCGCACATATTGGGGTGTATCAGAAAAATATCTGATGTTGAATTTGAACAATATGAACAATATGGCTATTCAACAGAAGACATAATTGGCAAAAGCGGCGTTGAGCGGCTTTATGAGCTTCAGCTCAACGGCGTTGACGGCGAAATGATGGTTGAAGTTGACGCCTCTGGCCGGCGCATAAACACGATTGAAACAAAACAGCCTGTTTCAGGAAACAATGTTTTTCTTTCGATTGATGAAAAACTTCAAAAGGCTGCCTATGACTATCTTGAGGATTCTTTGACAAATGTGCTCATATCAAAGCTCAGGGCAACAAGCCTCAGGGATTCGCCAATATCGCTGAAGGAATTTTTTTCGTCTCTCATACGCTGCAACACAATTTCGCTGAATTCGATAATGGAGGCGGAAAGTGGCGAACAGCTTGTTGTCAAAAATTTTATATTGAGTGAACAGCCGGAGCTTTTGCTGATAAGCGATGAGGACAAGGAGACAGCCAAAAACATTGTCATAAACGGCATAAACAACGGAAGCATATCGAGCAGAACACTCATAACAATTCTCATTGAGCAGGGGAAAGTGACAGCTGATGCTGATGAATTGGAGAGAATTCAAAGTGGACGCATCACGCCGCTTAGCTTTGTGATTGGCAAGCTTCAAAGCCATGAACTGACTCCGGCTGACACAGACTTGGATCCTTCCAGTGGGTCTGTTGTTGTGAGCTCGGTTGAAGACGGCGGCGTTTTGGCGCTTGTGACATATCCCTCATATGACAACAACAGGTTTGTCAACAATTTTGACAATGATTATTACTATTATCTCTTGGAGCACCCAATGACCCCAATGGTGAACAGGCCGCTGACGCAAAAGAAGGCGCCCGGCTCAACGTTCAAAATGATTACGGCGCTGGCGTGCCTTGAAACGGGAGTTATCACGCCAACAACACTCATACAGGATTTGGGGCTGTTCACAAAAGCAAAAACGCCTTATGCACGCTGCTGGATATATTCTGGAAGTGGAAGAACACATCAGCGGATAAACGTGGCAACCGCCATTGAAGTGAGCTGCAACTACTTTTTCTATGAGGCGGCGTTTCGAATGGGCAACCAGGAGGAAGGCACAACAATGGAGGGAATAGCTTCATTAAACAGATATATGGAAGCGTTTGGACTGAACACAACAAGCGGCATTGAAATTGGAGATGCAACACCAAACATGGCATCGCCGAAATATAAAGAAGAAAACGTCAAATGGCAAAACCCTGATGCCACAACGTCACAGACGCGCTGGAGCGACGGCGACACAATCAGGGCGGCCATAGGACAGTCGGTGAACAACTATGCGGCGATCCACATGAATAAGTATATAGCAACGCTTGCTAACGGCGGGACACGATATACAAGCCACATAATAAACAAGGTTGAGACATTTGGCGGCGAAACCGTTGAAGAAAAGGGAGCAAACATAGAAGAAGTCACACATTTTGCCGCTGAAAATTTGGAAGTTGTTCATAAGGGAATGCTGCTTGTCACACAAGGGGGACAAGGAACGCTCAGAGCTGTTTTTTCTGGCTTTCCTATTGATGTGGCGGCAAAAAGCGGCACGGCACAGGAGAACCTGAGCAGAAGCTCGCACACATGGTTCACGGGCTTTGCGCCATATGACGAGCCTCAAATAGCTGTCACAGTTATGATTCCGTTTGGAGAAACAAGCAGTGCTCCGGCCGCCGTTGTGGCGCGTGAAATAATTGGCGAATATATGGGGCTCAACTATGAGCCGAAAAATTCTTATATGCAAAATTCTCTTGCTCAATGAGCTTTTGCCCAAACAAAAGGGATAAAACATGGGAGGTATGATTATGATAATTTTTAATACCGAAAACAGCAATCCAAAAAAGGACAATGAAACAGAGATTGACGTTGCAAAAACAGGGGTGTCAATGGAAAGCATAATTGAGGCAGCCGAAAAAGAGGAAAAAGCCATGGAAGAAATAAAGCCTCATGAACTGATTGGGAAAAAAATCACTTCAGAAAACATGACGAAATTTCACAAAGGCAACCTCAGAAACGGCGTTCTCATGGAATATGACGGGAGCATTGTTGTTCTTGGCGACGTCAATGCAGGCGCCGAAATAAGGGCCACAGGAAGCATAATAATATTGGGAGCGCTCAAAGGAACTGCACATGCCGGAATGGGCGGCGAAAGCCAGGCATATATATTTGCGCTTAACATGAGCCCTGTTCAGCTGAGAATTGCAGATGTCATAACAAGGTTCCCTGAAAACAGGCTATCAAAATCTCTTAAAAATCCAGAGTATGCCTATCTTGAAGACGGAAAAGTGTATGTTTCGGCTTTTGAATGATTCATTTTTGTGGGTATGTGTCGAGATTTTAGTATATTTGCTTAAAAAAATATGTGCATTGGCGTAATATTTTTGTTAATATATAGCTATATGATTGAGGATAATAATTTAGTACAATTATCCATATTAAAAATCAGTGAAATTTTAGTCTTTTGAGGAATGTTTTATAAACAGGCATGTGATGTGGGCCGCATTTCTTTCAAATGCAGTGTGAACCATTATAAAAGCAGAGCAAAATGAAGCGCAGCTGTTTGGGAATGTGCAATGGCATTGCAAGTGGGCTAAAAAACAGCTGAAATGTCTTTCTTGGAGCTATGTTTTGGATTAAACTGCACAGAAAACTGTGAATATCCTTTTTCATTTTGATATTCCCCAAAATAAATATTATTGCAAACGGGAGGAAAAAATATATGGGCGAAGTTATAGTGGTAACAAGCGGCAAAGGCGGCGTTGGGAAAACAACAACAACTGCCAATATAGGCTGTGGACTTACGGTTCTTGGAAAAAAAGTCGCTTTGGTTGACGCCGATATTGGGCTTAGGAACCTTGACGTGGTTATGGGCCTTGAAAACAGAATTGTTTATGACCTGGTTGACGTTGTTGAGGGAAACTGCAAACTGAAACAAGCTTTGATAAAAGACAAAAGATATTCGGGGCTTTATCTTCTTCCGGCGGCTCAAACGAGGGACAAAACGGCCGTTTCACCGGAGCAGATGCGAAAACTTTGCGCCAATCTCAAAGAGGAGGGCTTTGACTACATAATTATTGACTGTCCGGCAGGAATTGAGCAGGGGTTCAAAAACGCCATAGCGGGCGCTGACCGCGCCTTGGTTGTCACAACACCTGAAGTGAGCGCTGTGAGAGACGCCGACAGAATCATAGGGCTTCTTGAAGCCAGTGAGCTTCCAAACCCCAATCTTGTGATCAACAGACTGCGTTGTGACATGGTTAAGCGCGGTGACATGATGAGCATTGAAGACGTCACTGAAATTCTTGCCATTGACATGATTGGCGTTGTGCCTGATGATGAATCAATTGTCATAACAACAAACAAAGGCGAACCAGCCGTGACTGATGACAGCTCAAGGGCCGGACAGGCATATAGAAACATAACAAGAAGAATTTTGGGAGAAGATGTGCCGCTGATGAACCTTGAGGCGGAGGAGAGCTTTATGGAAAGACTTAGAAAACTTTTTCGCCGGTGAAGGGGGTTGAAACTGAATGGCTTTTGATTTTGGAACCTTTTTCAAAAGGAAGGAACGCGCCAGTGGCTCCTTGGCCAAAGACCGCCTGAAACTGGTGCTTGTGCATGACAGAACCGATTGTTCATCTCAGGTTTTGGAGATGCTTAAAGGTGATATAATAAAAGTTATATCAAACTATATGGAAATTGATGAGGAGGAACTTGACATCAACATCACACAAGCCGAAAGTGAAGATCTCAAGGGAAGCGTGCCTGTGCTGTATGCCAACATTCCAATTAAAAGCATGCACAGAAGTGCAAAAAGCGAAGACTGAATACATATGGCGAGGTGCGAAGAGCATTTGGATTTGTGCTGACAAAAATGGGTTTTGGCAAACGATGTGTGGCGACAGAAAAAGAGGGCGGGCATTGCCGGCTTGAAACCTGCTGTTTTTTCGGCGGAAGTGAATGGTTTGTGGCTTGAAGCGTGGAAATGCTTGTTTCTGAACGCCCGCGCCAAATATAAGGTTTGCAGTTTGCTGAACTGACAGCAGAGGCTTCGGAAATACCCGAAGCCTGTTTGTTATATATTGGACACATTTGCTGACAGGGGCATATGTGAATTTGCAATTGTGCTGTGACAGCCTGACAGCGTCAAAGGCATGTGTGTCATTGACAGCAAGTGGGAGGCTTGTGAATTTTTCGATAATAATATATGTGTATGTTTGTGGAAATGGCGCTGTTTGTTCCAATGGCATTGGCGGCGTTGTTAAAAAGAAAAAACAGAAGAATTTATATATTTGTGTGTGTCCATTTGTTGCAAATGGGCGCTTGAGAGTTTTTTTGATTGCAGGTGGTTATATTTTTATGAATATTAAACGTTTTTTTATGAATATTGACTGGTGGTTAATTGGCGCGGTGACGGTTCTTTCTGTTTTTGGAATAATATGCATTGGCTCGGCCACACACATAAATCTTGGCGAAGATCCATCAAACTATTATTCACAAATGGTTTGGTTTGCGGCAGGCGTTGTTATTATGTTTTCAATGCTTTTTGTCAACTATAAATTTTTTTCAAGGTTTTATATATTGATATATGTCGTGAACATAGCCATGCTTGTGGCTGTTTTGCTTATAGGAAGAAACGCCAATGGCGCCACGCGCTGGATATATATTGGCCCGGTTGGAATTCAGCCTTCGGAGTTTTCGAAACTGATAATTATATTTTGCCTTGCGAAATTCATTGACAAAAATCGTGAAGCGATTAATAATATATATATACTGATGATTGCAGCGCTTTTTGTCATAGCTCCTGTAGCGCTGATACAGATGCAGCCGTCGCTTTCGGCAAGTCTTGTGCTTATAGCTGTGCTTCTTGTGGAACTTTTTGTGGCGGGACTTGATTATAAATATATATTAATTGGGGCGGTTGTTGTTGCGGTGGCTGTTGTTTTTATATGCTGGGACGTTCAGAAAACAGAACCTCTGATTATGGATAGAATATTGCAAAATCACCAAATCACTCGTATTAGAACGTTTCTTGATCCTGTGGAGGGCTCGAATGAATATTATCAAACGATAAAATCCATAAATGCCATAGGCTCTGGACAGGTTACGGGAAAGGGATTATATCAAGGCACGCTTAATCAGCTTAGCTATCTTCCTGAACCTCATAATGATTTCATATTTTCTGTTATAGGAGAAGAATTTGGTTTTGTTGGCTGTGTTTGCGTTTTGGCTTTGGAATTTTTTATAGTTTTCAGGTGTATACTTGTGGCAATGAGCTGCAGAGACACTTTCAGCCAACTTACAGTGGCAGGAATAGCGGGAATGTTGGCGTTTCAAACATTTGTGAACGCGGGAGTGGCCACAAGCATAATACCAAATAC
Organism: Bacillota bacterium; assembly: GCA_022791155.1. Taxonomy (GTDB): domain Bacteria; phylum Bacillota; class Clostridia; order Lachnospirales; family Anaerotignaceae; genus JANFXS01. The sequence continues at coordinate 19,125 of JAAVYN010000017.1, read as the reverse complement.
AGGTATGTCGCTGCCGTTTGTCAGTTACGGAGGAAGTTCGATGTGGGCAAACATGGCGGCTGTCGGTCTTGTGTTGAATATAGGCGGCAGACGCTCCAAATCTTTATTTGAGGGGGTGCAGTAATGAATATAGCTCTTATCGCGCACGACAACAAGAAAAAGCTGATGGAAAATCTTTGCATTGCATACAGACACATACTGGTTAAACATACGCTTTATGCCACAGGAACAACTGGAAGACTTGTTGAGGAAGTTACGAACCTGTCAGTTCATAAATATCTGGCCGGTCATCTTGGAGGAGAACAGCAGTTAGGGAATCAAGTTGCCAATAACGATATTGACATTGTTATTTTTCTACGTGACCCCGTTACGTCAAAAAGTTATGAACCCAGTATCAATGGAATATTAAGGCTTTGTGATGTGCACAACATTCCGCTTGCAAGCAACCTTGCAACAGCAGAAATATTGCTTTTGGCTTTGGACAGAGGCGATTTGGAATGGAGGAATGTTATGAAATGAGTTTGGGCGTCAAAATTTTGGCTGTATATTATATAGCAGTTAATGTTGTGCTTTTTGCCGTCATGTGGATGGACAAACTGCGGGCAAAAAAGGAAAAATGGCGCGTTCCCGAAAGCACGCTTTTTGTTGTGGCGCTTTTGGGCGGGGGAATTGGCGGTTTTGGGGCAATGGCCGCGTTTCACCATAAAAACAGAAAAATAGTTTTCTATTTGATTTTTGGAATATCAACAATGCTTCATGCGGCAATTTTATATTTCATGATTAGAAATGCTGCGCTCTGACGTTGAAGTTGTGATAAAAATGCGAAAAGACTGTTGGGAAGGGCTGTCGAAAAGCGAAAAACTTTTTGGCAGCCTCGTTGTTATTTTGGCACATGTGAAAGGAGTGGTGAAAGCAATGGAGATAAGGCAGGAAAAGTTTGATGATTGTGACGAGGTTTGCGAAGTTGTTAAAAGAGCGTTTGCAGGGGCTGAACATAGCGACGGAAATGAACATGAACTTGTGGCAGCTTTGAGAAACAGCGGCTCTTTTGTTCCTGAACTTTCGCTTGTGGCTGTTGACAAAGGGAAAATTGTGGGGCACATTCTTTTCACAAAAGCGCATGTTGGAAACGAAACAGAGCTTGTTTTGGCGCCTTTGTCAGTTCTTCCTGAACATCAGCGAAAGGGCATAGGGCTGGCCCTCATGAAGGCAGGGCACAATGCGGCAAAAGAGCTTGGATATGGCTGGGTCATTGTTTTGGGACACTCAAAATATTATCCAAAAGCGGGATATGTTCCGGCCAGTTTGCATGGAATTGAAGCGCCATTTGATGTGCCTGATGAGAATTTTATGGCTGTGAAGCTTTGCGAAAATGCAAAAAAGATTGAGGGCGTTGTCAGATATGACAACGCGTTTGGGATTTGCTGAACATGATGTGTCAAAAGCATGTGTTGTGTGGCGGGTTTGCTTGCCATATGAGAATGAAGCGACAAAAATTGTATTGAAAAGTATACAATAAGATAGTATAATATTGTATACAATATTCGGTTTTGAAGATGAAGGAATATATGGTTTTTAATGGAATGTCAGCTTAAATTTGATGTTTGATGAAAATTTTGTGTTGTGTATTACAAAGAAGACAAATTATGGCATTGGTGATTGCATGGATTATATAAAACTTGAATCAAGAGCAAAAATCAACATCACACTTGATGTTGTTTCAAAAAGGAATGATGGCTATCATGAGCTTGAAATGATTATGCAGACACTGAAGCTGCATGATGACATATATATTGAAAAGATGACGGAAAACAAAATTGATATAAGAACGGCAAACCGTTATATTCCTTTGGATGAAAGAAACACTGCATATAAAGCGGCAAAGCTGATTAAACGTGAATTTGGGATATATGATGGCGTTTTCATTGAAATAACAAAAAGGATACCTATTGAAGCAGGGCTGGCGGGCGGAAGCGGGAATGGCGCCGCTGTGCTCAAAGGCATGAATGAGTTGTTTGGGCTTGGAATGCCGTTTGAGAGAATTTTGGAGCTTGCGGCGCGCATAGGCAGTGATGTTCCGTTTTGTGCCATGGAAGGAACAGCCCTTGCCAAGGGCAGGGGTGAAATTTTGGCGCCAATGAAGCCTTGCCCCCACTTTTTTGTTGTTTTGGCCAAACCGCCAGAAGGCATATCAACAGCAGAGGTCTACAAAAATTTGGATCTTGAAAAGATAACGGAGCACCCGGACACAATGAAAGTTGTGAACGCTGTTGAAAATGGCGAAAGAGACAGCATTTGCAGCGGCCTTTTGAACGTTTTGGAGGAAGTCACAATTCCACGGCTTCCTATAATAGGCGACATAAAGAAATTTTTTGAAGTTCAAAAGGCAAAGGGTGTTTTGATGAGCGGCAGTGGGCCGACAGTTTTTGCGCTTTTTGATGAGCAGAAAGAAGCAGAGAAAGCGGCAATGGCCGTTAAAAACAAATTTTTGATTGATGACGTCATTGTGACAGAGACATTTAACCCTTGAAAATGGTTTGGGAGGAACTGGCATGGAATACAAACTTAACAACGGTGTCAATGAATATTTGCCCTTGCGCGAAGTTGTTTTTAACAGCCTCAGAGATGCCATTCTTAAAGGCGAGCTCAAACCGGGCGAACGCCTGCTTGAAAATTATTTGGCGGACAAGCTGGGGGTCAGCCGCACGCCTGTCCGCGAGGCACTGCGCATGCTTGAGCAGGAAGACCTTGTTGCGCTCATACCAAGAAGGGGCGCTCAGGTTTTGGATTTGAGTGCGGCGGACATCAAAAACGTTTTGGAAATAAGAAGTGCCCTTGAAGCTGTTGGCATACGCCATGCATGTGAGGAAATGGGCGAAGAAAGCCTGAAAGAAATTAAAACGCTTAACATACAGTTTGAAAAGGCTTTTGAAGACAAAGACTATGAAAAGGTTGCCACAGTTGATGAAAAGATACACGACATTATATTTGAGGCGGCTGACAACAGGAAATTGGTTCAGATAATCAGCAACATGCGTGCTCAGGTATACCGTTATAGAATGGCATATCTCAAAGTTTATGAAACGAAAACGGCGGTCATAAATCATCACAGGAAAATCATTGAAGCAATTGAAAACCACAGGGTTGATGAGGGCGTGAAAGTTATGGCTGAGCACATTGAACACCAAACGCAGGTTATATTGAAATCACTTAAAAAGTGAACGGAAGGCGGCGGGCGCAATTTTGTTTTGAGGAGGACTGTATATGGCGGGATATAGGGAAAATAATAATAAAGTAATATACAGCTCCAGAGGAGAGGTTAGAAACACCACAGGAGTTTATAAAAGTGGAAAGCAGCGGCGAAACGGCATAAGATTCAACAAAAGAAAGAAAAGAAAACAGCAAATGCGACTGGCACTGCTTTTTGCCATTTCCGTTGTGTTGGCCGCGGTCATATTCATCAATGTGAGGGCAAACTCTTTTGAGATAGTTGTTGATGGCGAAGTTTTGATGAATGTTGACAGCAAGGCGGCAGGCGCCAAAGACATACTTGAAACGGTGAAAGCCCAAATTTCGGGCGAGATTGGAGCAAACATAGAGATCAACGAAAAGGTTACATTTAACCCGGTTCACAGAGGGAAAAAGGACAGAATTTCTGTTGAAAACGCATTGATAAAACTTAAAGATTCGATAACATATAAAGTTGAAGCGGCTGTCATAACCGTTGATGGCGGCGAGGTTGTTGCCATGGCCAAACAAGAGGAGGCGCAGGAAATTTTGGACGGCATAGTTGCGGAATTTGTTCCTGAAGGCTCGAACATTGTTCAAAAAGGCTTTGTTGAAGATGTGCAAATTGTCAGCAAGTTTGTTGAAAGCAACAAAGTTGCAACAAAGCAGGAGGCGTTGGAAAAGCTCACGGAGGGAACAAAATCGAAAAAGGAATATACAGTTGTCAGCGGCGATGGCATATATGTGATTGCAAAGAAAAATGGAATTGAGCCGGAAGAACTTCTTGAAGCCAATCCCGGAATAGATATAAACACTGTTTTGAACCCTGGCGACAAGCTTATGCTTGAAGTTGACGTTCCTTTTTTGTCGGTCAAAACAGCAGAAAACAGAGTTTTCACTGAAAAACAGGAAAAGGAAGTTGAATATAGAAGGGACAGCACGAAGCCGGCATCATATAAAAAAGTCATTCAGCAGGGGGTTGACGGGCAAAAAGAGGTTACAACACAGATTATAAGAATAAACGGGTTTGAAACTGAACAGAAGGTTGTCAGCGAGACAACAACGGTTGAGCCTGTTCCAGAGATTATACTTGTTGGAACAAAATAAAATTTGGGGAGGCATTTTTTTGGAAACGCGCAAAATTCTTGTTGTTGACGATGAAAAGAACATTGTTGACATCATAAAATTCAATTTGAAAAAAGAGGGATATGAAGTCATCACGGCTTCAGACGGACAAGAAGGCATATTGAAAGCGCATATGGAAACTCCAGATTTGATATTGCTTGACATAATGATGCCAAATGTTGACGGATATGAAGCATGTCGCAAGATAAGAGAAAAATTTGACACGCCAATCATAATGCTGACAGCGCGGGCCGAAGAAGTTGACAAAGTTTTGGGTTTTGAACTTGGCGCTGATGACTATGTCACAAAGCCTTTTGGCGTTAGGGAACTCATGGCAAGGGTGAAAGCAAACTTGAGAAAAAAATCGCCCAAAGCGCCCGAGGCGCTTTCAACTGTGTCTGAAAATATATTGAAATTTGGCGACTTGACAATTGACGTTGATTTGTATGAAGTTAAGAAAAAAGGCGAAACAGTTGCGCTGACGATACGCGAATATGAGCTTTTGAAATTTCTTGCCACACAAAAAAACCAGGTTTTTTCGAGGGAAATGCTGCTTGAAAAGGTTTGGGGCTATGAATATTATGGTGATGTGCGGACAGTTGACGTGACTGTGCGGCGTTTGAGGGAGAAAGTGGAAAGTGATCCGTCAAGCCCAAAATATATAATGACGAAACGCGGTGTTGGATATTACTTTGGCGGGTGATTTGAAAGCCTTTTTGTGTTGGACTGATGAACAAAAGAGTGGGTGCGGTGTATGAAAAGCATTAAATGGAAGCTAATGGCGATGTATTTGGGACTGGTTTTTATTGTTATGATTGTCAGCGGGAGCTATATACTTTTGAGTTTTAACAACTCTGAAATGAAAAAGGCCGAAAGCCAGCTCATGATTTATGCAGAAAAAATCAGTGATCAGGTTGTTTTGTCATATGATGAAGTCAGCTTCCAGACAGGGCTCTATCAGTTCACAAGAAGCGGCGAAAGCTCAGATCAGATACAGGGCAGCATTCTCAACAGCGAGGGTGAAACAATAGTTTCAACTGTGACAAACAAGCCGCCATATCCCCAATATAAATATTCGGCCATTATATCTGCAATGGCGGGAAGCCCGGCGTTTTCAAAAATTGAAACAAGGGAAAACGGTGAAAACAAGAGATATTTTTGCTATGCATATCCTGTTGTTGAAGTGAATGGTGTCGCCGAATACATAATATTTGCTCAAATGGATGCCGAGGCCACATATGACAGCATAAGCCAAACTCAAAACGCCATTGTTTTGGCTGTTATAATGGCGCTGTTTATGGCGGCGGTGATGGGCTATGTTTTTGCCAAAACAATCACAGACCCAATACAAACGCTGACGCTCAAAGCCAAAGACTTGGCCGAAGGGCGGCTCAATCAAAGTGTGAAGGTTTATTCGGCTGATGAAATTGGACAGCTCAGCGAGAGCTTCAACTATATGGCCAAGGAGCTGAGCAGCACAGTTGGAGAAATTTCGAGGGAAAAGAACAAATTTGAGACAACACTTCGCAGCATGACAGACGGCGTCATATCATTTGACAAAGACGGAAATGTTGTTCACTATAACAGTGCGTGCATGGAAATGCTTGACATTGATGAAGTGAAATTCACATTTCAGGAGTTCATAGACAAGTTTGACATTGGAACGGGGATACTCATTGATTTGATTGAAAAATCATCAAAGGTTGTCAATTTTTATGTTGGAAAAAAATATATAACAGCCGGGTTCAGCGCGTATGGAAGCAAGGGCGATGAAATGGAGGGCACCGTTGTTGTGCTTCAGGACAACACAGAGCAAAAGCATCTTGATGACATGCGCAAGGAGTTTGTTGCCAATGTGTCGCATGAATTGAGAACGCCGCTAACCACTGTCAAAAGCTACACCGAAACGCTTCTTGACGGCGCCATTGACGACCGTGAGACAGCAGTTGAGTTTTTGGACATAATCAACAGTGAGGCTGACAGAATGAGCTTTCTTGTGAGGGATTTGCTTCAGCTGTCGCGGTTTGACAACAAGCAGTTCAATTTCAGCTTTTCGAAGATAAATGTGAACGGCTTTATAGCAGAGAACATACGGCAAAGCAAGATACATGCTGAAAACAAGCGGCAAAAGCTCACGTTCACGCCATTTGAGCGCGGAATCACAATCACGGCCGACAAAGACAGAATAACACAGGTTTTCAACAATATATTGACAAATGCCATAAAATATAGCCCTGAAGAAGCAAGCATTGATGTCAGCGTGAGTGAGAGCATAAACTATTTCAAAATTGCCGTCAAAGACACAGGCATTGGGATCCCCAAAGAGGATTTGGGCCGTGTTTTTGACAGGTTTTATAGAGTTGACAAAGCAAGGAGCCGTGCAATGGGGGGAACGGGGCTTGGCCTTGCAATTGCCAAAGAGATTATGGAAGCCCATGGAGGAAAGATAACCGTTGAAAGTGAATATGGCAAGGGCACCACAATGACAATGTGGTTTTTGAAAGTCATCAGCATCAAAGAGGGCGTTTTGTGAGGGCTTTCAATCAAAAAAATCCACAAACATATCAGTGAAGCTGAATGGTTTGTGGATTTTTTGTTTTGTTTGGCAAACGATTGTTTGCGGCCATGAAGGGTTATGCTTTTGTGGGAAGCGGGAGTTTTTCAAGCTGCGTGGCTAAATTTCGAATTTTTGACCCTTGTGTGAAATTTCGATTATGCGGTTTGAAAATTCTTTCGTTTGAGGGAGCGCTTTTGCTTTTTGGCAAACGCTGTAGTCTTCCCAAAAATGCATTGGAAATATGTTTTTGGCGCCCACAATTTTCATAAACTGTTCAATGCAGAGGGAAAATGCGTTGCCCTGACGCGGATCAAGGGGCAAAAACGCGGCTTTTGGGCATTCGCCTTTGAGTTTGCTTATTTCATTTATATATGAAATTTCCATTTCATTGTTCCACTGTTCGGGCTCGCCCTCCCAACGCCAATTGTTGAGGTCGCCAGCGTGATATATTTTTTCACCACTGCATGAAACAAAAAATGCCACACCTTCATCTGTTGATTTGAGGGTTTTGACATCAACTCCGCACACTGAAATTTGAGAGTTTGGAGCAATTGAAAAAACTTCGGCCGAGTTGTCAATTGAACGTTTTGGAATGTCGTTTGAAATTATATATTTGACATTTGGATGAATTTTTTGCAAAGAAAATATTTCCTTTGAAAAGTGATCGCTGTGGGCGTGGCTGACGAAAACGAAAAGCGGTTTTTGCGTGTTTAGCACGGGAAAGCCGCCGCCGGCATAATCGAAAAGAAGATTGAATTTTTCAGTTTCTACAAGAAATGAACTGTGGTGGATGTATGTCACTTTCATGTTTTTACCTCCAAAAGACAGATTTTGGTTTGCATGAGAAAAACGAAATTTATAAAATGGCGTGCAAATTTTTTGATTTTTGATGTTGCCCCAATTTGGGGTATTGCGGTTTGGAATGAGAAAAAATTTGCTGTGATGATTGAGGGCGGTTTGAGACACGTTTGGCATGGTTTTCAAAATTTTCTTCCGCTTGTGCCCCTCATGCCAATGGCGCTGCGATATTTTGCCACTGTGCGGCGGGATATTTTGATTCCTTTTTCGTTGAGGAGGCTTGTTATTTCCCGGTCTGACAGGGGTGAACCATGTGATTCGTTGTCAATGATTTCGCGGATCATCGACTTTATTTCGTCAGCCGAGGTTTGGCCGGAAACTCCTGAGGGGATTCCGGACTGGAAAAAATAGCTCAGAGGAAAAATGCCGTGACGGCACTGTATATATTTTTGTTTGACTGTGCGGCTCACAGTGGATTCGTGCATTTCAATGATTTCGGCAATGTCGCCAAGGCGCATTGGTTTGACATGACCAATGCCGTTGTCAAAAAAATCTTTTTGAAGCGACACTATGCAGTTCAGCGTTTTTATCAGTGTTGAATTTCTTTTGTTTATGCATGTTATGATCCATTGGGCCTGTTTGATTTTGCCGGATACATATTCCCTTGTGTCTTTGTCATTTTCGCTGAGCATTGAGCGGTAATATGTGTTTATGCCTATGTTTGGAAAGAACTTTTCGTTTAATATGACTTCATAGGTTCCTTTGTTTTCAACGATTACGGCATCAGGGGTTATATAATCGAAGCTTTTGCCGCTGTCAAAACTGTTGCCGGGTTTTGGATTGAGGCTTTTGATTATGGCGACGGCCTTTGCCACATCATCGCGCTTGACTTTAAGCTTTTTTGAAATGAGATGAAGCTGGTTTTTTCCAACCATTTCAAGGCATTCCAATATGATTGTTTCGGCAAGTGTGTTTTTTATGCTTTTTCTTTTCATTTGTATGAGAAGGCATTCTTTGAGGTTGGCGGCGCACACGCCGGCCGGCTCAAAGCTTTTGACAAGGCAAATGGCTTCAATGACCAATTTTTTGTCAATTCCGAGAACAGCGGCTATTTCTGATGGGCATTCTTTGAGATAGCCATTGCGGTCGAGGCTTTGGATTATATATGTTCCAGCTTTTTTTATGTTGGGACAGCATTTTATGACATTGATTTGCTCCAAAAGATAGCTTTCGAGGCTTTCACTGGAAGAACCTTTGAATTTCCAGCCGTCATTTTCGTTTTCGTCATCTTTTTCTTCAAAATAGTATGTGCGGTTTTGCTCATCAGAGGCGTCAAGATATTCAAGTTTGCGTTTGAGAAGATTGAATTCCTCATGTTCGTCATTTTTTTCTTCATAGTCGATGACGGGGTTTTCGACAGACAGCGCTTTAACATAATCCAAAAGCTCCAACGAACTCATTTGAAGAATTTCCGTGGATTGGAGCATTTTCTGGCTTAACAGAATTTTTTGACTTGTGCTTAATGATAAATCCATGAAAAGTGCCTCCTTTTTGAATTATATTCATTTTTATTATACTACAAATTTGTTTGCAAATAAATGTTTTTCGTTTTTTGAAACGAATTTTGCACAAGCACGTGAAAAGTTTGGGGGTTGGAGGCTGTGTCATTGTTGGAAGGAATGGCGCATATTGATGAAAATGGGGCTGAATTTTGAGAGGTGATTGCGAGAAAAAGACAAAATTTGATAAAATTTTCTAATGCATTCATGTTTTTGGCAAAATTACACCTTAAATTAACATTTACTTTATGCACTGAAAGTAGTAAAATTCATAAAAGAAACTTGCGTATTTTACATAAAATTTAGTGTCATTAACTTTTTGAAAGGAAAATTTTCGCACAATTTTAAGAATTTTGTTAATAAGTGTTGAGTCTGTCAGGTTTTTGTATTAAAATAAACAATGTTAAAATGAACCGTTCCGGCCTTTTGGTTTTTAAGCGCTTGTGTATCACGTTGGCGAGGCAAACGGGCGGAAGTCCCGCGGCCGGTTTTAAGGTTTTATTAATTTTTTTTTGCTCTTTCCACATTTCTTTTTGAGAGACTTGTTTGAAAGAGACAAATATTATAAGCACAGAGGGGGATTATATGCAAACTCTAACGTTCAAAAGGGGAGTTCATCCTCATGATGGCAAGGCCCTTACAAAGGACGCGCCAATCAAGGTTATACTTCCCAAAGAAAATTCCGAATTGTTTTTCCCTATGTCGCAGCACATAGGAGCGCCGTGCGAACCATGCGTTCAGGTTGGAGACTATGTTAAGGTTGGACAGAAGATAGGCGAAGCAAAGGCTTTTGTTTGTTCACCTATATTCTCAAGCATTTCGGGAACTGTCACTGACATAAGGCCAATGCTCACACCGGGCGGCGGCATGAGCCCGTCAATTGTCATCAAAAACGACGGACTTATGGCCGAAATTGACGGCCTTGTAGGCGGCGACTACAAAACAATGTCAAACGAGGAAATCATTGCCAAAATCAAAGAAGGCGGAATTGTCGGCCTCGGCGGAGCCGGCTTCCCAACGCAGGTTAAGCTTGCGCCGCCGCCGGGAACAGAAATTGACTATGTTCTTGTCAACGCCGCCGAGTGTGAGCCATATCTCACATGTGACTACAGGCTTATGATGGAACAGGGCGAAAAGCTCATAAAAGGGCTTCAGATAGTGCTTAAACTGTTCCCACAGGCCAAAGGCGTTATTGGCATTGAGGACAACAAGCCTGACGCCATCAGCCATTTGGCCGAACTTGCAAAAAATGCATCAAACATTGAAGTGGCATGCCTTAAAGCGAAATTTCCTCAAGGCTCTGAAAAACATCTCATCAAGGCCATCACAAACAGGGAGGTTCCATCTGGAGCGCTTCCAAGCGCTGTTGGCTGCATTGTTGACAATGTTGACACAATCATAAGCATATACAACATAGTTGCCGAAGGCCGCCCTCTCATGAGAAGGGTGTGCACAATCACAGGCGGTGCGCCGGCCAACCCCGGAAACTATGAAATCAGAATTGGCATGACGTTTAAGGATTTAATGGAGCAAATTGGCGGATTTAAGGTTGAGCCGGCAAAACTCATTGCCGGGGGGCCAATGATGGGGCCAACAATGTTCACCCTTGACGTTGCCACAACAAAAACATCATCGGCGCTTTTGGCGTTTACGCCGGAAGAAGCCCTTATTCCAGATGAAAGCAACTGTATACGCTGTGGAAAGTGCGTTGAACACTGCCCAATGGGGCTTATGCCGTATATGCTTAACGCGCTCATTCTTCAGGGCAACGGCGAGGGCTTTGTTAAGGAACACGGTCTTGACTGTATAGAGTGCGGAAGCTGCTCATTCATATGCCCCGCTAAACGTCAGCTTGCGCAGTCGATCAGGGCAACAAAGAAGGTTGAAATGGGTAAAAAAGCAGCGGCAGCCGCTAAGGCAAAGGCCGCAGCCAAATGATTAAGGGGGACACTAAAAAATGGATTATCCAAACATTACTATATCTGCTACCCCTCACGTGCGCTCCAAAGAGTCAACGCAGACAATAATGCGTGACGTAATCATTGCGCTTGTTCCAGCGGCAGTGATGGGGATTATAAATTTTGGGTTTAACGCGCTTTTGCTTATGGTCATTTCCATAGCCACAGCGGTTATAGCCGAGGGGCTTTATCAAAAAGCGACTAAGCAGAAAATCACAGTCAGCGATTTATCGGCCGTTGTCACAGGGCTTCTTCTTGCCATGAACCTTCCGGCAACAGCGCCATGGTGGGTGCCTATTGTGGGAAGCGCTTTCGCCATTATATTTGCAAAACAGCTTTTTGGCGGGCTTGGACAAAACTTCATAAACCCAGCTCTGGCCGGCCGTGCATTCCTCATGGGATCTTATCCCACAATAATGACTGACTGGATCACACCAGGTGTTGACGCGGTTTCAACAGCAACTCCTCTCGGACTTCTTAAAGACGGTTCAGAAACAGCTCTTGCACAGCTTCCTTCACTTCAGGACGCACTCCTTGGCAGAATTGGCGGCTGTATAGGCGAGACATGTGCCCTTGCTCTTATAATCGGCGGAATATATCTTATTGTGAGAGAAGTTATAAGCTGGAGGATACCGGTTGTCTATCTTGCCACAGTGTTTGTGCTTTCAGCCGTTTTGGGAAGAGAAGGAAGCAACCCTGTCTATGAAATTATGATTGGCGGCGTTATGCTTGGAGCATTTTTCATGGCAACAGACTATGCATCTTCACCAATATCCCCTAAAGGACAGATCATCATGGGAATTGGCTGCGGCTTGCTCACAGTGCTTATCAGAGTTTTCGGCGGTTATCCCGAAGGCGTTTCATATTCAATACTTATTATGAACCTTTGCGTTCCACTGATTGACAGATTCACAAAACCTACAATATTCGGCGCTTTGCCAAAGGTTAAGAAGGGAGCGGAAAAAGCGTGAACGAAATAATTAAACCAGCAGGAATACTGCTTATAATCACGGCTGTTGCAGCGGCGCTCCTTGGCGTTGTGCAGAGCGTGACAGCAGAGCCAATCAGAATTTCAGAAGAGGCGGCACAAGTTGCGGCAATGCAGGCCGCATTGCCTGAAGCTTCAAGCTTTGAGGAAATTGAAAGCGATTTTGGCGGCACAATCACTTCTGCAAGCAAGGGCCTTGACGGAAGCGGAAACGTCATTGGATATGTTGTGACAGCCAACCCAAGTGGTTTTGGCGGCGCTGTGCCAACAACAGTCGGCTTTGATCTTGACGGCGTCATCACAGGGCTTCAGGTCACAACACCGTCTGAAACACCGGGCCTTGGCGCTGTTGCAGCAACTGAAAGCTTCACAGGACAGTTTAGCGGCATGAGCGGCGAGCTTGCCGTGAGCAAAGACGGCGGACAGGTTCAGGCAATCACAAGCGCCACAATCACATCAAGAGCCGTTGTTTCCGGCGTGAATGAGGCCCGCGAATGGGTTGAGGCAAACGGAGGTGCAAACTAATGGGCAATCCAGTTAAAATAATTAAAAACGGCATTGTGGATGAAAACCCAACATTCATACAGGTTATAGGCATGTGTCCAACACTGGCCGTCACAAGCAGCGCCATAAACGGCATAGGCATGGGCGTTTCAACAGCGGCGGTTTTGATTTGCGCCAACGTTGTTATATCACTGCTTAGAAAAATCATTCCTGACAAAGTGAGAATACCGGCGTTCGTTGTTGTTATCGCAAGCTTTGTTACAATTGTGCAGTTCCTTCTGCAAGCATATCTTCCTTCGCTCAACGATGCGCTGGGGCTTTATATCCCCCTTATCGTTGTTAACTGTATAATACTCGGCCGTGCAGAAGCGTTTGCTTCAAAAAACAATGCCATTGATTCTTTCTTCGACGGCATAGGCATGGGCCTTGGCTTCACTCTCGCACTCACTGTTCTTGGCCTTGTGCGCGAGCTTATAGGAAGCGGAACAGCGTTCAGCATCAGAGTTCTTCCTGAAGCGTTCCCACAGACACTCATACTCATTATGGCTCCTGGCGCGTTCCTTGCACTGGGTGTGCTCATGGCCATATTAAACCACTTTATGAATAAAAAATCCGCGTGAGAAGGAGGGGTAATTAAATGACACATGTACAGCCAAATCTTATAATGCTGGTGTTAGCGGCCATATTCGTTAACAACTATGTTTTGAGTCAGTTCTTAGGCATATGCCCTTTCTTCGGCGTTTCAAAAAAGGTTGAAACGGCGGCGGGCATGGGCGTAGCCGTTATATTCGTTATGACCCTGGCCAGCGCAATAACATACTTTGTGTATAATTTAATATTGGTTAACTTGGGAATTCAATATCTTTACAACATAGCGTTTATATTGGTTATTGCGGCGCTTGTTCAGCTTGTTGAGATGTTCCTCAAAAAAAGCTCGCCTTCGCTTTATCAGGCATTGGGCGTTTATCTTCCGCTTATAACAACAAACTGTGCCGTTTTGGGCGTTGCAGTTGTTAATATGCAGAGAAACTACACATTCATTGCGTCAGTGCTCAACGGCTTTGGCGGCGCTGTGGGCTTTGCGCTCTCAATTGTGCTTTTTGCCGGAATTCGTGAAAGAATTGAGTTCAACAACATTCCAAAAGCGTTTAGAGGATTCCCGATAGCATTGATTTCTGCAACATTAATGGCATTGGCGTTCCTGGGCTTCCAGGGCTTGATTAAACTTTAAAAACTAAGGGGTGAACGAAAATGGACATAAACAGTATATTATTTCCGGTGCTCAGCATCGGCGGATTAGGTCTTGTTTTTGGCGCGGGCCTTGGTTTTGCGGGCAAGGTGTTTGCTGTTGAGGAAGACCCCCGAATTGGACAGGTCACGGAATGCCTTCCGGGCGCCAACTGCGGCGGCTGCGGCTATCCGGGCTGCGGAGGCTTGGCGGCGGCAATTGTTGCCGGCACTGCCCCTGTTAACGCATGCCCTGTCGGCGGCGCCAAAAGTGCAGCGGCAATATCCGAGGTTATGGGCGTTGTTGCTGAAGAAAAGGAACGCGAAGTTGCTTTTGTGAAATGCGGCGGAACATGTGATTTGAGCGTAAACAAATATCAATATTTCGGCATGGACGACTGTGCCATGGCAAGTCAGCTTGCCGGCGGCGGCGCAAAGGGCTGTTCATATGGTTGTCTCGGCCTGGGAAGCTGTGTTAAGGCATGTGCTTTTGACGCGATACATATTGTCAATGGCATTGCCGTTGTTGACGAGGAAAAATGCGTTGCATGCGGAAAGTGTGTCAAGGCGTGTCCAAAGTCTCTTGTTACGCTTGTGCCGGCTTCCAAAAAGACAAAGGTTGCCTGCAATTCAAAGGATCCAGGCAAAGTTGTGAACGCCAACTGCAAAGTTGGATGCATTGCATGTAAGATATGCGAGAAAAACTGCAAGTTCGATGCTATCCATGTTGAGAACAACGTTGCCGTTATTGACTACACAAAATGCAAGGACTGCGGACTCTGCGCAATGAAGTGTCCTAAGAAAGTGATCCAAAATCCACGCATTAAAGCCATGGAGGAAAAGAAAGCTGCCGAGAGCGCAGCCGAATAAAACAATATTAAAAACAAACGGCATAGGCATACCTGTGCCGTTTTGGTTATTATGACAAAAAAGTATTTCCAAGAAGGTATTGTGTGTGAAAAAATATTTATTTTTGCCGGTATCAGCAATAGGTTTTTGGAGTTTATCAATCAGTGTTTTGCATAACAGAATAATAAACGCTGCAATAGACGGCCAAAATGTTGTGTTTGATCAGGAAACGGGCTATCCGTTTGTAGACGAAAACAACAGAACTATGGTTCCGCTTAGGGTTACTATGGAAACAGCCGGCTTTGATGTTGGTTACGATTCACAAAAGAAAACGGCTGTTGTGGCAACTCCAGAAAACAGGATAGAAATTCCTGTTGGGGAAGCTATTTTTATGTAAAAAACAAAAAAATGATACAAGCGCCGTTATTAAAGATGAAAGGGTATATCTTCTCATAAGGGCCATATTTGAGGGCGTGAGGCTGAGAAAAGTTAACAGAAATTATATATCAATTTAAAAGATTTATGCGTATTGGGAATTATAGACTAAAAGCATCTAAAAATCTAACTGTCTGTTATTATGGCCGGCAGTTTTTTGCTTATAAAATAAAAATATATCAAATAAACATTAATTTTTTCTTAAATTTAAAAAATTGTGGAACATTCTATACGGAAATGATGTATAATTAAAGAAAATGCTTTCAACGGCTTTATGCCGTGTGCTTGTTTCGCTGTGCGCGTGACAAGAGCTGCTTTAGCTTATCAATGATATAAAACGCATCGACTTAAAATATATGGCGGCATGCGCCCGCCGTGCAATCTATTCTGCGTTTTGGGAGGTTTGCTTATGAATAGAAAAGGTTTATTGGCTGTTATAATGGCTGGAAGTATTTTTTGCGGCAATGCTCAAACATATGCCGCCAGCTTCACCGATATTAACAATGTTCCATGGGAAGGCGCCAAAACATACATAAATTCTGTGGCAGATCTGGGCCTCATGGTTGGCGACTATGATTCCAGGAACAACTTGGTTTTTAGATCAAGAGATGGTGTTACATATTGCGAAACAATGCAGCTTGTATATTCGCTTATGCAGCGCAGTGGCAGCGGAACTGTCTCAAACGCCATTCTCAGCAAATGGACAAGCGTTATGAACGGATATAAGATACCGTCATGGGTTCAGCCAGCAGTGGCCTATGGACTTGAAAACAACATTATAACAATTTCAGACATACCCGGGTTTGTCACGTCAAGTGGTTCGGCAACTGTGAACGCAACAAGGCAGGATGTGGCGATTATGTTTGGACGTTCGCTGGAAAAATATGGAACACTGAACAGCTCTGCAAGCCTTAGTTTCAATGACAAATCGGCTGTGAGCGCCATTGCCGTTCCATATATCGACTTGCTTGTTAAACTGGGGGTTGTGAATGGAGACGCGAACAACAACTTCAATCCAAGAAACACAATCAACCGCGCCGAAATGGCTGTCATTGTTTCAAAAAGCTATGACGTGGTTCAAAATGCGAACAAAAAACCGGCTGTTGAGACAGGCTCAATTTCTGGAAAGGTCAAATCGGTGCAAATTGTTGGAAGCGGCGTTGTTCTCACAGTGAACGATGGCTCTAAAGACCATGTTTTTTCGGGAACGGACACAACGCCTGTTTTAGACGGAAACACAAGAGTTCTTATGTCGTCAATCAGAGAAGGCTATACCGTTTCTGTGAGCTATAAGGGACAGGACATAATGAGCATACTCATAACAACGAAAACAACAGGTTCTTCAAGCTTGACAAACACAAGCAAATCCACAGTGAGCGGACTTTACAACTCCGTGTCGTCAAGTTCGATAAAGATTGATTCGGGAAGCAGCAGCAAAACATATGACTTTGTTGGCGGAAGCTATGACGATGTCAAATTTTATATTAATTCCAAAAGCACAACATATAGAGATTTCCGTGATGATGCCATAAAAGGCCGTGACATAAAGCTCACTCTTGATGGAAACGGCCGCGTCACAGAAGCGCGTGTCAGCGGCACGGTTTCGGGTGACTTTGTGAGCATTTCTGAAAGCAACATAAAAATTAAAGTTGCCGGAAAAAGCACAACATATTATTTTGATGACAAAGACAGTGACAATGCTGATTTTTATATCGACGGAAGCAAAAGCACATATAGCAAATTTAAGAACAAAGCGGAAACAAAATATACAGTCACACTGACTGTTGATGACAAAAATGATTATGTTGAAAAAGCTGATCTTATCACAAAGAATACAGACGGCGACACTGTCAGAGGTGAATTTTCATCAATCACTGCAAGATATATACGCATAAAAAGCAGCTCGGGAAGAACAACTGACTATTACTTTGATGATGAAGACAGCGATAACGTGAAGTTCTATTATAAAGGAACTTCGAGGAGTTATGACTACATAAGAAGCAACGCCGAAAGCGGCGATGACGTCAAGCTGGAGCTTGACCGCAACGGCGAGGTCACCAAAGTTTGGGTTGAAGACGACGACAGTGACAGTGACGACACTGTCAAAGGTGAATTTTATGCAATATATTCAAGATATATACGCATAAAAACCAATGGCGAAAAGACAAGAGACTATGACTTTGAAGGCAACAGCAACAACAATGTGAAATTCTATTATGAAGACAAATTAAAGGACTATGATTATATCAGAAAATATGTCGATGACGGCGAAGATGTCAAACTGGAACTGAACAGCGACGGCGAAGTTACCAAAGTTTGGATTTCGGGCGATGGTGACGATGATGACGACGACACTGTGAGAGGGACTTTTTCATCAATTTCATCAAGATATATACGTGTTAAAACAAGCAGTGGAAAATCAAAAGAATATTATTTTGATGATGAAGACAATGAAAACGTGAAATTTTATTATGACGACAAGAGCAGGGATTATGACTATATCAAAAGAAATGCTGAAAGCGGCGACGACGTCAGGTTGGATTTGAACAGATCCGGTGAAGTGACAAAAGTGCGCATTTCAAGCGATGATTATGACGATGACGACGATGATGATGACGACAAAATAAGCGGCGAATTTGTGAGCATGACAAAAAGACGCATAACAATTGAAAAGCGTAACGGCCGTGAAGAAGAATATGACTTTGAAGACCGTGATGAAGAAAATGTTAAGTTCTATTTTGAAGACAGATCACGCGACTATGACTATGTGAGCGACAATGTGCGCAAAGGTGACAGCGTTGACATTGAGCTTAAAAACGGCGAGGTTGTCAAAGTTTGGATTGAGTCTGACAGTGACAACGATGACGACTATGACGACGACAGCGGCAAAATCAAAAAGGCCACTGCTTCTGAAATTCGCATTGGAAACAGGACATATAGCTTTGACGGCGATTCAGACGACATAAAAATTGACATAAAAGACGGCAAAAACGATTCAATCACAGACTATGATGACTTGATTGCCGCTGTTGAGGAGGATGACAAAGTTATTGAAGTCACAGCGGACATCAACAAACACAAAGAGATCACAAAGCTCACGGGATATGTTGAAACAGCTGAGGGCACACTGACAAGGCTGGAGGAGGACTCAGTGAGAATTGAGTTTGACAGCGGAAACAGAAGCGACTATGTTTATAGCAAAGATAATGTTGAGTTTTCTGTGAGCGGCGGTTATAACGACAGTTACAGCGGACTGAAAAAGGCATATGAATCAAACAAGATTGAAAGCGTTGATGTGACTTTGACGTTCAGCAAAAGCGGCAGAGTGCTTAAAATTGAGGCAGAGCCTAATGAAAAATGAAGTTTGATGTGAAACAAAAAATTTATGCATTTTGGAAAGCATCAGATAGACCGGGGATTGCACCCCGGTCTTTATATATGCATTTTTGGCATGGAACGTGGCTCCAATGGGCTGGCGGGCCTTGTTTGAAGCTGTGAATTTGAGTTTGGGGGGCTTTTGTGCGCGAATGACATTGAAAGCTGTTTGGCGGAAGCGGGATATTTTCGCCAACAAAAGCATTGGCGACAAATGGGCGCTCTTGCACAGGCGTTTATATTGTTGTGGCTGTTTGGCGAACTTTTTTGTTTGTTTTCTTTGCGGTGTTCTGCTAAACGGATGTCCCCCGGACATCCAGCGCCCCTCCCCTGTTTGTCCACGCTTTTTGTCGGCAGTTCAAGTTTTAGCCTTTGTTGATATTTAATGTTATGAGAATTTTTCAAAAAATTAAAAAGGTATTTAGCATAAATTTGAAAACCTATAGGTTTCCAAATTTCGTTATTTGTAGTTATTATCTGGTCAATTTTAGCTTTCCAAATGGCATTTAAGACCGTGGGAGG
>JAAVYN010000016.1 GCA_022791155.1 Bacillota bacterium | reverse complement strand
TTCGGCCCTCGCAACTCCGAGATTGCCCCTCCCGCGGTCTTAAATGCCATTTGGAAAGCTAAAATTGACCAGATAATAACTGCAAATAACGAAATTTGAAAACCTATGCTTTTTCAAATTTATGCCAAATATTCTTTTTAATTTTTTAAAATTCCCCATAATATTAAATATCAACAAAGGCTACAACTTGAACTCCCGACAGAAAGCGTGGCCAAGGAGGGAGGGTGTGGGAGGGCCGTTCGGCCTTCGCAACTATGAGATGGCCCTCCCACGGCTTCAAATCCACTTTAGAAAGCTAAAATTGACCAGATAATAACTACAAATAACGAAATTTGAAAACCTATGCTTTTTTGAAATTCGTTATTTATTGTTATCATTTGATCAATTCAAAGCTTCTATATGATAGCATCAGAAAAACCTCAATTCACAATTAATGTTTCCCAAGTTTTTCCATTCTTCCATTTCATAACAAAAACAGGGAAAACACAGTTTCAAGTTTTCCCTGTTCACATCATTTATTCAATTCGTCACAATTTTTGCTTATATACTTGTCAACTTTGTCATTGATAGTTAATATCTCATTGTTTGGATTAAAAAATATTTTAACATAGCTTTTAACTCCTGGTGCCCCAGCTTTCACAGCAATGATCTGACATTGCTTGACAATTTCCATAAGCGTGTCATAGTCCCCCTCAACCGTTGTTTCAAATGGAGAAACAAAAAATTTCAGGCCCGTGCTTTCTATATAAGCAATCACTTCATCAACAATTCTCACTGTTTCATTGTCATCAAGCGTGTCGGGCAAAACCTGAATTGCTATGCTTGCGTTAATCACAAAAACCACTCCTGTCTGTTACAACCTTTTGTATGTCACAAATCTGAATTTCAAGCCGCCATACTCCTTTAGATCGCTTTCACTTTCAACTTTCCACTCTGAAGATTCATCAAGGTTTTCTATAAATGTGTCAGCATTCTCAAATGTTTTATAAATTTTTGTTATATAAGCCGTGTCACAATATTTCAGCATTTGCCTGTATATTGATCCCCCTCCAACAACAAAAACATTCTTCCCAAACTTTTTGGCTGTTTCAGCTGCTTCCTCAACACTGTGGCACGTTTCGGCTCCCTCTTGAGAAAAACTTCTGTCTCTCGTCACGATAACATTTTCTCTGTTTTTGAGCGGCTTTCCTTCTGGAAATGTATACAATGTCTTCCGCCCAAGTATCACAACCGAATTGGCTGTTTTTTCTCTAAAAAATTTCAAATCCTCTGGAATTGGCGAAAGAAGTTTTCCATCCGCACCAATCCCCCATTTCTCGTCAACTGCCGCAATCAATGTCATGTCGCACCTCAATTATATCGCCACAGGTATCCTTCCCAAACTTGGGCCATATTTATAGTCTTCAATACAAAAATCATCAACTGTGAAATCATAGAAATTTTTAATCTCTTTGTTGATGCCAAATTTTGGCGCTGGCAAAGGCTCGCGCTTCAAAAGTTCTTTCACCATTTCCACATGCCTGTCATATATGTGCATATCACTTATGACATGCACAAGCTCGCCTGCTTCAAGGCCGCTCACCTGTGCAAACATATGTACAAGAACAGCATATTGCACAACATTCCAATTGTTTGCCATGAGTGTGTCCTGACTTCTTTGATTGAGTATGGCATTCAGTTTTTTGCCAACAACATTAAATGTCATGCTGTAGGCACATGGATATAGATTCATTTCATGCAAATCCTGAAAATTATATATATTTGTCATTATTCTTCGGCTATATGGATTGTTTTTCAAGTCATACAAAACTCTGTCAACCTGGTCAAATTCACCCTCGGCATATTTGTGCTTGACTCCAAGCTGATAACCATATGCCTTTCCAATTGTGCCGTCTTCCCCAACCCATTGATCCCATATGTGGCTGTTGAGCTGTGAAACGTCGTTGCTTTTTTTCTGCCATATCCACAGCAGTTCGTCAATTGCCGCTTTCCAGTTTGTGTATCTAAGTGTTATGATTGGGAATTCCTTTGAAAGATCATATCTGTTCACAACACCAAATTTTTTGATTGTGTAAGCTGAAGTTCCGTCTTCCCATTTGGGGCGAACTTTCTCATCTTCTGTTGAATATCCATTTTCGAGTATGTCTTTGCAGTTTTTTATAAAAATTGTGTCAGCTGCGCTCATATTTCCTCCGTTGTAATCACATTTCCCGCCGGCCCTCCAAGGCTCTTGACAGTGTGACCTCGTCAATATATTCAAGATCCCCGCCAACAGGAACTCCGTTTGCTATTCTTGTAACTTTGATTCCCATAGGCTTCAGCAGCTTACTTATATACATTGCTGTAGCCTCGCCCTCAACATTTGGGTTTGTCGCTATTATCACTTCTTCGGCGCCCTCTTTTCCAACACGGTTCAAAAGCTCTTTGATTTTGATCTCCTGAGGGCCTATGCCAAGCATCGGCGATATTGCACCGTGCAAAACATGATAAACGCCATTAAATTCCCTTGTTTTTTCATATGCTGCCATGTCCCGCGGATCTTCAACAACCATAATCAGGCTGTGATCCCTTTTGAGATTTTGGCACACATTGCAAGGGTCGCTGTCTGTCAGATTGCAGCATACAGAACAATATTTGACGTTCTCTTTTGCTTCTCTGATTGCGTCAGCCAAAGAAAAAACTTTCTCAGCCGGCATGTTTATTATGTGAAATGCCAGTCTTTGAGCACTTTTGCCGCCAATCCCCGGCAATCCTGAAAGTTCTTCAATCAGCCTTGTCACAGGGTTTCCATAAAAATTCATCAATGTTCACCCTTTTATCCCAACATTCCGCCAAGGCCGCCTGTTATTTTGCCAAGTGTGCTGTTTGCAAGTTCATCAGCCTGACGTATTGCCTCATTGACAGCTGAAAGCATGAGATCCTCAAGCATTTCAACATCTTCAGGATCAACAACCTCCGGGTTGATTTTTATGGATTGAATCTCCTTTTTTCCAGTTATGACAATTTTGACTGCACCGCCGCCGGAAGTTGTCTCAATTGTTTTTTCTGATAGCGAAGCCTGGGCTTCTTCCATTTGTTTTTGCATTTTTTGGGCCTGCTTCATCAAATTGTTCATGTTCATGCCCATTCCCATTCCGCCAAAACCGCCTTTTGCCATATAAAATCCCTCCAAAAATATATAAATTATTCCTCAAAATCTAAGTCCGGAATATATCCTGACATGAGGCTTTCAAACTCAGGATCACTTTCTTCCGTTTCTCCAAAGTTAATTCTTTTCCATGCATCAAAGTTGTCTTTCGTGACTGTTTTGACGTCAAAGTCTTTGTCAAGCGCCGAGTCAAACGCCGATTTTATGCGCTCTGCACGTTCCTTGATCAGCTTTTCAATTGCCGCATTGCTGCACACAACAGTCAGGCGCCCATCTTCCATATATTCCGGGAAACACTCCTTCAAAAGCCCTGATGTTATAACATCAAAACCGCTGCTGACGCGCTCCCAGTTTTCAATGGCTGCTTTGACATCTTCAGGAACAGCCTTTTGACGTTCTTTTTTGACTTCCTCATTTTTTTTCTTTCCTTTTTTCACTGTCGCCGTGTTGGCTGAAGGCTGATTGAGCAATGCTCCGCTTGTCATTTTTCTCTCCAGTTCCACAAGCTTTGCTGCTATGGAAGAATAGTCATTTCCTGCCAAAAGCGCCGAAAGTTTTATGATTTCAACTTCCATGAGTATCCTTGGGTTGGAAGCATATCGCATTTCCGGCTGCAATGCAGAAAACACATTGATCAAATTGATGAGTTCCTCTGGCGAAAATTTTTGGGCCTGTTCCTTCAAGCGCTGCGAACTTTCCTCAAGTGTGTCAAGAATTGTTTCGGCCTCATCAACTGTCAGTGCAACAAGCAAATTTCTTATATGAACAATGAGCCCATCTAAAAACCGTTTTATGTCCCTTCCTGAATTGACAACTTCATCAATAACATCCATTGCAAATGGTATATCTTTTTCAAATATAGCATTTGCAATGTCAAAAAACACAGAGTCATCAACAGTGCCTGTTATTGTTCTGACCTTTTCGGCCGTTATCGTCTCATCAAAAAAGAATGACACACACTGATCAAGTATGCTTAGGCTGTCGCGCAAGGAACCATCAGACAAAACAGCTATGTGCCGAAGTGCATTGTCCTCGGCCTCAATGCCTTCCATGTCAACATATTTCCGCAATGTTGCCGCAATTTCTTCAGATGTAATGCGTTTGAAGTTGAACCGCTGACAACGCGAGTGTATTGTTGCCGGCACCTTCTGCGGATCAGTTGTGGCAAGTATAAACATCACATGCTCCGGCGGCTCCTCAAGGGTTTTAAGAAGCGCGTTATATGCCCCTTGTGAAAGCATATGAACCTCGTCGATTATATAAACCTTATATTTTCCTTCAGCCGGGGGATATTTAACTTCCTCGCGTATCTCACGAATGTTGTCAACACTGTTGTTTGAGGCCGCGTCTATTTCTATGACATTGACACTGCGCCCTTCTTCAATGGCTCGGCACATGTCGCACTTGCCACAAGGCTCACCTTCTTCAAGCGAAATGCAGTTTATGGCTTTGGCAAATATTTTTGCTGTTGAAGTTTTGCCCGTTCCTCTTGTTCCGCAAAAAAGATAGGCATGGGAAACCCGGCCCGAAGCTATTTGATTTTTAAGCGTTCTCACAATATGCTCCTGACCTATGATTCCCGAAAACGAATCAGGGCGGAACTTGCGGTATAAAGCTGTATATGACATATCAACACCCCAAATGCTATAAAAAAGCGCACAGTTTTTGTTTTCTGTGCGCCCGCTTTCAATATTATAAATCCGTGCGCCTGCTTTTGACACTTCTTCCCTAGGCGTTAACCTTTGTCCTTAGCTCGAACCAAGCTGCCTTGCGGCACACAGAAGTGGTTACTTAGTGCTGCTTCCTTCCGGATCTGACACGGTTCATAAGTTCCTGTTGCACAAGACTCAGTTGTCATCACTCTCTTCAAAGGGCAGGCCCTAAAAAATTGGAGCCTGGAGCAGACATCACCCCCACTATAGCGGTTTGTGGGTGCAGGGCGCCGCTACTTCCCCGGCTAGCACGGAAATTTTATGGCTGTTTAATAAATCAATGTTAAACCATTATACATTTTTTACAGTCCAATGTCAACAGTCTGCAATGACCAAAATTCCAGCTTAATCGTCAAAACAGCTCAAAATTGTTTGCGACATTGTTTCACAAAATTAAAAATTGTCTTCATTAAGCTTCATTTGTCATTTTTTTCAAACTATGCGCATTCACTTTGTGATCAAAACAATTGGCTTGAGGCGGCAACCATGCTCCATTTCAAAACATTGTCACAAAAGCATGGCAAATTCATGTCCGAAATATATAATTTTTCTATTCAGAATATATTACCTTCCATGCTTCAATCAGCCTTTCCAAAGAATATGAAGCATTGGCTGCACTCGTTGAAGGAAGTTTCACTGCTTCCATGCCCTTTGCACTTTCGTTTTTGCAATATTTTTCATACAGCCTGAAAGCCGTTCCGCCATTAACAAAAACCTTTTCTATCTTTGAAACGCTCAAAATCAGTGACAAATCATTTGCCGTGACATTTTTGATTGTTGCGTCACTCGAGCTTATTATGTCACATTGTGATATAACATCCCACAATGCAATTCCATTTTTCAACAGCATGTCTTTTTTGTCATCAATTGTTTTTGGCTCGTCACAATTTGTCACAGCAGCAATCACTTTCCAAAAACGGTTTTGCTTGTGATGATAGAAAAACTGTCCTTCCCTTGATTTAACTGACGGCAATGAGCCAAGCACAAGAATTTTTGAATCTTCATTGAACACAGGAGCTATTGTGTGAACAACTCTTGTATATTCATTTCTTTTTCCAATGTCACTCACTCAATTCTGTTCCTTTCAAGTCATTTTTTCTGAATCTCTTGAAAAACTCTCTCATTATGTCACGGCATTCATTTTTCATGACGCCTGAAACAATTTCTGCTCTATGGTTCAGCTTTTCTTGCTGAAGCAAATTCAAAACAGAACCACAGCAGCCAGCCTTTGGATTTTCAGTTCCAAAAACAACTTTTGGGATCCTTGCTTGAACAATTGCCCCTGCGCACATTGGGCATGGCTCAACCGTCACATACAAAGTGCAATCCTCAATGCGCCAGTCGTTCATATATTTTGCCGCTTCATATATGGCAATAATTTCGGCATGGCTCAATGGATTTTTGTCGCTGTTTCGCCTGTTGCATCCGCGCCCAATTATTTTTCCGTCATAAACAATGACTGCCCCAATCGGCACTTCATCCATTTCGAATGCCCTTTTAGCTTCCTCAAGCGCTTTTGCCATATACATTTCATGTTCCATAAAGTTCTCCCCTATTGTGCAATGAAAAGCTTCTTTTCAGGATTCTCGGCGCCAACACTTTTGATATAATCGCTTTTTCCATCGCCATTATAATCGCTCACATAGAACATATCGCCATATAAAATGTCTTCATTGTGTGACACAAGGCCATTTTGTGAAATCACATATCTTATGGCCGTTCCTGTGTTGTCTGCGATATATATTTCCTCAGCGCCATCACCATTCGTGTCGCCTGTGTAAATATATCCATAGAAGCTGTCCACAGATATATTTGTGCGCCATATGCAATTCATGTTATAACCATTTTTTCTATATATAAACAAATCCTTGCCGTCAGTCAATATGTATTCAGCATTTCCGTCACCATCTAAGTCTGAAATCTTGAACGCCGTTGCCTGAACGCTTATATTATAGCTTGATTCACTTTTCCAGCCCTCAGCATCGTTTGTATATATTTCTCCTTTAGAACCGCCGAAAAGCAAAAGCCCCTCATCAACAGAAGCAATGCATGAATATGTATCCTTTGTCAGCACAATTTCATCTTTTGTTATATTATAGTTTTCATCAAGAAAAACCACTTTTTCAGAAATAATCCGCTCGGCACTTCCCTCAGTTTCATTTTCAACAGGAGTTCCAAGCATAACGGCAATTTTGCCGCCATCATAGAAAGTTGCGCTAAATGCTTTCATGCCCGCATACGCCGGAAATGATGTCATTCGTATCAATGAAAAAGCATTGTTCCTAAATCTATAAACCGAAAGTGTTCCGTCAGAAACATCCAAATAAATCTTGTCTCCCTGCCTGTTTGTTCCCTCAGACATAAAACCATTTGGAAGCACTCTTGAATAGAAATTTTTATATTCCATTTCGGGAGCTTCTGTTTCATAATGTGCAAAAGCCGTGCCTTTCGCAAAAACGTTTCTTGTTCCAAACCCAAAAGCACTGCTTGGGTTGTCTTCAGCAGAATAATACATGCCCGCAAGTTCTTCAGAAACAAAATAGAAATATGCAGCGCCAGCCTTGTTTCCATTGAAGTGCATCAAATTGACTGTATATAAAACAGCATTCTTTCCGCTGTAGTTTTCAAGCTCATAGCCGCTTTCTTTGACAGCCTCGAAAATGCTTTCCGTGCCGTCATTTTTTGAAGGCACAACGCTTTCGAAATAGGCAAAACTATTTTCGTCATAATACCAATAGTAGTTTTTCAAAAATTCGTCTATTTCATTTTTATAGCTTTCCTGTTGTTCCAACGTCAAAACAAGCCTTTCATGTTCAACTGGAGCAGAATTGTCTGAACACCCCGAAAGAATGAATACAGAAAACAACAATATTATGAATTTTCTCATAATAGCACGTTCCTTTTCCATGTTTTTTATAATTATATCATAAAAAAGTTAAAAATCTGTAACAAAAGCAATAAAATTCTAAAGGCTGTCTCAAACAGCAAAATTTGAGACAGCCTTTGATAAACACGTGTTTTAATTTGTTTAAGCGATTCCCATGAGTTTTGGAATGAACATTGAAATCGGCTCGATATATGTGACAAGCATCAACGCAATTATGTTTGCAATGAGCAGCCATATAACCGCTTTTGTAATCTGTTCAACAGAAACTTTTGCAATTCCACAGGCAACAAAAAGGTTGACGCCCAATGGCGGTGTGGACATACCAATCGCAAGGTTAACAACCATGATAATACCAAAGTGAACAGGGTTGACACCAAGCTGTGTAACGATTGGAAGGAAAATCGGTGTAAGAATGATGATGGCAGCCGTAGTTTCCATAAGACATCCAACAATAAGCAAAAGAATGTTGATAAGAAGAAGAATGACAATTTTGCTGTTTGAAAGAGAGATCATGGCAGCAGCGATAACGTCTGGAATTCTTTCAGATGTAAGAATCCAGCCAAAACCAGCAGCAGTTGCAATGATCATCATAACCATGGCTGTGCTCTTTCCAGCATCCATGAAAAGCTTAGGTATCTTTTTGATGTCCATTTCTCTGTAGATCACAAGACCAACAACAAAGCCATAAACAACAGACACAGCAGCTGCCTCTGTCGGTGTGAAAACGCCGCCGTAGATACCGCCAAGGATTATAACAGGCATCAAAAGAGCCCAGAAAGCTTCAATAAATCTCTTTCCAACATTAGCTACAGAGAACTTTGTGGCATTTGCTTTTCCATAGCCATGTTTTTTGGCTGTTACATAGCAAACAACCATAAGCGCAAGACCTACAAGTATACCAGGGCCAAAGCCGGCGGCAAACAATGTTGAAATTGAAACCGAACCAACAACACCAAAGTTAACCATAGGTATTGAAGGAGGAATGATAACGCCGATAGCTCCTGAAACAGCCATAACAGCGGCTGAGAAAGCCTTGTCATATCCGGCTTCTTCCATGGCCGGAATAAGGATACCGCCGATGGCGGCAACAGTTGCCGGGCCGGAGCCTGAAATAGCGGCAAAGAACATACATGTCAAAACGCCAACCATGGCAAGACCGCCTGTCAAACTTCCAAGAAGAGAATCACAGAAGTTTATGAGCCTTCTTGAAATGCCACCTGTTTCCATAAGGTTTCCGGCAATCATGAAAAGCGGGACAGCAAGAATTGGAAATGAGTCAACAGCTGTGAAAAGCCTTTGAACAACAACGATAAGAGGTGTGGAACTTCCCAATGTAAGCGCCACAAAACATGATGCGGCCAAGACCGCCCAGATCGGGAAGCCTAAAATGGCTGTAACAGCGAAGGTAACAAATAAGTAGGTAGCCATTATTCAATAACCTCCTTTTTATCTTCTTTATTGAAATCTCTAATAACGTCATATATGTTTTGAATATATCTTATAATAAAGAAGACCATTCCAACTGGAATAGCAGCATACATATATCCCATCGGCACACGCATAGCTGGTGAAAGCTGTCCTTTTGAAAGCTGTGTCGAAACTATGCTCGCTCCATATTTAAATATAACAACGCATATAACGATGCTTCCAATCATAACAAGTATATTAAGCACTTTTTGTGCTTTTTTGGGAAGAAGCATAGCAAAAGCCTCAATACCAATGTGGGCACCCTGTCTAACACCATAGGCGCCGCCCAAAAATGCAGTCCAAACAAGAAGGTATCTGGAAGCCTCCTCCGACCATGGCAAAGAAGATTTAAGAATGAACCTTGCAACAACCTGAATGAAAACTATAATAGACATGGCTGCAAGTGTGAATATACAGCAATATCCCTCAAAATTATTCAAAAAATTTTTTAATTTACTGTTCAAAAAACGCCCCTCCTAACCGTTTTTCATATCTCCCTCTAAAATATGAAAAGCATTTTTATTAAAAATAATAAATAATTTCTCTGCGAAAGCAAAACCTCCACATATAACTCCCTACTGCAAAAACTAAAAACTCAACATAAATCCCTATTATAACACATTATGTAATGCCTAAAAAACTGCCTGAAGAATAATAAATTCCTCCAGGCAGTTCATTTATTCTGTCAAAACTCAAAATGAAAATGCTGCCATATAACCTTGTTCAAAAATTATTTGTTTGCGTCAATAACTTGTTTAACTCTTTCATAGATGTCAGGAGAAACAAATCCAGCGCCTTCTTTAACATAATCTGTGTAGATTGATTCTGTAGCAGCCTGGAAAGGAGCTTTCTCTGGGAAGTTAGCTTCCATGCCTCTTTCCTGAAGAGCTTTAAGTCCTTCTTCTGTCTGAATGTCGATCTGTTCTCTTTCATAAACAGCGGCTTCGTCAGCAGCTTCCTGAAGAGCTGTCTGATATTCAGCTGGCATAGCATCAAAGTAGTCTTTAGCAACAAACACAGGAGTTGGGCTGTAAAGATGTCCTGTCATTGAGATGTACTTTTGAACTTCATCAAATTTGTTTGTTTCAATGATTGGAACAGGGTTTTCCTCAGCATCGATTGTTCCCTGCTGCAAAGCTGTGAAAACTTCACCCATGGCCATAGGTGTAGGGTCTGCGCCCATAACGGAGAAAGCAGCCATGTGCATCTGGTTTTCCATTGTTCTGATTTTGATTCCTTTAAGGTCTTCCGGTTTTTCAATTGGAAGTTTGTTGTTTGTCACGTTTCTGAAACCATTTTCAAACCAGCTAAGTCCAACAAGACCTTGTTCCTCAACAGAATGAAGGATTTCCAAACCAACTTCACTGTCAACAACAGCACGTGCTATTTCTGTTGTTTCAAAAATGAAAGGAAGGTCAAAAACAAGGAACATGTCTGTGAATCCAGAAAGAGGAGCTGTTGAAACGCAAGTCATGTGAACTGTTCCAAGCTGAAGTCCCTCAATGAGGTCACGTTCGCTTCCAAGCTGTGAGTTTCCAAAAACGTCGAGGGTAACGGCGTTGTTTGTTTTGGCACTAACAAGTTCGCCAATTTTGTTCATGCCTAAGCAATATGGATGAGCATCAGGAGTTGATGTTCCAGCGATCATTGCATATTCAGCGTCGCCTGTGGCTTCTGAATTGTCAGCGCTGCTGTCATCGTTGTCTTCTGTGTTGCCGTCAGCAGGCTGACTTGTGCTGCTGTTGTCAGCTGGGGGTGCATCGTTCTTTGAGCTGTCATTGCTGCAGCCTGCGAAAACAGCCGCACACATTACTGCTGCCATTGCAATTGCCAATACTTTCTTTTTCATAAAAAACCTCCTACATAAATAAATTATTATCCTCTTTGAAGCGCACCGTGAAAACTGATACCCTCATAACAGAAATCCCGGCATAAAATTAAACTGTCTAAAAATTTTGTGAAAAGCAATGCCAATATTATTGTCAACCCTACAATATAGCCGCATGACCTCCCAAGCAAATAAATAAACAGTTTTCAAAACCGCAAAGCTGCTTGCAAACCACTATTTTTCGTTTTGGTTACGAAAGTAGTAATTATTTTCCTCTTTGCAATTTATATAGTTATTCTACACTAAACACATTCTATTTGCAAGATCAATATAAACAAAAATTAACCGAAAATTTCATAATTGTTAAAATAAAGTTTATAATTGGAGTCATATTAGACATAAAGCCATACAATTCATTGACCCAATATGTTAATTTTTGTGCAAAACTCATGAAAACTCTTTATGTATACATGACATATTTTTTTCATCAATTCTTCATGTTCTTTTGAAAATTCATCATATATCCCAACAACCTTCATTCCAGCGTTGACAGCGCTTTGTGCCGCCGACGGAATATCCTCAAAAACGACACAATTTTCAGGTTTTTCGTTTATTATTCTTGCGGCCTCAATATAAATGTCAGGGCTTAGTTTGTTTTTGCCAAATTCATCAGAATATACAATTCCGTCAAAACATTCAAAAATCCCTTTGCTTTTCAACAAATGCTCACACATTGGGCGAAGACATGATGTGGCCACAGCCAGTTTGTGTCCTCTTTTTTTCATTTCTTTTATGAACTGTGCAGCACCCTCTTTCAGCTGCACATTTTTGCGATATTGCTCAAATGCCGCACTGTTTATTTCATCAGCCAATGTTTCAACGTCAACGTCAAGTTTATATCTCTCAATTATATATTCAACGCATTGCCTGTTGTTCAGTCTTGACGCATGTTTTTTATATTCATCATCAATTTCATAGCCATATTTTTTCACAGCATCTGAATCTGCTTTCAGCCAAACCCACATTGAGTCGGCAATTGTTCCATCAACATCAAAAATCAAACCTTTCATGTCTACCTCCAAAATCTTAAAATTGTTGGCATATATCTGCCGCAAAAATCCTCTGCCATAACTTTCCAAAGTGACAAAACTTATGTGTTAAAATTCGCTTTTCCCTTGTAAAATGCTCATTTTCTGTTAAAATAATAGTGATTTGTTATAAGGAGAATAATATGGAAAACAAAATTGACAACAAAGGCATATTGGAATTGATTTCCAACAGCTTTATATCATCATATAAAAAAGCAATTTCTGATTTCACAGTCGCCGAAAAAAGAGAATTTGCGAAAATACTTCCTGTGATATTTGACAAATGGTATTTTTCATCATTTTTTGACAATTCAATTTTCTCGCCCGCAAGCACAATATCCTCATTAACAAAAAACAAAAACTGTGCTGTTTTTCGTGTGTGCCCAACAATCAAAAAAGGCGCCCTGTTTTTTCAAACAATTTCTGACACAGCAAACAAAAACAGTTTCATTTCTGATTTGAAACTTTTTTGTGACTATTTTTCTCCGGCCGCGTCTTTTTTCAAACAAATGGAAGTTCCGCCAGAAATTTCTGAAAAATTATCCCGTGCCGACAGATATTATTGGGAATATATGTTCATAATGGCCAAAAGCCTCGGCCTCATAAAGCCCATGGCCTCAATCAACACAAACAAATATCAAACAGACGAGAAACTTTGTCATGAGTTTTTTTCAAACAGCAACATCGTCATATTAAAACAGCTGACGCATATGGCAATTGACATTTTTGTGAGCAAATTTTGCCACGAAACAAATGTGGGCCATTTTTTGATAGATTCAAAAACAGTCATTTCATTTTTGAAAACTTCCACATCGACAGACGATTTTTTGCAGATTGTGTTTGAACGTTTTGGCTATAGCGCTGAAACGTTGATGTCCGCCGCTGAAGAAGATTTCCCCGCTTCAGAAGAAAGTGAAATGATTATGGCTTCGGCCTATTTCATTGGCGCCGCGCTTTCAAAGTGGCTTTTTGCCCCTTTGGGAATATACCTCAAACTGTTCACGCCGCTTTACACACTGAAATATAACTTCAAGGCTGAAGCTGACATTGTCCGCCCATTCTTGCTGACAGGCTGTGACATTTCAGAAGAAATTTTTTCGCCATGCAACTTTTTCTGCCTCACTGAAAACGGAAAAAAAGTTTTTGAAACCGAAAACAAAAACTCCGCATTTTTTGACCCCAAAAGCTCATTCAACAATGAGCAGATATTGGCTTTGATTGTGTCATATTTGAAATCAAAAAAGACGCCCGAGTCAAAAACATGTGACAAAAATATATATGCCATAAAAGTGAGCTATAAAAAACATAAAGACCATTGGAAAATCATAGAGTTTTTTGAAACTGTCTCATTAGAGG
Source organism: Bacillota bacterium (assembly GCA_022791155.1). Classification (GTDB taxonomy): domain Bacteria; phylum Bacillota; class Clostridia; order Lachnospirales; family Anaerotignaceae; genus JANFXS01. The sequence continues at coordinate 4,879 of JAAVYN010000016.1, read as the reverse complement.
ATATATATATAAGTATAATAACATTCTTTGCGCTTGATTACAGCAATAAAATTTCATATTCAATTGTCAACAAAAAAGGCGCTCTGGAAACAGGCGTGAGAGTAAACACGCCCTCAAAGTTTCTCATAACCGGGCTTGACTGGAAAACAAACAACTTGATTTTGTCAAACCCGCTTGACAGAACCCAAGATTTGGTTCTGAGCCTTTTTAATATAACCAGCAGCCACAGCTTGGCGGTTTATCCCCGGCTTATAAGACAAAGCCGCAACATAACACTTGAAGAAAGAGAAGAAATTTGAAAGGTTCGTGATAATATGGGTGATATTAAAAATTTGACTCATCAGCATGGCGGTGACTTGGATGCCATCGAAAGAAAATATGGCATACCAAAAAAAGAAATTTTAGACTTCAGCGGAAATATAAACCCTTTGGGCTTTCCGCCAAAAGTCAAAAAAGAACTCGCCGAAAACATTGACATAGTCTCAACCTATCCTGATAAAAGCTATAAAGCACTCAAAGAAAGCATTGCCGCATACACAGGCGCAAATCCAAAAAACATATTTGTTGGCAACGGTTCAACCGAGCTTATATCCGTTTTTATAAAATCATCAAACGCCAAAAACGCAGTGATACTCGGCCCGGCATATTCTGAATATGAAAATGGTCTCAAAAAATGCGGAAGTTCGTTTTCATATTTTCCGTTGAAAGAACAGAACAATTTTGTCATAGACATGCCAAGCCTTCTTGCCGCTTTAACAAAAGAAGTTGACCTGTTCATAGCATGCAACCCCAACAACCCAACAGGAACGGCAATGACGTCAGGCGAAATGGAAACAGTGCTCAGCCACTGCAAAGAACGCGGAATCTCTGTGATGATTGATGAAACATACATTGAGTTCAGCGACAACATAGAAAATATATGCTCAATTCCGCTTACAGATGTATATGACAACATTTTTGTTATACGAGGCGTGTCAAAATTCTTTGCAGCACCCGGGCTTCGCCTTGGCTATGGCATAACGTCAAGCCCCGCTTTTCACAAACTGATCAGTGAAAATCAAGACCCATGGAGTGTAAACTCCCTTGCCTCATTCGCTGGTGAAAGACTTTTTGGCGACAACGAATTTATTGAAAAAACAAAAAAGCTCATATCAGAAGAAAGGTCAAAGGCTCTAAGAGAATTTAAAACATGGAAAAACCTGAAAGCCTATAGCTCAAGCTCAAACTTCATACTTCTGAAACTGCTGACAGAGAAAATAACCTCTGATGCCATATTCGAAAATCTGATTCAAAAAAAATATCTCATCAGAGATGCCGAAACATTCACTTTTCTTGACAACACATATTTGCGCTTTTGCATCCTTATGCCCAACCAAAATGCCTCTTTAATTGCCGAGCTCAAAAAATTGATTGAAGACTAAAAAAACACCGCCGGAAACCAAAAAGTTTTCCGGCGACATTTTTGCCTCAAATCAATTCATTTCTCTATATAACTTCCATCAATATATCCCGGTTCTTCCGGAATCACAAAAACACAAACCACATACACTATTATCCCTGGGAAAAAACTTGTCATAAACGTGAGTATGAACCAAAGCAGCCTGACTATAGTGGCATCAATGTTAAAATATTCCGCAAACCCAAGGCACACACCTGAAATCTTTCTTCCTTCTTTGATTCTATATAATTTTTTATGCATATAAAAATCTCCTTTCAAAAATTCTAAATTTAAGCCGTCAAATCTTATTTTTAACCAAACTTTTGTCAGACATGCTTAAATATTCATTTCCAGCAACCACTATATGATCGGCAACATAAATATCAATCATGTTCAAAACCTTTATTATGTTCACTGTTGTTTCAACATCGCTTGACGTTGGAATTATGCTTCCCCCAGGATGATTGTGAGCCATAATGACACTTCTTGAGTTATATTTCAGCGCGGCTTCAACAATGCTTCTTGTGTAAACATGAGTTTCATTTATGGTTCCCATGCTTATAAGCGCTGTTCCCAAAAGCCGGCTCTGTGAATCAAGGCATATCAAATAGAAACATTCCCGTTTTTCATTGCTAAGCAGATATTTCGCATATTCCCCAGCTATATCACTGCTGTCAATAAGCATTTTAACTTTCCATCTGTCGCCATCATAACGCCTTAATATCTCACACATGAGCCCAAAAAACAGTGCCGTTGATTCATTGACATTGCATCTTCTTTTAATGTCCAATGCATCTGCCTCAAAAAGCGCCGACAAAGTTCCATATTCATCAAGCAGTCTGTGTGCGTCAACATTCGTGTTTTTTCTTCTATCGGTGTAATATAAAACCATTTCTAACAATTCATGAGTTTGAAAATTTTTTGGGCCTTCACTGATAAACCGTTCCCGCATTCTCTGTCTGTGCCCATCATGAACGGAAGCCATCACTCAACGCCTCCGTTCTGCTCAGCAAGGTGGCACACTCCTTTTTCATATATAACGTGGAGCAAACGTGCCAGCTTTCTAAGCGCACTTTTAGCTGTAAAACAGTCAATAAGCCCAGCGTCAAGCGCATCTGCAATCTCCTCAACATCAACAACTTTAACAAAACCATTCTCATAAACAATGACGTCGGCCAGCAGATCAGAAAAAACATAGCTGTTTTCCGCCTCATCATATGAAACATCAATTATGTCACAATAATAGTACACCAAATTTCCATTTTCATCCAAAAATTTGCTCACTTTATAGCCTTTTTTGAGATAGTAAAAAGAAATTCCGCACGCAAAATCTTTTCTGGGCTTAAGAGTTTTCCAACGCGTTATTATCAAATTATCATCGGCTTTTTCAATTATATCATCTTTCAGAAGCACTTTTTCATATGGTATAAAACGCTTTCTGTAAAGTTTAATATCCTTCATAAGCCACCTCCAACCACTCTATGGCAAAACCGTGATAAGTCAAGCACATACATCTGTATTTATATGATAATATACATTCATATTTTCTTCAAGAAAAAAGACTGTTTTTTCAAATAAAAATGATTGCTGCATGTTTGCAGTTTCAATCCTGTGGGCTTTTATGCGCCACAGCCGCATTTCATCACAAACTTCATTGACATCATAGAAATTATTTGAAGCTATAAATTTTTGAAGCAAGAACATATGTTCTTAAAAACCATTTTATATCACAAAGTTTTTTTGTTTATATATTGTGTTTTTGTTTTCGAATACATAATTCTTTGTTCGCTGTATAACCCTGTATATCCGCTTAACATATATCCAACGGCACATGCTATGGCAAAAAACACAAAACCCTCTGCTCCAAAAAGCTCAACGCTTAATATAAGAGAAGAAACAGGACAGTTTGTCACACCACAAAACACTGCAACCGTTCCTATTCCGGCCCCAAAACCTGGAAACAGACCAATGACGCGGCTTGCCACATTGCCAAACGTTGCGCCAACAAAAAACGTTGGAACAATTTCGCCGCCCTTGAATCCGGCGCCAAGTGTGAGCGCCGTCAAAATCATTTTTATCAAAAATGCCAACACAAAAGCCTCGCCCTCAACAGCACGCTCCACAATTTCCATTCCGCCACCGCTATATTTATGGCCTCCCATCAAACAAACTGCAACAAAAACGATTGCGCCTCCAACGGCGGCACGCAAATATGTATTTTTCAAATATTTTTTATACAATTTTGAAACATTTTCCATTGTCATGCAGAACAAAACGCTTACAGCAGCGCAAAGCGCTGACAAAATTGTAACTTTTAATATAAACTCCGGCTCAATGTTTGGAACATTCACAAGCGTTATGTTCTCGGCCCTGACTCCAAAATATGAGGCAACCATTTTGCCTGTAACAGCTGACACTATGCACGGCACAAATGCCGAATAGTGCATTATTCCTATGCTTATAAATTCCATTGAAAAGACAGCGGCTGTCACTGGTGTTCCAAACAAAGAGGAAAAAGCCGCGCTCATTCCACACATTGTTATTGTGTGAATGTCCTTTTCATCAAGGTTTATCAAACGCCCAATTTTGTTTCCAATGCTTCCCCCAATTTGAAGCGCCGCACCCTCACGGCCCGAAGAACCGCCAACCAAATGTGTTATAACTGTGCCGGCAAAAACAAGAGGTGCTGTTATCATGTGAAAACATTCTCCTGTTCTGACAGCCATCAAGGCCGAATTTGTTCCTTTGTCGTTGCTGTTTCCCATAACTTTGTAAAGCCAGACTATTAAAACCCCTCCAAAAGGCAAAAAGTAGTATATCCAATGATTGTCAGCCCTGAAAGCCGTCACCCATGTCAAACAAAAGCTGAACGCCGCGCCAATCAAACCAATTAAAACCCCTAAAAAAATCCCCAAAATAACCCATTTAAGAAACGCCAAAAAATCCTCTGTCATTATTCAGCCTCCCAAAAACAAATCCCCATTTCAATTATACTTCTGACGCCGCCAAAAAAATTCTCCAAATAAAGCTGTCAAACTCCATTTTCTCCCAACCTGATATAATATTTTATCAAAAAAAACTTTTTCTATCAATATTTCATTTTGACAAAATTGTATCTGTATTAAAAATGGTGTTTTCAAAGACATGTTGGAATTTCTGAAGAATTTGTTCTATCTAAAAAGTATAGGTTTTCAAATTGCAATTTATAGCTATTATTTTATTAATTCATGTTGCTCTAAATGGCATTTAAGACCGTGGGAGGGGCACAGCAAGCTCTCGAATTTCCCTTCGGGAAACGCTTCACTTCGTTGCGCGCCGCGACTCTCACGCGGTTCGCACATCTCATAGTTGCGAAGGCCGAACGGCCCTCCCACACCCTCCCTCCTTGGCCACGCTTTTTGTCGGCAGTTCAAGTTGCAGCCTTTATTGACATTCAATGTT
>JAAVYN010000003.1 GCA_022791155.1 Bacillota bacterium | reverse complement strand
GCTCCTGGCACAAACGCCTCTGTCACAAATTCCGGCACTGCTCAAAATGCTGTTTTGAATTTTGTTATCCCTGCTGGTGCTGACGGCGCAACTGGCCCTGTTGGCCCTGCCGGCCCTGTTGGTGCCACTGGTGCAACTGGCCCTGCTGGCCCTGCCGGTGCTGACGGTGCAACTGGCCCTGCCGGCCCCGCTGGTGCTGACGGCGCTGCTGCTTCCGTGACTGTTGGCACAACAACAACTGGCGCTCCCGGCACAAACGCCTCTGTCACAAATTCCGGCACTGCTCAAAATGCTGTTCTCGATTTCACTATACCTGCCGGACAACCTTCTGGACTCAGTGCCTATGGCGGTCTTTATAACACAACAACACAAACAATAACACCAACTGCCGCCGGCACATATGATGAAGTTTCTCTCAACACACCTATGCCGCTTTTGAACGTGACAGGAACCGCCAACACTCTCACAATAACTGAGCCTGGAGATTATGAAGTGAGCTATAGCCTCTTGATCACAGGCAACCTTTTGGCAACAATCACTGCAGCCGTGAGAAACAACGGCGCCGTAATCCCTGCAACAGTGAAAGAAACAAGCTTAATATCAAACTCGCTTGTTCCTCCAACTTTTGATGCATTGTTCAACACTTCAGTAATAGTTACACTTGCTGCAAACGACATAATTGATGTTGCCATCTCGGCCACAGGAACTCTTCCAATTGGTTTGAATATAACAGTTGGTTCTGGCTCAGGCGCTTCACTCATAGTAAAGAAAATTAATTGACATAAACTGAAATATAATTTGGCCGGGCTCACTGCCCGGCTTGTTTTCATATGAAAATTCCATCTGCCAAATTCCACTTATCTCCATTATATAAGCGACATCACAGAATCCTTATATCAAACAACCACAAAATTTATGATTTTCAAAACTCTCAAAATTGCAAATGCAAACAAACTGGCCTCTCCAACAATAAGCACAGCTAAAAAACAACGCCAAAGCCATTGTTTGCTTTTCATTTAACATAACCAAAAACATCCATCACAGCCGCTAAAGGCATAATCTCGTGCAGCAAAATTCGAGAACTCTCCTTTTCTCCCACAGCTTCAAACTTCATTTACGAATCAAAAAATCAAACCATAGCCAAAAATATATACAAACTTTCAAATCCTATTATCCCTTCTCCCAAATTGCTCCTGAGAATAAAAAATCTGTTTTGGAACAATATTACATTTGACAAGATCACATGCATTTGAGACAGATAATGACGGCTCAACAACAGTGTCAAATGAATTTGGCACATCTTCGGCAGCGCCTGCAAACATTTTCATCGTTCTTAAACCCCCATTGAATGTCGCAACCCTTCGGCTTCAAAAAAGAAAATTTTTTGTCATTCAATATGTAAACGTGCTGGCCTGTTTATAGTCGAGTCAAGCATTTGCAACGCCAAAAATCAGAAAAATTCCGCCCCTTGGAACGCGTATGCTTTTGTCCATTAAATGTAAGAAAGTCTCAAACAATATTTCAAAAAATACAATTGTATTGCTATTATTAATATGGTAGAATATATGTTCAATATCAGCTTTGAAAAGACAATCGATGTTTTGAAAACTTCGTTCAAACCGTTCTGAATCAAAGCCATTCACAAATTCGTTTTTCAACATATATATGGCAGCATATTTTCAAAAATTTTCAAAAAGGCACACAACTGCTAACATAAACTATATATATCATCACCCAACACAGATTCACAAATGATTGTTCATGGAGGATTTATATGGGAAAATTTGTTTTGCATTCAAAATATAAACCAACTGGAGATCAGCCCGAAGCAATAGAAAAGCTTGTTAAAGGTTTTGAAGAAGGCAAAAAATTTCAAACACTTCTTGGCGTCACCGGTTCCGGAAAAACATTCACAATGGCAAACATTGTGGAGCATTTGCAACGGCCAACCCTTGTCATTGCCCACAACAAAACCCTTGCCGCCCAGCTTTACAGCGAGTTCAAAGAATATTTCCCCGAAAACGCTGTGGAATATTTTGTCAGCTACTATGATTATTATCAACCTGAAGCGTATGTTCCCAGCACCGACACATATATCGAAAAGGACTCGTCTATAAACGATGAAATTGACAAGCTACGCTATTCCGCCACATCAGCGCTCATCGAGCGGCGAGATGTGCTGATTGTTGCCAGTGTTTCATGCATATATGGCCTTGGCGATCCAGCTGACTATAGAGAAATGATGATTTCATTGAGGCCGGGAATGGAAAAGGAACGCGATGAGGTCATGCGGCGTTTGATTGAAATTCAATATGACAGAAACGATATGGATTTTCAACGCGGAACGTTTCGCGTGCGCGGCGATGTTTTGGAAATTTTCCCTGTCAACAGCAGTGAAAGCGCCATAAGGGTTGAATTTTTTGGCGATGAAATTGAGCGCATAACAGAGATAGATGTCGTGACAGGCGAAATTATCGGTGTGAGAAACCATATAAGCATATTTCCAGCCTCGCACTATATAACGCCTCCTGAAAAAATGGAGATTGCCATAGGGAGGATTGAAGCCGAACTCGATGAAAGGCTCAAGGAGCTTCGCAAAAACGACAACCTCCTTGAAGCCCAAAGACTGGAGCAAAGAACAAACTATGACATTGAAATGATGCGCGAGATAGGCTTTTGTTCTGGAATTGAAAATTATTCACGCCACTTGTCTCTTAGGGAAGCCGGAAGCACCCCAAGCACATTGATAGACTTCTTTCCCGACGATTTTCTCATAATAGCCGATGAGTCGCATGTTTCAATACCTCAAATCAGAGGCATGTATGAAGGTGATAAATCAAGAAAAACAACCCTTGTCAATTTTGGCTTCCGCCTTCCTTCAGCCCTTGACAACAGGCCGCTCAAATTTCATGAATTCGAAAGCAAAATAAACCAAATTTTGTTTGTTTCGGCAACTCCCTCAAAATATGAAGCCGAACATTCATGCCAAACTGCCGAACAGATAATCCGCCCAACGGGACTTTTGGATCCTGAAATTTCTTTGAAGCCAGTTGAGGGACAAATTGACGATCTCATATCTCAGGTCAACAAAACAATAGCAGACGGACACAAAGCTCTTATAACAACGCTGACAAAAAGAATGGCCGAAAGGCTGACAGACTATCTGAAAGAGGCCGGAATACGTGTCCGCTATCTTCATTCGGACATTGAAACAATTGAGCGTTTAGAAATAATAAGAGATCTAAGAACAGATGTCTTTGACGTTCTTGTTGGCATAAACCTTCTCCGCGAGGGTTTGGACATCCCTGAAGTTGCCCTTGTGGCCATACTTGATGCTGACAAGGAAGGGTTTCTTCGTTCAGAAACATCACTCATACAGACAATTGGCCGCGCCGCCCGCAACAGCAAAGGCCGTGTCATAATGTATGCTGACAACATCACCGATTCAATGCGCCGTGCCATTGACGAAACGGAAAGAAGGCGTCGCATTCAAAAAGAATATAACGAATTGCATGGCATAACTCCGCAAACAATAAAAAAGAAAGTGTTTGATATTATTCAGGCAACTGAGGCCGTTGCTGAAAACAGCAAATTTGGCTTCGACAAAGACCCTGAAAGCATGAGCGAAGACGAGCTCAAAAAACTCATCAAAAAAATGGACAAAGAAATGAAAGACGCCGCCAGAGACCTTCAGTTTGAAAAAGCGGCCTCTTTGCGCGACAACATAATGGAGATAAAAAAACTGCTGAACCAATAGAGGTAAAATTATGAGCAAAGACAAAATAGTTATAAAAGGTGCAAAAGTTCACAACCTAAAAAATATAGATTTAGAAATACCGCGTGACAAGCTTGTTGTGTTCACAGGCGTAAGCGGCTCTGGGAAGTCTTCTTTGGCATTTGACACAATTTATGCCGAGGGACAAAGAAGATATGTCGAAAGCCTGTCGTCATATGCAAGACAGTTTCTGGGACAGATGGAAAAGCCCGATGTTGAGTCAATTGACGGCCTCTCCCCCGCAATCTCAATAGACCAAAAAACAACAAGCCACAACCCTCGCTCCACTGTTGGAACAGTCACAGAAATATATGATTATTTGAGGCTGCTTTTTGCGCGTGTTGGAATTCCGCATTGCCCAAAATGCGGCAAAGAAATCCGGCGGCAAACAATTGACCAAATTGTGGATCAGGTTCTTTCGCTTGAGGAGAAAACAAAAATACAGCTTTTGGCCCCTGTTGTGAGAAGCCGCAAAGGCGAACACATAAAGCTTTTGGAAGATGCCAAAAAAAGCGGCTATGTGCGGGTTAGAATAGATGGAATACTCTATGAACTAAGCGAAGAAATAAAACTTGAAAAAAACACAAAGCACACAATCGAAATTGTTGTTGACCGCCTTGTTATAAAAGACGGCATTCAAAAAAGACTCACCGAATCCATTGAAACCGTCATGTCGCTCTCTGGTGGCATATTGGTTGTCAACATTGCTGAAAACGACAACGACATGCTTTTCAGCCAAAATTTTGCATGCCCTGACTGCGGAATAAGCCTTGGTGAAATTGAACCGCGAAACTTCTCTTTCAACAACCCCAGCGGCGCATGTCCTCACTGCACGGGCCTTGGAATGCAAATGAAATTTGACACCGATTTAATTGTGCCCAACCCAAAACTCAGCATAAACCAAGGCGCCATATGCGCTCCTGGTTATAACTCAATTTCATCACCAGACAGCATGAGCGCCATACTTTTCAGAACCCTTGCCAAAAAATATAAATTCGATTTGGACATGCCTTTCGAAAGCCTCTCAAAAGAGGCCAAAAAAGTGATTTTCTATGGCACCGGCGGTGAAAAAGTGAGAATAACATATAAAAATTCATATGGCACTGGAAGCTATGATCACAATTTTGAAGGCATTGTCAACAATCTCCAACGGCGCTACAACGAAACATCAGAAACAATGCGTCAGGACTATGAAGATTTCATGACAAACATTGAATGCCCCGTTTGCCATGGCGACAGACTGAAAGAAGAAATACTTGCAATAACAGTGATGAACAAAAACATTTCGCAAATCACACGTCTTTCAGTTAAAGAGCTAAAAAAATTTTTTGCCTCACTTGTGCTAACCGAGAAGGAAAACATGATCTCAGAGCCAATATTAAAAGAGATAAATGCCCGCACAGGCTTTTTGATTGATGTTGGACTTGACTATCTCACGCTTGCCCGATCAGCCGGAACTCTTTCCGGCGGTGAATCACAGCGCATAAGGCTTGCAACTCAAATAGGCTCTGGCCTTGTTGGCGTTGTATATATACTTGACGAGCCAAGCATAGGCCTTCACCAGCGCGACAATGACAAACTCATAAACACATTGAAAAATCTGCGAGATATAGGAAATTCCTTGATAGTTGTGGAGCATGACGAAGACACAATGCTGCAAAGTGACTACATTGTTGACGTTGGCCCGGCAGCCGGCGAAAAAGGCGGCCAAATCATTTTTTCGGGGACATCAAAAGATATATTGAAATGCGAAAATTCTATAACAGGCCAATATTTGAGCGGCCGCCGCACAATTCCAGTCCCTTTGGAAAGAAGGGAATTTAACATTGAAAATTCGCTCAAAATCACTGGCGCCGCCGCCAACAACCTCAAAAATATAGACATTGAAATTCCATTGGGCATATTCACATGTGTGACAGGCGTGAGCGGTTCAGGAAAGTCATCACTTGTAAACGAAATACTCTACAAATGCCTTGCCCGTGATTTGAACAAGGCAAAGTGCAAACCCGCTGGTTTCGAAAACATTTGCGGAATTGAAAAACTTGACAAAGTCATAGCAATTGACCAGTCCCCAATAGGCCGCACGCCACGAAGCAACCCCGCCACATACACTGGCCTTTTCGATTTGATAAGAGAAGTTTTTTCCCAAACAACCGAGTCCAAAATGCGCGGCTACAAAAAAGGGCGCTTCAGCTTCAACGTGAAAGGCGGAAGATGTGAAGCCTGCGGCGGTGACGGAATCATCAAAATAGAAATGCACTTTCTTCCAGACATATTTGTTCCATGCGAGGTTTGTCATGGCAAACGATATAACAGAGAAACTCTTGAGGTCAAATATAAAGGCAAAACCATTTCAGATGTGCTTGACATGACCGTTGAAGAAGCACTGGAATTTTTTGAAAATCTGCCCAAACTGAAAAACAAATTGGAAACACTGAATGACGTTGGCTTGGGTTATGTGCGCCTTGGGCAGTCATCCACAACGCTTTCAGGCGGTGAGGCACAACGCGTCAAGCTTGCAACAGAACTCAGCCGCCGCAGCACAGGCCGCACAATGTATATCCTTGATGAGCCAACAACAGGTCTGCACACAGCCGATGTCCACAAGCTTATTGAGATACTCCAACGTTTGGCATCAGGCGGCAACTCTGTGATAGTGATCGAACACAATCTTGACGTCATAAAAACAGCCGACTACATCATAGACCTTGGCCCAGAAGGCGGCGACGGCGGCGGAAACTTGGTTGCCTGCGGCACTCCTGAAGAAATTATGGAAAACAAAAACTCATATACAGGAATTTATCTCAAAAAGCATATAAACCGGTTGACAAACCAATAATAAAAAATGTACCATATGATTAATACAATAATTTGGGAGGAAACCGTTCATGGAAAAGGAAGCTGTTTTTAATAAATGCCCTGTTGATGGGTTTATGGCCGCCAAAAATGAGCTTTTCAAATATTTCAAATGCGAAAGCGAATATTTCGTTCAATATATGCAGAACTTAAAATGGAAAATTAAAAACGAAGGCGATTTTTATTTCCTTAACTATTGGAACGGCGAAACCCAAAACAGCTCGGCCACAGTCAGAAACATAGTCAAAAAAGGTGGAATGCCTCTTATATACAAAACAAATGAATACACAATGATTATTGGAATTGACTGTGTCAAAATAGGGTTTATATTCAGAAACTCCAATGAAATATCATGACTGCAAAAGTCATTTGCATTCCAAAAATGTTCAAATTTCATGAAGTTCAAATCCTTTGACATCAGCTGTTTCGCCATTAAGCAAAAGCATCATTTCAAAACCAAAAACCTTTGACTTCGATCTGAGCATTGCTGCAAAGCCAACTGTGCCAAACAACAAAAATTATACAAACACAAATATTATAAATGTTATATGGATAATCAATTATGAACAATTATACAATTATAAAGCTTTCTGACAAACCAGAGCTAAGAGAAAAGGCCGCAAGCTATTTTCATTCAGTATAAAAAAACCTTTAGAGGCCTATTTAGATAGTATAGACAGCTGTCTGTCACAAAAAGCTGCCGTGCCGCAATGGTATGTTGTCATGAAGGAATCGCATATCATTGCCGGTTTGGGAGTGATTGAAAATGATTTTCATATGAGAACGGATCTGACTCCCAACATATGCGCCGTCTATGTTGAAGAAAAATATAGAAATCGCGGAATTGCTAAAAAAATGCTTCAATTCGTGTGCGATGATATGCAGAAGCCTGGGTTTCCAATTCTATACCTAATTACGGATCACGCTTCCTTTTATGAAAAATGCGGTTGGGATTTTTTGTGTATGTCCCAATGCACTGACGCGCCGCAAATGAGCAGAGTTTATGTTCACAAAAATTGAAAGCATGTTCTAAGTTTCAGCTTAGAACATGCTTTTTCATATGTCATCCCTCACATGTGTATGGCGCAAGCTCAAATCTCACAAAAAATCCCTTGTCATGACTGCAAACAGGGCACTTTTCTGGCACTTCTTTCCCTGTGTATATATATCCACAGTTCAAACACATCCACTTGCATTCAACTTCTGAAACAAAAAGCTTGTTCTGTTCCAAAAGATCTGCAAACTTTCCAAACCTGTCGCCATGTTCCTTCTCGACTTCAGCAATTTTATGAAATGTGCTGGCAATTTGAGGATAGCCCTCCTCAAGCGCTTTGTCGCCAAAGTTTTTATAAGCATCGTCATATTCTTCATATTCATTATGCTGTGCATATCTCAAAAGCTGAGCCACTGAGTTTGAAATGTCAACAGGGTAGCCCCCGTCAACACTTATTGTTTCGCCGGCCATTTCTTCAAGAAGGTTATAAAAAACCTGTGCATGTTCCTTTTCCTGGTTCGCAGTGAATGTGAACACCGCTTCAATGACATGAAGTTTCTGTTTTTTTGCCTCCTGGGCTGCAAATGTATATCTGTTTCTTGCTTGACTCTCGCCTGCAAACGCCCTCATTATATTGTTCTTTGTTTCACTCATCTTAAAATCAACTGCCATAATCTCATTCCTCCCAAAAATATTTATCGCTGATATTATGCTCATGAACACAGCTTTTAATACTGTGTTCATAAAAATATGATTCAACACATTCATTGCTCAAAATCACTTTTTGTTCCAAATGAAATCACAATTTAACTTTTGTCCATCAATGCCCAACATTCAACCTAAATATTTCAAAAACTATAGAAAATTATTTATAGCTGTGCTAAAATATATGGGAATTTATTTTTGGATGGAAATATATTTTTTTTTGCAAAAATACATTTGTTTCAGGGAGGTATTAAGATGAAAAAAACTCGTAACTTAAAACAAAAAATCATCTTTTATGTCATGTTCACTTCAATAGTGATTTCAATGCTGACAATAACAATCATGTCTATAGGCAGCATACGTTCAACCAACTCAATTCTTTTGGATAACTTGCAGATAAACGCTCGCATAGCTTCTCAAAGCATAAGCTCAAATGTACATCTGCTTTCAGAACGCATATACAACATTTCAACAAACGAAATTCTCACAAGCAATTCGCATTCAGTTGATGAAAAAGCCTCTTTTCTGAAAGATACAAAACTTCAGATAGAATTTGTTTGGCTGTCAGCCTATGACGCCAATGGCAAAAAACTTTTTGGCGACGACATTTCGCCAGATTCAATCTCCGACACAAAATATTTTTCACATATGAAGGAAACCCAAAACACCGTAATTGGTGATCCTCACTATGAAAACCAGCTCATACAGCTTTGTGTTGGAAGCCCTTTGATGAATGATGGAGAAATTTCAGGCTATATTGTTGGAAGCTATAAATATGATCTTCTGAACGACATATTGAGCCTTCTTGTTTTAGGCGACACCGGAAGCGCTTACATAATAAATGATGAGGGAACCATAATAGCCGATCAAAACCAGCAGAATATAATCGACGCGGTGAATATAAACAATCTCTATCCAGCAAAAGGCAATGACATTGCATTTGAAAAAGCAATGTCATATCAAACAGGTTCAACCATATTGAAATTTCACGACATACGTCATTATGTTGGATATTCTCCAATTCCCGGCACAAACTGGGTTCTGTTCGTGGATGCTCCACAATCAGAGTTTATGGAGTCGGTTTCGTTTTCGATAATTGTTTCGGCAATGTTCACAGCCATACTTTTGATTGTCGCCGCCGCCATTATTGTGCCTCTGTCCAGCAAAGTTTCATATTCGCTTTCATTGGCAACAAAAAGACTTCAGGAACTTTCTGACGGCAATTTGACAAAAGATGTCATCGTTTCAAAAACAAAAGACGAAGCCGAAATTTTGACAGAAGCCTTGTCAAAAACAGTGAAAAGCCTGAATCAATATATAAAGAATATACAATCATGTTTGGGCTCACTTTCTTCAGGTGATTACACGGTTGAAATCACAGACAGCTTCAATGGCGATTTCGCCTCAATTAAAGACGCATTGACAGAAATAACCATTTCTCTCAACAAAACAATGCGCCAAGTCAACATTTCGTCAACTGAAGTGAGCAAAAATTCAAAAGAGGTTTCAAGCTTCGCCAAACAGTTGTTTGACGGATCGCAAAGCCAAAATTCCGTTCTCGAACAATTGCAGGAAAGCATGGAATATATAACTTCAACAGTGAACCAAAACGATGAAAGCGCCTCAAAAATAGTTAAGTGTTCGCAAAATGCCATTGAAAAAACTTCACTGGGCGACAGCTATATACGCATCATGCTTGAAACAATGAACGAAATAAATTCAAGCATGGAAGAAATATCAAAAATAAGCAAGATGATTGAATCCATTTCCTCACAAACACGAATTCTTTCACTGAATGCTTCTGTTGAAGCCGCAAGAGCTGGCCAGTCAGGCCGCGGATTCGCCGTTGTGGCAAATGAAATAGGCCGTTTGGCGGAAAGCACAGCCGAAGCCCTCAAACAGACAAGCGAAATTATAGAAAAATCTTCAAAAAGTGTCAAAAAAGGCATTGACACAGCCGGAAGCACAGCCAATGCTTTTCATGAAATAAGCGATGTCGTGGAAGAATATAAAGAAATTTCAACACAGCTGTCACATATCGTAAAAAATCAGATAAATGCAATAACAAGCGTCAATTCCCAGCTCATATCACTCAAAGACGTTGCTGACAGAAATCAAAGTCTTGCCGAGCAAACAGATTATATGGCTGAAGGATTTTTAGATCAGTCCGAAAAGCTGAAAGACTTTGTTTCTCAAGTGAAGCTCAAAAATACATTATAATAAATTTCTTTATTTATATTTTAAGAAGGTGTGTATAATATGAAAAGAAAATTTATATTCCTGTTTATTGTTGCTGTTTCAATATGTTTCAGTGGCTGCGGCTCCAAAACAAAAATGAACGATGGATTTTATACGGCAGAAATGTCAGAATATTCCCATGGCTGG
>JAAVYN010000015.1 GCA_022791155.1 Bacillota bacterium | reverse complement strand
TGTTGAAACAACAGCAAGATATACGGCAGTGGTTCCAAGAGGCGAGCAAACGGGGCAAGCTTTCAGCGAAATGGCCCTTGTGGACAGCGCGGGCAAAGTTTGCGCCATCAAAAACATGCTTGTGAAACAAAAGGACAGCGACGTTATATTCACGTTTGATTTTGACGACGAATTTTGAGAATGAATTTTAAGGAGGAATGAATTTTGGCAGAGATAAGACCAGGGGACACGGCATATGAAGTGCCGGAAAACCCAACATATGATCCAGTTGTGAGAAAACTGAAGACAACCGATCCAGCCAATGCGGACACAATTTTCAATCCGCTTTTTTCACAGCTGATTGAAAACATTCATGCAGTGAAACTTTCTGATGACACACGGGCAAACAGCGATTTGTCAAATGTCACATTGGAAAATTTCAATGAATATGTGAGCAAATCGGGGATTGCAGGGGCCAATGGAAGCGTTGCGCCAAAGGCAAAAACTGCGTTGGTCAGCATAAGAGCGTCAGCGTGGCCGGCCGCCGCGCCATACACACAGGAAGCGGCTGTTGCGGAAATGACAGCAAATGCGCTTGTGCTTGTTGCGCCTGTGGAAAACACAAACAACATAAACGAAATTTCAAAACGAAAAGTCAGGGCAACAGCCCAGTCAAATGGAAGCCTGACATTTACGGCGGAAACAAAGCCCGACAAAGACGTGAACTTTGCAGTGGTGAATTGGGGTGATATTTGATGATAGGCAATCTTTTGAACACTGAAGTGGAAACACGAACGGAGACGGGTTTGAGGGAAGAGAGAATCAAGCAGTGGACAGCAGAGAACTTCCCCAATCCCAACATGCTTATAAACGGCGACTTCAAAATATGGCAGAGAGGCACGGAATTTAACTATGGTTATTTAGGCGGTTACACTGCCGACAGATGGCTGAGCCAAACAGGCGGGCATGTGGTGAAGAGCGAAAATGGCATAAAATTCATAGGCGGAAGTTCCTATGGCGATTACCAGTCTATGATTAATATATTTGAGGAGGAGTATGATCCAGAAGCTATATATACCATAAGTGTAAAAATTGGAGGAGAAGTATACACAGCCACAGGAAAGCCAAATGTGACAATAGCTGGCACAGAAAAAGTAAAAAGTGGCGTCTATTATAATCCAATACAGGAAGTGAACAGGCTATATGCCTCTATTATGGTGTATCAGACATCTGGCGAAGAAACGGAAGTGGAATGGGTGAAACTGGAGAAAGGAAGCGTGGCTACAGAATTTATGTCCAAGAACCCGGCTTTGGAGTGGACAGCGTGTCAAAGGTATTATCAGGTGCACAGCGCAGACAATTTGTCAGCGGCGGAGCTGAGGCCGCCAATGAGGCTGGAGAGCCCCAAAGTAAAGGCAGCAACATACGGATATGGCTATGATGCGGAGATATACATAAATAAGGGAACAATATGACAAAAATGTAAATAAATTTCAGTTAATAGAATATTTCCAATATCTAATAAATAAAGAGAATCGGCAAAAATACATCATCACAGATTGTGCGAAAGGAGCATTTTATTATGTCTATTTTTAATGTTTTGAACAGTGAAATTGAAACAAAGAAGGGCGCAGAGGACAGGGAAAATGAGATCAGGCAGTGGACAAAAGACAGCTATACACGGCCAAACCTGGTTTTGAACTGGAATTTCACAAACCCGGTGAACACACGGGGCCAAAGTGTTTACACAGGGAAAAGAAACAGAATCAATGCCATAGACAAATGGGAAATTGTTGGCACATCATCAGAAATGCGTTTGAGAAATGACGGAATTTTGTTCAGCAAAATAAATGATGAAAGTTATTGCATGTTTGAAAATGAAATTGAAAACCCTTTGGAGCTTGAAGGAGAGGAACTGACAATTTCGGTTGTTGTGGAAGGAAAGCTGTTTTCAAAAACAATTGAAGCGGGCTGGAAGTTTCCAACAAACGAGGACATAAATGTTGGGATCATATATTTTCCAGATTTCAGGTTCACAAGCGTGTCAATTAATGCCAGTGCTCAAAAACGGCTTGTTGTGAGGATATACATTGGCGTTGGGGCCGAAACTGGAACAAGCATAAAAATTTCGAAAATCAAGCTTGAAAGAGGAAGCTTTTCAACATTGCCCAATGACATTTTTGCAGACAAAAACTCAGAGACAATCAAATGCCAGCCGTGCAGTGAACTTTTTGGAACAAGGGAAAACATGCTTATAAACTGGGATTTTAGAAATCCTGTCAATCAAAGAGGCCAAAACATATATTCAACGCAAGGCGTGTATAAATATACAATTGACCGCTGGAGAATGCGACGCGGCGGAACTGTTGAGATGATTTCAGAAGGAGTGAAGCTGCAAAAGGACAAAGAGGAAAGCAGTGTCATTTTTGAACAGATAATTGATGCGCCAAATTTTGAAGGGGAGGCGTTCACGGCTTCAGCTGTTGTGAACAACAATTTTGTTCAGTTCACAGTGGCTGAAGGGTGGACATATCCAAACGCTGGCGAAGAGGAAAAAAGCCTGGGAGCATATTTTTATAATGAAAGGCTGATGTCTGTCTCTGTGGCAACATATCCTTCAAAAAGAATTGGAATTTTGTTTTATATAGGCTATACGGCTGATGTCGGCGCAAGCTGCGTGATACAAAGGGTGAAGCTTGAAAAAGGCAGAATTTCCACACTGCTCAACGATCCGCCGATGAACAAAGAAACAGAAATGATGAAATGTTTGCCATATTATGAAGTGATTGGCAAGGGCACATGGTGCAAGGCATATGGAGCAGGGGATTTTCATGTTGCGTCAAAGTTCACAGCTGTCAAAAGAAGAATGCCCACAATTTTGCTGCTCAGTGACAAATGGACACTGTTTGGCATGAGCGCAGATTCAAACGTTGTTCTTGGCAATGTTGTGTCAGCAGGACAAAATGTGGATGAGCGTGGAATTGCGTTTATGTATACAAACGGAACGCCAGAGGACAATGAGTTGGTTGTTGGGAACATATATGGCTTGGCACTTGACTATTTGGCTGCTGATGCTGAAATTTATGATTGATGAATGTCAAAAAGAAAGGAGAATGGTTATGAAGAATTATGAAAAAATTTTCCAAAAACTTCCAACGAGAGGTATTTTGGATACCCCAACCCAACAGTAAATAGCGGTGTTTATGTAAACGCCGCCTTGAGACATGCGAGAAAGGGGGCGTTTTATAATGCCAATTGTTAACCTCATGAATGGTGAAATTGAAACAAAAACAGAACTCAAAAACGAAATAAATTCGGTTAAAAACTGGGCGGCCGGAACTTTCAACAACCCCAACATGCTTATCAACGGCGATTTTCAGGTTTGGCAAAGAGGGACAAACCTCAGTGTTAAAAACAAAAGTTATAGCGCCGACAGATGGCAGAACTCCGGCTTTGGAGATGGAAACGTAACTGTCAGCCGCAATATAAACACATCCTCGGCGCCGGTGAAACATTCTTTGAAAATTGTGAGGGAGAGCGCGGAAGGCCCGATTTGGCTTTCACAGCCTCTTGAGAACTACAGCATATATGCTGGCCGGAAGCTCACAGCAAGCTTTTATATACGCGGCGCCAATGGTTTTTCGGGCAATTTTTTGGCGATTATAGGCTCCTCAGCTTCGTTTACAATAGAATTGACACAGGACTGGCAATATGTTTCTTTCACAAGAGCGGCTGTTTTTGACGACGCCTCAGTGGCAAAACAAGGAATTCTTTTCGCGTCATTGGGCTCCAACCCGGCAATGGCGGGCCAAGGCATAGAGCTGGCGGCGGTGAAGCTGGAGCTTGGGGAGGTGGCCACACAATTTTTGCCGGAAAATTATGGCCATGAGCTGGCAAAATGTCAAAGATATTTTATAAACTATGGCACTATATATGGCGCTGTGAGAAGCGTGAATATCATTGATGGACATCACTATTATGCAATCTTTCTTCCGTGCGCGTTGAGGGCCATTCCAACATTGAATTTTGGAGAAACAAAGGTTCGAAGAATTGGAAGTTTGGAAAATTTGGCCACAGAGCTTTCGATAACCGGAAGAATGCAAAACATATTGGTTTTGAAAGCTGCTTTGGCCGAAACAAAGGACACATGCCTTGTGATTGACGGGCTGACAGTTGATGCCGAAATATATTAATGAAAAACTGAAGTGAATGACATGCATGAGGCAGTGGAGCTTTCAAAAACCAATGTGCATATAAAAGCATGCGAAAATCAAAATGTGACAGTGACGGACAGTGGCATATATGTTTCAAACATGAATGTCTGGCTCGTTTTGAAACAATGCCGGGAAGGTGTTAATATACTTGAGGGGGGGGTGAGAAATGTGAAAACAGTGATATTATCAATTATAGGAATTGCGGGAAGCTTTTTTGCCTCTCTTTTTGGCGGATTTGACGCGGCGCTCAAAACGCTTGTCATGTTCATGGCTGTGGATTATATAACAGGCTTGATTGTTGCCGGGGTTTTCCACAAAAGCAAAAAAACCAAGAACGGAACTTTGGAAAGCGGAGCAGGCTGGAGGGGCATTTGCCGCAAGGGAGTGACACTTCTTGTGGTGCTTGTGGCTTGCCGCTTGGATTTGATGATGGGCGCAAACTTCATTCGCGACACTGTTGTGATTGCGTTCATTGCAAATGAAGCAATTTCAATTGTGGAAAATGCCGGGCTCATGGGCGTGCCTGTGCCCGAGGCGATTGTGCGGGGCATTGAAGTGCTGAAGAAAACAGGCGAAAAGGAATGAATTTTGCAGCAAAACATGTTTTAGTGGGATAGAATAATTTTTATGGAAGCCGGAACAGGCGGCAAACCTCCTATTTTAGCTATGTGGGCAAGCGCGAGAAAACACCGCGGCGCGCAACGAAGAGGAGCGTTTCCCGAAGGGAAATTCGAGAGCTTGCTGTGCGAACCGCGTGAGAGTCGCGGCGCGGAACGAAGAGGAGCGTTTCCCGAAGGGAAATTCGAGAGCTTGCTGTGCGAACCGGCTGAAAGTGCCGGCGGCCAAAGGC
>JAAVYN010000014.1 GCA_022791155.1 Bacillota bacterium | reverse complement strand
TTCGGCCTTCGCAACTATGAGATGGCCCTCCCACGGTCTTAAACGCCATTTTGAGCAACATGAATTGATAAAATAATGGCTATAGATGGCAGTTTGAAAACCTATAATTTTTCAATTTTTCAATTTTTCAAACTGTGTTCATTGCTAAAATTTGTTTAACAGCTGTTCTTTTAATGGATTTTTTCCCTGTAATGTGGTAATATAAGTTAATTATTTATATTAACAATTCGAGGTGTTTTTTATGGCAACTATACATCAATTCAGGGCGCTGCGCCCAGTGCCTGAAATGGCCGCTGAAATCTCATGCCCTCCATATGACACTATGAGCGAAAGCGAGGCACGGCGCATGGCAGACGGAAACCCGGTGTCGTTTCTCCATGTTGAAAGGGCCGAAATAGATTTTGGCTTAGGCGTCGATCCATACAGCGATGATGTCTATTCAAAGGCAGCAGAAAATTTGAACAGACTGATTGAAAACGGGAGCCTGATTAAAGACGAACAGCCCTCGCTTTATATATACCGCCTCACAATGAACGGCCACAGCCAGACAGGCATTGTTGCCTGCACTTCAGTTGATGAATATGTCTGCGGCATTATAAAAAAACATGAGCTCACACGCGAGGAAAAAGAAGTTGACAGAACAAAGCATATGCTGCGCTGTCATGCAAACACAAGCCCCGTTTTTCTTGCATATGATGACAGCATTGGAATAAACAAAGTTGTTGAAAACTGGGCAAGCTGCCACAGCCCAATATACAAATTCAAAACGTGGGACAAAATAGAACACACAGTTTGGATTATAAACAGCAATGAGGCCATAAAAGAGATTGTGCGCATGTTCGAAAAAGTGCCATGCCTTTATATTGCAGACGGTCATCACCGCTATGCCTCAGCGGCCTCGGCACAAAAGTTTGAGGAATGTGAGAATGCTGAAAGTGAACGCAATTTCTGTCTTTCAGTTATATTTCCTCATGATCAGCTCAAAATAATGGAATATAACCGCCTTGTGAAGGATCTCAATGGCCTCACAGAAGATGAATTTATAGAAGAAATCACAAAAAATTTTTATATAATGCCGCATAATTTGCCAACGCCATTTAAGCCGTCAATGGCTCACCAGTTTGGAATGTATCTAAATGGAAAATGGTATATACTCACTGCCGATCCTGAAAATATACCAGAAAATGCCATTGATTCTCTTGACGTTTCCATACTTCAAAACTTTCTTCTTGGGCCGGTTCTTGGCATAGACGATCCGCGCACAAACAGCCGCATAAGCTTTTTGGGCGGCATAAAGGGACTGAAAGAGCTGGAATTTCGCGTTGACTCAGGAGAAATGAAGGTTGCTTTTTCAATGTTTCCAATGTCAATGGACGGTCTCATGGAAATTTCTGGCAAGGGCTTTATAATGCCCCCAAAATCAACATGGTTTGAGCCAAAACTGAGAAGTGGCCTTTTCATACATTCTTTTGACGAATAGACAAAAACATATGGAGGAAAAAATGAAAATAATTGTTGTTGGAAGCGGCAAGGTTGGTTATACACTTTCTGAACAGCTGAACAATGAAGGCCATGAAATAACAATGATAGATCTGGACAGCAGCCGCTTGCAGGATGTTTCGTTTGCACTTGACATCAAATGCATAGCAGGAAATGGAACAAGCTATCGCGTTCAAAAAGAAGCGGGAGTTGAAAATGCAGATCTTCTCATAGCTGTCACAAACCACGACGAAATAAACATGCTTAGCTGTCTCATAGCCAAAAAAGCCGGCAACTGCCAAACAATCGCAAGGGTGAGGAGCCCTGAATATTATGAAGAAATAGCATTCATACAGGAGGAATTGGGCCTTTCCATGTCCATAAACCCTGAACTTGCTGCTGCTGAAGAAGCGGCAAGGCTGCTTCAGTTCTCATCGGTTATCGACGTCGACTCATTCTCCCAGGGGCGTGTTAACCTTGTTCGCTTCAAAATACCAGAAAATTCCATATTAAACGGAATCAAAGTTCGCGAGCTTCCCTCAAAAATTGGCATGAACACGCTTATATGCATTCTTGAACACGGCGGAAATGTTTACATTCCTGATGGAAATTCATCTCTTGAAACAGGGGATATAATATCGGTTATTGTTCCAATTGGAAATTCTGCTCAGTTTTTCCACAAAGTGGGGTTCAAAAACAAACGAATTTCATGTGTCATGATTGCCGGAGGCGGAACAACGGGATATTACCTTGCGAAAATATTGCTGAAATCAAAATTCAAAGTGAAAATTATAGAACAGGACATTGCACGTTGTCATGTTTTAAGCGAGCTTCTGCCTGAAGCCATGATTATAAACGGCGACGCCACAGACCAACAGCTTCTCATGGAGGAGGGCATACGCGAAACTGAAGCCTTTGTGTCGCTCACAGACATTGATGAAGAAAACATAATGCTTTCGCTTTATGCCAATCATGTTTCAAACGCAAGGCTGATAACAAAGGTCAACCACATATCATTTGAGGAAGTTATAAAAGAGATACCAATTGGAAGTGTCATATATCCAAAAAATATAACAGCTGAACACATCATACGATATGTGAGAGCCAAACAAAACTCGCTTGGAAGCAACATTGAAACAATGTATCGCATGGCGGACAACCGTGTTGAAGCGCTTGAATTTATAGTTGCAGAAAATTCCAAAATCACAAATGTTCCTCTTGAGCAGCTGAAAACAAAAGACAATCTTCTCATTTGCAGCATACAAAGAGGCCGAAGTCTCATCACGCCTTCTGGCAAGGACTGTATAAACGTTGGTGACAAAGTGATTGTTGTCACAACGCACATTGGTCTTTCGGATATAAACAACATCATTTCTCAATGAAAACACCGCACAACATATATTGGAGGCTGTTATGAATTTTCAGATTATTTCCTATATATTGGGCTGGGTTATATTTCTTGAAGGGAGTTTTATGATACTCCCTCTTATAACAGCCATAATTTATAAAGAACGCACAGGAGTTATATTTGCTGCCTGCTCAATAATATGCATATTGTTTGGCTATTCCCTCATGCGTCAAAAGCCAAAAAATTCTTTCTTTTTTGCCCGCGAGGGCTTTGTGACAGTTGCGCTTTGCTGGATAGCGCTCAGCGTCATTGGCGCTTTTCCCTTTTATATAAGCGGCGAGATCCCTTCATTTGTTGACGCCGTTTTTGAAACGGTTTCGGGCTTCACAACAACGGGCGCAAGCATACTCACAAATGTTGAGGCCATGTCGCACTGCCTCAAGCTTTGGAGAAGTTTCACCCACTGGATAGGCGGCATGGGCGTTCTTGTGTTCATATTAACAGTTTTGCCGCTTGCAGGCGGGCAAACAATACACCTTATGAGAGCAGAAAGCCCAGGCCCGTCTATTGGAAAATTTGTTCCCAAAATGCGCAAAACGGCGTTCATTCTATATGCCATATATTTTGTTTTGACAATCATTGAGTTTATATTTCTTATGGCTGGCAAAATGCCTGTTTTTGATGCAATTTGCATAACGTTTGGCACAGCGGGCACAGGAGGTTTTGGAATATTAAATGACAGCATAGGCTCCTACAGTGGGTATATACAAATGACGGTTGCAGTTTTTATGCTGCTTTTTGGAGTCAATTTCAACTTCTATTATATTGCCATATTTGGCAAAATCAGGGATGCGCTCAAAAATGAGGAAGTTTTGTTGTATATATACATTATGACACTTGCCACAATTCTCATCACAATAAACCTTGGTTTGACAGGTGGAAGCGTTTCATATCACTTCAAGCACGCATTTTTCCAAGTTTCATCACTGATGACTTCAACTGGATTTTCAACTGTGGATTTTAATTTGTGGCCGCCGTTTTCGCGCACGATATTGATAACAGTTGCAATGATTGGCGCCTGCGCCGGAAGCACGGGCGGCGGAATCAAAGTTTCAAGAATTATAATAACTGCAAAAACGATAGGGAAGGAATTTGCCTATTTGATACATCCAAGAAGTGTGAAGGTTTTGAAGATGGATGGCAAAATCATCCCAAATGAGGAGATACGCTCTGTTCACATATTTCTTGTGACATACTTTTTGATTTTTGTGGTTTCGGTTCTTATAGTGTCATTTGATGAATTTGATTTGGTCACAAATTTCACGGCAGTTGTGGCAACCATAAACAACACTGGCCCTGGGCTTGAGCTTGTTGGCCCCGCCGGGAACTTTTCGATGTTCTCACCGCTTTCAAAGGTTGTTTTGATGTTCAACATGCTTGCCGGAAGGCTTGAAATTTTTCCGCTTCTTTTGCTGTTCATGCCTGGAGCATGGAAGAAGAACAGATGATTTTTTGAAATATAAAACCACTTGCTTTTGGAATGCACTTCCAAAAACATTGGCATTAGAGAAAAATTGTGCATAATGTCATGAAGGGTTCGTTGGGGGGTTTTGTTTATAAATAAAGCCGGCAAGAGTTTTGTGTCTGGCCGGCAGTTGTCAATTCAGATTGCGTCAAAAATTTTATTGAACAACATTTGTGCAAATGCTGAGTCTGAACGCAAAACAGAATCGATTTTAATCAATTTTTTGTTGAAAATTTGGGCATTGCTATAAATATGTTTTCAACGCCCAAAAATTATTCCTCAAAGCCCTCAACTTTTGTGTTGTATGAATATTCAGCAGTTGGGAATGCGCCGGAGTTAACTTCGTCAGCAAATGTGTCAAGGGCGTCAATAACAACTGTCCTAACATCTGCATATTTTTTAACAAATTTTGGAACCCAGTCGCTGATTCCAAGAATGTCAGGCCAAACGAGATCCTGAGAA
This sequence comes from Bacillota bacterium, assembly GCA_022791155.1. Classification (GTDB taxonomy): domain Bacteria; phylum Bacillota; class Clostridia; order Lachnospirales; family Anaerotignaceae; genus JANFXS01. The sequence continues at coordinate 20,157 of JAAVYN010000014.1, read as the reverse complement.
TCGCAGTGAGGCCCGGCGCCAATGCCCATTGTAGGTATTTTGAGTTCGGCTGTGATTCTTTTGGCAACGCCTGAAGGAATTCCTTCAAGGTTGATGAGGAATGCGCCAGCGGCTTCAACAGCTTTGGCTGTTTCAAGAAGGTGCATTGCGGCCTCATTGCTCTTGCCCTGAACCTTGAACCCGCCCATCATGGCTGAAGCCTGAGGTGTGAGCCCAATGTGGCCCATAACAGGGATTCCGGCTTTAACAACGGCTTCGATGTATGGAACAGCGTTCATGCCGCCTTCCATTTTAACACAGTCACAGCCGCCTTCGGCAAAAATTCTTGTGGCATTTTCAATGGCCTTGTTGATGTCGCCGTTGTAGGCGCCAAAAGGCATGTCACCAACAACAAAAGTTTCAGGTGCGCCTTTAACAACGTGTTTTATGTGATAAACCATGTCATCAACTGTCACGCCAACAGTGCCATTGAGCCCAAGCATAACCATTCCCAAAGAGTCGCCAACGAGAATCATGTCAACCTTTGAAGCATTGACAAGAGTTGCTGATGTGTAATCATAGCATGTCACCATTGAAAGCTTTTTGTCGCTTCCTTTTGTAGCCATAATTTCAGGAACTGTTATTTTCTTTTTCATCAAACTTTTCCCCCTTGAAAGTAATAGATTAATAAGTCTGCAAACTACAGACTTAACTATTATTATAACTCACAAATTAACAAAAATAAATAATATTTCTGGACAAAGTTTTGTAATCAGTCTATATTTTTTTTGTAAAAATCTGTTTAATATTGACACAATATATTAGTTGACAAGGACAAACACGGTTGAAACGGGCGTTGGCGGCATAATAGTTATGTCAAAATGCATTTTATGCCGCTTTAACTATGTGTGCCCCTGTCAACTGAAGGCGACATATATATAGTGTGGCATGATATTGCTTTTAATGCTCACAAAACCAAATGAATGAAACAGCACATTTGCTTTTTAATTTTCTTCCAAATTTGATGTTTTCAAAAGCAGACAAAGATTGAGTTCATATGACATCAATTTGGCACATTTCCATTGCTTTGAGCGCCGTTTTGTGGCTTTCAGGCGTGACCCCGGCGCAGCATGAGCTGTCAACAGCCATTGGAGTTTCCCAAACAGCCGATTTTATGCACAATGCATTTGAAATCACACATATGTCTGTGCAAAGTCCCACAATGGTTATTTTGCTGTAGTTCTTTTCTTTTATGAACTTGGCCAAACTTTGTGAACCGAAGGTTGGTTTGTCAATCACGGCAGCGCATTTCTCTTTTCCGGCAGTGAAAACTCTGGTTTCAATTTGCCACCCAAAACTGTCCTTTATGCAATGCTCCACAGGCAGTCTTTTGCCTTCAGCTGTTTGCAGATAGTTGGCGCCGTGCGTGTCCCTTGTATATATCACATCGCCGTCAAATTCATTTATCTTTTTGACAACATTTTCAACAATTGCCTGTGCTTCAGGCGTTCCCAAACTTCCGTCAATGAAATCATTTTGCATGTCAATCACAATGAGCGCTTCCATAAAATCCTCCTGTTTTCAATTGTCATTCCAAAAACATAGTGCAGTGTGAATGAAACATTCGTTTGTGCTGCGCGGTTTCAAAAAATTGAATATGCCTATATGTTGGTTCAAAATTGTTTTGCATTTTTGAGCATTCTTTTTGAGCTTCAATTTCATTTTATGTTTTTGCCAAGTGCCATGATTGCAAGCGCAAAAACCATGGGAACAACTGCATATCCAGCATTCACGCTTCCGTGACTGAGCAAAACATAAATGGCCCCAACAACTGTCAGAACAATAAAAACTATATTCAAAATTGACACAATCATTTTCATGTTTTCACCACTTTCTGAGTGTGCTTTTGACATTGGCGAAAAAAACAGAAGCCCCAATTTCTATTATATGAAATAAGGGGCTTCCGTCAATAGCATTTGCTGCTTTATGCAAAAATGTCTATAAAAACTGCATCAATATGGATTATGTTTGTCTGTTAAAAATCAATTACGGCGCCTTTGGCAGCTGAAGATGCAACTTTTGAATAAAGTTTAAGATAGCCGTTAGGGATTTCCTTTTCAGGGCGTTTCCAGTTTTTCATTCTTTCAGCAATCACATCATCAGGCACATGAAGCTCAAGCTTGCCTTCCATGACATTGAGATATATTTCATCACCGTCTTCAACAATGGCGATTGGGCCGCCGTCAGCAGCTTCAGGAGAAATGTGTCCAACGAAGCAGCCGTTGTTTGTGCCGGAGAAACGGCCGTCTGTTATAAGCGCTGTTGAGAGGTTGAGGCCCATGCCATAGAGATATTTCATGGCTTTATACATTTCTCTCATGCCAGGGCCGCCTTTGGGGCCTTCATAGCGCACAACAACAACGTGGCCCGGCTTAACTTTTCCGCCCAAAATGGCTTCTTCAGCGTCTTCCTCACAGTCGAAGCATATGGCTTTTCCTGTGAATTCATATAATGATGGATCAAAGGCGCCCGGTTTTGTTATGCCTGTGTCAGGCGCAAGATTGCCTCGGAGAACGGCAAGGCCGCCTGTTGTGCTGTAGGCTGTGTCGCGTGTTCTTATGAGCTCTTTGTTTTCAGGATATGTAAATTTGAATGAGTCGAGTGATTCGCCCAATGTTTTTGCGTTGGCAGTCATGACAGAACGGTCAAGCGTGTCACCCAAGTTCTGCATAACACGAGGCATTCCTCCTGCAAAATAGAAGTCTTCAAGGCTCCAGTTGCTTGCGGGGTTGATTCTTGCCAGCTGAGGCGTTGTTTTGTTGAGCTTGTCAAATTCATCAACAACGTTGAATTCGGACTGAGGGATTCCGGCTTCAATTGCTATGGCGCTGAGATGAAGAACGGCGTTTGTTGAGCCGCAAACAGCAAGACAGGCTTTGATGGCGTTTTTGATTGATTCTTTTGTGATTATGTCCCTTGGGCGTATGTCCTTTTGCGCAAGTTCAACGCATTTGCGGCCTGTTTCATATGCACATCTCAGTCTTTCGGCATAAACAGCTGGAATGACAGCGCAGCCAGTGAGGCTCATTCCGAGGGCTTCAGTCACGCAGCCCATTGTGTTTGCTGTGCCAAAGAATGAACATGAGCCACAGCCCGGATCGCATGCGTCAATGAGGTTGTCAAGATCGTTTTGAGTGATCTTTCCGGCCTGAAGCATTCCTTTTGCTTCATCAGGAGATGTTCCGTCAGACTTTCTTCCGTCAAAGAAAATTCCGCCAAGCATCGGGCCGCCGTTTATGAGTATGGCTGGAACATTGAGCCTTGCAGCCGCCATGAGCATTCCAGGAACAATTTTGTCGCATGAAGCCAAAAGCACAACGGCGTCAAGCTGGTGTGCCTGAACCATGATTTCAACTGAATTGCATATGATTTCCCTTGAAGGAAGTATATATTTCATTCCAATGTGTCCCTGGGCAATGCCGTCACATGCGGCCATCACGCCAAATTCGCAGGCTGTTCCGCCAGCGGCATAAATTCCTCTTTTGACATATTCGGCCACTTGATTGAGGTTGTAATGGCCTGGAACAAGCTGGTTCCATGAATTGGCAATGCCTATGCGCGGTTTGTGGCCAAGTTCGTCTTCAGAATAACCCATGCTTTTGAAATAGGACTTGCATGACAAATTGATGATTTCTTCACTGCGGAATTTTTCCATTGCTTTTTCCCCCTTAAAATTTGAACATTACATAAAAGGGCTTTTTGCCCTTAGCACTTAACCATTCCACAAATAATGATTTAGAAATTGAGGCTTGCTGTTATGCCGGCTGAAGTTTTCAAAAGGGCTTCTGAAAGCTTGTGCATGTTCAGCTCTTTTATTCGGGCTGAGGGCCCTGTGAGGCTCAGAGAAGCTATTATTTTGCCGTTTTGATTGAATATTGGGGCGGCAACACAGCTGATTCCAATTTCAAATTCCTCATTATCGACGGCATAACCTGTTTTGCGGATTTTGTCAAGCTCCGCATAGAGGTCATTTTCGTTGTCAATTGTGTTGACAGTGATTTTTCTGAGGCCGAGAGATATTATGTTTTTGGCATTTTCTTCAGGCATGAAAGCCAAAAAGCATTTTCCAACACCTGTGCAGAAAAGTTCTTTTTTCGTTCCAATCCTTGTGTTTATGGATATGGAACCGGGTGATTCAGTTTTGTCAATATACACAACAAAGCCATTTTCCTCAACGGCAAGCAGGCAAGTTTCACCAAACATGAACGAAAGCTTCTGCAAGTGTGGGTTTGCGGCTTTTTTATATACATTTGCAGTTGAAACATAGCTTCCCAGCGCCAGAGATTTGATGCCGAGGCCATATTTCATTGTTTCGTCATTTTGCTGAAGATAGCCCATGTTGGACAGTGTGTTTATAATTCCGAACACTGTGCTTTTGTTGAGCAAAAGTGAATCTGCCATTTCTTTAACGCTTTTTTCAGAGTTTCCGCTGGAAAAAAGTTCCAAAACAGAGAAAGCGCGTTCCAAAGATTGTATATTTTTTGTCTTTCCCATAATATCACCTCAGTTCATACGATAATATAGGACACTGTTCTTAAAAATGATTTTGATAAATGAATCATAACATAAATTTGTTAATATGTTAACTACTTATTTTATTTTTTTGAGAAAAAATTTTACGTTTTTTTAGCGATTATTTAGTCAATTTATATAAAGTTTGTCAAAACGGGGAAAAGACCTATTATAAATCCCAAAAATCCGCCAACAGCGGTTATAGATTTTAGTTCTTTTTCAGCTATGTTGAGTGTGAGTTCCTCCATATATTGGGCAGTGAAAGAGTTTATTTGTTTTTCAACAAGGCTTGATATGCTGACAGAGGACATTATTTTGGGCGCGAAGAAGGGGAGAAGATTGAAAAATGCTTCTGTGAGTGAAAGGGATATTTCGTTTTTGAGTTCTGCCGTCAAGCGGCCTGTCAACAATAGTATTTTCTTTTGAGAGAGTGAGGAAAGCGATTCATTCAGCTTTTCTTCAACAAGCGTCATTGTCTGTGGCGCAAGAATTGTTTTTGCGGCAGCATTTGAAAATGTTTTTATGTTTTCGCTGTAGTTTATGTTGAGGCTTTCAAGAAGCTGTGCAACTGTTTTTGAATCGGAAGTTATGAAATTTTTGAGGCTTTCGGCAAGTTTTTCGGCCATATCATCATTGAAAAATTCTCCTGTGACAAATGAAACAAGTTTGCTTATTGCAGATTCGCGCATTTCACCTGTTATGACAGCGGCTGTTTCTCCAACGGTGTGCTCAAGAAGCTTGTCAACAGCGGTGTTGACGGCGTCGTCTATCTCGGGCATGTTTTCGGGGTCATTGAAATACACAGTTATGCTTTCAATTATTGAAACGTATATGCTGTCGGTTTTTATGAACATTCCAACAAAAGGCCCGGTTATTTTTGTTATAACAGAGCTGATTTTGTCTTTTATGGCGGCCTCAATTTCAGGGTCTTCAGTTAATGAAACAAGCCAATTCACAATTGATGGAATTTTGAGTGAGATGTAATCTTTTATGCTGCGTGTGGCAGAAGGCGAAATGACGTCGCAAAGAAGGCGTTCGTCATTCTTTTTTTCAATGAGATAGCTCCAAATTTTTTTCTCTGCAAAGTTCTCAATTGAATTTCTGTCTATTTTCAAAAAGAGATTTTTGAGAATGGCTGATGTTTTTTCAGGATCAATTTTGTCAAGCTCAAATGACAATGAGTCTATCGCCTTTGAATGTATGAAGTTTGAAATTTTTTCTTCAGCATTGGGGTTGGAAAGGACTTCTTTGATTTTTTTGTTTATAAAAGCGCTGATTTTTTCAGAAATTGCAGAGCTTTTTTCGCCAAACGCTTCTTTCATGACGGTGTCAATTGAAAAACCGCTGAACTCAAACTGTTCAATGGCGCTGCTGAAAACAGATGACATATTTTTTTTCATTTCATCACTGGAGAGAGAGTCAATTATGATTTCGTCAGTGAGTATATATTCGCTGACAGCGTTTCCAAGCGTTGAGGCAATGCGCTCCTTTTCTTTTGGGATCAAGCCTGGAGTGAATGGAACATGACGGCCCATAATGGTCTTTTTTTCATATGGCCAAAACAGCATTTTTATGGCCAGCCAGTTTGTGAAGTAGCCTATAACAGCTCCGGCTATAGGCGTTGCAATCATGTTTATTTCCATTTCTAATCCTCCCTAAAAATGTGGGGCCTGATTTTTCGCAGGCCCCGGTTTCATCAATATTCGTTGTTATCATTTGGCATTTCGTCGGTTTCCACCTCGTTTATTTTGTAAAGAAGTGTCATGAGGCTGTCTGTGAGATGCACGTTTTCAACTTTGACATCTTTTGGAAGATCCAAATCCACATGTGAGAAATTCCAAATGCCCTTGATGCCCCAGCTTGCAAGATTGTTTGCAACTTCGCTTGCTTGCGAGCGCGGAAGCGTCAGTATGGCGACGTCAACTTTGTTGTTTTTGACAAATTCCTCCATTTTGTCAGCATCATACACCTCAATTCCGCGGATTGTCATGCCGATGAGCCGCGGATTTACGTCAAAAACGGCTGTTATAACGAAGCCGCGCTTTTCGAAATTTGTGTAGTTGGCCAGTGCTTGGCCTATGTTTCCGCCGCCAACAACTATGAGGTTGTATATCTTGTCAAGGCCAAGAATTTTTTTGATTTCAGTGTGAAGATATTCAACGTTGTAGCCATAGCCCTGTTGGCCAAAGCCGCCAAAGTTGTTAAGATCCTGACGTATTTGCGATGCTGTTATGCTCATTTTGGCACTCAGTTCTTTTGATGAAATTCGTGTTATGTCATTTTCGAGAAGGTCGCCAAGGTATCTATAATATCGCGGAAGCCTGTTTATAACCGCACTGGAAATTTTTCTTTCGCTATACATTAAATAAACCACTCCTTAATTTAACCTTGTCAGCAAAAAATATGCAGTTAAGGTTATGGCAAGCAGTGACGCTTGCTGCGAATGTTTGTCTGTTCAATGCGAACATATAAATTATCTAAAAGTATAACACTTAAAATATTTTATTGTCAATGTTTTGTGTTTTATTTGTTGTCGTTTTCTGATATAATCTAATATTTGAAAGGAGAGAAGTGTAATGATATTGGCATTGAAAGACGTTGAAAAGGCGTTTGGCATAGATGTTATATTGGAAAAAATCACATTCAATTTGGAAGAAAGGGAGAAAGCCGCAATTGTGGGCGTCAATGGAGCCGGAAAGACAACGCTTTTCAAAATCATAACGGGCGAGATGTTAAGCGACAGCGGCGATGTTTTCATAAGAAAAAATGCCGTTTTGGGCTATCTGAAGCAGAACGCCGTCATTGAAAGCGGAAAAACTGTCTATGACGAAACAGTTTCGGTTTTTGCCAAAATCATGAAAGACGAAGAAACATTGAGGCAAATGGAGTGCGAAATGGCCTCTCTTGAGGGCGAAAAGCTTGAGGAGCACATGAAGGAATATTCGGCGCTTCAGCACAGCTTTGAGCAGAGCGAAGGATATAGCTATAAAAGCCGCACCAAGGGCGTTTTGAAGGGCTTGGGATTTTCGGAAGAAGATTTTGACAAGCCTGTGAGCCAGCTTTCGGGAGGGCAGAAGACAAGGGTGCATTTGAGCAAACTTCTGCTTGAAAAGCCCGATGTGCTTCTTTTGGATGAACCAACAAATCATCTTGACATTGAATCTGTTTCGTGGCTGGAGGACTATTTGAAGGGCTATCAAGGGGCCGTGCTTGTGATAAGCCATGACAGATATTTCATGGATAAAATTGTGACAAAAACAATAGAGATAGAAAATAGAAAAAGCGCTGTCTATGAAGGGAACTATACATTTTATGCCAAGCAGAAAGCGGTCAAAAGGCAAACACAGCTGAAGCAATATATGGATCAGCAAAAAGAAATAAAACGTCAGGAGGAAGTCATAAGAACTCTCAGGGCGTTCAACAGAGAAAAATCGATCAAAAGGGCCGAAAGCCGTGAAAAAATGCTTGACAAAATGGAAAAAGTTGAAAAGCCTGAAAATCTTCCTGAAAAAATGCGGCTTGCCCTTTCGCCAAGAATTGTCAGTGGAAATGATGTTTTATATGCCGAGGGTTTGAGCAAAAGCTTTCCAGACAAGAAGCTTTTTGAGGGAATATGCCTTGACATAAAAAGAGAAGATAAAGTGGCAATCATAGGGCCAAATGGAATTGGAAAAAGCACTCTTTTCAAAATGCTTTTGGGAAATGAAAAGCCCGACAGCGGCTTCATGCGTTTTGGAACAAATGTGAACGTTGGATATTATGATCAGGAGCAGCAAAATTTTGACGAAAGCAAAACTGTTTTTCAGGAAATATCCGATTCATATCCAAACATTGAGGGAACGGAGATAAGAAACATATTGGCATCATTTGTGTTTGTTGGCGATGATGTTTTTAAGCCGGTTGGCGCACTCAGTGGCGGCGAGCGCGGAAGGCTTATGCTTGCAAAAATAATGCTGGGAAAAGCCAACCTTCTCATGCTTGATGAGCCAACAAACCACCTTGACATGTTTTCCAAGGAGATACTTGAAGACGCAATAAACAATTATGAAGGAACAGTTGTGTATATAAGCCACGACAGATATTTTATAAACCGCACAGCAAAAAAAGTTTTGGAGCTCACACCAGAAGGGGTTATACAATATTTGGGGAATTATGACTATTATATTGAGAAGAAAACGGCAAAAGAGCGTGAAGAACAGCTTTTTGGAAACACGGCCGCGGCAAAGACTGAAAAAGCTGACGTGTCATCAACCAAACGTGATTGGCAAAGTCAGAAGGAACAGCAGGCGCGCGAAAGAAAGCAAAAAAACCGCATACTTAAGCTTGAAAGAGAAATTGAGGAAGCAGAAAACAAAATATCACAGCTTGACGAAAAACTGCTTCAGCCGGAAATAGCCACAAATGCTTTGGCCGCACAGGAAATTTTTGAGGAAAAAACAGCGGTTGAGGAAAAACTGGAAGAACTTTTTGTCGAATGGGAAAATGCACAAACTGGTGAATTTGAATGAGCCATGTGAAAATCATGAAAAAGACATGACTGCTGAAGTGGAATTTAGAAATTTGTGAACGGATCTGTCGAAAAAGGTTTGCGGCAATGGTTTTCTCTTGTATATGAAGGTTTTTAACATAAAACACCGCCTGAAACAAATGTGTTGGATGAAAAATTTCAAAACACAGTTGTTTCAGGCGGTGTCAGTTTAATTGTCTTCTTCTATCAAACGGCCAAGCGCTCCCTCTTCAAGGTCATCAATGTTGTATATGTGAGGCATAAGTTCAAACATTTCCTCCAAATTGTGCTTTGCGCCTTTCCAGCCAAGCCCGTCTGTGATCCAAACAAATGTGAAGCCATCAATTGCTCTGGCTCTTATGGCCAGTTCTTTATAGCTTCGTGCTGTTTCATTCAGTTTTGAGCCGCTTGCCCTATAGAAATTTGTTTCTATGCCATAAATCATTGATTTTGTTTTAACAACAAAGTCGAAACGTTTTTTGGCTTTTCTCCCAACGGCAAGCTCAGACAGATCCTTTCCCCATCTGTCTTGTATGTCGTGAATATACATATTTTTAAAATATGTAACATTCCGTTCGAGCCCAGCTTTCAAAATATATCCCTCAACCAATCTTTTCATCAATGTTCCGCCACGGTTTTTGCGGCCATTGGAATCAAGCCCGGTTTCAACGCCTGTCACATAGTCCATTATGTCTTTAACAATTCGGTTTTCAAGCAAGTCAAACAGTCCTGTTTTTCGCATAAAGGATGTATATTGTTCAACTGGATAGTTCATTTCTCTGAACGAGAAGTTATATTCACCATCTGCATCTATTGTGTATATTTCATTTTGTCTAACGGCCAATAGAATTGGAATGCATTTCAGCACTTCTGGATATTTTGCAACTAAGTCACAAAAATCCTCCTCAATGTTTTTGGAACCCACAAGTGAGTTCAAAATGTTGAGCTCAATTTTGAATTTATCAACATTTTCAAAAACTTTTTTGAAATCAACATAATATCCGCAATCTGAAATGCTTCCTTTGAATCCGCTTATCCATCTGTTAAAATTCCTGCTCAATTTGATAACTATCTTCCCCTTTTATCATTTGAAATTAATAATTCCGATATTTTGCCTCTTGACCGGCCGTTGCAGTTTATGCTTCTTGTAACGCCGACCCTGTCAATTTTATAGCCATTATAAAGAATCTCAAAAAAATTGTCGTTGCGGTCTGAGTTTTTAGGGTCTGAATTGCTCAGAAGCACTTTGGCGCCTTTTTTGTCCAGGGCACTGAAAAACTCTGCAAGCTCTTTTTGCGATTCATCGTCAAATGGCTGTTCGTGGTATGATGTGAAACTGGAACTTTCGGTGATTGGTCTATATGGCGGATCAAAATAAACAAATGTATTTTCATCAATAAAGTCATAAGAATTTTTGTAGTCAGCACACACAATGTTTATGTTTTGAATTGCCTTAGAAATGTTTCGAAGATTCCTTTCATCGCAAATTGTTGGTTTTTTATATTTTCCCATTGGAACATTAAAAAACCCTTGTTTGTTGACACGATAAAGACCATTAAAGCATGTCCGGTTCAAAAAAATGAACAGTCCGGCCTTTTCAATCTCGTCGCTTTTTGAGAAAGAGTTTTTGAGGCTGTTGAAAAGATTGCGTTTGTTGAAATAATATTCTTCTCGCTTTTTGCTGTCAAGCCTCATATATTCTTTCTGAAAAACATCTAATTTTATAATGAGCATATCAATGCTGTCACGAACAACTTTGTATGTGTTTATCAGCTCGGCATTTATGTCACTTATATATATCTCTTTCATGTTGTAATTGTTTAATATATCAAACAAAATGGCTCCTCCGCCCACAAAGGGCTCGGCATATTTGAACACACTTTTGCCAAGTTGGGGCGGATATTTTTCTCTGATGACCGGAAGAATTTGGTTTTTTCCTCCGGCCCATTTCAAAAATGGTCTTAAAGTGTCAGTCACTTCCTTTTCGTTTTTATTGTGAGACTCAAACTTGTTTTGGCTTTCCAAATGTGAATTTGCTTCCTCAGCAAAAAATCCCTGACCATAATTTTCGCCGTATTCAATGAATTTAATCTTTATATCCATAAATCCTCCGAAAAAAATATTGATAAAATGTGCCGCCCAAATAATAATCTTACTGTAAGCAATACGGCACACAGCTGGCAGCTGGCGGCTGGCGCCTCAAAACCACACATACCACACTCAGCATTTAGCCATGAACTTTGTGGGACTTTGAGGCTTTTCAGATAGTATTTCCCAAAACCGCCGGTTTTGCTTCAAAAGTTTCACTTTGAAGCAGAAATTTCCTCATCCTCAGCGGATAGTTCGCCAACTGTTTCCATAGACTGCACTTTATCACGGTTTTCAAGCTGAGCTTTTAAGCTCTCAACCTCCTCTTTAAGCATTATATTTTCCTGTTTCAGAACTGCGGCCTGTTCCTCAGCCTCTTTGGCCAATTCAGCTTTTGCTGACAATGTTTCAAGGCGTTCTTGTGCCTGTTCAAGCTGAACTCTCCATGAATATAAAACCTTTTCGTTCTCTTTTTGGCTTTGAGCCAGCGCTCCGGCAATTTCATTCACTCTGTTGTCCTTCTCCTTGATTGCGTTTTCATATGACATAAGCTGTTCTTTCAGCATGCCAAACCGGGCATCAGTCTCTTTGTTTTCCCGTCGCGGATCAAAATCGTCGATCAAAAGTATATTATACTCCAAATCGACAGGCACTTCAAAGGCATTTTCATTTCTGCTCATAAATTTAATTTTTCCAACGCATTCCACATTTTTGAAAAATTTTGAGACACTGCTGAATTTTTTTCCGCCGTCGTCAGAAAAAACATAAAATGCTTTTCCACGGCACAAAAGAAAGACAAACAAAACCCCTTGAGATATAAAAAGAAATGTTTTTGCCGCACCCCGGCATTTAAGCAGAATTTTTCCGCTTGAAACTTTGCCATTTTCAAAACATTTGTACACAACACTGCTTGTGCCGCCTTGTTCAATGACATATCCAATATGCAGTTTTCCTTCATGCTTTATGCATGAGACATCTGAAACAAGCTTTCCGGCATTTGAAACAGTATGTTTTGAAAAATCTGTGCTCCCATGCTTAACAAACATGTTCATGCTGCTGTCGTTGTCAATTGCAAACAAAATTGGAGCGCCTGAACCAAAAACATAGAACGGAACTTCTTTCATGGGCACAAAACTCCCAAGACGTGCACTGCTTGTGCCGCTCATTGAAAGTTCCTCAACAAAAAGCCCGTTGTCTTCTTGTTCGTTGGCATATATGAAGTATGTTCCGCTTCTTTCTGTCTGATAATATACACAGTGTTGAGCGGCTGTGAAATTGAGCAGCTCGGAAAGCATTTTTGTTTCAGATTTTCCATCTTTTGTTACACTTGTCAAAAAACTGTCGCCCGAAAAGTTTTTGTGGAATATAACTGGAAGGCCGTTTCGGCCTATGCCCAAACAAATTCCAGGCGCGGCATTTTCGGCAAAAACCGTTTCGCGTCCGCCGCTTCTGCCATAAATTTGGCTGTTGCTGTGAAAGAAGATGTAAGTAAATTTTTCTGTTCTCATTATAGCAGCATTATTGCGCATTAAAAATCCTCCCCAAATGGCACTTATTACTACTATAATATTTTTGAAAACAGCAATTTATTATATATTATCATTTTTCACAAAATAAGTATACCCATATTGTGTATATGTTTTGAGATATTCGGCAAAATTTTAAAAAATCCTTGTAAGCAGGGAAAATATATGCTAAAATGTTTGATTGTAGTGATTATCCTTGTTCCCTGACTTTGAGGGAGCCATATGTCCAGAAGGAGGTGTAGTTAATATGAATAAGTATGAATTGGCATTGGTTTTAAGACCAGACCTTGACGAGGAAGCTAAAGTTGCCGAAAGCCAAAAAGTTCAGGATTTAATAACAAGATTTGGCGGCACAATTGACAAAATTGACGATTGGGGCAAAAGAAGACTTGCTTATGAAATTCAGAAAGTTAATGAAGGGTTCTTCAGCTTCATTTCTTTCGATGCCGAGGGAACTGTTCCGGCTGAAATTGAAAGCCGCATACGCATTATGGAAAACGTTCTCCGTTACCTCATTGTGCGCAAAGAGGCGTAAGGAGGCATATATATGAACAAAGTGATTTTGATGGGCCGTCTCACACGCGATCCTGAAGTGAGATATTCACAAGGGTCTGAGCCATTGGCTGTGGCAAGGTTTTCGCTTGCTGTCAACCGGCGCTTCAAAAGAGAGGGCGACGCTGATGCCGACTTTATAAATTGCGTGGCTTTTGGCAAAAGTGGTGAGTTTGTTGAAAGATATTTCAAAAAAGGACAAATGGTGAGCGTTGTTGGAAGGCTCCAAGTGCGTTCATGGGAAGACAAAGACGGAACAAAGCGCTGGAGCACAGACGTTGTTGTTGAAGAAACATATTTTGCTGAAAGCAAGGCTTCGTTTGAAGGGCGCATGTCCCACGAGGGCATTCAGCCGTCTCCGCCGGAGCGATTTTCGCCAAGCCCGGCGCCAAAGCAGCCTTTGGCCAACGATGGGTTTTTCCCAATTGACGAAAGTTTGGAAGATGACGACTTGCCGTTTTAGTTTTTGACATGTTAAGCTCGCTTTGTTTTTGAAACCATGTGAATTGCCAGCGGCTTAAAAGTTGGGCAAATAAATTGAAACACACATCCGTTTTCAGCAAAAACTGATTGTTTTGGCAAATGGATTGAAACAATTTTGCAAAAGGAGGTTTGAAAAATGATACAGAAAAGACGCGGCCGTAGAAAAAAACGCGTATGTCAGTCTTGTGCCGATAAAATTACGACAATTGATTACAAAGACATAAACAAGCTTAGAAGATATGTTTCTGAAAGAGGGAAAATACTTCCAAGAAGAATAACTGGAAACTGTGCAAAACACCAAAGAGCTTTGACAACGGCAATCAAAAGAGCAAGACATGTGTCGCTCATGCCTTATTCACAGGATTGATGCTGAGAAGTTGAATCTGTTTTTGGTTCAAAATTGTGCATAAAAGCGGACAAACTTCCATTGGTTTTGTGTTTGAACAGTTGATGACATAAGTTATATGCACATTAACACTCCTGAATTCAAGCGGAATGTGTTTACAGACATATAATTTATACAGCGAAACAAAACATATATAATAAAACTCCGAGTCAGTTTTTGAACCTCGGAGTTTTTTGTGTTTATACGAATCTGCTTATGACAATTTATATGCTCAGAATCATGTTTTGGATTTTTTGAGCCTGTTGAGTGAAACAGCCTGATTTTTTTGTATGGGCTTAATATCTGTAGTTCACGGTTATTCTGTTTTCACGGCTGTTCCAGTCTATGTCATCGTCGCTGACGCCCATTGCGTTGAGCACAGGCCGCACAGGGAGATATGTTCTTCCGTTTTTGATGACAGCCATTGTGTCCATTTTTTTCTCAACGCCGTCTAATTTTATAATTTCGCTTCCTATTGCAATGTTTATCTCCTGATTGAGCTTGTTTTTGATTGTCACAGTTTGGGAAGAGGGGTTCCAAACTATGTTTTCATCAGATATGTCAAATGCATTGGCAAGTGCGCGCAATGGCAGCATTGTGCGGCCGTTGACATCAACATATGGCGCATCGTCAATGGGAACAAGCGTGTCTTCTTCAACAACATAGTAGTTGCCGCCTATTGTGAACTCAATTGTTTTATATTCTTTGACAGCCTCCTGACTCTTGAAGTTTGCCAGTTCATATTTTATGCTGCTTCCGTCGCCATACATTGGCTCAATTGTGAGATATGCACTGCTTCCTTCCCTTGTTTTGCTTGTTGAAGCAACTTGAACGCCCTTTATCTCCATTGTTCCGGCGCTCATTGAGGAGGGCTCTGTTGTGGCGACATATGCAATTGCCGGGTTTGAATAGTCAATTTTGAATTCGACTTTGTCGCTATATTTTCCTGTGCCTTCAGCTTTTTCGGCCGAAACAAATTCAAAACCATTTGTGATCTGCATTTTGAAAAGACGCGAGTTTGGCATTTGATATGGATAGTCATCTTTGAAACTCACGTCAAATGTGCCGTTTATGTTGTCAATGTGAGAAACGTTCACAGCCATTCCAGGAAAGTTCACATGAGCAAATGTGAGTGTTTCCTCCGAAACGCCGGATTCACCTGGCTTGATTGTGACAGTTGCCATGCCGCTTCCTGTGATTTCTGTTGTGAGCGGAATGACAATGTTTTCGGCAGAGGCGTCAAAAAGCTTGCCGTCAACCTGTATGGCTATGAGGCTTTTTGAATATCTTGTGTATGATATGCCCTCAGAAATTGTTCCGCTTCCTTCATAAAGCCATTTGGCGTTTTCAAGCTCAAGCATGAAATATTGATCTCCCTTTATGTCATAGCTTGCTTCTATGACAAGGAGAGGTGCGTTTTTGTTTATTAAAACGTCATCAACGCGCACAAGCTTGTCGGCGGTGACAAAATTTGTTGTTGCTGCAAACGTGGGCGAAGCAAAGACACATGTGGCTGTTAGCGCCAATGCGGGCAACAGTGTTCTTTTTTTCATTTTTTTCACTCCTTTTGGGAAATGTGTTCACTATATTTTTTTCTCAAAATTCATTGAACTTTAACATGGTGCCAGGCTTTTTGTGCAGTTTAGTCAATTTTCATTTCAAACAAAATCTGAAACGATGAACAGAGCTCTATTTTTCGCTGTTGTATGTGGCCGCAAGCAGCATTAAATTCAGAATTGCTGTAACAACCAAAAGAATGATGCAGATTATCAAAGCAGCGTCAATTGTATCCTCAATTCCGCCAATATCTCCTGCAAACAGCCTTTGTTTGATTGTGAAAAGCTCTGCAATAATCCCTGAGGCGCAAAAGGTAAAGCTTGCAACAGAAAAATATAAGGATATTTGAGAGAATGTTTATTTTCATGGCTGTGCAAAGCAAAAACTGGCAGGCATATCGCAAACAAAATAGAAATAACTGGAATCATTTTCACGCCGCCTTTCTGCACGCTGCATATTTTGTGAAATGCCAATTGAAATAGTGACAAACTGCTTCAAAAGAAACACCGTTTCAAACGGGGGTTTTGCTTTTTGCTTGTTTTGGGGTATATGGATAAAGTTTTATTTATGTCATATATTTTTGTTTTTTGTTGTGCTTCCAAAGCCGCCGTCACGCACTGCTGTGCAAGAGTCATCTTCAGTTATGCCATATTCAATAAATATTCCCTGCATAAAGCCTTCGCCAGCGCCAATTGTGAGCGTTTTGCCCTCGTGTGAGTTGTTTGTTATTTTTGCTATTATATGGCCCTCATTGCGACTTGAATAATAGTCGCTGTCGATTATGCCAACAGTGTTGTCAAGGCCGAGACGATATTTGAACCCAAGGCCGCTTCTGGGATAGCATGTCAAAACCCAGCCAGGGTCAATTCGAACTCTCACGCCTGTGGGAATTGTGGCACTTTTCCCAGGCAGGAGTGTTATGGTTTCTGGGCAGAAGAAGTCATAGCCAGCCGAGCCAAGAGTGGCTCTTTTGGGAAGTTCAATGGAATCATATATTTCTCTCACGCTGTTCTCGGAGGCTTCTCCCAATATATCCTTCCAGTGCTGAAGAAACACCGAAAAACTGACTTTTTCGAATTTGGCCACTTTTTTCATATAATCACCCCTGCTTAGTATAAGTGATTTTTTGAGTCAAAACAATTAAATTTTTGTTAAACTTTTTGCTTTTTGCAAACACCGCTAATCACCCAAACTTCCCGGATTTACAATGTTTTAAGTTGTTTTGACAATGCTTGATTTTCCACATTTTTTCTTCCACTGCTAACAAACTGCTGACAAACGATATTATTATCAGCAGTAAAAATTATAGACAATCAACAGCTTTAACAAGTGCTGATATGTTCTTATGCGTGTAGACTTTATCGGTTATGTCGCTTGCAGCATGGCCCATTATTTTTTTGACTGCCAACTTGTTCACTTCCAGTTCATCAGCCATTGTGGCAAATGTGTGTCGCCCATCATGGGGAAGGTGTTGCATATTAAGCTCCTCCATGAGCTTTGCCCAGCGTTTGGAATATACTGCATATGTAAGCGGTTTTTCATTTTCTTCCACAAGATACTGTTTGTTCTGTGCACAGCGGCGGCGTATGAAAGGCATTATCTTATTGCTTATGGGAATTATCCTGTTTTTGCCGGCTTTTGTTTTTATGCCGCCTGTCATATAGCGCTCATCAATGTTTATGTCTGTTAGCTTCATTTTTTGCGTTTCTTGAAAATTTCATAAAGTTCTGAGAATGTAATGTTTTTATTAATCAGGTCATATGGGCTTTGATTGAAAGCAGCAAGAGCCATAAGGGCTGACTTTCTGTCGGGATAGTAGCCTATGGCTTTTCGGACAGGGTTGCCATCATCTGTCCAGCCTATTGTTTTTGATGCCATGAAAGGATTACGGCGCTTGCCGGAAAGTTTGTATACTGAGCCGTAACCGTTGGGGTTTCTCATAAAAAAGCCTCCTTTTTTTTCAAATAAATAGTGATTGAAAAAGAAAGCGGCATGTGATACAATACACTTGTCCAGTGTGTATTGTGCAAAACACAATTGCCGCTTTTTCCCGTCTTGTTGAGAGCATGATGGGGAATTTTTTGTTTTTAATCAAAATAATTCAAATTGTAAGTAACATACACCATATCAAATGATTTGTTTTCTTTATCATAATTGTAAAATTCAACTTCTGCTACTTTGTCAGACACCGGAGAAAATTTATGTGTTACTCCGGTGTTCACAGTTTGCTTTACGTTTTCGCCCGGAATGATTCCAAACATGGCAAATATATTATCAGGGTTTGAACCTTCAACTTGCCATTGAGAATCAGAAAATAAGCGGAGTTTTGCAACTGTATCTTCATATAAGATAAATTCTCCATAAAACCCTTCAAATTCATAGGTGAAAATTTGCATTTGGAATTCACCTTTTGATGTTTGATTGTTCCAATCTTCTAATGTTATATACTTTCTTCATACCATTCTCCTTTGTAATTTTGACACAAGTTGTCTTAAATTGTGATGTTCTGGCATTATGCAGTTGACAAAAAAATCGTATCGTATAATTTTTTGATAGATATACAAAGTGTGATGTTGCCTTCACGCTGGCCGTTTTGATATTATCAGTATCAAGACGGCTGTTTTTTGTTTTCCAACTCCAAACTGTTTTTGCGTCTTTGGCAAATTCTTTTCAATAAATGGCCGGAACATTTCTATCAGTTCTCTTTTTATGCCAAAGCACTTGACGTTCTCTTCTTTGGAAACCTCAACGGCGGCTTTTTCAGCCTTGTGCAAAGGTATGCCGGTTATGCATGAAATTTCGATAGGAGAATGTACTTTTATTTCAGCCAAAACAGGAGAAGGTGAAAGCACTTCCAATGCAAAGATATCCGCCTCCTGTTCCTGCTTGTTGTATGTTTTCAGATTATTGATTTTACCGATAATTGCGCCGTTTGCTGTATGTCCGAGAACAATATGGCCTATTTCATGTGCTATAACAAGGTTACTTTCGGAGTAAGAAAGACTATCACTGTATAGAATTGTTTTTCTTTCTTCAAAGTCTACGGAAAGTCCTGTATGTTTTTTTATATATTTCTCTAATTTCAACGTACCAATTATTAAGCTGTTACCTTCATATGACAGCACCTTAAAACCAATTTCTAAATTATTGACTATAGTAAAGAATTAAAATTATTTTTGATTAAAAATTCCCACGCTCTGGCTTTTATCCATTCCATATTTTTGTAGATATCTCCTATAAATTATAGCAAATATCTACAAAAATCTCCCCGGCAAATTCTGTTAAATCCCCAGTCTATTAAATTCTTTTCTGAGAGCATCAGCCTGTTCCTTTGTTAGTTTGATTGTATGCACGCCATCACCTTCGTAGGCTGCAATTTTAACAGATGCTACGGTTTCTTCTCCATAATTGTCAATAACCTTTGAATGTGGAACGGTATTATTGGATTGTACTCTTTGATACTCTATTTCAAGAATACTATCCACAGCTTCTTTGCCGTAATTATCTAAGAGGCGGTATTTTTTTATATGATTTTGTTCGGATATATCTAAGTCGTTTTTAAACCTATTATTTTCCCCATTTGATAAATCGTGAATACCTGTTTCAAGTAAAATATCACCTGAGACATTTAATATATTTGAGAGCTGCTTAATTTTAGCAACATCAGGTTGCCGTTTTCCTATTTCATAACCACAATAAGTACTTTTTGTAATTCCCATTAATTCAGCAACCTCTTGTTGAGTGTAGCCAGTTTTTAGACGTGCTTTTTTTAGTTGTTCTGAAAATCCCATGCTTTGCACCTCTTTCTAAAAGTTATATTAGCATTAAGTTGGCGTTATGTCAATAAATTTTCAAAATATTATTGACAAGTTGCCGAAACGGCAGTATAATTAGACAAAAAGTTGGCGGAACGCCTAAAATGAGGTGGAACTATGTATGCGAACTTATTAGGACAAAAAGCATTTCATCATCTTACAGATAAAGATATGGGAGAAATAATTGGAGTAAGCCGCTATGCGTATAGTCAAAAAATAAGAAGCGGGAGATTTTGGCCAAATGAATGTCGTGCTTTTTGTAAATACTTTGATAAGTCGTTTGAGTATTTATTTGCGACAGAGAATGATAATTTACCGAAAGGGAAGAAAGATTTTTGTGAAGTAATTGATTACAATTAAAATATTCTACTGCGTGACTGAGGCAAAAGTCAAAATAGCGGACTTTGAGAAAAGGTGAGGCGATGGAAATAACAATAGAAGTAAACGAAAAAGAAATGATTGGTAAAGAAAGGAGAATGAATAATGTATGATAAAAATTCAGTACACCAATTTTCTTGTGTTATAGGGAGTAATTATATGGAATTTTATTTACAGGAGATTTTTAGAATGCTAAAAGTTATCCGCAATGAAAAATATATACATATGGTATATGGAGTTGTTAAAAAGTTTTTTGAAGAAGAAAAAACAGGGTATTAGGGCAGCACTCATAAGACAGTATTAGAAATGTTTCCG
>JAAVYN010000013.1 GCA_022791155.1 Bacillota bacterium | reverse complement strand
TGAGAGCGAAAACCTAAAAACTTTCGAGAGTATATGTGAGCTTCCCCCGATAGCAAAAATGCCGCGAACCCTTGAAAAATCAAGACTTGGCAGCATTTAAGAACTTATAAAGAGATAGTCAAAAATCCTGTTGGATTTTAATCCTAAACAGTATACCATAGATAGCACAAACTTTTCAACACCTTACATACAGTTATATGATTATCTCGACAAAAATGGAACCTTTTTAATAAAATATTTTTTCAAAATTAAAGCCTACAAGTTCTAAAACAGAAAATGTCGGCTTTTTTATTTTTAGATTTCTTTATGTCTTGAGAAAAAGTCCTTTGTTTCTTTGACAACAACGCCGCTTAAAGCAAGAAGTGCTATAAGGTTTGGAAATGCCATAAGTCCATTAAATATATCTGCAATTGTCCAAACAGCCTCAACAGTCATATAAGGTCCAATAAACACACACAATATATAAAGCCATCTGAAATATGGTATAGGTTTTTTGCTTCCTTTGGCAAGATATTCGAGGCACCTTTCAGAATAGTAGTCCCAGCCAAGTATTGTTGTGAATGCAAAAAACACAAGGCAAATCATAAGTATGAATGCAGCAATCTGAGGTGAAAACGGAAGCCCGTTTTGAAAAGCATATGTTGTGACTTCAACGCCCTCAATCCCTTCAACTTTCCATGCTCCTGTAACAACTATTGAAAGCCCTGTCATTGTACATATTATTATTGTGTCAATGAACGTTCCTGTCATTGTCACAAGGCCCTGACGAACCGGCTCTTTTGTCTGTGCAGCGGCGGCGGCAATTGGCGCTGAACCAAGTCCCGATTCATTTGAGAATATACCACGCGCAATGCCTTTTTGCATAGCAACTGTGATGCTTCCCACAACGCCTCCTGTCACAGCGGCCGGATCAAAAGCCCCTTTCACAATTTCAACAACAGCTCCCGGAACAGCGTTGATATTTGTTATAATGAGTGTAACAGCAGCAAATATGTATATAACAGCCATAAAAGGCACAATTATCTGTGACACAGTTGAAATTCTCTTTATGCCGCCTATAACAACAAGGGCAACAAAAATTGTGACAATTATGCCAGCCACAACCACAGCCCATGAATATTCTCTGCCAATTATGGTTATTGTGTTAGCCGAATTTGGATCGAAGAAATTTTTAACGGCAGAAGCTATTCCATTCACCTGAGTGAATGTTCCAATGCCCATAAGACCAACACACAAGCCAAAAAATGCAAATATTTTAGCAAGCCATGACCATTGCTTTCCCATGCCTTTTTCAATATAATAGAACGGCCCTCCAAGCGCATGTCCAGTTTTGTCTAAAACGCGATATTTAACAGCGAGAAGACCTTCCGAATATTTTGTGGCCATTCCAAAAAATGCTGCCACAATCATCCAGAAAAGCGCTCCTGGCCCTCCAGTGCACACAGCTGTTGCAACACCAACTATATTCCCCGTTCCAATTGTGGCGGAAAGCGCTGTGCAAAGAGCGCCAAAGCTGCTGACTTCACCTTCGCCGTCTTCCTCATTTTTCACCATATACTTCAGTGCACGCGGAAGATGAAAAACTTGAAGCAGTCCAAGTCTGACAGTGAGCAAAAGCCCCACAGCCAATATGAAAACAATCAGTGGTATTCCCCAAACCCAGTCATCGATCATTTTAATTACGTTGTTAATAGTTTCAAACATACCTTCAACCCTTTCTCCTAATGTGAAAATTAATATTCGCAATCCGCTTTCTGCTGTGGCCAACATCACTTCAAACAAAAGTTTTCAGCAAAATAAAATAAGCCGCGGCTTAGGCGGCATTCCAGAGAAGGAACCATTTAAGTATTTAGGAAACAAATCCCCTTTTCATACTCTGTCCTTTTGCCTGAGAGATTTGCGCCATTTCTGCGCATTACACCTTCGGCGTCCATAAAACGGAACTCTCCAGAGAGCCTTAGTATACGCTTAGTGTGTACGTATATAAAAGCCATTTGTCTGCAATTGATAAAATACCACATCATAAATAAATTTACAATACTTTTTTAACATTTTTCATAAATTGATCTAAAAAAATTTATGTTTTAGCGCCTCAAATCAGAAAGCTCCTCATCCAAAAAATCATCCAAAATTTGGCAAACAATCAATTTTTCTTTCACATAAATTGGTGAGCGGCAAAAACATTTTCAGTGTGAAATTAAAGCAAAAACACATTCCGTTCAATCTATTTCAAAGTTTCCAAATTCTTTATGTCTTCAGGAAACTCCAGTGTAATGCGCCCAAGTTTTCCTCCTCTAAATTCGTCAAGCAAAGTTATGGCTGTGCGGAGCATGTCAACATTTCCCCCCCTTGCTGCAAATCCTCTTGCCATTCCTATAGCCTCAAGAATGTCATTTGCCTCAGCTTCACATGAACATTCAATTTTATACCTTTCTTTTATCGTCAAAGTTTTCACACCATTCAAATATTTTATCAATTCAAACGCCATGTCTTCACGGTTCAATATGTCATCATTGATCGCTCCAGTGAACGCAAGCTTGAGCCCAACTTCTCTATCTTCAAATTTTGGCCACAATATTCCCGGTGTGTCAAGAAGTTCAAAATCTTTTTTGATCTTAATCCATTGTTTTCCCCTTGTGACCCCTGGCCTGTCCCCTGTTTTGGCCATTGATTTTCCAACATACTTATTTATAAACGTGCTTTTCCCAACATTTGGAATCCCAACAATCATGGCACGCGCTGGCACAAACATGCGCCCACGCGCTTTAAAGCGTTCTCTTTTTTCCTTCATAAGCTCATCAACTGCTTCTGTCACATTTTTGAACCCTTTTCCTTTTGTGGAATCGGCAAGTATAACTTTGAAGCCCATTTCCTCAAAATATTCCTTCCACAATGCTGTGGCTTTTTCATCGGCCAAATCGCTCTTGTTCATGACAACAATGCGGTGCTTGTTTTTTGCAAGGCTGTCAATATCAGGATTTTTGCTGCTATAGGGTATGCGTGCGTCAATGAGTTCAATCACAATGTCAACAAGCCCAATGTTCTCCTCAATCATACGGCGCGTTTTTGTCATATGCCCTGGGTACCAGTTTATATTATTGTTATCCATTTTTCACAAATTTCCTTTCTGTCATTTGTTAAAGTTTATAAGTCAAGATAGCAACAAACAAATATGCTAACTATACTTACCGTCTATATTTGTTGTCTGATCAATTTATGATTTTATGAGCAATTTTTAAGCCATAATATTGTTTGTTGCCCAGTCAAAAATGTCATTTGCAAAAACAAAAATTAATTTGAATCGAAAGAATGATTTTTTGAATCATGCAAAAGCATAAAATCAATCAAAAGAACTGAACTTTGACGTTTCAAAGCTCAGCCCATAAAAAAATTCATCAATTAAGTTTTCCGCTAAAATTCAGACTTATAACACGTTTTTGCGTTTATAATTTATGTATATATACTTGTCAGAGTTTTGACAGCGTGTGACTTGATGAGTATTTCTCCATGTTCGTGGAGATGATATTTTGAGATGACTGTTGACACATGTTTTTGTCCATACTCATTTAATATTGACTCAATTTTTTCAGTTGATATTTTGTCACACTCATTGTCATTTTGCACAAGCAAAAAATATTTGTTCATATATTTATATAGCTGGCTGAATCCATTAAATCCAGAATCAAGTCTGACCGAAGCGCCGGCAGCTGCGTCAATATTTTCGAACGAATATATACATATCCCTTTATCAGAAGAATGTTCAGGTGTATAATGGGATATGGACTTTTTCTTGAACCGGTGAATAGTTTTGTTTTGTGAAACCATTGAAATTTTCTCTTTTTGTGTTTCTTTGTCTGGCAGCCTTGTGACAATAATCATGATTCCGTCAACCGAGACAGGCGTTGCCTCAACCATGAGCGGCGCATTTTCAAAACAAAAACTGCATTCATTAAATGCCTGTTCCATAATGCTTCTAAACAGTTCCTGAGTTTTCTCTGACGGCCTGATGAGTTCGTCAAGTTTTATATTACGTTCTTTTAAGTCCGCAGATGTAAGTATAAGTTTTATCTGATTTTCACTTATTTTCTCAATTTTCATAGCATCACTTCCTCTCTGGGCAAACCGTATTGCCTCTATAATTAAGTATAAATAATATTATGCCTTATGTAAAGAGGGTATTAATGTTAAAATATTAAAAAAATATAAACAATTTTTTAACTTATTTGAAAGGAGCACAAAAATGCCTAAGCATAAGTTTGCACCACCTCTTTTAACATTGATAATTTGGTTTATAATGTTCTATGTTGCGTTGCCTCCTATAAACATACATTCAAGGGAATTTTGGTCTTTTGCTGTCAGCCTCTTGATTGTTGCTGTTGTCATAAACGGCGCTTCAATAATACAGGAAGCCATTAAGAACAAAAACAACATGACATTAAAGGATTTTTTCAAAAAATTCAAAATAATAACAGTTATAATAGCAGCTGTGGCACTGTTTTATGCCGGCGGCTCACTAATGTCTTTTCCAATATTAAGAGCAAAACAATTCAATTCGCTTTTGTCCGTCAACAACAGCACATTTGAGGAAGACATCAAAGAAGTCGACTACAGCCAGATTCCAATTTTGGACAGCAACTCGGCTTCACTTTTGGCTGAAAGAGAAATGGGAAGCATGATCGACATGGTGAGCCAGTATGAGGTGAGCGGACATTTTTCTCAAATAAATTATAGAGGAAAACCAGTCCGTGTCACGCCATTAGAATATGGAAGCCTCATAAAATGGCTGACAAACCGCTCCACAGGGATACCAGCCTACATTCAGATTGACATGACAACTCAAGATGTTGAACTGATAAAGTTGAATGAAGGCATCAAAATTTCGCCTTCCGAGCTTTTTGGCCGCAATCTTGACAGATATATGCGCTTTAGATATCCAACAGCAATGTTCAGAGGAAAATATTTTGAGATTGATGACAACGGCACTCCTTTTTGGATTTGCCCTGTTGCCACAAAGCGCATTGGCCTTTTTGGCGGAACTGATATAAAAGGCGCTGTGCTTTTGAATGCTGTCACGGGCGAACATGAATATTATGACATTGGCAAAATTCCAACATGGATCGACAAGGTTTATGACGCCGAGCTTCTTGTGGAACAATATGATTATTATGGCACACTTTCAAACGGATATATAAACAGCGTTTTTGGTCAGCGCGGCTGTCTTCAAACAACAGAAGGCTACAACTATATAGCCCTCAATGATGATGTGTGGGTGTACACCGGAATAACATCAGTGACAGGTGACGAATCCATTGTCGGCTTTGTTCTTATGAACCAGCGCACAAAAGAAACAAACTATTATCAGGTTTCTGGCGCCAAAGAAATATCTGCAATGAACTCGGCCGAAGGTCAGGTTCAAAATTTGGGATATAAGGCCACATTTCCGCTTCTTTTGAACGTTGGCAACAAACCAACATATTTTCTCGCCTTGAAAGACGCTGCTGGCCTTGTGAAAAAATATGCCATGGTAAACATCGAAAAATATCAGATTGTTGCCATTGGAGACACCGTTTCGGAGTGCGAGCGCAATTATAAATCAATCATGTCAGAAAACGGAATAATGTCTCAGCCATCAGTTGATGAAAACAGCTACAGCGGGCGTGTAACAGATGTTTGGAACGTTGTTATTGAAGGCAACACATACATCTATCTGCAGCTTGACAAAAACGACACTTTTTATGGCACAAAAGCCGGAAACAATTTGAATATGTTGAAAATAAAAATCGGCGATGCTGTAACCATTAAAGGCTATGAGCTTGAAAACGGAACAATCGAGATCACTGAAATAAATGTGAATGGAAATTCCAATATAAATAATAATTATAACATAGTCCCTTCATATGAAGAATATGAGTCAAACAGCAAACAAGCTGTATAAAGCTGAAAAATATAACCATATTCCAAAATCATCAATTTTGTGGCATATGCAATTGTTCCAAAAATTTACTTTCTCAATTTTGCAGCTGAAAATGCATTTCGCAAGAAGTTTGTTGTTCTTTAACATTTGAAATTTTTCAAGTCGCTTCACACAAAAAACTGCCGCCTAAACTTTCCAAAAAAACCGGAAAGTTTAGGCAAGCATGTCTTCATCAAACAAAAATATAGTTCATGCATTGTATTTTTTCCAAAATTTCATGCTCACTTTCGAATTTCACACCATATCGATTTCACAGAAACAGCTTTGTGCAACGTCAAAAACATAAAACTTTTTCAGTTGTCACTGTTTTCATCAAGCTCTGGAAGTTCCTTAACCGATGAAAAACCAAAATATCTCAAAAACTCCTGTGTTGTTCCAAAAAGTATCGGCCTTCCTGGCGCCTCCTGACGCCCAACTTCACACACAAGCCCTCTTTCCACAAGCTTGTTCACAGCGTGTTCTGCACTCACGCCACGGATCTCCTCAATTTGCGCCTTTGTGACAGGCTGTTTATATGCCACAATTGCCAAAGTCTCCAAAAGAGACTGTGTCAGCCCCTGCCGTTTTGTTGATTTATACACACTCCGTATATAATCAAAACAATTGGCCGCCGTACACATTTGATATGCGTCTTCTATCTCCAAAATGCGCACTCCTCGTTCCTCTGTCTCATATTTTTCTGCAAGAGAATTTATAATTGCTCTTGTGGTTGCCTTATCCATTGATATTGCTTCAGCTATAACCGAAACCTTCACGGCATCTCCTGAAATAAACAAAATGGCTTCCACAACAGATTCAAGTTCGCTCAGTTTCATATGTATCACTTCCAACATATTTCGTAATAACTATATCCTCAAATATACCATCTTGGCGTATGCTGACGCCTTTCATTTTGATGAGCTCCAAAAGCGCTATAAATGTCACAATTATTTCAGTTTTTCTGGAATTTTTCCGAAATATATTCCAAAATTTTATTTTTGGCGACACAACAAGCAAATCCCTTATATAGTTGATTTTGTCTCCAACAGTATACATGTCTCTTTCAACAGAATTAAAACCGCTTCGGATTTTATCTGTTTTTTGCTCTTTTCGTTCCATAACATCACAAAACGCTTTATATAAATCATCAAAAGTTATTCCTTCAAGGAAATCATCAATGTCAAAATCCTCTGCGTTTTTGAATGAGGCCATGGCTGTGTCAGCCTCTTTGAATGCAACAAGCGAGGCTTCCTCCGCCCTTTGGCGAAATTCTGCCGTCACATTTTTGAATTTTTTATATTCAATCAGTTTTGAAACCAACTCCGCCCTTGGATCTTCTTCCTCTGTTTCATCTTCACATTTTGGAAGAAGCATTCTCGACTTTATCTCAAGCAAGTTTGCAGCCAAAAGCAAAAATTCACTCATGCCATCCATATTGCTGTTTTCAGCTTCATTTATAACAGAAATATATTGATCTGTAATTTCAGCTATAGGAATGTCATAAATGTCTATTTTATTTTTCTCAATCAAATGATAAAGAAGGCTCAAAGGCCCTGTGAAATTTTCAAGTTTAAGCGTTATGTCCATACAATGTCCTTTATGCAAAAAAATACGTGATAATATTTATAACAGGCATAAATATAATATTGGTATATCCCATAAAAAGCAAAAGCAAAAATATCATTTGAATGATTTTTTCATATTGAATATACCTAAAATATGTGTTCGCCGGAGCAACAACAGCCATAACTTTAAGCCCGTCCATTGGTGTCACAGGAAGAATATTATACACAGCTATAGAAACATTAATCCTCACAATATTTAACATAAAAATATAAAAATTCCCTGTCATGAATTTGGCCAAAATGCCAAACATGGCAGCCGCAGCCAAATTAGCAACTGTTGGAATCACAGCGCACAAAAGAGTGCCTTTTTTTCTGTCTTTATAATAAAGAGAACTTGTTTGAACGGGAAGTCCCCAGCCAAAACCTGTTATAACCGCCAACATGAACCCAATTGGCTCAAAATGCTTGAAGGGATTGATTGTGAGCCTTCCATCATCCTTTGGGCGGTTGTCACCCAAATATGTGGACACAGCGGCTCTCACAAATTCGTGTAAAGTGGTTGCAAAAAGCACACATGGCACTTGAAGCGCCAATATAGTCAATGGATTCATACACAAAACCTTCCTTTCGGACACTCATCAACAAAATAATATTATTGTCTTTTTTCAAATTCAGTCAGCTTTTGTTCGGTTTAAGTTGCTTTGGCAACTGAACAATTCGGCGCCCAAAGGCGCCGTTTTACAAAACACATTCACATTATAACCATTTGATATGTATATAATAATATCAAACTTTTCAATTCTAGTCCATTGTTTATTATTTTGTGGAAATCAAAATATATTTTTACATTTTTCCTGAAACAATATGCACATCTCAGTTTATGCTGTCGCTTGTCACAAAGCGCTTCTCAAAGGCTTTCACAAAACAAAGTTCAAAAATATTATAATTTGCCGGCAAGACACATTCGCCGGCAAATTCATTTCATGCCTTTTATAATTCACTTTTTATGACTTCAATGGCTTTCATAAGCTGTGTGTCATTTTCTTCCGTGACAACGTTTCCAACGTCTTTCGGAAGCTCAACAACATAATCCGGCGTGATTCCACTTCCTTGAATGCAAACACCTTTTGGCGTGTAATATTTTTGTATAGTAATTTTAAGCGCGGAACCGTCGGGCAAAGTGAATATGTTTTGAACAAGCCCCTTGCCAAACGTTTGAGTGCCAACAAGCTTTCCTGTTCCGCTGTCCTGAACAGCCCCTGCCAATATTTCTGATGCACTTGCACTGTTTCCGTTCACAAGAAGACACAACGGAACTTTTATGCATTCGCTGTCAGAGTTATAATCAATTCTTTCGCCATTTTTGTCAATTGTATAAACTATAGTTCCTTCTGGCAAAAGTTTGTCGGCAATTTGATTGACAGCAGTCAGCAGTCCTCCCGGATTGTTTCTAACGTCAATAATCAGCCCTTCAACTCCTTGAGCCATAAATTCATCATATATTTTTTCAAACTGTGAAAATGTGTTGCCTTTGAATCCACTTATTGCTATGTATCCAATTTTGTCATCAAGCATCTTTCCAGCCACAGATTCAACTTCAACAATGCTCCTTTTTATATCAAATGTATAATATTTGTTTTCGCTTGGGCGGTACACCTTTATGTTAACAAGTGTGTCAACTTCACCTTTGATTTTTGCAACCGCCTCATCAATATACATGTCTTTCACAACAAAACCGTCAATTTCTGTTATCTCGTCTCCAGGCAATATCCCCGCTTCTTCTGCCGGCGATCCCTCCATTGGAGAAACAACTGTCATTTTTGAATTTTTATAATCCGGAAGAAATGTAACGCCTATTCCATAAAAATTGCCCTGTGAATCGCTCATGAAACTTTCTGTTTGAGCAGCATTCAAATATGACGTATACGGATCCCCCAAACTGTCGGCCATTCCATAATATATTCCTTCTGTAAGCTGTTCAGCATCAACACCATCGACATAGTATTTGTTAAGCAAACTCCCTATGTAATCAATCTTATCTGTAATGGACATTTCACCTTTGGCTTCTGCGCGAACAAAAACGGAAGCCACATTTATGGCGCCAACGGCAACAACCGCCGAAGCCACACCTGTCAAAACTCCCATATAAAAACTTTTTTTGTTCATCAATATTACATCTCCTTAACATGGATAATATTAAAATTATATTCAGACCCAATGTAAATTATAGCTTGTTAAAATAATTATAAACAAAACCAGCATTTTCAACCATGAGAACAAACTTTGAAAACACTGGCTTTCATCATCATTATTTATTGCAGTTATTTTTTAAGTTGAAGTGTCTGCCTGTGAAAAATGGTTTGTCACAGCTTGCATAATAAATTCCCATTAAATTCATTTCTTCAAACTGCGAAATGCAAATTTTTCAGTCACAACAGTGTCAAAATGTGTCTAAAACTCACTTCACCCAAACCAACAAACCCCAACAATTTTAAGCAAGACAAATTAAAACATTCTGAATAATTTTTAACATTAAACCATCAAATATTTTCTTATGGATGACACACTTCCAAACACCCCAAGAACGCAACCTCCCACAAGCGAAACCGGTATAAGTTTTGAAAAAATGACATTTGCGTCAACAAATGTGACCACATTTTGAATTATCGGAAAATAATCCATAAGAACAACCGCAACCTTGCCATAAAGCGGCCATGTGATCAACATTGGTATCGCCGCGCCAATAAGACCTATGAGAATTCCTTCTATTATAAACGGCCAGCGTATAAACCAGTCTGTGGCCCCCACAAATTTCATAATGCTTATTTCTGTTCTTCTTGTATAAACTGAAATTTTTATTGTGTTCATTATAATTACAACAGAAACAACAGCGAGTATTGATATTATAACAATTCCAACAATTCCAAGAACTTTGTTCAAATCAAGCAGCATTTGCGTTTCTGTTTGAGCGTGGCGAACTTTACGTATTCCGTTCACATTGTTTATATCGCTCAAAACTTGCGCCTGATTTTCAATGCTGTCCACCGAAATTTCAAACGAATGCGAAAGCGGGTTGTTTTCTCCTTCAAACCCGTCAAGAATGCCTTCTGCACCCCAGTCATCAATCAATTCACCCAACGCCTCATCAGGCGAAATGTATGTAACATTTGTCACATGTTCTATATTGTTAAGGTCTGTGCTGATTCTGTTTATATCGCTTGAAGTCAGTTCATCATCAAGAAAAACCGCAATCCCTATTGTGTCCTCAAGCTGATTAAGTATCGATGTAAGATTCGTTATAAGACAAACAGAAATTGAGACAATGAGTATGCATGCTGCAACTGTGGCTATTGATGCCATTGTCATAAGCCGGTTTTTTAGAAGGCCGGTAAATCCTTCTTTGAAATAATATCTTATAGAACTAGGCCTCATCACTGTAACCACCTTTTTTCACATCTCTTATCACATGGCCATTCTTGAGAGTTATAACTCTCTTTTGCATCATGTCAACTATATCTTTTGCATGAGTTGCAACAACAACAGTTGTGCCGCGCTTGTTTATCTCATCCAAAAGACACATAATGTCCCATGCCGTGTCAGGATCCAAGTTTCCCGTCGGCTCATCAGCTATGAGTATTGGAGGGTTGTTGACTATGGCACGCGCCAGTGCCGTTCTTTGTTGTTCACCGCCCGAAAGCTGGCTTGGAAGAGCTTTTGCCTTGCTTTGAAGCCCCACAAGCGAAAGAACTGTTGGTATGTTCCTTCTGATTTGGCCGCGCGGCGCTTCAATAACCTGCATAGCAAAAGCAACATTTTCATATACATTTTTTTGTGGAAGAAGCCTGAAGTCCTGAAACACAATTCCCAAATTCCTTCTAAGATATGGTATTCGGCTTCTTTTCATTTTAGTAGTATTCATTTTATTTATAACAATTTGTCCGCTTGTTGGATTAAGTTCTTTCATAAGCAGCTTGATTAGCGTGCTTTTTCCAGAGCCGCTGGAGCCTATTATAAACACAAACTCGCCTTTTCCAATGCGTATAGACACATTTTCAACTCCTGCGGAACCATTTGGATAAACTTTTGTAACATTTTCTATTCTGATCATCCGTTAGGAAACTTCCTTTCATACTGTTAAAGTCCGGTGTCACGCCAGAACATTAATATGTCATTTTTTCCATATATAGCATATATTTGCTCACCATGAGAGTGATTTTGAATATGATGGCATCATCAAAATTTCTAAGATCAAGTCCTGTCATTTTCTGAAGCTTGTCAAGTCTATAAACAAGCGTATTCCTATGAATATAAAGCTGTCTTGATGTTTCCGACACATTAAGATTGTTTTCAAAAAACTTCCCCACAGTTGCCAAAGTTTCTTCATCAAAATCATCAATCGTCAACCCTTGAAGAACTTCTTTTATAAACATTTTGCAAAGCGGCATGGGAAGTTGATATATTAACCGCCCTATCCCCAATTGTTCATAATTCACAATGGTTTTTTCGCCGTCAAATATGCGCCCAACTTCAATTGCCATTTTTGCCTCTTTATATGAGCGTGACACATCTTTGAGATCTGTAACGGCCGTGCCTATGGCAATGAAAGCCTTTGTTCCCGTTTCAACATTCAGTGTCTCATATATCTGTTTGGCTATTTTTTCAATGTCATCTTGTGTTTCTTTCTCCCTTATTTCTTTCACCAATATAATGCAGTGTTCGTCAACTGCCGTGACAAAGTCTTTTGTTTTGACTGGAAATATGTTTCTCACCATTTCAACAATGTTCATGTCTTTGTCAATGTCAGTCTCAATCAGATAAACAATGCGCTTAATATTGTTTTCGATGTGAAGTTTTTTTGCTCTGCTGTAAATATCCACAAGAAGAAGATTGTCCAGAAGCAAATTTTTTATGAAATTGTCTTTGTCATAACGTTCTTTATATGCAACAAGGAGGTTTTGAATTTGAAATGCCGTAATTTTCCCAATTCTATAACTTTCTTCATCTTCGCCCTTAACCTGAACAACATATTCGGGAACATTGTTATCATAAACCTTAAAATATTGGTATCCAAGCACAAGCTGGCTTTCAGCCGGTGAAACAACAAAACTTTCCATGTCCTCAACCACGCCGCCACTCATTTCAATACCTTCTGTTGTTGCAATTATTTTTCCTTCTTTTTCTATAACGCTCAAGTCTTTTCTGGTAATGTTTTTAAGCCCGTCTATGGTACTTTGTAAAATCTGATTAGAAATCATTGGCTCACCCCGTAAAATTATACTTCATCCAATATCTGCTTAAATCAAAAATCCCAGCAACCCAAACTTTTTAAAGTAAATAAATATTGCACATATAAAAATTAGCCATAAGCAAAATTCCCTTTATAAGATAATACCAAAAAAGCCGAGAAAAATCTATAAAAATTGTCAAATAAAAAATTTTTATAACTATGAATCAGTCTAAACAGAAAATTATAAACTCATCACAACATTTGCCAGCATCAATTTTCAGCATATATATCTTTGAATCCTTCACCCATAACTTCTGTTATATCTGTCAAAATTATAAAGGCGCTTGGATCCATGTTTCTGACAATTTCTTTGATTTTGGTTATCTCTTTTCGTGCAAAAACGCACATCAATATATCCTTGTCATTTCCTGTATACATTCCACGGCCCTTAAGCGCTGTGACGCCACGTTCACTTTCAGTCATTATTCTCTTTGCAATGTCATCACTTTTTTCCGAAATTATAAATGCTGCTTTTGAAAATGACAGACCTTCCAAAACCACGTTCACGAACTTGCTCGAAATAAAAACTGATATTATTGCATACATTGTTTTTTCAGCACCAAAAACAAAAAAGCCAACAGCAATTATAAAGAAGTTTATCAAAAACATAATATATGAAACAGATATATGTCCAAATTTTTTGTGAACAAGCGAAGCCACAAGATCAACACCTCCTGTGCTTGCCATGGCTCTCAAAACAAGTCCAATCCCAATTCCGTCAATAATCCCTCCATAAATTGCTGTGAGTGCCAAATCGCCGCGATATTCAGGCAAAAAAGATGTAACTTCAAGCATCACAGAGAATAAAACTGTAGCAAAAGCAGTTTTTGCAACATACCGTTGTCCAAGCATAAAAAACGCCAATATAAAAACTGGTATATTCAAAATTATATTTGTCAGTGAAATTGGCACACCCCCTTCAATAATATAAGACGAAACTGACTGCAAAATAATTCCAATCCCAGAAAACCCTCCGGTGACAACGTCATTTGGCAAATAAAAAATATTAATAGCCACTGAAGTTATCAAAGTTCCTATAACAATTAAAACAATGTCCTTAAATTTTGAAGCAATGCCATTCATGACAGCCACCTCTTAATATAAATTTTGCTCTTTTCAAGCAGAGATTATAATTCTTAAATTTAAGCAAAAAATATAACATTTATTGTTTTAAAAATAGACATATTTCACATATATTTGAAAACATAAAAACTTGAAAAAATTAACACATCATTTTAATCAGCCACAACAATTGTGATTTTTTAATTTTTGCTTAATCAAATGTTATAAAAACACGCCGATTCCAACAAACGACAAAAACTGAATCCTTTGACAAACTTGCATTCTTCATAAATACTATCTTAGCTTTACATTTTTTTCGTTTGAACACATTGTTATATCAATCCAAAAAAACTATAAACATCACATTTAACAGCATAACTTTTTGGAATATATGCAACATTGTAAAACTCCAGCCTAAATTACATTCCCTTACAAAACTGCCTATGCCAATAAATAAATTAATTAAATATACAAAAATCATGGCCAAACATAGAAAAGTAAAGCTGTAAATATCTGCTTAGTAAAGCACCACAAAAGAAATACGGCCTACTGAAAACATATTCAGCTTTATCTCAAAGCACAATGTTTGAAACACATACATCAAAATATAGTCAATAAGCTTCATTTATTTCTTCTAAACAAAACTTTAAGCACAAACAGCGGAAGGTTCATCATGCGCTTCCAACGTGAAGGCTGTTTTATAAATCTATAAAGCCATTCAATGCCAAGTTTTTGATAAATTTTTGGAGCACGCTTCATTTTTCCGGCCATCACATCAAAGCTTCCGCCAATGCCAATTGCCACTTTAGCCTTAGTGAATCTAAGGTTTTCATATATCCATTTTTCTTGTTTTGGCGCGCCCAAACCCACAAAAAGCATGTCTGGCGAAAGCCTTTTAATTTCAGATATTATTTCCTTTTCTTCTTTTGAAGAAAAATATCCATTATGAGTGCCCACAATTTTGAGCCCAGGAAATTCTTTTGTCATTCTTTTGGCAGCAGCAGCGGCAACAGATGGTTCCCCTCCAAAAAAATACGCTGTTTTTCCTTTGTTTGCCATTTCCTTAAGCAAATTGAACGCCAAATCATAACCCGTGACTCTTTCGCTTATCTTTTTTCGTGAATATTTCGAAGCCCACACTATGCCAATTCCATCGGCAACAACCATGTCCGCCGCTTTAAGAATGCTCATAAGCTGTGGATCTTTCTGCGCCTCCATAACAATTTCAGGGTTTGGAGTGCATATAAAACGGCTGCCTTTGCCTCCAAAAAACCCCATAACTTTCTTTATGGCTTCCTCCATTGTTAAAACATCAAACTCAACCCCAAGTATTTCCGTTGTATTCCTCATGCACTCACCCTATTTCCCAAGCAAATTCATTAAATATGTTTCATTTTCCTCCGCAAGCATTTCAAGGCTTTTGACAGCTATGTCCAGTTTTTTAACATATTCCATTCTGTTTTCAGAAATATTTTTGATGATTTCAAAACTCATGTCAAAATCATATTCCTCAACACTTCCGCCAGAAGGCATGTCAAATTTTTTCAAATAATAATCAATTTTGGGATCATATACAAACCCAATTAGAGGCACTCTCTGCCTTGCAGCAAATATAAGTGTGTGCAGTCTCATGCTCATCACAAAATCCATAGTGCCTATCATTCCCATTGTCTCAAACGGCGTTGCATCATCTCTCAAAATATATGATTTGCATTTCATGCGTTTTTGAACAGCATGGCTCACATTTGTGTCATTGGGCACTTGCATTGATATAAAAACTATTGTTCTTTTAAGTTCATTTGAAACCCTGTCACAAAGTGCCGAAAAATCTTCAAGAAAAAGTTCGGCATTTTTCCAGTCGCGCACCGAAACCCCAACAATTGGCCTGTCCATTGGTATCCCCTGCTCTGCAATCATTTTCAGCGCTGTTTCACGGCTTATGCCATTCATCGTAAAAACAGGATCAGCCGTCACAAATATGTTTTTGTTTTCAACGCCCATGCCTTTAAGTTCTGCAAGCGAATTGTCTTCACGCAAAGTGATTATATCGGCCTTGTCAACCACATTTCTAACAAAGTTTCTGTTGCTTGCTTTCGTGACAGGCCCTATTCCATTGGCATACAACATAACCTTCTTCCCCATAGTTTTAGCACATTTTATTATTGACAGATAGTAGATTATTGATCTCGTGCTTGTTCTGTCTTGAAGCAGGCTCCCGCCGCCGCTTATGAGAATGTCACATTTTCTTATGGAGTTAATAACTTTTAGAATATTATATCTGTTGACAACTCTGACACCATATTTGATTTTTGTTTGTTCCGGATTATTGGCCAAAACAAAAACGTCAATGTTTCTGTTCATTTTAACTATGTTGGAATGAATCGAAAGCAAAATTGCGTCATCGCCTGCATTGTTAAATCCATAATAACCTGACATAAGAACATTTTTATTGCTGTGTTTTGATTCTTCCCATGCAGCATTATAGGCATTCACACAGTCACTGGCCATTCTTCCCACAGAATAATATTCCAATATGACCTGTCTTCCATACTTCCCAAGTGTTTCTTTCTGAGAATTTGAAAGCTCATTGAAAGCATATGTTATGTCTCTTTTAAGCAATTCATTTGTTGAAACTTCACAGCCACGGCAACAAAAATTGTTTTCCATTGCAAGCTCCAGTTTTTCACTTCCAAAAATTCCTATATATCCAGCATTTCCGGCAACTATCGTTGGCTTTTCTGTTGCCATTGCCTCAAGCGCGGCACGACTCACGCCGACAAAAATTTTTCCAGCTGCAACAACTTCGTTTATATCCGTTCTTGCACCAATCATAAGCACGCATTCTTGTCCAATTTTTTTGTTTGTGCTTTCCGCTTTTTCTTTCAACCTCTTAAATTCGCTTCCGCCTCCAGCTATGACAATTTTCAGTTTTTCAATTTTTTTGCTCAGTTCCAAAGCAATGTCAACAAGCTGTTCTGCCACAAGGCAGCTTCCTGTGTCAATTCGGCTCACATGAACAAGGCAGTTGTCATCAGCAGAAATTCCCAGTTCTTTCAAAATGTTTTCATTTTTTGTGGATGGCGAAAATTTGTCAGTGTCTATGCCATTTATTGTTGTAAAAATGTCTCCACTGTCCATGCCATAATTTTTTATGAGATAATCTTTTATGTCATCACTGACAGCTATCGTCTTTTGTCCCCAGTTTGTCAAATATTTAAGCCCCATGCCTGTGTTGAAAACGCCATGCGTTGTTGTGACAAACGTGAACCCCATTTTCTTTTTCAGCTTGGCACACACAAAACTGGGAATCCTTGCATGAGCATGAACAATTTCAATGTTTTCTTTTTCAATTATCTCCTCAAGAAGATGATATGACTTTTTCATATTTGGTATGCTTCTTTTGTTCATTGGCACTTTATAGTGTTTTATTCCCGCCTTGTCAAGCTCCTTAACATATACACCGCCATTGGAAGCAACCACAATTTTGAAGCCCTCTTTGCTCAGATGTTTCACAAGCTCAACAACATGAGTTTCAGCGCCGCCAATCTCAAGACCCATAAGAGCCATTAAAATCGTATATTTTTTTTGCATACTGTTCACCTAATTCGGCTTATAGAATTTTGCTTATAATTCCAGAGCATTCAATATATTTTGTTGTAAACTTTCGTTGAGAGCCAACAAGCAGTTCATAAGTTCTGTTGACAAATGAACCACTTTCGCTGACAACGCCCTCGGCTTCAACAGTCAATATTATGTTAATTCTGTTTTCAACTTCACCCATAACAATGCTTCCATCTGGCATTCTCACTTTTTCAGTTGCTGGTTCACTTTCAATGCCAACAATGGTTCCTATTGCATTTCCAGAAGTTTTGTCATAAAGCTTGTCACCTGTCTCTATGTTGTTAAGAGAATAGCTTCGCACTTTTTCAATGCGCACTTGATATTCTATTTTCTGCATTGTTGATGTGGCGCTTGTCTTGTCCATAACAACAAATTTATAATATGCTCCTATGACCAAAACAACGAGAACGGCAATTACACACAAGTCTATTATGTTAATTTTTCCAAAAAATCTTCCTTTTTTATCAACAATTTTCATATCAGTTTCAGTCCTCCAGTCTTTCCACCGCGAGTATATATCCCCTTCCGGCATAACCCGGCCCCTTTGCCGCAACTTCAAGGCCGCATTTAACTGTATAATATCCATTCACCCTGAAATCCTGGCCATTGTCTGTGACTTCGGCCTCAACTGTCACAATTGCTGTTTCACGCCCTTCAACCTCTGTTTCAACATATCTTTTTTCTTCTGTGCTTTCAACAACCTCTGTGCAAGGGACTTTTTCAACCTCAACAACTTTTCCCATATAATAATTTTTTATGTTGTCTGTTATGCTGTCGCCAACAGAAATCAGCTCTGTGAAGCCCTCTGGATTGTCTATAAACTCAAACGTATACCTAATTGTTTTTGTTTCAACAGCAACTTCTCTGTGTGTAAATTTATAACCCACAAACACTGCGGCAAGCACAACAACCATCAGCGCTATGTCAAACAAATTTATCTTGAGTTTTTTTCTTCCCACTTTATGCTCTCCCTTCAGCAATATCTTTGTATACATTTTCTATGTTTTCAGCATATATTTTCGCTGTGAACTTTTCAGCAAAAATTTTTTTTGCCTTTTCCGAAACATATTCATACTTTTGTCTGTCACTTATAAGAAGCTCAATGCATTTTGCCATTTCTCCACTGCATTTTTGCTTGAATATAAATCCATTTTCACCATTGGAGATGACTCCCGGGTTGCCGCCATAGTCGCTCACAACGGCTGGTATGCCAAGGCTCATTCCCTCAAGCAACGCAAGGCTTGTTGCTTCTGTTCCATATGAAGCGTTGGCCTGCAAATCCATAACAGACAAAATTCCTTTTATCTCATTCACAAATCCGGGGAAGATAATCACATCTTCAAGCTTTTTTTCGCGCACAGCTTTTTTGAGCTCATCTTCACAGCTTCCTGTCCCTGCCATTATAACTTTTATATTATATCCTTTGTTTCTCAAAACTTCAGCAGCCTCAACCAAATATATATGTCCTTTATACGGCTCCATGCGCGCCAAAATTCCTATAACAAAGTCTTCACTGCCAATTCCATATTTGAGTTTTGTTTCGTTCTTTTCTTTTTCAGAACATTCTTCCACAGCCTCAACGCCGTTGAGTATAACACGTATCTTTCGCCCGTCAATTCCACCTTCTGTCAAATTGTCTTTTGCCGCCTCAGCCACAGCAATTATGCCATCAGCCAAAAATTCGTTCATTGTTTTGTTCACAAACTTCCCCAATCCATGGCTTATTCTTGAGCTCACCGGAAAAACAGAATGTCTTGTGTATACAATTTTTTTGCCACAAAGTTTTGCTGCAACACGGCCGCTCAAATTTCCATGAGTGTGAACAATGAGCGGATTTTCTTTTTTTATTACAGCCATCAAAGTTTTCACAGCTTTTTTGTCAAATGATTTGTCAGCTATGTTTTCGGCCTCAATCACAGGACATTCAAGCTTTTTCAGCTCTGGTGTGAGCAGACTCCCTTTTGGAACAACAACTTTGACATCAAATTCCTTTCTGTTGCAATATTTTGCAAAGTTCAACAAACATTTTCCCGCACCACCGATGTTGCTGTCACTAATTATGTTAAGAACTTTAATCATAGTTCACCTCCGGCAGTGATGAATATTTTGTGAAAACAATTCCAAGTCCAATCAATGTCCAAAAAAGCAGCATAACTCTGTAGTTATAGAATGTGTAATCAAAAAGACTTTGAACAAAAAAGCCACTTGCCGAAGATATTCCAGCCAGAACCAAAAACTTTGCATCATCGTCTTTTTCGTTCACAAATGCCACAAACATAGCTTTATAATATTGATAAATAAATATTACAAATGCTGTGAGCCCTATAACACCGCTGTCACATATAACCTGAAGAAATGTGTTATGCGAATGCGGTGCGCTTATTCCGTTGTATGCATATACAGGATATACCATGTTATATGCACTTTCTCCAGGGCCAACCCCCGTGAACCAATAGTCCTTCAACATATCAATTGTTCCAAACCATATATAAACCCTGTATGATGTTGAAGTGTCGTTCATGTTTCCAATGCTCAATATTCTGTTGAGCATTGTTTCAGGCAATATAAACGGCATGACCAGCAAAGCGGCGAAACCAAGAAAAATAAATCTTTTGTCATACATCACAAGAAAAACGGCAGCCGCCACAGCAATCCCAATATAACACCCGCGCGAATATGTCAGCACAAGACAAATGAGCATAGCTCCTGTTGCTCCAAAATAGAAAACTTTGGATATAAAACGTTTGGCCATGAAGAAGCAAGCCACAGACAAAGGCATCACAATCAAAAAATATTCGCCCAAAACATTTGGGTTTGCAAATGTTGAATAGACCCTGAACATGCCTTCAAACATATCTGTGTCAACCCAAACACCGCCAAATTTGTCCTGAAATATATACTGATAAAAACCATAAAACGAAACAAGCAGGCCACCGCATGTCATCACAAAAAGCAGTGTTTTCACTTGAATTTTGCTTTCAAATGCATTTATCACAACAATTGAAAAAAGTATAAAGCACACTGTGAGAAGCCCGCCAAAAAGGCTTCCCCTGAAATTTACAGAAACAAATGTCGAAAAAAGATAAACCGCCGCATATGCATATATAAATTTATTTACAGGTGAATATGCAAGCTCTCTGTCTTTCTCGCACAGAAGCCTCAAAACCATTGAGCCAAACCCGGCAATGGCCATAAGAAGCACAAGCATTGTTGGAGCAAACGGCGCAGCGGCCACAGTGAGTCCAGCCCAAAGCGCTGTCACTTTCAGCACGCTTCCCGACAAAAGCCTGTCCAAATGAATCAATTGAAAAAATCTGGCAAGCAAATCTTTCACAAAATGATATATTTTATAAAAAAGACTTCCTTTAACAGTCATCTCATTGTCACTTTTGTTCAAAAACGCAGTGACAAAGGCGCTTTCGTTAATACATTTCATAAACATATTTCCCAAACGTGAAACAAATGAGTAAAAAAAGCTGTTTTCAATCATTTTTTCTCTTTCCTTTCAACATGTTCATGCCAAAACCAAAGAACGTTTTTGCCATGGAAACATTAAGAATATAAGCAGAAACCATATACACAACAACTCCTGCCAAAGCCGGAACACCAACAGCAATAATCTTTGAGGCCAGTCCTGTTTCTATTGTTTGCAAAATATTTTTTATATAGACCACAACTAATGCCATAACAGCAGCCGAAAACACCATTTTCAAAAACTCCAAAACCATTTTCCTGTTTATAATTTTCTCTCTTTTTTGAACAACAAAAAACAAAACAATTCCTGCTGCTGTTGAGGATGCAGCTGACGCCAATGCCAAACCGCCAATTCCCATATGTTCAGAAAGCACTGAACACAGCAATATGTTTATCAAAATTGATATGATGCCGCTTATAAGCGGAATTTTGCCATTTTGCTGTGCATAAAAAACTCTGCTCAATATCGTTTGAAATCCAAACCCAACCATTCCAACTGAAAAATAGAAAAGTGCATTGGCTGTCAGCCCGGCGGCATATGAATCGAACTTATATCTTTCATATATGAGACTTATTATCGGCTGGCTCAGCGCCATAAGCCCGGCCGTCATTGGTATGAGCAAAAATGACATGGCTTCAAGCGTTGACGCAACTGTGGAGGAAATGTTTCCGCCATCAATGCTCATTCTTGACAATTTGGGAAAAATGACATTTGCCACAGACAGAACAAAAACTCCAACAATAATTGAGTAGACCGTGTTGGCATATTCAATTGTTGAAACTCCAGAGCCCGAAAGAAGCCTTGATGCAAACTTTGTGTTTATGGCAGTGTTTATCGGCTGTATCCATGTGCTGACCATAACAGGGAGCATAAGCGCTGCTATCTTTCTCAATCCGTCATCTTTCAAATTGACATATGGTCTATATCTATATCCCTTTTTTAGAAGTGAGGGTATCTGAACAACAGCCTGCATTGCCCATCCAACAAGAAAGGCCATTGTCAAACCATATATTCCAAACCTGTTGTTGAAGAAAATATAGTAAAGTATTATAACCATGTTTGAAGCAATGCTTATGGCCGCCGGAATATTAAACTCATCCATGCTTTGCAGTATGCCCACAAAAGAGAATGCAATCCCCGTGAAAATTGTTGTTGGAAA
This sequence comes from Bacillota bacterium, assembly GCA_022791155.1. Taxonomy (GTDB): domain Bacteria; phylum Bacillota; class Clostridia; order Lachnospirales; family Anaerotignaceae; genus JANFXS01. Next base: position 112,028 of record JAAVYN010000013.1, on the reverse strand, counting down.
CAATATTCTCACAAGCTGTGTGCAAAGCTGTGCAGTTGGCTCATCAAAGCCATCTGCAAGAAGATTGGTCAGCTGTGGCGCGAACATGATGCCAACAGCAGTCATAACTGAGGTTAAAATTCCAACAACGGTTATAAAGTTATTTGACAGCTTAAATGCCTCGTCACGCCCATATTTTTTCATATATTCGTTGAAAACAGGTATGAAACTGGCGGAAATGGCAGAGGCAAAAACTGCGTCAAAAAAGAGGCGTGGCATTCTGCTTGCAGTGAGAAACGCGTTGGCTTCAATTTCTATGGAATAACTTCCAGCAAGGAACTGTTCTCTAACCAAGCCCAAAATTTTTCCAACCAACGTTATTATCATCATAAAACTTACAGCTTTTATGGCGTTGTTTCCTTCTTTATCCATTTGTTTCCTCACAATATTCCATTATATAATCTAATGTTTTATTATAACTGTTTTCTTCAAAAAAGAATAGCATTTTATAACTTTTTTTACAAAAAATTAAAAATATAATAAAAGCGTTATGTATTATGATTTAAAACATAAATACAAAACGCTTTTTCAAATACAAACAATTCAATTTTTGTGGCTCTTTCTATTAAAAATGCAATGCTTCTTTCTTCTATTTTTCGTACACTCCAAGTTCTTTCATAACTTCAATGAGCATTTCTTCCTGTTTGGCATTTGGAGCCGTGAATGGCGGTGTCACATATTCATTCAAGTTTAGCCCTCTGAGATTGAGCGCCCTTTTCATAACTGGAATATATGGCGAACCTATGGCATAAATCTTCATTGCTGTGTTCACCTTTTTCTGACATTTGGCCATTGCATCAAAATTCTTTTCTTCCACAGCTTTAACAAATGAGGCAAACAGTTCTGGAACAAGGTTTGAAAGCCCGCCTATAACTCCCGCGCCGCCTCCCAGTGCAACAGAGGCAAAGTTCTCGTCAAAACCGCTATAAACCTCAAAATTTGGATATAGTGGCAGCACAATGTTCATAATGTCTCTTGTGTGGGATATTAGGCTGATTGTGTCTTTGCAGCCAACAATGTTGTCATGCTTTTTGATGAGATTTAATATTGTTTGCGGCTTAAGATCGTGGCCCGTGATGTCAGGATAGTTATAAAGATATATTTTTCCTTTTATGCCATTTGCCACAATGTCATAATATCTTTCAATGTCTTCGTCAGTAAGCCTAAAATAATATGGCGAGATAACCATAACGCCGTCTGCACCCTGACTGATTGCATAGTTTCCCAACTCAATTGTTTCTTCTGCAATCATTCTGCTGCATCCTATGTAAATTTTTGTTTTGCCCTTGCAGTGCTGAACAGATATGTCTATAAGGCGTTTTATCTCCTCAATTTTCATGTTGAAGAATTCACCGGTGCTTCCCATAACCACAATTCCGTCAATGCCGCCTTTGATCAAATGTTCGTAAAGTCTGACATTTCCATGCTCATCAATTTTTCCGTTGTTGTCAAAAATAGTCACAGCTGGTGTCAAATATCTCGCTTTCATACGCTTCCTCCAACAAATTCATCTTCTTTTGCCCATACCAATTTTATCAAGCGCGGCCTTTGCAGCACTTTGCTCTGCCTCTTTTTTGCTGCGCCCACGGCCTGTTCCCATCGCCCTTCCTTCATGAGAAACCTGAGCGGTGAACTCTTTTCCATGATCAGGGCCATTTTCATCCACAATTTTATAAACAAGTGGTTCTTTGCTGTTTTTTTGTATAATTTCCTGAAGTTTTGTCTTGAAATCGGCGTCTCTAAAACTGCTTTTAAGTTCTTCAACAGTGTCTGACATTATTCCAAGGACATACTTTTTTGCTATGTCAATGCCACTGTCCATGCATATTGCGCCAATGACGGCTTCAAAAGCGTCAGCAAGTATAGAAACTCTCTCACGTCCTCCCGTAAGTTCTTCGCCCTTGCCCAAAAGGAGATATTTGCCAAAATCAAGCTCCTTTGCTTTTTTTGCCAATGAGCCTTCACAAACAACGCTTGCTCTCAGTTTTGAAAGCTCGCCCTCAGGCATTTCTGGAAATTTTTCATATATATATTCACTTATTATAAATTCTAAAGCTGCATCTCCAAGAAATTCAAGACGTTCATTATATTCAAGGCGCCCCAGCTTGTGTTCATTGGCAAATGAACTGTGAGTGAAAGCAAGCATGAGCAAATTTTCGTTTCTAAAACTGAAGTCTATCTTTTTCTGAAAACACTTTAATTCCTGTTTATCCATCAAATCATTCCACAATGTTTTTAACATATTCCACCGCGTCACCCACAGTTTTGATCTTTTCTACATCTTCGTTGTCAAACTCAATGTTAAATTCTTCTTCCAATGCCGATATAATTTGGAATAGATCCAATGAATCTGCACCCAAATCAGTGAATTCTGTCTCATCATTAATTTCAGCTTCTGATATTCCAAGCTGTTCAGCAATAATAGCAATGATTTGTGACTTATCCATGTTTCAACTACCTCCCAAAAAATAAATTAGTATTTTTATACATTACATTATAGCTTTTCTTCTATTTTTAATACAATATCATTTTCAACAAAAATTTCGCATTGTTTTATGGCATTTTTTATTCCTTTTGCCTTTGAGCTTCCATGTGCTTTCACAACAAGCGATTTGAGCCCTAAAAAAGGCGCCCCTCCAACTTCTTCAGAGTCAAAACGTTTTTTTATGTTTTTGAACGGTTTCATGAGTGCCGCAGCAGCAACTTTATATAAACCAGCTGTTATTTCTTCTTTTATTATTCCAAGCAAGGCAAGGCTTAATCCCTCTGAAAGTTTGAGAATGACATTTCCGACAAAGCCGTCACACACAACAATGTCGGCGCTTCCAAATGGAATGTCCCTTGCCTCAATGTTTCCAACAAAGTTTATATTTTCTGTTTCTTCCAAAATTTCATATGCCTCTTTCACAAGAGCATTTCCCTTTTCTTTTTCAGCGCCTATGTTGGCAATGGCCACTTTTGGGTTTTTCACACACATCACATTTTCAACATAAACCGAAGCCATTTTTGCAAATTGAACAATATAGTTTGGCTTGCAGTCCACATTGGCGCCGCTGTCAAGAAGAAATGTGAAGCCGTTCACTGTTGGAAGGCACGTTCCAAGAGCTGGCCTTTCAATTCCTTTTATCCTTCCAATTATGACTGTGGCGCCTGTCAAAAGCGCGCCTGTGCTCCCGGCTGAAACAAATGCGTCAGCCTTTCCGTTTTTCACAAGGTTAAGCCCCACAACCATTGACGAATCCTTTTTCTTTCTTATGGCCGCTGTTGGAACTTCATCAGTCGAAATCACCTCTGAGGCATTCACAATCTCAACCTTGCTTTTGTCAAACGTATATTTGTCAAGTTCCTCATTTATAGTTTTTTCAATTCCAACAAGAACAATACTGGAGCCAAACTCGTTCACAGCCTCAATGGCTCCTTTGACAATTTCAAAAGGTGCATTGTCGCCGCCCATGGCATCAACAGCAATTTTCGGCTTTTCCATAAAACCCCTCCTGAATAAATTGTTTGTAATAGAAAAGACAGCAAGCTAATGCTGTCTTTCCATAAAATTATTCAACGTCCAGAACTACTTTTTTGTTGTAGGAACCGCAAGCCTTGCACACCTTGTGAGGCACCATCAGCTCGCCGCATTTGCTGCACGCAACCAATGTCGGCGTTGCGATTTTCCAGCTCTGAGCTTTTCTTTTATCCCTTTTGGACTTTGACACTCTTCCTTTTGGTACAGCCATTTCTACACCTCCTCGTCCAATTTGAAAAGAGAACGCAAATCTTTGAATCTAGGGTCTATATAATCTGTGCGACAATCACATTCGCCGCTGTTCAAATTCTTTCCGCAGATTGGACAAAGACCCTTGCAGTCATCACGGCATAATATTTTCATGGGAATTCCAGACAATATGCCGCGGCATACCACGTCTTTCAAATCAATAACATCGCCCGAAAAAACTTCTGCCTCACTGGAATTTTCCGTGTTTGAAAAAATTTCGTCAATATCAAATTCAAGCTCAAAGCCGACAGGTTCAAGACAACGGTCGCATGGCATTTGAACTTTAACGGCGCCCTTTGCCTCAACTTTGAAATTTTCTTCAAAATTTATAGCCTCTCCCTCAACTTTAACAGGAGACAGAAATTTAATTAAACTTTGGAAGTTCTCAATTTCTGAGACATCCTCCTCAAAACCAAAGCCGAGACTTTCACCACTCTGCCCCAAAATTTGAGAAATGTTTATCTCCATACAATCACTCCCGTAGTCATACCTATAGTATTATACATATATCAGGCAAATTCGTCAACCACTTAATTAATTTTATTTTCCAACCAATTCTCTTGTGTCTCTTGCAATGACAAGTTCCTCATTTGTTGGTATAACAAAAACTTGAACTCTTGACTGTTTTGTTGTGATTTCAATTGCTTGTCCTCTAAGGCTGTTTTTATAGCTGTCAAGAGTGATTCCAAGATAGCGCAGATAGTCGCATATAACCTGACGTGTTGTGCCGCTGTTTTCGCCAAGACCGGCTGTGAAAACAATTGCGTCAACACCCTTCATGGCTGTCACATATTCTCCAATTGTCTTTGCAACTCTGTAGGCAAATGTGTCCAAAGCTGTTGAAGCTCTTTCGTTTCCGCCGCTTTCGGCTTCCTCAATGTCTCTAAAGTCGCTTGACACGCCTGAAATTCCAAGAACACCGCTTTCTTTGTTGAGAATTCTGTCCATTTCAGAAGGCGATATGTTTTCCTTCTGCATGAGATAGAGAACTGCCGCTGGGTCAACGCTTCCGCTTCTTGTTCCCATGGCAATGCCGTCAAGAGGTGTGAAGCCCATGGAAGTGTCAATTGAAACGCCATTTCTCACGGCGCAGATTGAACCGCCGTTTCCAAGGTGGCATGTGATTATTTTGAGCTCTTCAATTGGAATGTTCATCATTTTGGCACATTCCTGTGAAACATATTTGTGGCTTGTGCCGTGGAAGCCATATTTTCTGATTTTATATTTTTCATAATATTTGTATGGAATGGCATAAAGATATGCTCTTTCAGGCATTGTCTGATGGAATGCTGTGTCAAAAACACCAACTTGAGGAACGCCCGGCATAAGCTTTTCACATGCGGCAATGCCTATAAGGTTTGCCGGGTTGTGAAGCGGTGCCAAATCAGAGCAAACCTCAAGGGCTTTTTTAACTTCGTCATTGATTATAACAGAGCCTGCAAAATATTCCCCTCCATGAACAACCCTGTGTCCAATGGCGCCAATTTCGTCAACAGATTTTATGACGCCATGCTCTGAATCAAGAAGCGCGTTTATAACAGACTGAACAGCAACTGTGTGATCTGCAAGCGGATCATCGCACACATATTTCTCTTTTCCCGGAACTTCGTGTTTAAGCCTTCCGTCAATGCCAATTCTCTCACAAAGCCCTTTTGCAAGAACTTGTTCTGTGTCACCGTCAAAAAGCTGATATTTCAGCGATGAACTTCCGCAGTTTAATACTAAAATATTCATAAAAATCCTCTCCTTTTAATTTATCTTTCAGTTTCTTATTTGCTTATCTGAGCCTGAACAGCTGTCATGGCAACAACGGCAACGATGTCTTCAGCGGAACAACCCCTTGAGAGGTCATTGACAGGTTTTGCAATTCCTTGCAAAACAGGGCCATATGCTTCAGCGCCTGCAAACCTCTGAACAAGTTTATAACCAATGTTTCCGGCATCAATGTCAGGGAATATGAGGCAGTTTGCTTTGCCGGCCACAGGGCTTCCCGGAGCCTTCTGGGCGCCAACTTTTTCAACAATGGCGCTGTCAAGCTGAAGTTCGCCGTCAAGCTTTATGTCAGGAGCTTTTTCTTTGGCAATTTTTGTTGCCTCAACAACTTTGTCAACGTCTGGATGTTTTGCGCTTCCTTTTGAGGAATGGCTGAGCATTGCAACCCGCGGCTCACCGCCAACAAAAGCTTCATAGCTTTTAGCAGAATCAACGGCAATTGAAGCCAGTTCGGCCGGATTTGGATTTTGGTTCAGCGCACAATCAGCAAAAAGAAGAACGCCGTCATCGCCATATGTGCCGTCTTTGCAAACCATGATGAAGAATGATGACACAAGCTCTGTTCCTGGTTTTGTTTTGAGGATTTGAAGGGCGGGCCTCAATGTGTCGGCTGTTGAATGGGCTGCGCCAGAAACCATGCCGTCAGCAACGCCCATTTTGACAAGCATAACTCCAAAATACATTGGATCCATAAGAGTTTTGAGCGCCTGCTCTGGTGTGACACCTTTGCTTTTTCTAAGCTCGCAAAGTGTTGAAACAAACTCGTCCATTCTGTCATAGTTTTCAGGGTCAACAAAAATTGCTTTTTCAAGATCAAGCCCTTCAGCCTTTGCCACAATTTCAGCTTTTTTGCCAATAAGCACTATGTTGGCAATTCCTTCTTTCAAAACAGCAGCCGCAGCTTTGATGTTTCTTTCTTCATATGATTCCGGCAATACAATCGTTTGAATTTCCTTTTTTGCTTTTTCTTTCATGACACTTAAAAAATCCATATAAAATCCTCCTAAAATTTTATTGATATTCACGGCCATAATGTTGGAATATCTTTATTATGAAAACATGTATCTAAAATAAAACAATATAAATCAATTATATACAATTGATAATTTTTCCACAATAGTTTTGCAAAATTTTTATGTTAATTTTTCCAGCGCGCTGTTATAATATACATCAAATGATTTAATCTTCATTTGCATCTTCCAAACCGATTGACAAAATTTAGGAGAAACCAATGGAAACCATAGGAGTAATTTCGGAATATAACCCATTTCACAACGGACATAAACTCCACATTGACAAAACAATTGAAGCAACCAAAAATGACAACATAACAGTTGTTATGAGCGGAAATTTTGTTCAGCGTGGCGAGCCTGCAATAATGGACAAATGGAGCCGCGCCAGATGCGCTCTTTTGAACGGCGCCTCCATTGTTCTGGAGCTTCCATCAACATTTTCATCATCTTCCGCTGAAATGTTCGCCCTTGGCGCAATGAAAATTCTCAACAGCTGCGGCATTGTGAGCCATGTTTCATTTGGGAGTGAAAGCGGAAACATTGAACAGCTGAAAAAAGCAGCCTCTGTTCTTTCGGAAGAAAGCTTGCCTTTTTCATTGTCTCTAAAACAAAATCTGCGTAAAGGCATGTCATTTCCCTCGGCACGCCAAAAGGCGCTTGAAGAAACATATGGTGACGATTTTTCATTTATTTCTTCACCAAACAACATACTTGCCGTGGAATATATAAAATCAATTTCACGCCTGAATTCCAAAATTGTCCCTTTGACATTCAAAAGAGAAGGCGAGGAGTATAACTCAAAAAACATATCCCGCCTTGCTTCAGCCTCGGCATTGAGAAAAGCAGTGAAAGAAAACAACATCGAAGCACTGAAACTTTCAATGCCCGAAACAGCCTGCAAAACACTTCTTGAAAACATTGAATCAAAAAATGCTCCCATATTCATTGATGATTTTTATCAAAGCATATCATATGTTGCCAGAATAAAGCCGGGTTTTGAGCTTGCCAAAATATATGGAATTGATGAAGGGCTTGAAAACCGCATCAAAAACGCTTTTTCGGCGGCTTCGAGCATTGATGAGGCAATATCCCTTGTGAAATCAAAAAGATACACACACACGGCGATACAAAGAATTTTTATCCACATGCTTCTTGACATTAAGTCGGAATATATAAAAGAATATTCAAATTGTTCTTTGCCATATATACGCGTTCTCGGATTTAGAAAAGAAAAAGAATATATCATTAGGCATTTAATTGAAAAATCTGACGTTCCAGTTGTCATAAACATGAAAAAAGCGTTTGAAACCCTTGATGAAAGCGCTTTGCGTTTTCTAAAAGCGGAATGCACATTCACCGATATATATTTCATGGCTTCAAAGAATGCTCTTTCCCGCCATATAGGACAGGAATTTACAAAACAAATTGTAATTGTTTAGACCTTCTTCATAATATACTGTTATTAAAGCGGACAACAAGTTTTGATATACTGCTTCACAGCTTCACATCTATGCTTGTTGTCCCATACTTAAAGCCACAAATTGGCATCAAAGCAAAAAACAGTATAGGAGGGAAAAATTTGACAGCAAAAAAAGCATTTCTTTCTGTGTTCATAATCGCTCTATTCCTATTTTTCGCAACTCATCCCTCGTCATTCATATCTTCAGTGTCTAAAAGCTTGGTTCTTTGGTATAACTCAGTGCTTCCAACGCTTTTTCCCTTTGCCATGGGAACATACATACTCACCGAAGCCGGTTTTGCCGAATATATAGGAGAAAAGCTCAATTCAATCGTAAGGCTTATATTCAATGTAAATGGCCGTGCGGCTTTCCCGCTGTTCATGGGTCTGCTTGCCGGCTATCCAACAGGCGCCAAAATCACATCTGATCTTTTTGAAAAAAGACTGATTTCAAAAGGCGAAGCGCAATGTATATTGTCTTTTTGCAACAATGCCGGGCCAATATTTATAACGGCAACTGTTGGCGCCTCCCTCATGAACAGCCTTCACACGGGATATATAATGCTGTTTTCAACCGTTGCCGCAACATTTATTTCGGGAGTGATTTTCTGCCGCATATGGCCGCACAAAATAACAGATATATGCCACAAAGAAGCGCGGCCCGGCTCCGTTTCAAAGCCAATCGGCACAGTGATAAGCAGCAGCATATATTCCGCTGCGCAAATACTTGTTCTAATTGGCGGCTATATGGTCTTGTCAGGGATTATAAACAACATTTTGGAAATAACTGGAATATATAACAGTGTTGGAAAAAACATGTCAATATTAATTTCTGGGATTTTTGAAATGACAACAGGCATAAACACTGTTTGCAAAACAGACATGTATGTTTATGAAAAAGCCATATATTCATCATTTTTCCTTGGCTTTGGCGGAATAGCAATATTGCTCCAGATTTTTGGGTTCATTGATAATGTGCCTGTCAATAAAGCCGTTTTCATATTTTGCCAATTTTTCAAAGCGGCGCTCTCTGCGCTCATAGCCACAGTGATTATAATATTCTAAGCTTCATCAGTTGAGTTCAATCCAAAATAAATTATAATTCGACAAATATAAAAGCAGTATTTCCTGTTAGCCGCAGTATGCACAAAAATTTATGTGCCATATGTCAACTGCGAATAATTGGGAATACTGCTTTAATCATAAAGCCATATTAAAAATTACATTTTGTTGATTCCCCTCAGCTCTTGTCTGTTTTCATAAATCACATCAAGGCTTTGTCCAAAAAATTCATCAAGCTTAATGCTTTCTTCTCTCATGCGCTCACGCATTTCCTGAAGTCTGCTGCTTGCAGCGGCCAATATGCTGTCGGCATATTCTGTGGCGCCAATGCGCATTTCCTTTGCCTGCTTTTTGGCCATCTCAACAAGCTCGGTGCTTTGTGCACATGCGGCCTTTGTTATTTCATGTTCATCAATAAGACGCCTCATTTTTTCCTCTGCGTCTTTAGCAATTCCCTCGGCTTCTTTTTGCGCTTCAATTATTATTTTGTTTCTTTCCTGAACAATAATTTTGCTCTGTTTTATGTCATTTGGAAGGCATTCCCTAAGCTCTGCAACTATGTCATAAAGCTCATCTTTATCAACAGCAACTTTGTTATTAGAAAAAGGAAGTGCTCTGCTGCTGTCCAGAATATCTTCCAGTTCCTCAAGCAATCTCATTACAGTATCCATAAACGTGCTCCCTCAGTTTCTATATTTTTCAAGAATAGTTTCTTCAATTTCTGGCGGAACAAGCCCTTTAAGGTTGCCGCCAAACATAGCCACTTCTTTAACCATGCTTGAGCTTAGATATAAATAGTTCACACTGGTAGAAATAAAAAACGTTTCAACCTCATTGTGCAAACTTCTGTTTGTGAGCGCCATTTGAAACTCATTTTCAAAGTCTGTCACAGCTCTCAAGCCCCTTATGATGACCCTTGCGCCTATTTTTTCGGCAAAGTCAACAAGCAGGCCCTCAAAAGATTCTATTTCAACATTTTCAATGTCTTTTGTGACCATTTTCAGATGGTCAATTCTTTCATTCACCGTGAAAAGAGAGCCTTTTTTGTTTGGATTTTCCAAAACTCCAACAACAAGACGATCCACAACTTTCGCCGCCCTGATTATTATGTCAAGATGCCCGTTTGTGACAGGATCAAAACTCCCTGGATAAATAGCTTTTAACATCATTTAGTCCTCCAATGACAAAAAAGACATTGCTGTTGTCTTAAAATCTTTTGTTCTATATATTTTCAATCCTTTGACTTTTGGCATTTCAAATTTTGAAGAATGTTCAGCCACAACAAATCCTTCGCTGTTCAAAATTGAAAGTTCAACAACACTTTTCAACACTTTTTCATAAATTTCGCTGGAATAAGGCGGATCCATGAATATAATGTCAAACACAATGCCTTTCAGTGAAAGAGTTTTCAGCGCCTCAAAAACATCTGCACAATATACAAAAGCGCTTTCATTCAGTTTTGTGTGATTTAGGTTAGCTTTTATGGCGTCAACCGCTTTTGTGCTTTTGTCAACAAAGACGGCTGTTTTTGCGCCGCGGCTCAGTGCCTCAATTCCAATGCCTCCAGAACCACTGAAAAGATCGAGAAAATTGCAGCCATATATTTCCGGCGAAATTATATTAAAAAGAGTCTCTTTAATTCTGTCAGTTGTCGGACGTGTGTCAAGGCCATTTGGCGCTGTCAGTTTATGCCCTTTTGCACTTCCAGAAATCACACGCATAAAGTGTCCCCCAATTGTCTGAACATGCTTTCAAACACCAAAATCAAACCATTCAATTTAAGTTGTTTGTATTTTTTCATTATAGCAAAGCATAATACAAAAAACAATATAAACTTTATTAATATTAAACCAATGCCAAAAAGCGAAACATCAAATTCCAATCTCTCTGTTTTCAAAAAATTTTGTTATTTCTTCTTTCAAAAGCGCGTTTTCTTCTTTTTCCAAGTTTTTGTCATTTTTCAAAAGTTTCAATGCCGCTTTCTGCGCAAGCTTCAGTGTTTCAATGTCCTTATAAAGATTGGCAATTTTCAGCATTGGAATGCCGTGCTGTTTTGTGCCAAAAAACTCCCCAGGCCCTCTCAGTTTCAAATCCTTTTCCGATATTTCAAAGCCGTCACTTGTGGACTGCATTGTTTTGAGCCGTTCCAATGTTATTTTATTTTTGCTGTCACTCACAAGTATGCAATAGCTTTGAGCGCCTCCGCGCCCAACTCTCCCCCGAAGCTGGTGAATTTGCGAAAGCCCAAACATTTCGGCATTCTCAATCAGCATCACTGTTGCGTTTGGAACATTGACGCCAACCTCAACAACTGTTGTGCTCACAAGTATGTCTATATTGCCTGCGGAAAATTCTTCCATTGCAAGCTGTTTTTCATCATTTTTCATTTTGCCATGCAAAATCCCAACAGAATATGATGAAAATGGGCCCTCTCTCAATTTTTCCGCCAAACTGACAACATTTTCAACCTCTCTTTTTTCATCTTCCTCAATCGACGGACAAACTATATATGCCTGATGCCCTTTGGAAATTTCGCGTTTTATGAAATTATAAATTCTTTCATGATACGCCGTCCCAACGGCCCTTGTGTCAATCTTCTGTCTTCCCGGCGGAAGTTCGTCTATTATAGAAATATCCAAATCGCCATATAATATCAATGCCAGTGTGCGTGGTATTGGCGTGGCCGTCATAACAAGTATGTGGGGGCTTTCGCCTTTTTGAGAAAGGCTTATTCTTTGATTAACTCCAAACCTGTGCTGTTCATCTGTTATGGCAATTCCAGCTTTTTTGAATTCAACTTTTTCCTGTATAACGGCATGAGTTCCCACAATCATTTGAGCAAAGCCATTTTTTATGTTCTCCAAACTTTTTTCTTTTTCTTTCTTTTTCATGGAGCCACTCAAAAACGTGACCTCAATTCCCAAACTTTCAAAAACATTTCTGAAGTTTTCAAAATGCTGTCTTGCCAAAACTTCTGTTGGAGCCATCAAAACAGCCTGATAGCCACTTTTTATGGCTATATATGCCGCAACCATTGCAACAGCTGTCTTCCCGCTTCCAACATCTCCTTGTATAAGCCTGTTCATAACTTTTCCGCTTTTCAAATCCGTTTTAATGTCTTCTATAACATTTTTCTGTGCTCTTGTGAGTTCAAACCCCAAATGAGATATAATTTCATTGGCAGACTCATCATTTTCAATTACAGCGCCGTTTCTCCCTTCGGTGATGTTTGATTTCATTTTCAAAAGCGCAGTTTGCAGAACAAAAAGCTCTTCAAAAACAAGACGTTTTCGTGCAATAAAAAAGCTTTCATCATTTTCAGGGAAGTGAATGTTCAGCACAGCAAAATTTTTGTCACAAAGTTTGTTTTCCATTCTCACAGGTTTGGGAAGAATGTCTGTCAATTGGTTTTTTGTTTTTTCTAAAGTGTCATAAACAAGCCCTCGCATCACTTTTTGGCTTATGCCTTTTGTGACAGAATAAACCGGCATTATTCTTCCTGCTCCAAGAAATATCTCTTTGTCAATCGCTTCAAATTCTGGAGCAACAATCTCTTTTCTTCCAAAATTTTTTTGAAACCGGCCCGTGAATATAAATTTTGCACCTTTTTTCATTGTGTTTTTAATATACGGCTGATTATACCAAACCGCTGTAACTTCGCCACTGTCGTCAAAAATTTTTGCCTTTGTGATGTTTTTGCTTTTAATTCTTATGTTTTCAGCATTCTCCATTATTTCTCCAACAAATGTATTGCTTTCATTTTCTTCAAGATCTGCAATTTCTTTCACATCACTTCTGTCATCATATTCTCTGGGAAAATGCTCAATCAGATCACCAACAGTGAAAACACCCATATTATTCAGATATTTCAATCTCTGCTTTCCTATATTATGCACCATGTCCACTGAATCACTTAAATGCATACGCTCAATCCCCTGCCAATAAAATTCCTTAAACGCTAAAGACACAATATACCAATTCGAAACTTGTATATTGTGTCATGTTTTGTCAGTTTTAATCAGTTTTCGGAAAAAGTAGCTCTGTTGTGAAATCTTGTGTCATCACAGGAGCAAAATATCAATTTTTGCGGCTGTGTTTGTTTTGTTTCTGACAATTCATTGTCCGTCAAAGGCCATTCACATTTCTTCAACAAAATCACTCAAAAATTATGGTTCAAACGTTCCATATGTCACAAAGTCAAACCTTGCTGAATTCAAAATCACGTTCAATTTTTTCACAAATGCAATCTGCGCAAGTTAAAATATATAGTAGCCTCGCATGTCGTTCTCTTTGTCACTCAACCGAAATAATATAGTAGTAAACCGGCTGGCCGCCCTTATGAAGTTCAACTTCACATTCCGGATATATTTTAGACAGTTCATCTTTCATTTCAAAAGCCTCATCATCTTCAACATCACTTCCATAATATATGCTTATTATCTCACTGTCTTCATCAACAGCTTTTGAAATGAGAGCTTTAACACATGATGAAATGTTTTTTGATATGGCCTCAATTTTTCCATCAAGCATTCCAAGTATGTCGCCTTTGGTGATATTGAAATTGGATATTTCAGTGTCACGCACAGCAAAAGTCACAGAACATGTTTTAACAAGAGAAAGGCTTTCTTTCATGCCCTCAAAACATTTTTCAACTGACAGCGACGGCTCATAGTTGACCATTGCCGAAATCCCTTCAGGAATGGTTTTTGTTGGAACAACAATGACATTTTTGTCTTTGGTCAGTTTGGCAGCCTGTTCCGCTGCAAGTATTATATTTTTGTTGTTTGGAAGAACAAAAATGTTTCGGGCATTCACGTTTTCAATGGCTTTCAAAATGTCTTCAGTGCTTGGATTCATTGTCTGGCCACCCTCAATGATGCTGTCCACACCCAAATTTTTGAATATATCAGCCATTCCCCTGCCCATTGATATTGAAATAAAGCCAATTTCTTTTGTCTCTTTTGCCTCTTTTGTTTCTTCAATTTTTTTCACAGCAGAGTCTTCAAAATTTATTCTGTTCGTATGCTGAATGCGCATATTGTCTATTTTCATTCCATTAAGCTGTCCAATTTCAAGTGCCTTTTCAATTGCCCTTCCCGGGTGATCTGTGTGCACATGAACTTTCACAATTTCATCGTCAGCAACCACAACAATGCTGTCACCAATTGAGCTTAAATATGTTTTCAAATCACTGACCATTTTGTCGGAAACATTTTTCTGAATTATAAAAAATTCTGTGCAATATCCAAATGTTATGCTGTTGTTTTCAACAGAAACAAGCGCCGAATAATCAACAGGCTTTGTTTCGACAGCTTCTTTAAGCACAATTTCTTCTGAGCTGTTAATGCTTCCAAGCGCTCCCTGAAGTATGATCATAAGGCCTTTTCCACCTGCATCCACAACATTTGCGGCTTTGAGCGCCGGAAGCATGTCCGTTGTTTTTTCAAGCATTTTGTTCCCGGCTTCAATGACACGGCTTAAAAATTCCTCTATATCATCGGTTTCTTCAGCTGCCTGTTCACCACTTTCTGCCATGGCTTTTGCCACTGTCAAAATTGTTCCTTCCTTTGGCTTCATGACTGCTTTATATGCTGTGGCCACACCACGCTTAAAAGCATTTGAAATTTCAACAACGCCCGCTTCATCAAGCCCGTCAAGCCCTTTCGAAAAGCCTCTGAAAAGCTGGCTTAATATAACTCCCGAATTTCCTCTTGCCCCTCTCAAGGAACCATTGGCCGCTGCCCGGCTGATTTGGGACAAACTCAAAGTTCCCAGTTTTTCACATTCCCGCGCTGCCGCAATTGATGTGAGCGACATATTTGTTCCTGTGTCTCCATCTGGAACAGGAAAAACATTAAGCGAATCCACAAGTGTTTTATTTTCATTTAGTTCATTAGCTCCGGCAACAATCATTTTTTTGAGCAAAAGGCCGTTCACGGTTTTCAAACTCAACTGTGTTTCCTCCTTAATTATCAACTCTGACGCCTTCAACAAATATGTTTATTTTCTCAACCTCAAGTTCAAGCGTCTGTCCTATTTTATATTTGACAGTGCTGATAATATTATCTGCTATGGCGGAAATGTTTGTTCCATATTCAACAATTATGTGAAGATCCATTGAAATTTTATTTTCATCAATGACAACTTTAATTCCTTTTGTCAAACTCTCAACTTTGAGAAGCTGAAAAAAACCATCTTTAACATTTTTTGCAGCCATTCCAACAATGCCATAGCATTCCATGGCTGTTATGCCTGCAATTTTAGCTATAACTTCATTTTCTATTGTAATAACGCCCAGATCATTTTCTATTTTAGCCGGCATATACATTCCTCCTATAAGATATATTTTTTAGTTATATTGCAGAAACAGTGAGTGTTAAGCTTTATAACAAATGTTTCCCAAACGGTCAAAAAATTTGCAAAGTAAACAAAAGCCATAAACCTGCCCCATTTCCGCCAAATTCACTGTCGCTATTATACCATAAAGTTGTCCAAACTCATAGAAAAAATTTATATATTGTTCTCTTATCTCATTGTGGCAATAAAAATATTATAAAAAGTGCCTTTTTTGTTCTATTTCGCTTGCAATATTAAACCATTTCTGATAGAATAGCTTTGTTGTGTTTATGTTTAAGAACTGTGTTATAAATATAATTTTTTATGAAATTCAAGGAGGTGCAAAGTAATGGCAAAATGTGAAATTTGTGCAAAAACTCAGCAGACAGGCCATAGAATCAGCATAAACAGAAGCCAGGTTAGCCGCCGTGCCAACAAAACCTGGAAGCCAAATGTCAAAAAAGTCAAAATCAATGATAATGGAACTGTCAAATCAATTTACATTTGCACAAGATGTATGCGTTCAGGTAAAGTTACTCGCGCCATATAAAATATCACAAACTCTCAGCATGAATGTCCAACTTCATTTCATGATTGGGAGTTTTTATTTTTCTCTCAACACCACTTCCCAAATATCAAAAGCCCGCCAGCAACAACCATAACAGCTGCCGCCGCAAATCCCCACCATGGAAGAAATATAACCATTAACATTCCAATTCCCATTGATGCCAATATTATACCAATAATTTTTTTTTGCACAAAATTCTCCCCTTAGTTTTTATTATGCTTAATTTCATTTTATTCAAAGCCATGCGATGAGATACTAAATAAAGCAAGTTTTGAATTTTGGCACATTTGCAGAATCATTGAAATGGTTTTCTGTCATATTCAATGTAATCTTTTCCATTGCCACGAATATAATTAAACTAATACTAATTTACTAAATAGGGAGTGTTGAAATGTATCCTTACAACTTAGACGAGTCCGAAAAAAGCCCAGACAAAAGTTTAACCGCTCAAAACATAAATTATGACGAAAAGCTTGCCGAACTTTTAATAATGGCCATGGAATATGAAGCGGAAGACGCCGCCAAATATAAAACGCTGTCCTCGCTTTCCCAAAAAGAAGATGACATAGAAATTTTGAGAAGCATGTTTCTTGACGAAGTGCGGCACAGCAAGCTCCTTGGCGAAATCTATGAAAAAATGTTTGGCGTGGTTCCTCAGATACAGCCAAAAGAATATGTCTTTGATGGAAATAATTTGGCAGACGAATATAACAAAAACATAGTTTCAGAAGTTGAATCGGCAAGGTTCTACAGAGATTTGTCAAATATGTTCACTGACCAAAGCATTTTGAACACAATAAATTCAATGCTTAATGACGAGCAAAACCACTCTGTTCTCAATGTCTATCTTTTTCACAACAATCACTGACATTCCCTTTCCTCTCTCATGTTGCTGCTTGAGCTTCTTATAATTTCAAATCATTCATACAGGCGGCTGTCTTTCACAGACAGTCGTCTAAAAATTCATTCAAAAAATTTGATCATCACAACAAAATTTCGAAAAATCCCCTGTCATTTAACATAAAAATATACTCAACTTTGGACAAACGCCAAAAATCAAAAAATAATATTGCTTTTCACAAATTGCGTCTATCCAAAAAAATTTTTGCATCATAACATTAACACAGCCGATTACAGCAATCCTTCTCACCCACAAACCAACAAGCAGAAATTTTAGCAAAATTGTCAAACATTGTGTTATAATGTCTTAAAAACTTAGAAGGTGACCAAACATGAATTTTAATATTAAAAATGAAGAAATAGCCAAAATCAACGAAAGCAAGTCACCAATTTTCCCAAAATATACATCGCAATTGATGAACTTGGCAAACCAAAACGCCCACGGAACGCGGCCAAAAGTTGTTGGACAGCTTTCAGAACAATTTGCCGAATATAAAAAAACAGCCGGCAAAACTTCTTCCAATGACTGGGGCAAGTTCTACACAGGCCAGCATCCCAATGCAATTGACAATGCAACAGACAAAATAATGGAGCAAATTGAAAACTTAAAAGAAGCCGTCAATCTCATTGACAGAGAAATGGTTCATGACTGGGTTAATGACTTAGTTGTAACAAAAACATACAATGGCTTACATATTCAAGAAGCTGTTTTGGCAAAAATTGCAGCTGAAAGTGGAAGTTCATATAGTCTGTCTTCTCCAGAGGAAGAAGCTTTGGGCATTGATGGCTATGTTGGTGACACCGCATATTCCATAAAGCCTGACACATACAAAACAATGTCTCATCTGCCGGAAGTAATTGATGTGAAAATGGCATATTATAAAAAAAATAAAAATGGATTAAATGTCGAAATTGAAGATTGACAAAGGCCGAGAAAAGGCCCGGCCTATAAATTTTTTTTAGGCAATGAGCTCAAAAACTTATTTTTGAATTTATAATCCACTTCAGTGTCAACCGCAACATATCCTGTTTTGATCAAATGATTGTTGACAAAAGTTCTGTTGTCAAGATATACATAGCAAAGCAAATTGCCGTCATCGTCGCGCTTCACAGAGTCATGTTTCAAAAACACTTTTCTCTTTTCAAACTTGCGGCGCAAAAAATCAATGGCTTCTTTTTCGAAAAGCGGAACAGTTTGTATTCCCATCAGTTTAACAATCGTGCCGTTTCCAAGCTCAATTTTGTTTGGACAAATCACATTTTTCACAGTGAAAAGCTCAAGTTTCTTTTGTTCTTTTCCATCAATTTTTGAGCCGAATTGAAGTTCTTTTATGTCGATTTTTTTGTCCATTTTGTGAGGGTCGCAAAAAATGTAAGGCAAATCATCAAACGTGTTTCCAACGCCCTCATTGTCGTCATCAAATATAACATTGTCATCGCAGAAAAGCGAAGCCTGATTGCCGCAAAGTTTCTCTTTGATAATTGGAAAGAACTTTTTGTTTATCTCATATCCAATTGAGTTTCGGCCCAAATGTTTGGCGGCCAAAGATGTTGTGCCGCTTCCGGCAAATGGATCAAAAACTGTCTCTCCAACAAACGAAAACATTTTGATTAGCCTTTTGGGCAATTCCTCCGGAAACATTGCTATATGTTCCAACTGTCTGACGCCACTGAAATTCCAGTGAGAAGAAAAATATTGTTTCCATTCCTCTTTCGTCATGGCCGAGTCTTCCTTTTGTTTTTTGGTCGGTTTAGGCGCGTTGCCCAATTTTTTGAATATAAGTATAAATTCATAATCCATTTTTAATATGCCATTGCGCGGATATGGAAAACTGCCCATGACGGCGCCGCCGCCGGAAGTGTTCATTGTTGTTGTCTTTTGCCATATTATGGCTCCCATATAGTCCATTCCCAACGATTCGCAAAAGCGGATTATTTCTGTTCTGATTGGAATCACTTTATATCTTCCATAATAGACAGAACGCGCAAACTGATCTCCAATGTTAATGCATAATCTGCAACCATCAGCAAGAACCCTGTCGCACTCTTTCCACACAATGTTTAGATTGTTTATATATTCTTCATAGCTGTCATTAAACCCAATTTGATCCTCTGTGCCATAATCCTTCAACTGCCAGTATGGCGGCGATGTGATTATCAACTGCACTGACTTGTCATCAATTTTATTAAGCGCCCGGCTGTCACCAAATATTATTTTATGTTCTGTCATGATTTAAGCCCTCTCCTATTTGACTTGATAGCCGCCATCGAAAACACCAATCCAAATTTTTAATATAAATATATTTTTGCATAACATAAAAATCTGAAAATAATTATCATTTGATAGTATAAATTATTTAATTTGCACTGTCAATTATACATTAGCATATGCAATTTTATAAATGTATGAAATATAGAATATTCGACTCATAAATTTTCGAAATTAAAAAATTATATAATCAAAAATGTAGCCTTCTCCATAATGCAAAAACGCTGATGCTTAAAAGCCCAGCGTTAAAAATATAAGTTTGTGATAAGTTTATAAAAACATCATTTATCCCAGCTTTCACCAGCTCTATATTTTTCTGCTGCCACTTCTGGAAGCAGAGGATTTATATAACATCCTGTGGCAAATTCAAATCCAGCAGGTGAGCCAAGACGCGGAAATATTTTCATATACCAATGAAAATATGAATCATCAAATTCCTCAGGCTTTTCCTGAAAACATATGTTATATCCAATGTCATGCTTGAGTTTTTTCACTCTGTGCAAAACCCACGAAAACATGCTTGCCATGTCTTCAATTTCTTCATGTTCAAAGTCAGCAAATGATGAAACATGTCTTTTTGGCAACATCATAACTTCAAAACTATATTTCGCGGCATATGGAACAATGGCAATGAAGCTTTTGTTTTCATTTATTATTCTCTCTTTATTTTTAAGCTCATGCACAACCATTTTGCATAAAACGCACTCATCATTTTCATCTTTATATCTTTTCATGTTTTCAACAGCTTTTTTCTGTTCTGGCGGAACTATTGGAACCCCTATAATTTGCCAGTGGGAATGTGCTATTGATGCTCCCGCTTCCGGGCCGTTATTTTTGAAAATTTGTATATATTTAATTCGTTCGTCATTTTTTATGTCGTTCAAACGCATTTTTATGACGCCAAAAAGCTTTATGAGCTTTGCAATATCAAAATCCTCAGGGTCGTCAAAATGGTTTGGCGTGTCAACAACAACTTCATGAATTCCAAATCCAGCTTCCGATTCATAAAAATTCTCTGTTTTGTTGTCACAGCTTTCGCTTTCCACAGCAGGATATAAATTTTCAAACACTCGTATGTTCCAATTTTTTCCATCTGTGTCGCAATATTTGTCTGGTGGCGTTTGAGCCTCATGTCCAGGACAAAACGGACAGTTTTCACTGCTTGATGCATTGGTAGTTATGCTTTTTTTATTAAAATGATATGGCTTTTTGCGTCTGTTGGAAGCAAATATGACCCAGTCTCCTGTTATAATGTCCTTTCTTATCTGCGACAAATAATCACCTCCCAAAACTAAAGCTTTTCCGAATTATATTGATAAAACTTCAAGCTATTCTATTGTCCATTCCTCTATATTGTTATAGGCATCAAATTGAATTGGAAGAACGTTTCCGCCAATCCTCTCATCAGTGAAAAGCGCCGATTTCCTGAACACAATGCCTATATACGGCAATTCTTCATATATCTCATTTATAAGCAAAGTCATGTTGTTTTTTATGTCAGACTCACTCACCGAGCTTCTGTATTCCTCTATAAGTTCATCGATTTTCTCATTGGAATATTTTGAATAGTTCATGTCACTCCCCGTTTCATATAAAAATCCAAAATCGGGAACAATTGAAAGCTCAAAACCTCCAAGAAACATGTCATATTCACCGTTTTCAAGGCGTGATTTGAATGTCTCAAAATCCACAGATTCAACGGCAATTGCAAAGCCAATGCTGTTTAGCTCCTCAGCAATTTTGACAGCCATTTGACGGCGCTGTTCATTTTCATCATTCACAAGAATTGAAAATGACAAAGTCTGCACGCCATCCTCAAACCATTTTTCTCTAACGTTTGAGCCGTTGTTGAGCACATATCCGGCTGTTTGCAATATATTTCTTGCTGTTGATAGATCATATTCATACTCTGTTCTTTCATCATTCGGCCACAAAAAACTTTCTCTGTTCAAAGGTGTCAGCGCTGCTTCTGCATTCGAAAGATATATGGCCTCAATTATGCTTTCAACAGGAATTGAGTGAACAATGGCTTTTCTTATGTTTTTGTCATTAAACATATGCTTGTCATAGTTAAATCCAATGAAATCAAAATAGTTGTCTGTAAAGCTATATTTTTTGCTTCCGTCATCAAAGTCAAATCTTCCCAAAATCGTCTCATCGGCTATAACACTGTCTGTAATCCTTTGACTAAATGTGTATATGTCTGTGTCTGAATCAGTTGTTATTGAAACGATTATGTTTTCAATTGACGGTTTTTTTGTGAAACTGTTTTCTGATGCTTTCAAACGAAGTTCCTGCGCGGCAGTATAGCTTTCAAATTTGTATGCGCCACTTCCCATAGGCGCAAATTCCACATTTGCCCCCGAACCATAATATTGACTTGATATTACAGGAAAACTCATTGCATACACATTTCCCACATATGAACGGTTAAATTTTACATTCACAGTGAGATCGTCAGCTTTGCTATATCGTATTATGCTTTCGGCACATTTTTTATATATTGATGTTTCAGGCGCATTTCTTATTGTGTTCAACGAGTATATCACATCATCGGCAGTTATGGCGCTTCCATCATGCCATGTGAGTCCAGATTTTAGTTTTATTGTCAAAAGAGTTCCTTCTTCTGTGTAATACCAGCTTTCAGCTATAGATGGCGAAGGCTTATAATTGTTGTCAATCTCAATGAGCGGCTCAAACATAATTCTAAGCACCAAATCGACAGTTTCTTCTTCATTCTTCAAAGGGTTAAGAGTTTTTGCCGTTCTCATGCTAAGCGTCAAATCTTTGTTGTCTTTTTTGCTCATTTTGTCGGCCTCGCCAATTTGTGTTGCAACTATGGCCGACTGGCTTTCATTTTTATCAGCACAGGCTGTAAAAACCAACATTGAACATATGAATAATAAACAAAATTTTTTCATACTTTCTCCTAAGCTTTAATATAAAAAGTCATATATCTTTTTGACAGCATTGACTTTTAGTATATATTTTCGGGTTTCTTCAAACGGAATTTTGTCAAGCGTCATTAAATCAGATGAATATTCCACATCATAAAGCCATCTGCTCACGTTTCCACTTCCCGCATTATATGCCGCAAGCGCTGTGTCAAGTTTGTAATCATATTGTTTAAGAAGCACACTTAAATACCAACAACCAATATGTATGTTTGTTTCTGGATCAAAAAGCATATTTGTTTCAAAATTTTCAATTCCTGTTTCCTCGGCTCCCCATTCTCCAGTTCTGTCGGTGATTTGCATAAGCCCCTTGGCTCCTTTTGGCGAAAGTGCATTGCTGTCAAATCCACTTTCGGCATAAATCACGGCATAAACCACGCTTTCTTCCAGTTCATATTCTTTGGCATATTTTTCAACCAGTTCCCTGTTCCCTCTGCCAAAAATCCTCGGCAAAACAAAATATCTTGCCGAAACAGCAACAATTGACAACACAAATATAACCGTCATCAATCTGTTCAACATTTTTTTCAAATCCAAACAATAAAACATAACATTCTCCTATATGTTATATTGGGAAATAAACATCAATCTGTTTTTTGACAAAATCAATGTTTCCGTCATTATATATTATCACATCAGCGTGTTTTTTATAAAAATCCCATGGTTTTTGAGAGCCAATTCTGTTTCTCCCCTGTTCGGCATCAATGCTGTCTCTTTTCATTATTCTCTGAAGCCGGAGCTCCTCATCGGCATACACAACCCATATCTCGCCGCACAAATTTCTGAAATTTCCTTCCAGCAAAAGCGGAGCATCAATGACAGCCGCGCTTTTGCCAGATTTTTTGGCTGTTTCAATCTGTCTTTCAATTTCGTTGTATATATGTTTGTGGGTGCATTCGTTCAAAAAATTCAGCTTTTCGCCGCGTTCTCTAAAAACTATGTTTCCCAGTTCTCTCCTGTCTATCTCCCCACCCCAATTCATAATGCCATTTCCAAAATATTCCAACAACTCATAGTACGCCGGCTTTCCTTTCAAAATAATAGTGTGTGCTATGGCATCGGTGTCTATGATAAAAGCTCCTTTTTCACTCAAAATTTCACTGACAACGCCCTTCCCACTTCCGGTGCCGCCAGTAAGACCAATAATTCTCAACTATAACACCTCTTATTTCGTTTCATACCAGCTTTCCCCTGTGTTAACTTTTGCAATCATAGGAACACTCAGGTTGACAGCGTTTTCCATGTTTTCTTTCAGCAATGCCGAAACTTCTTCAACTTCATCTCTGTGTGCTTCAACCAAAAGTTCGTCATGAACTTGCAAAATGAGCCTTGATTTAAGCTTTCTGTCTCTCAGCGCTTTGTCAACCTTGATCATGGCAATTTTTATGATGTCGGCGGCGCTTCCTTGTATGGGCATGTTCATTGCCACTCTTTCACCAAATGAACGCTGCACAAAGTTTGATGAGCTAAGTTCTGGCATTGGCCTTCTGCGGCCAAATATAGTGCTGACATATCCGTTTTCATTCGCCTCTTTGATTGTACGATCCATATAAGTTTTTATATTAGGATATTTTTTGAAATAGCTTTCAATATACTTTTCAGCTTCCCTTCTTGTTGTTCCAATGTCTTGGCTCAGGCTAAATGCTCCTATGCCGTACACTATGCCAAAATTGACAGCTTTTGCGTCACTTCTTTGTTTTTGCGTCACCTCATCAAAAGGTATGTTGAAAACCTGGCTTGCCGTCAGCCTGTGAATATCTTGTCCATCGGCAAAAGCATTTATGAGTGTTTGATCTCCAGCCATGTGGGCAAGAACTCTGAGCTCAATTTGTGAATAGTCAGCATCGAGAAACACAAAGTTCTCATCTGAAGGAACAAAAACTTTTCTGAGTTCACGGCCAAGCTCAAGCCTTATAGGTATGTTTTGGAGATTAGGCTCTGTGCTGCTTATCCTTCCTGTGGCCGTTATTGTCTGATTAAAAGTGGAATATATTTTTTCTGTCTTTTTGTCCATAACGCTCAAAAGGCCATCGGCATATGTGCTTTTGAGTTTGGCAATTTGGCGGTAATAAAGTATTTTTTCAACTATTGGGCTTTCATGCTTGAGTTTTTCAAGGGTTTCTGCCGCTGTTGAATATCCCGTTTTGGTTTTTTTGCTTCCCTTCAATCCAAGTTTTTCAAACAATATAACTCCCAATTGTTTTGGAGAGTTTATATTAAACTCCTCACCAGCAAGAGAATATATTTCGTCAGTTGTTTTGTCAATTTCTGTTTCAAGCATATTTTTATATTGAATCAAGTCATTTTTGTTTACTTTTATTCCCCATTTTTCCATTTCGCTCAAAACAAAAAGCAATGGCATTTCAATTTCATAAAACAACTCTTTTTGATTGTTTTCTATTATTTTTCTCTCCATCACATTTTTGGCTTCACCAATTATCATTGCTTGTGGAGCTGCGAATTCGAGCAGTGTTTCATTTTCAAGGCTAAGAAGTGTTTTTCTGCTTCTTCCTTTTCCCAAAACTTCTTCTTCGCTTTTAACTGAAATTTCAAGAAATTCCGCCGCTATATCATCACAGTTATATGCCTCTCTCAAAGGGTTCAAAATGTATGCTGCCAGTGCTGTGTCAAAAACTGCTCCTTTAAGCGAAATGTTGACGCTGCTCAAGAGTGATATGTCACTTTTTATGTTGTGACCTATCTTGGCTATGCCTTCATTTTCAAAAAAGCCTTTGACAATTTCAGAAAAGCTTTCCTGCGAAACAGACTTTCCAACAGGAACAAAAACACTGCCGTTTCCATTTTGATACAGTCCAATCCCTTTTATATTATGTTCTTCAGCAAACAAAATATATGACACTTCAGCGTTTGGGTTTATCAGCGATATATATTTTTTCAGCTCTTCCTCAGTTTCAAGAACACTACAGCTGCTGTTTTCATCAACGCCTCTGCTGTCATTTTCTTTTGTGGAAAACCGCGAAAGCATAGACTTAAACTCAAATTTCTTAATTATGTCATAAGCCTCATTGCTTATAACGCTTCCAAAAACTTTCATCTGTTCCAAATCAATTTCAATTGGCACATCTCTGACAATTGCGGCCAAATATTTGCTGAGTTTTGCTTGTTCTTTATATTCAATGAGATTTTTTGATGCCTTTGGCGGTTTGACATTTTCGGCGTTTTCAAGTGCATTTTCAAGAGTTTTGAATTCCTGTATAATCTTGACAGCCGTTTTTTCACCAATTGATGGCACGCCTGGTATGTTGTCGGAAGCGTCCCCCATAAGCGCTTTGACATCAATGAATTCAGTTGGAGTCACTCCATATTTTTCCTTCACATTTTGAGCATAATAATCCTCAACTTCTGTTTTTCCTCCCTTTGTTTTTGGAATGCGCACTTTGAGCGTGTCACTGGCAATTTGCAAAAGATCCCTGTCGCCCGAAACAACAACTGTTTCAAGCCCCATTTCTTCAGTTTTTTTTGATATTGTTCCAAGTATGTCATCGGCCTCAAAGCCTTCCATGGAATATTGCTTGACACCAAGCGCCGTCAAAAATTCTTTGAGAGCCGGAATTTGTTCCGCAAGCTCATGCGGCATCTCTCTTCTTGTTCCTTTATATTCGCCATATTTTTCATGTCTGAACGTTGGAGCTTTCAAATCAAATGCCACAGCCAAATATTCCGGTTTTTCTTCATCAAGCAGTTTGAAAAGTATATTAAAAAAGCCGTATATTGCATTCGTATACTGTCCACTCGAATTTGTCAGTATTGGAACGCCATAAAACGCCCTGTTAACAATGCTGTTTCCGTCTATAAGCATAACTTTTTTGTTCATATAATCCTCCATGGGTGCAAAAATCGCCAAAATATAATTCAACATCTCCTTCTTCAATTGTCACTAACAAATCAACGATAAAAACATACTTTATGAATTGTATTTTAGCCATACACTAATTATTATACACCTTTGGACATCATTTACAAGGAAATATTTAGTTTTTTGCTGTCGTTAACTGCATTATTATAATGCATATTTATAGATACATGCTTTATAAAAATATATTTCAGCATTTGAATGCTATCATGCAATATATTATAAAAATATTAAACAGACCGCCAAACCACAATTGACATGCAACATAAACAGCATGTCGCCACATCAAAATTCAATCAACAATTCATTTTTCTTTCAATTTTTGTTTCAACAAGAGCATTAGATAAGAACACAATGATTCAATATGCTTCAAAAAATTGGCAGCTGTCTCTTTTGACAGCTGCCAAAAACAGTCATTCTAAATTTTCAACATATTTTCCAGTTCCCACAGCCACGCAGCTCACAGCATCATCTGCTATGATAGCATTTATCCCCGTTTTGCTTGAAATCAGTTTGTCAAGGCCATAAAGCAAGCTTCCGCCGCCTGTCATAACAATTCCCCTGTCAGCAATGTCAGCCGCCAATTCAGGAGGAGTTTTTTCCAAAACATTGTGAACGGCTTCAGTGATGGCCATGACAGACTCCGACAAAGCTTCAAGCATTTCTTCGCTGTTCACAGTTATATTTTTGGGAAGTCCTGTTATGAGATTGCGCCCCCTTATATCCATTGAAACCGACATTGTGCGCGCAAAAGCAGTGCCAATGTTGATTTTGAGCTGTTCCGCACTTCTCTCGCCTATGAGAACATTGTGCTTTTTCCTCATATATCTTATAATTGCGTCATCAAAATTGTCCCCCGCAACTTTTATTGACGAGCTCACAACAGTTCCGCCAAGTGAAATGACAGCTATATCTGTTGTTCCGCCGCCTATGTCAACAACCATGCTTCCGCTGGCTCTTGATATGTCTATTCCTGCTCCAATTGCGGCTGCTATTGGTTCTTCAATAATATGCACTTTACGCGCGCCGGCCTGACGCGCTGCGTCTTCAACAGCCCTTTTCTCAACTTCTGTGACGGCGCTCGGCACACAAACTGCAATCGTTGGTTTCACAAAAGGATGTTTGCCTATAGCCTTTTCAATGAAATATTTCAACATTCTTTCAGTGACTTCATAGTCAGAGATGACTCCCTCTCTCAGCGGCCTGATGGCCACAATGTTCCCTGGGGTTTTGCCCATCATTTTTCGGGCTTCTTCTCCAACAGCCAATATTGTGTTGGTGTTTTTGTCAATTGTGACAACTGATGGTTCCTTTATAACAATGCCCTGTCCCTTTATATGTACAAGCACTGTGGCCGTTCCAAGATCAATTCCAATGCTTTCCCCAAAACCTAACATATTAAAAAGCCCCATTAAAATATCTCCTTTGTAAATAACTCAAAAACCCACTGTCTTCATATAAATTCCAAAACTTGCCATGTTCACAATTTTGTGTTTTGAAAACCAAAAAACAACCACAAAACATAAGCCGCTGCATGTTTTTTGTCCGACAAAATTGCTTATAAAACACAATTATATTTCAAAGATACGCCCATTTCTTTTTCAAAGTCTTTCAGCCTGCAACAGTTTCAAAAAAATTTACAAAACATCATATCCATTTTTAGAAAGAACTGCAACGGCTTTCTCCAAATTTTCTTCCTTCACAAGTATATAATCCGTGTTATATGTGGAAACGGCGAATATGCCTATTCCGGCCTCACTTAGAATTGACGATATTTTGCATAAAATCCCTGTCAGTGAAAATTCTAAAACCCCAACTATGCCCAATGCTTTCCAACCATTTTCACATTTCAAAACATTTTTTGGAACGGCTTTCGTTTCACAAACCAACGAAATTTCTTCATCAGTTTTTCCCAAAAACAGAAAACCGCCCTCAAAGTCGATCTCTGAAAAATCAGGAACTTGGCAAACCACAAAGCTTTCAGCCAAAACTCTTATGCGCACAAAATCACTCTCCTTTGATTCTGTTTTCAAGAAGACTGTTGAGCTGATCCATTTCGCTTATGATTGACTTTTGCTGCTGTTTATACAAAAGGTTTTTATTGTATTGATAAAATTTCACGCTTCCGTTGTCATTTATAAACTTAATGCTGTAATATCCACTGTTGAGTTCTGTGACAAATATAACCATTTCTTGGCTTTCGCCAAAAGTTTTTTCCATAAATTCAAAAGCATTTTCAAGCTTTTGTGAAGTTTCTTCAATGATATGCTCTCTTTTTTCAACTTCAGCGCCAAACAGTTTTTTGATCAACTCAAAACCCTCGTCGCATGTATGCGCACTGTTTTTTTCAATTTCGTGCATATAGCTTGAAAGAGTGTCCAAAATGTTTCTTTCCAATGCCTCATCTTTTTTGTCTATCACATCGGCCAGTTTTTTTGCATAAAGCTTGTTCTTGCGCTGCTCAATTGTTTCATTTATGATGTCTTTGGGGAATCCGCTGTTGTTTTCGAACAGTTTTTTCATGTCCTTCAGCACAGCGTGAAACTCTGAGACAAATATGTCTGTTTTGTTGACTTCTTTAAAACATGAGTTGAGCGCGCCAAGCACAAGACTCACAACTCCAAGTTTTTCATCAAATGAAGCTGTCCTAAGCCTGTCCATATATTCCTTTTTGAAGTTTCCGTTTATTATGTCACTTATGGAATAGTCCTCTTTATATTTATAATAAAGCTCAAGATATGCCGCAAAGTCCTTTGCCGTTTTCATATCCTGCAAATATTGGAAAACAACTTCAAAGTCAGCCTTTTTCCCAAGTTTTTCATACACATATATTATCCTTGAAAGATCTTCCCAGCCGCGTGCCGTCACAAATCGCTTGCCGTCAGCTGTGTTTTTCACGCTATAAAAATTCTCTTTTCTGACATCAAGATATGATATTACACTGTTGTGAACATCATTCAAAACAGCATATTCCCTCCACGTGGCATAATCCACATCAACATCAATTTTTTTGACACGATCCAATGTTACAACATCAAATTCCCTGACGCTTTTGTTATACTGAGGAGGGTTTCCAGCCGCCACAATTATCCACCCCCGTGGCACGGCATGGCTTCCAAATGTTTTATATTGAAGGAACTGGAGCATGGCCGGAGCAAGAGTTTCGGAAGCACAGTTTATTTCGTCAATAAACAATATTCCCTCTTTTATGCCTGTTTCTTCAATTTTGTTGTAAACAGATGCTATAATCTCGCTCATTGTATATTCAGTGACAGAATATTTTTTGCCTCCAAATTCCTTTTCGTCAATAAACGGGAGCCCTATAGCGCTCTGTCTTGTGTGGTGAGTTATTGTATATGCCACAAGCCCAATTCCGCATTCCATGGCAATTTGGCGCATAACCGCCGTTTTCCCTATCCCCGGAGGCCCCATAAGCAGCACTGGTCTTTGACTTTCAATTGGTATCACATAATCGCCAAATTCATCTTTAAGCATATAGCTTTCAATAGCGTCTTTAATCTCCTCTTTCGCCCTTTTTATGTTCAAAGTCATTTTCCTCCAAAACTGTATATTTCATGTTTGCTAAGTATTATTTCCACAGCCCATGGCGGCACTCCTGCATCATCAAAACTGTCATCAACAAACACAAATGCAGTTTCATATGCTGGAGCACTTGTTGGATATTCTCCATATCCATCAGTGAAATATATAAGTCCCTTCAGTTCGTTCATTTTCTTTTCTTCACACAAGCTGTTCACATAGTCAAAAGCCGCCCTAAAGTCTGTGCCTCCCCGGCCCTTGACCTCAAAATTGTTTATATACTGCTCAAAATCCTCTTTTGAAACAATTATTTTGTCTTCTTGAACACGGTTGTCGCATTGTATTATATGCATGTTTATCTTTCTGAAAAAGCTTTCGTTGTCTCTTAATATGGAATATGTTTCCTCAAGAAATATTCTGACAAGCTCTTTTTCACACGAGGCCGATGTGTCAATGACAACCGCAAATTCTTCAACCTTTTTGACATCGCTATATTCAAGGCATTCAACAAGCGGCATGTTGCCATAAACCCTCAAGCCATAAGTATAATATATATAATCATAGCTGTCCATGTCCAACTGCATTATCTCACGACGCACAGCAAATTTTTTCAAAAACTCACGATAGTCATATCTTTGCTTGTTTTCAACCCTCAAAAATTCAGAGAGCTCACCAGTCTCATCACTCTGTCCTTTTGAAAATGTTTCCATTTCAGTTTCTGTCCTTTGGCTTATGTTGTCCCATTTTTCTTTCAACTTGTCAATGTTTGAATTCGCTTTTTTGTCATTTCCGCCATTGCTTTGACTGCCGTTTCCATCGTTGTCATCAGGCTCGCCACTGTTTTCGCCTTGATCATTGTTTTGGGAATTTCCGCCCGAATTTTCTCCTTCAGGGCTTTCAACACTTCTATATTGTTTCCAAAAGCTATGGTCATCAACAAAAAACTCGTCTTTCAGCTTTTCAAGGCTTTCAAAATCTATTTTTCTGTGAACTATGGCTTCATAAATGCCCTCTGCAGTTGGAACTTTCATGGCTTCATTGATCTGCTTATATGTCACTCTCCTAAGTGCATTTTCACTGCGTTTCAAAGTTCTGACATTAAGGCTGTCAATCACATATTCGGCTGCTATGTCACAACTCAAATTCCATATCACATCATCTCTGTCATCAATGTTGATCAAATGTTTGAACAGGCAATGAATGATTGAATGTATATATGCCCTTTCAAGCCATTGTGGAAAATTTCTATAGCAGTCCATCAAAAAAGCCGGCGAATAATATAAATAAAACCCGTCAGTTCCCATTCTTTCAGTGTCGCTGTTCATTGCAAAGTTTAGCCCGTCAAAAGCCATTGACAGAAATTTCATGTTCATATATAGCTTTGTTTTAACTGAAAACAATATATTTCTGCAAATCGCATCTATCTTTTCAACAATATCATATTGCGAAACCATACCATAGCTCCTATAAGTCAAATTTTTTCAGCTTTCTGCCGAACTTTGTGAGCTTCAAATCAAGCATAAAAGCTGCTGACTCGCTGTTTCCAAGTTCCGCTGCTGCTTTAATGGCGCTGTCAATGTTTTCATTTGTGAACACATTGTTTTTGTCCATGATTTCCAAAAGGCTGACACCACCGTTTTTAAGTGCATAATTCATGGCTCTTTCAACATTTTCTTTTAGATATTGCAGATATTTGTCAATGAATTTGCCATCTATATTATAATTGCTTAAAAGCCGCTCAAATATTATATGAAAAACAGTGTTCTCCCTTTCTTCCGTCACGGCCCGCGAAAACGTGTTGTCATAGCTTTCAAAGTCAATCCCTTTTTGAGTTATCGCCTGTCTATATCTGTCGCCCGAGCCAACTGTGTATGTTGTGCAAAGCCTTGCTGGGGCGTTCACAACAAAGTCGAAATCATAGGCGGGAAATAAAAGCCGTATATCCTCTTTTTCTGCATGAAGCACAAATTCCTCTTTCAGCTCATTAAGAACTGAAACAACAGCGGCGCTTATTTCAAAAGATGAGGCTATGTTCACTGTTTTTATTTTTCCGCAGTTTTTTATGAAGCCGTCTCCCGCAAAGACAAGACTTCTTGGAAGCGTCATTTCCTCAACATTGCGGCAGTTATAAAAAGCATGGCTCCCTATTTCGGCAACACTGTTTGGAAGAATAAGTCTCTTAATGCTGGAGCATTTGCAAAAAGCATAGTTGCCAATTTCCAAAAGTCCTTCCTCAAACTCAACTTCTTCTATAAACTCCATGTCGCGAAATGCCTCATCGCCTATTTTTATAACTTTATTTCCATATATTTCCCGGGGAATGCTTATGATAGGATTATTTCCCAAATATGAAGTGATTGCAATTCCACCGTCTATAAATTCAAATTCAAAATTTTCAAACATAAATCATTCTCCAAAACAAAACGTTTATAAAGCCGAAAACGCCAATATAAAGCGTTTTCTTTTAAATTTCTCACACATTTAGATTTTATGCTAAAATTAATATTATGTAAAGTTTTTTAACTGCTTTTTAAAAGAAATGAAGTTAAATATTTTTTGATATGAACATTAAATGGAATTGTCAAAGTGAAATGAATCGTCTTCATTCTCATGGTTCCAGTTTATGTTTGAAAAGACACAACAAAATTTGCATTGGTTCTCACGAACATGCAGCAGAAAACGTTTATTCACAGATTCGCATTTTTCATATAAGCGATTTCAGTGTGGCATATATTATGTTGTCGGACAGTTTTATAATATCTTTTTTCCCAATTGAATCAAAGTCGCTCATCCATTCTTTGAATATGCCTATAATTCCATAAGCTATATAATTCAATGTGTAGTTAAGCACTTCATCTGATGTTTTAACATCAAAGTTTCTTTCCAAAAGCGATTTTCCGTTCAATATTATAAGATTTTTTATTTTTATTGAAAAATCACTTGCCGCCTTGTTCAAAAGCAAAACACTGCATATATCAGCATTTTCATTAATATACTCAACAAGAGGCTCAATAACTGGCATGATCGATTTTGTTGTTGTGTCAAAGCGGTGAATGTCTATCATATGCTGAAAATCGCTCAACACATCTTCTTCAATCTTGTTCAGCAAGTCATAAATGTCTGTATAATGGAGATAAAATGTTCCCCGGTTCAAATCCATTCTCTCTGTGACATCTTTAACAGAAATGTCTTTGAATTCCTTTTCTTTCATAAGCTCGCTCAAACCCTGTTTAAGCAGTTTTTTTGTTCTTCTCACGCGCCTGTCTTCTTTATAGCCGTTCATGTCAGCATCCTTTCTAATTTAATGACAAAATAAATGTCCGCCCATTTCAAAATTTTAGCAAAAAATATTGTGAACAAACCAAATATTGAACTTTTTTCTCAGTTTTGTTTATTAATGAATAAAATCGTATAAAGCTGACTATTGATTATAAACATCATTAGTATTATAATACACAATGTATTAAAAATCAACTCTTTGTTCATTATTGGAGGAGAATATGAATAAGCTGCATATTGACAAAATAATAAATCTAATAGTTGAAAAAAGCAAAGCAATAGAAAAAATATTCATGGTTGCAATTGTGCTGAGCGCCATTTCATATCCTTTTGTGAACGTCAATTATGACCTGAGCACATATCTTCCATTGAGCGCCCCGTCAAAACAAGCCCTTGACATAATGGAAAAGGAATTTGGCTATCCCGGGCTTGCGCGAATTATGATTGAAGACATATCGCTCTATGAAGCCAAAAACATACGCGAAAAAATCGCCGCTGTGGATCAGGTTGAACTTGTCATCGGCCCTGACACAATGACTGATGTTTATATGTCAAATGATTTCATCAATTTCAACAGCATCGACAGCTTCTATAAAGATGGCAATGCCGTCATGGAAGTTATATTCAAAGGCGGCGAGTCTGACAAAGAAACGCACGCGGCACTTGATGAGATATATGAAATAGTTGGTGAAAAAGGCCACTTCACAGGTTCAGCCGTGAGCAAAAAATCAATGCAGGCCAGCATAACCCATGAGATCACAATTGCAATTGCAATTTCCCTTGCAATCATATTTTTGATACTCACACTGACAACAACCTCGTGGTTCGAACCCGTTTTGTTTGTTTCAGTTATGGTCATTGCCATAATAATAAACATGGGCAGCAATATAATATTTGGAACAATATCATTTTTCACATTCAGCACAGCAGCAATCCTTCAGCTGGCTGTTTCAATGGATTATTCAATATTTCTTTTGGACAATTTCACATTTTTCAGAAGCAAAGGCATTGAAGAAAAAGAGGCCATGAAAAAAGCACTTTCAGCATCAGTTTCTTCAGTTCTTGCCAGTGGCGCCACAACAATTGTTGGATTTGTGGTTTTGGCGCTCATGGAGTTTTCAATTGGAAAAGACATTGGCTTTGTTTTGGCAAAAGGCATAATAATAAGCCTTGCCACAGTCCTTTTTCTTATGCCCGCTTTAATATTAAGAAACTATAAACGCGTGCAGAAGTATGAACACAAGCCTTTCATTCCTTCAGCAAAAGGCATAGGCAAAATTACATATAAGATAAGAAAATATGTTCTTGTGGCCGCAATTTTGCTTGCTGTCCCGTGCTATTTTGGCCAAAATATGAATGCATTTCAATATGGCGATGAAGCAATTGGCGCAGGGCCGGGAACGCTATATTATGAAGACAGCCGTCTCATTGATGATGTTTTTGGCAAAAGCAACATGGCCATTGGGCTCATTCCAAACACATCAATCGTTGATGAAAGAAAGCTCACAGAAGAACTCAACGATCTGAATTTTGTGAACTTCGCCATATCCCTTGGCAGTGCTCTTCCAGAAGGAATTCCTGTTGATTTTCTTCCAAAAGACATTGTTGAACAGCTTCACACAGAGAATTATTCAAGAATTTTGATTTCACTTAACACAACTCAGGAAAGTGAATATGCATTTGACTGCATAACAAAAGTTCAAAATGTTATAGAAAGTTACTATGAAGACGGCTATGCCTTGGGAATGACTTCAAGCACAATGGACATCAAAGACATTTTAACAACCGACTATGCCCGGGTGAGCCTGATTTCTCTTTTGGGAGTTGCCATAGTTGTTATGCTCACATTCGGCTCGGCTCTCATGCCTGTTTTGGTTATAATACCAATAGAAGTGGCAATATACCTCAACATGACAATACCATATGTCATAGGAAGCACCATGCCATATATGGGCTACATAATTGTGAGTTGTCTTCAGCTTGGAGCCACGATAGATTATTCAATTCTTGTCACCAACAACTATATAAATGCGCGAAAAGACATGGACAAAGCTGATGCCGGAAAAGCCGCTGTTTCAAGAAGCGCCGTTTCAGTTATAACTTCTGGCGCCATACTGACTGTTGTTGGATATGGGCTGTTTTTCTCCTCCAGTGTGCGCGGAGTTTCTCAAATAGGGCGTCTTGTTGGGCGCGGCGCCATATTGAGTGTTATAATGGTTCTCTCGCTTCTTCCGGCTTTGCTGATTGTCTTTGACAAAGCTGTCAAAAAAGGCATTGACAGAAAGTCCGGCAAATCAAGCAAAAAATCAAGAATTCTAAAACATAAAAAGAAAATCCCTATGCCAAGCAAGGAGGAAACATTAAATGAGAACATATAAAAAAATAACCGCTTTGTTGTTATCATGCATTTTGCTGACTTCCTCAGCCGCAAAAATTGTCCATGGCGCTCCTGCCTCGCTTCAAATTGACGAAACTCTTTATGTGAATCTAAATTTTTATGGCGAAACAGACAGCATGAGCATTGTCAAAGGATACACTCCTTCAAACTCGGACACAATTTCCGATTATGGAATTTATGATGAAGTCATCAACATGAGCAACTATGCAGTTCCTGAAATTGACGAAGGAAAGGTCACATTCAAGTTTGATGAAGCCATGGACAATCGGTTCTATTTCGAAGGAAAAATGAAAAACGATGCTGTAGAGCTTCCATGGAATATAGACGTTTCATACAAGCTGAATGGCGTTGAAAAAAATGCCGATGAGCTTGCGGGAGAAAAAGGACTTGTTGAAATAAGCATTGATGCCGTTCCAAACGAAAAAACAAGTGAATATTTCAAAAACAACATGATTCTTCAAATAGCTGCAACTGTCAACATGGATGAAAACCTCAGTGTCGAAGCCGAAGGCGCTCAAATTCAAACCCTTGGCAACATAAAGGCTGTTGTGTTTATGGTTATGCCCTCGGAAGAACAGCATTTCACACTCAAAATCGGCTCTAACGACTTCTCGTTCAATGGGCTGATGATGATGATGGTTCCCGGAAAGCTTTCCCAAATTGAGGATATACGCAAGCTGAGAGAAAGCAAAGAAAAAATTGAGGATTCTGCTGACGCCATGAACGACAGCCTTGACATACTCCTTGACACAATGAACGGCCTCAAAAGCGGCCTTGACGAAACTTCCCGCGGCCTCAGAGAGCTTGACAACGCAAGAGCCATAATGAGCAGTGAAAAAGACAATTTGCTTGACGAGGCTGACACAGCAATAGAAAGCCTCAAAAAAATCTCTGAAGCCTCAAAGCCATTCACAGAACATTTGGAAAACACAAAAAAACTGTTGATTGACACAAATTCAAGCCTCAATCAAATGACAAACACGGCCAATGATTTCAAGCCTATAATTTCTGACGCAAAAACATCAATCGAAAACATCAGAACTGATATAGAGGGCCTCAAAACAATGGTTCTTGAAATGGATGAAAACTCTGAGTTAAGACAAAGCTTGACAGAACAGACAAAAAAAGATTTGGAAATTTTGAGCGGTGTTCTTGCCGATTTAAGCTTGTCCCTTGGCGGCTCAATGAGCTCAATGCCTTCAATAAGCGGCCTTTCTCCAATGGCCGACACAGGAGGGCTTGATCCAAAAACTGATATGATGATAGCCATGGTCAACAGCAAAATTTCAGAGGTCAACAGCACACTGAATTCTTTGAGCGCCGCCGGAAGCGCGCTCACGTCAGAAACCGGCGACACACTTTCATATCTCGGCGAACTGTCTTCAAGCGCCCAAGTTCTTGTTGATGACCTCAATGCTTCTTTGAGCCTTTTGGACACATACATGAACTCAATTGAAACACACAGCGATGACGTCACAAACATTGCAGAGGATTCAAATGCACTTTTGGAAAGCCTGAACAACTCGCTGTCACTTGCCGAAGCATTGATCGATGACAGTTCCTCATTGACTGATGTGCTCAATGAACATGAAGCTGGAGCCGAACAAACAGCCTCTGACGCCAAAAGCTTTGTTGAAAGCGCCATAGAGGGCATAGACAGCACACAAGAGTTTCTCTCAACAGCAAATGCCGTGGCACGCCAAAGCAGTGACAGCCTTGATGCCGGAACAGCTTCACTTTTGAGCGGAACAATAAGTGCATTGTCATCATCAATTGACGGCCTTGCCCAAACCGACACAATACGCAATGCCAAAGACACAATAAAAAACACCATAGATGATGAATGGGATGAATATAGCGGCGACAAAATGGGGTTCCTCAATATGGATGAAACGCTTGAACCAGTTTCATTCACATCGGCGCTCAACCCTGCCCCACAAAGTGTGCAAATCGTTTTGAGAACAGAAGAAATCACTGTTGATGACGATGATGAAGCTGTCAATGTTGACGAGGATTTTCATGCTGAAGGAAATTTTCTCACAAGGATAGGAAACATATTCAAACAAATATTCTCAAAAATAAAATCCATTTTCTCAAAATAGAATTAAACTTTGTTCAAAGGCGTCGGAACATTCCGGCGTCTTCCGATTTTTTGGTTTATAATATTGAAGTTTTATATTTTTTCTGATACTATATGGATAGCTGACAAGGGCATACACATTTCACAGTGGAATTTTCCTATATATGCCTTTATCAACCGAATGTGGCTCAAAAATATACAAAATGTAAGGAGACTTTATACAATGGGAGAATCAATGGCCGGCTTAAAAAGAAGCCATATGTGCTGTGATGTAAATGAAAACCACATAGGACAGACCGTAACCGTTATGGGCTGGGTTCAAAGAAGGCGCGACCTCGGACAGCTCATATTTATAGCGCTTAGAGACAAAACCGGAATCATACAGGCAGTTGTGGATCAAACTGCTGAAAGCGAGCTTTTTTCTAAAGCCGAAACAATAAGAAGCGAGTTTGTTGTTGCTGTCAAAGGCATTGTTGCTGCAAGAACTGAAGAAAACATAAATCCTTCAATGAAGACAGGAAAAATTGAAATAATCGCCAAAGAATTAAGGATTTTGTCCGAGTCTGAAACGCCGCCTTTCCCTATTGAAGAAAACAGCCAAACAAAAGACGATCTTAGACTCAAATATAGATATATTGATTTAAGAAGACCTGACATTTTAAGAAATATAAAGCTTCGTCACAAAGTTGTTCAAATTGTCAGAGAATTTCTCAACAACGAGGATTTTTTGGAAATTGAAACGCCAATCCTCACAAAAAGCACTCCTGAAGGCGCAAGGGACTATCTCGTTCCAAGCCGAGTTCACCCAGGAAATTTCTATGCCCTTCCTCAAAGTCCACAGCTTTTCAAACAGTTGCTCATGGTCAGCGGAATGGACAAATATTATCAAATTGCCAAATGCTTCCGGGATGAAGATCTAAGGGCAGACCGTCAGCCTGAATTCACACAGATCGACATGGAGCTTTCGTTTGTTGATGTTGATGACATAATCGATGTCAACGAAAGGCTGATCCAAAAAGTGTTCAAAGACGCCCTTGACGTTGACATTCCCATTCCATTCAAAAGAATGACATATGCCGAAGGCATGGAGCGTTTTGGCTCTGACAAGCCTGATTTGCGTTTTGGAATGGAGCTCAAAAACATTTCAGAAATTGTGAAAGGCTGTGACTTTGTTGTTTTCAAAAACGCTTTGGAAAACGGCGGAAGTGTGCGTGCCATAAATGCAGAAGGCTGTGGCCATTTTCCACGCAAGCAGATCGACAGCCTTGTTGAATTTGTAAAAACATATAAAGCAAAAGGCTTGGCATGGATTGCCATAAATGATGATGGTTCCCTGAAAAGCCAAATATCAAAATTCTTCAGTGACGAAAAAATGTCTGAAATTGTTTCAGCAATGAACGGAAACCCAGGAGACTTGATATTAATTTGTGCTGACAGCGACAAAGTTGTTTTTGATGCCCTTGGCGCGCTTCGCGTTGAAATGGCAAGAAGGCTTGAACTCACAAAGCCAGATGATTATAACTTCCTTTGGATAACAGAATTTCCAATGTTGGAATGGGATGACGATGAAAACCGTTTTGTGGCTGTTCATCATCCATTCACAGCCCCAATGGACGAAGACTTGGAGCTCATAGAAAAAGACCCAGGGAAAGTCCGCGCAAAAGCATATGACATGGTTCTCAACGGCGTTGAGCTTGGCGGCGGAAGCATACGTATACACAGAAACGACATTCAGAAAAAAATGTTTGAGCTTTTGGGCTTTTCTGATGAAGAAGCCTACAGCCGTTTCAGCTTTCTTCTTGACGCATTCAAATATGGTGTTCCGCCACACGGCGGCCTCGCCTTTGGCCTTGACAGAATAATAATGCTCATGTCAGGCGCCTCAAGCATAAGAGACGTTATGGCATTCCCCAAAGTCAAAGATGCTTCATGCCCTCTCACAGACGCTCCAAACGTTGTCGACAAAAAACAGTTGGATGAGCTTGGAATAAGCATAAATGAAAGTGACGAAAATCAAAAATGAAAATATAATTATCCATATTTCAAATATATGAATAATCACTAAACAGCTCAAAACAGCGGCAATTGCAACCACAGCGTTGCCGCCGTTTTGATTGGCCAAAACAATCAAATCATGCAGCCATCAATTGTTATAACCTGCCCCGTGATAAACGAGGCTTTTTCACTTGCCAAAAACACAGCAAGCTCGCCTATTTCCTCGGCCTTTCCAAAACGCATGAGCGATATTTCATTTGTGAGAATCTCTTTTTCCTCCTGATTAAGACAATCATTCATTTTTGTGTCGATCACGCCGGCAGAAATGGCATTGACACGTATTCCGCTTGGGCCAACTTCCTTGGCAATTGCCTTTGTGAACGAATTCACAGCGCCCTTCGTGGCAGAATAGACCGCCTCACACGACGCACCCCTGTCGCCCCAAATTGATGAAATGTTCACAATTGTGCCACTTTTGCGGCTAATCATTTTGGGCAGCGCCAAATGTGTGCAGTTTATGCATGATTTAATGTTTGTGTTGATTATGTTGTCCCACTGCTTTGGAACCATTTCTGTGAAAAGCCCTATATGTGCTATCCCTGCATTGTTGACAAGCACATCAACATTGCCATAAACATTTGTTATGTTCGAAAACATTTCCCTGCAGCTTTCATAGTCAGACACATCGGCAAGATATGAATATGAATAGCTCCCCATTGCCTTAAGTTCCTCCTGAGCTTTAAGAAGTTCATCAGAACTTGTTGAGGCATTAAGCACAATGTTACAACCTTCCTTTGCAAAAGCAAATGCAATTGCCTTGCCTATTCCACGAGACGAGCCCGTCACTAGAACTGTTTTGCCCTTTAAGTTCATAAGAACAGCTCCTTTCAAACACAGTGCAAATTAGCGGCCAAAATTTCAAGTTTCAATTATATAAACATAATTTAACATTTTTCAATATTTTAGGCAATAGTCTCTTGTATTATTTCATAAAGAAGGTTTAACATCATCAAATTTTGAGGAAACGGCCTATCCATGTTCCAATATCCCGCCCCGGCAAGGCCATATTCGTTTATAAGCCTCAGCTTGGCCTCAACACTTCTTGCGTCTTCAAACCAAACTTCACACAATGTTCCGTTCACATCAGTGAAATTGTAGAAAGGCGATTGTGCTTTCTCATCATATTTAATTTCAACGCCATTTTCAGCGGCAATTTCAACAGCCAATATGTTCGAAAGAGACACAGCTCTTGACTGTCCCCTCACAAATGGCAATGTCCAAAGATAGCCATATGTCGGAACGCCCATAAGCACCTGATCGGCTGGTATTTCGGTCACAGCATAGTCCAAAACTTCCTTAACCTTGTTCAAAGGCGCCACAGCCATTGGAGGGCCATATGTATACCCCCATTCATATGTCATAATGAATGCATAGTTGGCTGCTGCCCCAATGCCAAAATAGTCATGCCCTTCATAGAGCGTTCCCGGCTGATTTGCACTGACCTTTGGCGCCAATGCAGCTATAACAATATATCCCCTGGCGTTCAGCCTTGTTGTCAGCTTTGAAATAAAGTTTACGTAATTTTGCCTGTCAGAAACCGGGATATATTCAAAGTCTATATCAAGCCCATAATATTTCTTTTTCTCTAATATGGTTAATATATTTTCAATCACAATATCCTGCAAAGCTGAGCTGTTCAAAATTGTTCCCGCCAGCGCTGTTGAAAACACGCCGCTTTCATCAAGTGTTGACAAGTGAAGAAGTGGCGCAACCCCTGAAAGACGTGCCAAAGAAATGATTTCTTCGTCATTGGCTTCTATAAGTGTTCCATCTCTTCTGATTCCATATGTGAAAACCGAAATATATGTCAGATATGGAAGAACGCTTTTCAAATATGTCACATTGACAGTGTCATATACATAGCCATTCACCTTGGCCGCTCCCAAATGAACATCTTCAAATTCTATCACCACAACATCTCCAGGAACAAGAACTCTCGTGAGCAAATAAGGATTGTTTCTCAAAATGACAGTGAGCGAAACACCATATCTTTGTGATATTCCCCACAAATCATCACCGCTTTTGGCAACATATGAAACAGCCGGTTTGGCTATTATTATAGCCTGACCCACAACAAGATTGTTGGGGTTTGGCAATTGATTTATATTTTGAATGTATGTCGCACTCATGTTATATTCCCGGCCAATTGAAAAAAGCGTTTCACCCGCTTTGACAACGTGTATTGTCATTATATAAACACCTCCTAAAGAAATTCTATGTGTTTGACACTTTCAAAATGTTTTAAGCCTCAAAAATATGAGGCATAATTTTCCAAAAACTTCAGAAAAATATGCCTCTGTCAACCAAAATTATTCAGTTATAGCCTGTTTTGTCAGAATGTGAGGTAGCTCGTTCCTTCAAGTGGAATCAAAACCTCAATATATGGCCTTCCATAGGCCAACCCCACAACATATGTTGTGTAGAAATAGCCTCCCTTAAGCACCATATTGGGATGTGATACAACAATTTCCTTGCTGCTGTCTATCTCAACTTTCATTGTGTGTCTTCCCGGCAAAAGTGAAAGATAGTTTGTAACTTCCATAAACTGCAAGTCATACACAACTGGCGTGTCATCAATATATATATTAACTCCGCCGCTGTCGGGCGAAAGGTTTATAAACCGCATGGCCGCACAGTCGGGATCTATTGGCCTTTGAACGTCTGAAAAAACTTCAACCTCAACTTCATCTGCTGTCCCTATAACAGCCGCTGTCGCAATTTCTTCATCACTGAGAACTATGCGCATGTCAACAAGCTGATCAAGATGATTGCCTGTTGGGAAAACCTGAACAGTGTATGCCCCGGCCTTAACAGTGATATATTCCGTGAAGTCCTCAAATTTCAGATTCTTAACAACAAGTTTTCCATTCAAATATATGTCCACATTCAGCGGCGGATCACTTGGCAACGCATGCATAAAGCGAAGGTATGCCTTTTCAAAATCCGGTTTGATAACAGGCTTGCAGCCAGCCAATTCATTTTTTTCTGGGTATCTCATTTTTTCAACCTCCTTTATAATTTCAATATATGTTAAAGGACAAAATGTGGTGAACATTCAAAATTTATTTTAATTATGATTAAATTTCAGTTGACATTTGAAATTTTTGTATTAAAATAATATATGTGTTTTGTCGAGGTGTGGCTCAGGTGGTAGAGCGCTGCGTTCGGGACGCAGAAGCCGCAGGTTCGAGTCCTGTCACCTCGATTTTTTATATAAAAAAGACTTTAGCCATACCTGGTAACTAAAGTCTTTTTTTGTTATCCACATACATATTCCTCAAGACAAATTCCTTTTTCATGAATTTGGGCAGCGGCCTCTTTTCCAACATAGCGATAGTGCCATGGCTCATATCCAATTCCTGTGATGTCACTTTTGTCAGTTGGATACCTAAGTATGAACCCATATTTATATGAATTCTCCATAAGCCATTTCTGTTCAGCCGTGTTTTCCTGTTCCTCATTCAACATTTGATAGCTGAGTGCCACTATATCCACGGCAAGCCCTGTGTGATGTTCACTTGTTCCAGGAAATGCCACCCATTTTGAGGCTTCTTTTTCGGCCTCCTGTCTTGTGCAGCCTTCTGCAATGTAGCTTTCAACCTTATTGTTGAAAAGAACTCTTTGTTTTTCAAGTGTTCTGTATGACGAACATATAATTGGCGAAAGTCCTTCATTTCGCGCCGCATTCATCATGTTCTGCAAATCCTGATAAATTCTTTTGTCAACAGAGTGTCCATTGTTCAATTCTATCAAATCAACAGAAAAGTCTTCTGGCAATTCATTCCATTGGTTAACAAGAATCAAATTCCATGCTGAACTGTCTGCATTTTCATTGTCATTCATCTGTTCACTTTCCTTCAATCTGCCATCATCATTTTCAGCAGAATATACAAAACCGCTCTGTCTTCCATGTTCAAATATGCTTCCGCCTGAATCATAACTTTGTTCAACAAGAACCAACCTTTCAAACGCCGCCCTGCACACAGTTGTGGTGCTTACCAAAGACACAAAAATCAGTGATGACAGCAGCATTTGCCTCCTTCTTTGCGCTCTTTTGATTCTTTTTGTCTTCCTTGTTTTTCTCCTTTGTCCCTTTTTATCACAATCAAATTTGTTTTTTCGGGAATTTTTCATATTCTTCATTCCATAGC
This sequence comes from Bacillota bacterium, assembly GCA_022791155.1. Taxonomy (GTDB): domain Bacteria; phylum Bacillota; class Clostridia; order Lachnospirales; family Anaerotignaceae; genus JANFXS01. Next base: position 68,509 of record JAAVYN010000013.1, on the reverse strand, counting down.
CCCCTTGTTTCAACATAAAACACTTTTGTTTGCATTTCATTTTACAAAACAAGTGTTTCACAAATGGCTATTTCTTGTATCAAAACTGTATATTCAAATTCCCACGTTTATTTCTAAAACAAAATTTCGAAACGCAAATTACACTCCGTTTTTATCGATCCTTTATCAAATACAAATTGTCAATGTTCCTCATGATTTTAATGTTTGAAAAATCAGTGTAGCCTCTTTCATAAATAGGGTATGGATATATATATTCACTTTCTTCAAAAAAATCAAAGCCAATTGACTCGCTTCTCTCAATGCTATATTCCACAAGCTCGCCTGTTGTTTCATTAACCGACAATATAAAAAGGTTCATCATAAATTCAGACCAGTCGGCGCCAACCGAAAATTGTTCTTCATTTTCCTCAATGTGATCATAATCGAACTCCAAATAATCAGAAAATTCTTTTATGAAGTTTTCGGGATATAAAGCATATGAGTCGTCAATAAAACTGAGTTTTTTCAAAAGTATAATTATTTCATACACCACATTGGTTTTTGCATCTATATAAGCTGTGATATAAAAATCATTGTATTCAGCATCGATTTTCCAAATGCTGACTTCCTCATTTGGGTTTTCTGTGTCCATATATGTTGTTTTTTCCACCATTGATATGGCATGTCCATCATCAAAGCTCAGCCCCAAATTTTGAATGAAGCTCAACTGTTCTTCCATTATGCTCAAAACATTCATATTTGTCATTTTTTCATAATATGTCTCATCATTTTGATATTTTTTGTATCTGAATGTTTTGACAACAAGAGATTTTTTTATAATTTTAATTCTCTCCTTGACATCTTTGGAATGTGTTCCGCTGCTAATTTCCTGCTTTTCCTCTGGAAGCTTTTTCACCGAAATGTTGCCCAAAAGCCTTTCGTTGTTGTGGTTTGTGACAAAAACAGGCGCCACAGCCACGGCCGTCAGCAAAACAAAAAGCATAAGTATAACAAAGCTCTGCCTCAATTTTTCCATTTGGCTTCCCCCATATATATAAAAACTGTTGTTCCAACATCAATTTCACTTTTGAATGATATTTCAAAACCATGAAGTTTCAAAATTTCATCACATATGGCAAGCCCCAGCCCCGCTCCTCCCTGTTTTCTGGAGCGTGATTTGTCAACCATATAAAATGCTTCTTTTATTTTTGAAAGTTCATGTGTTTCCATTCCCTTTCCTGTGTCACAAACTTTCACTGTGTAAACACCATCAATTTCTTCCCCTGTTATTTCAATTTTGCCCTTTCCATCAATCGCCTTTTTTGCATTGTCAATCACATTTATAAGCACAGCTTTCATAAGTTCCGGCTCCATGTTTATCACAGCGCTTTTGGCATTGCATATAAGTTCTATGCCGCTTTTTTCAATTTGAGGCAAAACAATAAAGCATACACTGTCAAAAAACTCTTTCATGTCAGTTGGAATGAGTTTTATTTTCTGATTTTTCAAAACAATCAGTTCCAGAAGCTTCATCGACAAATTTTCAAGACGTTTTCCTTCCGAAAAAATATATTCCGCACATATATGTATCTTCTCTGCACTCATTTCACTGCGCATCAACATGTCAGAATAGCCAATCACAGAAGTGAGCGGCGTTTTAATTTCATGAGAAAATGCTCCAACAAAAAGCTCCTTCCTTTCAGCTTCATCTTTGAGCCTGTTAATTTTCTCCTCAAGCTCCTCTGCCATTTTGTTGAAGTTTTTTGAAAGAATGGCAATTTCATCATCGCCCCTCACATCGGCTCTTTTCCCCAAATTTCCAGCAGAAATTTTTTTTGTGACTTTTGTCAAATTGACAACCCTCTTCATAAGCATCTTTGAAACCACAAATGTTATAAATCCGCCAAAAATCAACATGCACACCATTATTTTCAAAAGCATTTCATATTGATGTCTTTGGTTTTCAAAAATAAAAGAAACATCTCTTGCCGTTTCAATATAAAATTTATCTTCATGAAACACAGCCGTTCTGACTGCCTGAACATATAAGCCTGTTTTCGTTTCCTTCAAAGACCACCCCGCCTCATTATCATTCAAGTGGCATATAATTTCATTTCCAAAATTTCTGTTCAAAGATGAAAAAACAACCGTTCCGTCATCATCAATTATGTTGAAGTCAATTTTTTGATTCATGCTGTTTATATTTATTGAATCGGCCACTTTTGCCACTTCCACATCTGTCTGCATATAATAGCTTTGTTCAGCCATGTCCCTAAACTCGTTTGATATGGAATAATACACAATGTCGCCATAGTCATATGCCCTTTGAACTTCATTTTCCAAAAGAAAACTGAAGTTTGAATTGATCAATATGTAACCCCCAGAGGCCATGCAAGAAACACTTATAAACATGACTGCAAAAAATATTTTCCAAAAAAAATTCATTGCCGAACCTCCAAACGGTATCCTATTTTATAAACAGAAACAATTTCACACTTAAGCGACAGCTTTTTTCTGAGGCGTTGTATATGCAAGTCCACTGTTCGGCTGTCACCCATATAATCCTCTCCCCACACACTGGCATATATCTGGCTGCGATAAAGCGCTTTGTTTCTATTCCTTGCAAGCAGGATCAAAAGATCAAATTCTTTTGCCGTCAAATATATGTGTTCACCGTTCATCAAAACTTTTCTTGCGCATATGTCGATTTTTATGTTTTTGAATTCTATCTCTTTAGAAGTTTTGTTGTGTCTTCTAAGCACGTTTTCAACTCTTGCCAAAAGCTCCATTATCTCAAACGGCTTTGTTATATAGTCTTCAGCGCCCGCTTTAAGCGCTTTAACTTTGTCTTTCACATCTGCTTTTGCTGTCAAAAATATAACTGGTGTGTGATAGAAATTTATATATTCAAAAAGCTCATAACCATCTATGGCCGGAAGCATTATGTCAAGCAAAATCAAATCAAATGTTTCTTTTTCTATAATATCAGCAGCTTCCTGCCCGTCATAAGCACAAGTGCATTCATACCCTTCTTCAAGAAGATTCATCTTGATCAAATCTGAAATTGGTTTCTCATCTTCAACAATGAGTATCCTAACCATTTGAAACACCTCCTTAACCATAAATTTTACAACAAAAATGTATCTTGCTTGTATCAAAATTTGCATTGTCTCATTTCACACATAAAGGAATTTGGTTTCGACAACAAAAACATTGTTTTGACTATCTTCCAAAAATTTGATATACTGCTTTTTACAACGCTAATATATAGCTTTCCTCAAGTTAATAAAAGCATACTATTTGCTCATGCGTAAACAGTATAATGCGAAAGTGTCACAACTTTGCACAAATGCTGTCATCAACTGAAAGCTTAAAACCTACATAATTAAATATGGAGATGGTGTTATGACAGATTCAAAAGCTGACCTGGGCCATGAAAAAATTGGAAAACTTCTTTTTTCAATGGCATTTCCAGCAATAACAGCTCAAATCATAAATGTGCTTTACAACATTGTTGACAGAATGTATATAGGTCATATTTCTGAAATAGGGACTGACGCTTTAACAGGCGTTGGCATCACATTTCCAATTATAATGCTCATTTCGGCATTCAGCAGTCTCATAGGCATGGGCGGCGCGCCTCAGGCTGCCATAAGAATGGGCAAAGGCGACAACAAAAGTGCAGAAAAAATTATAGGCTCATGTGCCGCTGCACTAATCGCAATTTCCATAATGCTGACCACCATAATTTTCATATTTCAAAACAAGCTTCTCATGTTTTTTGGCGCAAGCGAAAACACAATTAAATATGCCATGGATTATATGCGGATCTATTGCCTTGGCACAATATTCATACAAATTGTTCTCGGCCTCAATCCATTCATCACAACTCAGGGCTTTGCCTCTGTTGGCATGAAAACAACTGTCATAGGCGCTGTTCTCAACATAATTCTTGATCCAATTTTTATATGGGGACTCGGCCTCAACGTTAAAGGAGCGGCCACAGCCACAGTCATCTCTCAGGCTGTTTCGGCGATATGGGTTCTCAAATTTTTGACAGGCCAAAAAACCACGCTCAAGATCAAAAAAGAAAATCTCAAACTTGACACAAAAATAATTTCAGGCGTTGTGGCACTTGGAATTTCACCGTTTATAATGCAGTCCACAGAAAGCATACTGACAATATGTTTCAACACTTCGCTTCAAAAATATGGCGGCGACATAGCTGTTGGATCCATGACAATACTTTCAAGCTGTATGCAGTTCACGCTTCTTCCGCTCACAGGATTAACTCAGGGAGCGCAGCCAATAGTCAGTTTCAACTATGGCGCTGGAAACAAACAGCGCGTTACAGACGTTTTCAGGCTTCTTATATGTCTCTCACTTGCCTACACAATTATTTTTTGGGCTGTTGCAATGTTTGTTCCCAACATATTCATCAGTCTTTTTACAAACAATGCCCAGCTCATGTCTGCCGCTTCATGGTCAATGCGTGTTTATATGGCCTCCTCGCTTCTCTTTGGCGCTCAAATAGCCTGTCAGCAAACATTCATTGCTTTGGGCGAGGCCAAAATATCCGTGTTTCTTGCTGTTTTAAGAAAAATTATATTGCTTATACCGTTAATTTTCATTTTTCCAGCAGTGCTCCCTGAAAACCAGTTGATGAGAATGATTCCTCCAACTGTGGCAAATTTGTTTCCCAATGCTTCAAAAACATTTTGTGTTTTCCTTGCCGAGCCTGTGTCTGACGCAATAGCAGTGGCTGTGACAGTGATTATGTTCAAACTGAACTACAAAAAAATATTGGACAGAATTCCAACACCATATCAAAAACAACAAATTTGAAAAACAACAAAAAGCGTTTCCAGCCATTTTTGACATACGGCTGAAAACGCTTTTCATATTTTTATTGACTCAATGTGTCAGCCAAATTTATGCAACATTTATTCCAAAATGTGCACAAAGTGCTGCAAGGCCGCCTTGAAAGCCACTTCCAATGGCATTAAACTTCCACTCAGCGCCATTTCTATATAACTCGCCAACAACAATGGCTGTTTCAATTGAGAAGTCTTCCCCAAGGTCATATCTTATCAATTCTGTGTTGCTTGATTCATCAACAATTCTTATAAAAGCATTGGAAACTTGTCCAAAGTTTTGTCTTCTTTCTTCCGCCTCATATATTGTGACTGTGAAATCAATTTTGGAAACGCTGTCAGGCACTTTTGACAAATCAATCAAAATTTGTTCGTCATCGCCCTCGCCACTGCCCGTAAGGTTGTCACCCATGTGCTCAACTGCACCGCTTGAATGCTTAAGATTGCCATAGAAAATAAATTCCTTGTCTGTTGGACATTTTCCGTCTCCTCCAAGCATGAACGCCGCAGCATCGAGATCAAAGTCGCCACCAGAGTCAAACGCATTCACATCCCATCCAAGACCAACCATAATTTTATTTAATCCTGGATTGCTTTTTGTTAAGTCAACTTTTTGGCCTTTAGATAAACAAATAGCCATAGATATCAACCTCCTTAAATCAAACATATTTTTACTAATATAACAAAATTATATCGGTTTTTCAACGATAATAACCAAAATTTAAGAAAAAAGACAAAATAGTCAAAAACTGTTAAATACTTTTAAAATCAATTGCATTTTATATTTTCTCATAACTTTTTATGAACTGCCAAATGCATCTGCCTCAAACTAAAAAGCCATTATTGGCAATTCATCATGCCTTAAAATCAGAATAATATTTAGCTCAAAAATCTATATTCACATCAAAGCTTTTTTGAATTCGCATGTTAGACACAAATTCATTCAACACAAAAACTGCCGAAGTTATATAATCCGACAGTTTTATGCTGATATATTCGAAAATCATAAAAATTTATTACTTGCCTGTGAATTCAGCCTTTCTTTTGTTAAGAAACGCGTCAACACCCTCTGTTTTGTCAGCTGTTGAGAAAAGCAAGCCTGTGACGTCTCTTTCAAGCTCAAGGGCATCGTCAAAGTCCATCTCTTTGCCTCTGTTTATGGCAACCTTGCACATTTGAACGGCAATAGGTGCTTTTGAGAGTATTGTGGCCATCATTTCTTTTGCAGAAGCCATAAGTTCTTCAGGTTCAACAACTTTGTTGACAAGCCCAATTCTCAAAGCCTCGTCAGCCTTAACCTGTCTTGCTGTAAAAACCATTTCTTTGGCATATCCATATCCAACAAGTCTTGTGAGGCGCTGTGTGCCACCAAAACAAGGCATGATTCCAAGGTTGACTTCAGGCTGTCCAAAAACGGCCTTTGTGCTGGCAATTCTAATGTCGCAGGCCATTGAAATTTCATTGCCACCGCCAAGTGCATAGCCATTAACAGCTGCAATGACAGGTTTTTCAAGCTTCTCAATTGATGAACACGCAGCTTGTCCAAGCTCAGAACATTTTCTTCCGCCAATGGCGTCAAGAGGAACAAACTGTGATATGTCAGCCCCAGCCACAAAAGATTTTTCGCCAGCTCCTGTTATAATAACGCCACGCACCGATTCATCTTCACCAATACATTCCATTGTTTTTTTGATCTCTTCAAGTGTTTCAGCATTGAGCGCATTGAGCGCCTTTGGCCTGTTGATTGTCACAACAGCAACAGCGCCGTCAATCTCAACAACGAGATTATTAAGAGTGTCTTTCAATTCTGCAAGCTTCATTGCGATAATTCCCCCTTAGTTTTATAAATACGCAAATAAATAGCTATGGAAATATTATACAGCCTTGCAAGTTATAAATCAATAATAAACCCCCATTTTAAGAATAAAATTATATAAACATATATGTGAATTAGGTTGTGAGGAAAATGAGATTAAAAAGAACAAAAATATTATTTTTTTCATTTTTGATTGTTGCGGCCGCATATAAAAACTATATGGACTGCAAAACAGCCATGTCAATGCTTCCTTTGGGGCATAAAACAGTTGTGATAGATGTTGGCCATGGCGGGTTTGATCCCGGAAAAACAGGCTCAACAGGGAAAAATGAGAAAGACATAAACCTTGCCATAGCGCTGAAGTTGCAAAGCCATTTGGAGCAGTCGGGCGCAACTGTCATAATAAGCCGTGTGAGCGACGAAGCCCTTGGCAACAGCAAACGCGATGACATGCGCCAGCGGAAAGAAATTGCCAACAGTGCAGATGGCGACATTCTTTTGAGCATACACCAAAATTCATTCACATCACCAAACGCAAAAGGCGCACAGGTTTTCTATTACAGCGGTTCTGAAGAAGGCGAGGCATTGGCTTCCGAAATACAAAACAGCCTCAAAACATATGCCGATCCAAACAATTCCCGCCAAATAAAAGCCAACAATGACTATTACATATTAAAAAAACCAAAAATGGCCGCCGCACTTGTGGAATGCGGCTTCCTGAGCAATCCAAACGAAGAGGCTCTCCTCAACAGCGAAGAATATCAGGAGAAAATTGCGTGGGCTTTATACATAGGCATATCAAACTATCTGACAGGGAATCACCAAAAATATTCATAAATCTGTTTCACAAATGCACATACTGATGGCAAAAGCATGTATGTCTCAAAAAATTTTTTCGTTAATTAACATATCAAACAGCCCAAAACAGTAATTATAACTATAAATCACAACTTCACTTTACACCGGCAAGAAAAACAATTATAATATTTGATAACAAAAAGCAACAAAACGCCAACACATATGACAGCGGTTTATAAATCTGCTCTTATGGCTACACTTAGGAAGGAAAAATCAAATATGAACTTTAACGAATTAGGCATAGACGAAAACTTGACAAAAGGGCTTAACGCCCAAGGAATTTATTATCCCACAGAAATTCAGGAAAAATCCATACCCCATATAATTCAAAGAAAAAATGTTGTCATCAAAAGCGAAACAGGAAGCGGAAAAACCCTTGCCTACATTTTGCCTCTGTTCGCAAGCATCAGCCCCTCTTTGAGAAGCACACAGGCAATAATAATAACTCCAACTCATGAACTTGCCGTTCAAGTCAGCAAACAAGCGCGCATTCTTGCCGAAAATTCGGGGTCTTCAATCAAAACCGCTCTCATCATAGGCGGCGCCGACATTTCAAGACAGTTAGACAAACTTAAAGAAAAACCCCAAATTGTTGTTGGCTCTGCAGGCCGCATATTGGATTTGATAAAAAAGAAAAAAATTCAGGCACACACATGCAAGACAATTGTGATTGACGAAGCTGACAGAATGCTTGACAGCTTGAACATCGACACAGTCAAAGCAATCATAAAAACAACACTTGCCAGTGAGAGACAGCTTGTGTTCCTTTCAGCATCTATAGACAAAAAAACGCAAAACACAATTTCTGAAATGACTGATGACTATACACTAATTCAAAACGAAAAAATCATGCTTCCCGAAAGCATTGTTCATCACTATATAATTTGTGACAAACGTGACAAAATAGTTATGCTCAGAAAAATTGTTGCCGGAATGAAGCCAAAAAGGCTGATTGTCTTTCTCAACAATCCAAACAGCATAGAAGAAATGGTTGAAAAATTGAACTATCATGGCCTTAAAGCCGGAGGCATTTATGGCGCTGCACACAAAGCCGACAGAAGAAACACAATGGAAAGCTTTAGAGAAGGAAGAAGCAACATTCTCATTGCTTCCGACATAGGCGCGCGCGGCCTTGATTTTGATGATGTTGAAATCGTGGTCAACATTGACATCCCCGAAGAGCCCGTATATTATCAGCATAGAGCCGGAAGAACCGGGCGAAACGGCGCCTCTGGAACAGTGATAAACATTGTGGCTGCCAACGAAAAAAAATGGATTTCAAGATATGAAAAAACATATAACATTGTTATATCCGAAAAAGTCATGAGCTATGGCAAGCTTTCAGACCCTGTGAAAAAAACTTCCATAAAAAAGAAGAAATAAAATATACAGATTTTATTTTCGGTTTTAATTGCCCAAAAAATATTTTTGATTATAGAGTAAGCCCTTCCGAAAAAACAGGTGCTTACTCTTTTATTCAGCGCAAATATAAATTTCTGGCAAACGAAGATTGTTTGCAAATGTCACAAATTATCGAGATGCATACTTACAATGTGGAACAAAAACAGTTCTTACTTTTCTTCATTTTCCAAAATTAAGCTCGCACATGAAAGATATATAACTCATTTGCTATTATATAAATGACAAATTTTTTGTTTGTCACAAATTCATTCATCACAATTGTTTTTCAAGTTATGCCCCAAATATATATTCACATTTTGACAAACTGCTTCACCAAAACTTCCAGTTCGCGTAATACCGCTTGAATTTGTTGCATCAATTCAAAACCCACAACAAAATAGTCCCAAAATATACAAAATTTTATATTTGATCTGTCAATCTTTGGCAGAGCTTTACAAAATAATCCTTTTCATATATGGCATTTTTGTGTTATAATGGTTACTTAGTAAAATGTGTTTTTAATTCGTAATTAACTGCCACTTATATATAATTTATATTGTATAAATAGATTTGAAGGAGTTTGAATGTTTGATGCACAAACTTGTTATAAACGGCCCCAACTGCCTTAAAGGCGAAGTTGAAATCAGTGGTGCCAAAAATGCCGCAGTTGCTATAATTCCGGCCGCCATAATGGCCGATGATGTCTGTATCATTGAAAATCTTCCATACATTGAAGATGTTGTAAGTCTCTACAAAACAATGAACAAAATAGGCGCGAAATGTGAATTTATTGATAAACACACACTAAAAGTTAACAGTTGTAATATAGAAAATATATCAGCCACATTTGATGAAGTTAAAAGAATGCGTGCCTCCTATTATCTCCTTGGAGCACTTCTTGGAAGGTATAAAAAAGCTGAAGTTGCCATGCCCGGGGGATGCGATTTTGGCTCAAGACCAATCGATCTTCACCTCAAAGGCTTTCAAAAACTTGGCGCCGAAGTGTCCATTGAAAGAAACATAATCAAAGTTTGGGCAAAAGAGCTCATTGGCACATCAATTTATATGGACACAGTCAGCGTGGGAGCCACTGTAAATTTGATGCTTGCTGCCTCGCTGGCAAAGGGAACAACAACCATAGAAAACGCCGCCAAAGAGCCGCACATCGTTGATGTTGCAAACTTCCTCAACATAATGGGAGCAAAAATCAAAGGTGCCGGAACCGATATTATCCGCATTGTTGGAGTTGAAAAACTTCATGGCGCTGAATATACAATAATCCCTGATCAAATTGAAGCCGGAACATATATGATCGCCGCAGCGATAACCGGTGGTGATGTGCTTGTCAAAAACCTAATTCCAAAACATATGGATTCCCTTTCAGCCAAACTTGTTGAGATGGGTGCAGATGTCATGGAATTTGATGATTCAATACGTGTCAATGCTGTTGGCAAAAAGCTTTCTGCAGTTGATGTCCGCACAATGGCATATCCGGGCTTTCCAACAGACTTGCAGCCTCAAATGGCTTCACTCCTTTCCCTTGCCAATGGCACAAGCGAAATCACTGAAAATGTGTGGGAAAACCGCTATCAATACACAGAAGAACTCAAGCGTCTTGGCGCCCAAATCAGTGTTGACGGCCGTGCGGCAATTATAAACGGCACAAGCCAGTTGACCGGCTCCAAAGTTTCAGCCACTGATCTTCGCGCCGGCGCCGCCATGGTTTTGGCCGGGCTTGCCGCCAATGGCGAAACAGAGATAGGAGAAATAAGATATATTGACCGTGGATATGAAGAAATAGAAAAAAAGCTTCGCTCATTGGGCGCTGACATATCAAGGGTTTCCATTGATTGACTGGAGGAATTTTAATGATTAAATTTTGCCCTCTTGTCAGCGGAAGCTCCGGCAACAGCACTTACATAGGCACAGAATATACCCACTTGCTCATAGACGCTGGTGTCAGCGGCAAAAAAATTGAGGACACCCTCCTTTCAATAAATATAAACTGCAAAAACATTGACGGCATATTTATAACCCATGAACACATTGACCACATAAAAGGTGCCGGAATAATTTCCCGCCGTTTTGACATTCCAATATATGCAACCGAAGGCACATGGAGTGCCATGGAGGAAAGCCTAGGAAAAATATCACGCAAAAACAAAAAAATAATATACAGCGGTGAAAAGCTAAAGTTTAACGACATGTGCATAAAACCATTTGACATTCCTCATGATGCTGCAGAACCTGTTGGATTCAACATATTTGCCGGAGACACAAAAATCACCGTGGCAACCGATATAGGCCACGCCAACGACACAGTCAAAGAGGCTGTTGCCGACAGCGCAATCCTTCTTCTTGAAGCCAACCATGACATTGACCTTTTGAAACACGGCTCCTATCCATACAACACAAAAAAGCGCATATTGAGTGACTATGGACACATGGCAAACATAAATGCCGGAAAGCTTCTTTCTGAAGTGATGAGCAGAAAAATAAAGCACATATACTTGGGCCATTTGAGCGCCGAAAACAACACCCCATCTCTTGCCTACAAATCAATTGATGACATTCTATATGACAACGGCATACATGCAGGGAAAGATTTTGTCATGAAAGTTGCGCTGAGAAACTCTGCAAGCACTCCCATAACAATTTGAGGCCGCCTATGAAAATAACCATAATTTGTGTTGGAAAACTCAAAGAAAAATATTGGAAACAAGCTGTTGATGAATATTCCAAAAGGCTGTCAAAATATGTGAAGCTTGAAATTGTTGAAGTTTCTGACGAAAAAACTCCTCAATCGGCCAGTGAAATTCTGGAAAACCAAATCAAAGAAAAAGAAGGTTCAAAAATTTTAAGTGTTGCTGACGAAAACTCATTCATTGTCACGCTTGAAATTGACGGAAAGGAGCTTTCTTCAGCCGAACTTTCAGATTTTCTTGAAACAAAAGCTGTTCATGGCACAAGTCATTTCACTTTCATAATAGGGGGCTCATTGGGTCTTTCAAAAAGCGTGGTCACAAAAAGTCATTTTCACCTCAGTTTTTCCAAAATGACTTTTCCTCACCAAATGATGCGTGTGATACTTTTGGAACAAATATACAGAGCCTACAAAATAGCCAAAAACGAACCTTACCACAAATAGTGGTTAAGAATTTATTTAAGGAGGAAAACCAATGATTAAGAGAAAAAGTGAACGAGAAACAATTGAAATGAAAAATGCAAAAGGCGGATTGAACAGCCTTTTTGCCGATCAGCTGCTTGAAGGCGACGAATTTTTGGGCGCCGGAAGGCTTTTCAACATAGTTACATTCCCGCCAAAAAGCTCCATGGGCTATCACATTCACGAAAATGAGAGCGAAACATATGTCGTGCTTAAAGGCGAAGGCATATACAACGACAACGGCACTGAAGTTGAAATAAAGGCCGGTGATGTCACATATTGCGCACCTGGCGAGAGCCATGGCCTTGAAAACAAAAGTGATGATGAACTTGTAATTGCCGCTTTAATCATATTTGACAAAACAAAATAAACAAAAACCACTGGCAAAAAATGTTTCCGTTCGTTTTTTTGCCAGTGGTTTCTTTATTCAAATTCATCGCAAGCGTCATCACACGAGATAAGATTCATGTTCCAAAAATGAAACACTCCCAAACATTGCCATTTCAAAATCATTGCAAGTTCCTTGAATTTTGCTTCTGAAAAACATTTGCGTCTCAAGCTTCTTTCATTCCAACAAAGCCCAAACACATGCCAAATTTTTGTGAGGCATAAATTCCCAAAAACAACGGCTTCTTTCAAAGCATTGAACGCTTTTCGCAAAACTGCACATCAATTTCAGCAACAAATCATTTCAAAATTTATGTTCAGTGGCCACATCAAATTTTGACGCATAAAGTCAAAACACCTATTTTTTTGTAACATATATTTAATACAAATCTTTTTATTTTTGTGATATAATAAGAAGCGTGCTGAAATTCAACTTTGAAAAACTTTGCATGGAGGTGATAATTTTGGCCAAAGAAAAAAACAGTCGGCTCATTGCTCAAAACAAAAAAGCCTATCATGACTATTTTATAGAAGAAACTTTTCAGGCCGGATTATCCCTTGCCGGAACAGAAGTGAAAAGTTTGCGCATGGGCAAATGTAGCTTGAAAGAAAGCTTTATACGCATTGAAAACGGAGAAGCCTTTGTGTATAACATGCACATAAGCCCCTATGAACAGGGAAATATATTCAACAAGGATCCTTTGCGTGTGCGGCGTCTTCTTCTTCACAAGGCTGAAATAAACAAAATTTTCAGAGCCATACAAGAGGCTGGATATACAGTTGTTCCGCTTAAAGTCTATTTTCACAAAAGCTTGGTCAAAATGGATATAGGCATTGCAAAAGGCAAAAAATTATATGACAAACGTCAAAGCATTGCAAAAAAAGACCAGCTTAGAGAAGCTGAAAAAGATTTCAAAGTCCGCAATTTGACAGTTTGAGCAGTTTGAAAACATTGCCCAAACACATCATGGGGATGTAATGGTTTCGACGGGAGCTTTGAAACTGGGAATAGCCATCCGCAGGCCGGTAACTGCGCATCAAGCCGGAAAATTTTAAAAAGAAACGACAAAGATTATTCTTTAATGGCAGCCTAAGTGCTGCCCGTCGGCCTTTGACCTCCCGCGGCCAAAGCAACCGGCGCCGACAATGCGGGGCACTTTCATGCCAAAGCTTTGAGGCATGAAAAGATCAATGAAGCTACCAACGACTGCAGCCTGCTGACTGGCGGCAGCTTGAGGGAAATTTCAAACAATCAGCTATGATGGAAGAAGTTCTCACGGAAGGGTTTTCGGACAGGAGTTCGATTCTCCTCATCTCCATTCAAACAAAAACCGCTTTAGTCCAAAAACTGGTTCAAAGCGGTTTTTTCCATATATAAAAATCATTCAATTTTTTGTCACAAAAATTCTTTCATGCAATCACTCACACACAATTGAGCAAATTTTAACACTTTTTAATACATTCCCAAAATTCTGTACAAATCATCAATTCAAATCATCAAACATCAATTTATATATTAGTTATATTTCAAATTGAGAATCTCTCAATCTGTCTGATATAGCCAATAAAGCTTCATTGAATAAAAAAAGAAAGTCAAAACTGACTTTCCCAAAAACATGAATGGAGATAAGCGGGATCGAACCGCTGGCCTCTTGAATGCCATTCAAGCGCTCTCCCAGCTGAGCTATACCCCCAAAACAATCATTTCATAACAACAAAGTTATTTTATCACAATACAAACATATTGTCAATGATTTTTATTATGACGCCAAAAATTTCTTCTATGTTTGCAGCAAATATATTGCACAGCAAAAATAAATATTTAGGATCAGACAATGAGTTTCAATTTGCAGTTTTTGTATATGTGATAACATGATAGCTTTTTAAGTTGCTTTCGCCCGATTCAAATTTCAATCCACATTCCTTTCACATGGATCAATCTCAAATGTAAATAAAATGAAACCGAATCCATTCATATTTTTGTATAAAACAACCAATTTTCAGCCATTACAATTAAATCTAATTCAGCAAAAATAAAGGAGCGCCAAAAAACTGGCGCTCCCAATATATTATCATCGCATAAGCCAGACTCTAAAAATCATGAGCCTGCCAATCCCGCAAAATCATCACTTAACAAGTGCAAGATATGATTCCATACGGTCTTTTGCATCTTTTTCTGCCTTAGCAAAAAGCTCGTCAGCAATTTCTGGGAATTTTCTGTAGAGTGAAGTGTAACGAACTTCGCCCATAAGGAAATCTTTGAAGTCGGCCGTAGGAACTTTGGAGTCAAGGATAAACGGATTTTTGCCCTCTTTCTTAAGATCAGGGTTAAATCTATAGCAGTGCCAATATCCAGCTTCAACAGCCTGTTTCGCACGGATTTGCGCATTGCTCATGCCGCCTTTGATTCCATGGTTAATGCATGGAGCATAAGCAATGATAACAGACGGCCCATCATATGCCTCGGCTTCTCTAATGGCTGTAAGTGTCTGCTGAGGATCATAGCCCATGGCAACCTGAGCCACATAGACATATCCATAGCTCATGCACATCATTCCAAGATCTTTCTTCTTTGTCTTCTTGCCACTGGCCGCAAACTGAGCAATGGCTGCTGTTGGTGTTGCTTTAGAGGACTGTCCGCCTGTGTTGGAATAAACCTCTGTGTCAACACATATTATGTTTACATTTTCACCTGCTGCAATAACATGGTCAAGTCCGCTGTAGCCTATGTCATATGCCCAGCCATCGCCACCAACAATCCACTGAGACTGTTTCACAAGATAATCTTTTCTTTCATATATAGCTTTAAGCTCGGCATTGCCTTCAACACCAGCAGCTTCCATGGCTGCAATAAATTTGTCGGCTCTTTCCCTTGTTCCGTCAGCAACCATATAGTTGTCGGCCCATTCTTTTGCTGCTGTTTTGAGCTCTGCATTGTTGGTTTTTTCAACAAGCTCGTCAACTCTTGCTTTCAGCCATGTGCGCACAGCCTTTGTTCCAAGATACATTCCATAGCCATATTCAGCGGTGTCTTCAAAAAGACCGCTTGCCCATGCAACGCCAAATCCTCTCTCGTCTGTGCAGAATGGAATTTCAGGAGAGCCGCCCCAAATGTGTGTGCAGCCTGCTGAGTTGGCAATTCTCATTCTTCCGCCAAAAAGCTGTGTGATAAGCTTGAGATAAGGTGTCTCGCCACATCCGGCACAAGCTCCAGAGAACTCAAGATATGGTTTGAGGAACTGGCTTCCTTTGACAGTTTCTTTTTGTTTTTCAGAAATTTCTTTTTCTTTCACATTGGCAATTGTATAATCCCATTCAGCAGTCATTTTGTCTTTCATAGGAGCAAATGCCTTGAGTGTGAGCGCTTTTTCTTTTGCTGGACAGGCTTTAACACATACGCCACAGCCTGTGCAGTCCAAACCTGAAATTGAAAGATGATATTGAAGTCCTTCAAATCCATTGGCTTTCTTCATTGCATATCCTTCAGGAGCTTTTGCCGCTTCTTCATCATTGAGGAGAGTTGGGCGTATTACAGCATGAGGACATACAATTGAACATCTGTTACATTGTATACATTTTTCAACATCCCATTCAGGAACATCAATGGCTATGCCGCGTTTTTCCCATTTTGTGTAAGCCGGATCCCAGCTTCCGTCTTCACGGCCGTTAAATGCGCTTACAGGAAGATCGTTGCCCTCCTGACGGCCCATTTTGTAAAGAACTTCTTTGAAGAACTTAGGAATTTCAGGGTTGTCAGCTTTTGGTTCATCCTTTGCTGTTGCCCATGATTCAGGAACATCAATTTTCTTAATCATTGTGACGCCTTTTTCAATTGCGGCACAGTTCATGTCAACAATGTCCTGTCCTTTGGCGCCATATGTTTTGTTGACCTGGTCTTTGAGATATTTAACAGCGTCTTCAACAGGTATAATTTTTGAAATGGCAAAGAATGCAGCCTGCATAATCATGTTGATACGTCCGGCAAGGCCAATTTCTTTGGCTATGTCAACAGCATTAAGTGTATAGAAGTTGGCTTTTTTCTCTGCAATCTTTCTTTTGAGTTCGGCCGGAATGTTTGCTTCAAGTTCTTCTTCAGACCAAATTGTGTTAAGAAGGAAGCTTCCGCCTTCTTTGAGATCTCCAATGAGATCATATTTGTCAACATATGCCTGATTGTGGCAAGCGATGAAGTTTGCCGCCTTAATTTGATATGAACCCTCAATTTTCTTCGGCCCAAAACGGAGGTGAGAAATTGTGACACCGCCTGATTTCTTTGAGTCATATGCAAAATAAGCCTGAGCGTTATAATCTGTGTGATCTCCAATGATTTTAACAGCTGATTTGTTTGCACCTACAGTTCCGTCAGAGCCAAGACCCCAGAACTTGCATGAGAAGTTGCCTTCAGGAGTCGAGTCAAACGGTGTGTCATAAACCGGAAGTGAAAGGTTTGTGACATCGTCAACAATTGAAACTGTGAAGTTGTTTTTTGGATCGGCAACTGTGAGGTTTTTATAGACAGCCATAACGTCCATAGGAGTGAAGTCTTTGGAACCAAGGCCATAACGTCCGCCAACAATGAGAGGTTTTCTGTCACTGTCAGCAAATGTGTTTTTAACGTCAAGATAGAGAGGCTCACCTGGAGCACCAGGCTCTTTCGTTCTGTCAAGAACAGCAATTCTCTTAACAGAAGCTGGAACGGCCTCAAGCAACGCTTTTGCATTAAATGGTCTGTAGAGATGAACTTCAACAAGGCCAAGTTTTTTGCCTTTGGCATTCCAATATTCAATGGTTTCTCTGATTACGCCGCATGAAGAACCCATTGAAATGATGATGTCCTCGGCTTGTGGATCACCATAGTAGTTGAAAAGTTTGTAGTCAGTTCCGGCAATTTCATTAATTTTGTCCATATATTCCTGAACAATTCCCGGAATTGCGTCATAGAATTTGTTGACAGATTCTCTTGACTGGAAGAAAACGTCAGGGTTTTCGGCCGAACCTCTGCTCTTTGGATGATCAGGGTTGAGAGCATTGTCTCTGAAAGCTCTGAGTGCATCCCAGTCAACAAGTTCTTTGAGATCTTCATAGTCTATAAGTTCAATTTTTTGATACTCATGGCTTGTTCTGAAACCATCAAAGAAGTGAAGAACAGGGATTCTGCTTTTAATTGCAGAAAGGTGAGCAATGCATCCCATGTGAAATGCCTGCTGAACAGAACTTCCGGCAAGAAGTGTGAAGCCTGTGTTGCGGCATGTCATAACGTCTTGATGATCTCCAAAAATTGAGAGAGCATTGGAGGCAAGTGCGCGGGCGCTTACATGGAAAACGCCAGGAAGAAGTTCGCCAGCGATTTTATACATATTAGGAAGCATGAGCATGAGGCCCTGGCTTGCTGTATATGTTGAAGCAATGGCTCCGCCCTGAAGGACACCATGAACAGCTCCTGCTGCTCCACCCTCGTGTTGCATTTCTCTAACCTCTACAGGCTGTCCAAATATGTTTTTCTTTCCGTTGGCACTCCACTCGTCAACCATTTCGGCCATAACAGAAGAAGGAGTTATAGGATAAATTGTAGCTACTTCAGTGAAAGCATAAGAAGCATGAGCGGCTGCGGTGTTGCCGTCCATTGTAGCTTTCGTCAACTGTTTTTTCATTAATTTTCCCCCCTATGAAATTGTAGCTTTAATAAACATTGCAGTAACAATGTACTACGTTGTTTATATTTTAGCACAATTGAACACTTTTCACAAGGCGTACTAATTTTTTCGTTGTTTTCACTACAATTATGATACAAAAAAACATTCAAAACCGTCAAAAATTTTTTTGAAAATTTACAAAGTTTGTATATACAAACAAAGTTCGTATATTTTCAGATTTTTTTCGTTATTTTATACGAATTTTAACACTGAAAATTAGCTATTTTTAAAAAATAACCATTTCAAAATACATATTGCAAAAAATAGCAATATTAACAAACCCGCTATACTCAAATTTGCTAATGCATTGAAAAATTCATATTCATATTTTGCCAACAAAAATGCAGAATTTATCGAATTGAATATATGTCGCCATCATCAAAAAAACAGAAAAAGTTGTCATTGTTGTGTAAAATGACATATTTATAAACAACTGTTTTTAAGGCAAATGCATGCGACAAACGGAAAGGTGCATATGATACAATTGAATTGATTTGAAACAGACAAATGAGGCATATCATTTCTTCCAGCTATGCTGACACGCCACAGCTTGAAAACCAAGTTACAGCAAAATAAAACCACCCCAATTTTTCAGGGGTGATTTTCTAAATTTTCGTTTTATAAAACTTTCGCCAAAAACCCTTTAAGACGATCACTTTTAGGGTTTGTAAATATCTCCTGAGGTGTTCCTTCTTCAACAATTTTTCCGCCATCAACAAATATAACTCTTGAAGCCACTTCTCTGGCAAATCCCATTTCATGTGTCACAACTGCCATTGTCATTCCCTCAACGGCAAGTGATTTCATGACTTCCAAAACTTCACCAACCATTTCAGGATCAAGCGCGCTTGTGGGCTCGTCAAACAGCATGACTTCAGGCTGCATGCAAAGAGCACGCACAATTGCAACCCTCTGCTTTTGTCCGCCGCTCAACTGCGAGGGATAGGCCCCCGCCCGGCCGGCAAGTCCAACTCTTTCCAAGAGGGAGATTGCCAGTTTTTCGGCCTCTGCTGCGCTTTTGCCTTGAAGTTTGATTGGGGCAATTGTCATGTTTTTAAGTATTGTCATGTGAGGAAACAGGTTGAAATGCTGAAAAACCATTCCCATTTTTTGACGATGTTTGTCAATGTTGACTTCTTTTGCCGTCAAATCAACGCCATCAAACAAAATGCTGCCGCCTGTTGGAACTTCCAAAAGATTCAAACAGCGCAGAAAAGTTGACTTTCCAGAGCCTGATGGCCCAATTATAACAACAACTTCGCCCTTGTGTATTTCTGTTGTGATTCCGTCTAATGCCTTAACTTTTCCATCAGAAAAATGTTTTGATATATTATTAACTTTTATGAGAACATCGTTGTCAGTGGTCACTGTTTCTCAGCCTCCTCTCAAGCCTTGCAACTCCTGCCGAAAGCACAACAACAAGCGCCAGGTATATAAGCGCCACAGCAATGAGCGGCATAAAAGCGTCATATGTTCGGCCCAATATGATATATCCGCCTTTTGTGAGATCTTGGAGAGCGATGTATCCTGCAACTGAAGTTTCTTTCAAAAGAACAATGAATTCGTTTGCCAAAGCCGGCAAAACGTTTTTGAATGCCTGTGGCGCAATGACATACCACATTGTTTGTGCATAGCTAAAGCCAAGGCTTCTTCCCGCTTCAAGCTGGCCATAGTCAATGCTCATAATGCCGCCGCGCACTATTTCGGCCACATAAGCGCCGGAATTGATTCCGAAAGCAAGCATGGCAACATAAATTGTAAAATTCATGGGAGCTTTTGAAAATATAACAAAAACCATTATCATAAGCTGCACAACTACAGGAGTTCCTCTTATGACAGTCAAGTATAAACGGCAAATTGAGTTGAGCAGCTTAAACTTCCCTGTTCTGTCATACGTTGAACGTATGACAGCCACAATGAACCCAATCACAATTCCAATTATCACTGCAAAAAATGTTATTTCCAAAGTGACC
This sequence comes from Bacillota bacterium, assembly GCA_022791155.1. Classification (GTDB taxonomy): domain Bacteria; phylum Bacillota; class Clostridia; order Lachnospirales; family Anaerotignaceae; genus JANFXS01. The sequence goes on along the minus strand of JAAVYN010000013.1, from coordinate 48,362 downwards.
CAAAGGCCGTCAGTAATATAGCGCCATCTGTCATCCTTTATAAAATTGTTTATAAATCTAAGCTTGAAATCACTCAAGACCAAACCCCTTTCCAAATCTCACAAAACATCAAACCATATATTGCATTTTTCGAACAGCGTCAAAAACAGCTGTTATAAAGTTCTAAAGCCCGCCAGATTTTTTCCAAAAAAAGGCTCTGGCAGGCTGATGTTGCTTGTTTCAATATGTATATTATTCAGCTGTTATATATTTATCAATTATTCCCTGAACTGTTCCATCGTCAATCAGCTCTTTAAGCGCTGCATTAAGTTCTTCGCGGAATTCGTCATTGCCTTTTGCAACAGCAATTGCATATTGTTCAATCACATATTCTGTGGGAAGAATCACAAGCCCTTCGTTGGCCTCAACAAAAGCTTTTGCCGGTTCTCTGTCAATGACAACCGCGTCTATTTTGTCCTGTGAAAGCGCAAGAACAGCCTCTGTTCCTTTGCTATAGCGCAAAACTGTGGCATCAGGATAATCGTCTGTTATGTATATGTCACCTGTTGTGTTTTCCTGAACTCCAACAGTTTTGTCAGCCAAATCATCGGCCTGTTGTATTGGCGAGCCTTCCTTAACAATGATAACCTGATAGCCCTCGGCATAGCTGTCCGTGAAATCAACGCTGACAAGCCTGTCTTCTGTGACTGTCATTCCGGCCATGCCCATGTTGGCTTTTCCACTTTGAACAGCTGTTATTATTGAGCCAAATTCCATATCCTCAATTGAGAGCTCCATTCCCATTTTTTCAGCCAAAGCTGCAGCTATTTCAGCGTCAATGCCAACAATCTGGTTGTTGTCATAGAATTCATATGGAGGGAATGCGGCATTTGTTGCCATTATAAGTTTTTCTTTTTTCTCTGAGCCCGAAGTGCTGTCGCTTGAAACACTGTTGCTGTTGTCAGCGCCAGATGAATCATTTGTTTCCTTTGAGGAACAGCCCGCCATTGCAAATGCCATAACTCCGGCCACAATTCCGGCCACAATTCTTGAATTTATTTTCATATTAAAACCTCTCCTTTTTGTTTGATAATGATCAACTCTTTATTTCATTATCACGGTATTATACGTTATAATATTATAAAAGTCAATATTTTAATCAAAATAAAGTATAATTATTCATGACTATGACATAAACATGATTTCATAAATTCATCATTCCCAAAATTGAATTGCTGTTTGTGTCGTTATAGAAATGGCCAGAGCATAACCGCAAACCAAAGAATTTTTTGCACAAAAAAACAGATTTTCGAGAATGAAAACCTGCTTTCAATGCGGATAACAGGAATCGAACCTGCACCCTCTCGGACTGGATTCTAAGTCCAGCGCGTCTGCCAGTTCCGCCATATCCGCTCAAAAACCATCAGCAAAACAAAAATATGTCACATTGTTTTGCGCCGCCAATATAATATTATACAATAGAAACTTCAAATGTCAATATAACTTTGGCCATAACAGCGCTGTTGGGCAACTCAAGTTCAAACATACTTCTGTCACAGCATATTGTTGTTTTGATGATGAAACAAAAAACCTCCCGCACAAGCAGAAGGTTAAGTGAACCGGAAGGGATTCGAACCCCCGACCCACGGCTTAGAAGGCCGTTGCTCTATCCAACTGAGCTACCGATCCGTATAGTCTTTTTTGAGACTTAAAAAAGCGGGTGATGAGAATCGAACTCACGTGTTCAGCTTGGAAGGCTGACGTTCTACCATTGAACTACACCCGCATACCAACAATGAGTATTCTACAACATATAATAAAAATTGTCAATAGTTTTTTATAGTTTTTTTATAATTTTTTGAAATTATCTTTCGAAACAAATTCATATGTGTCAAAAAGGACACGCCCATTACAAGTTATTTCAACAATTCCAAACGTTGGAAAATTTGTGTTCCTTGGCAACGATATGCTTCCGGGATTAAAAATCGCAATTCCCATGCTTTCGTCATAAAAAGGACAATGTGTGTGACCAAAAAGAGCGGCATCCGCTTCCTTTTCAACTGCCATGAGTGACAAATTCAAAAGGCTATAGTTCACGCGCTGGCGATGTCCATGTGTAATAAAAAACTTTTTTCCTCCAATGCTAATCAGTTTTTCAAAAGGCGCCTCGCCAGAAAAATCATTGTTCCCTGCAACATAATTGAAAATTCTGTCTGGAAAAAGCTTCATCAAACTTTTGACATCCTTCACAACATCGCCCAAATGGATTATATGTTTTATCTCTTTGAAATTTTCAATGACATTTTCAGCCCTTTCTGTTCTTCCGTGTGTGTCACTTATTATCATCACTTTCAAAAACATTCATTCCCTTCAGAATTTCCCTCATTTCACTCAACGCCTTGCCCCTGTGGCTTATGGAATTTTTCAGTTCGGTGTCAATTTCTGCAAGTGTTTTTCCAAACTCAGGATAATAAAATATTGGATCATATCCAAAACCGTTGCTCCCTTTTTGCTCATATGCAATTCTTCCTTCAATCGTTCCACGCGCTGTCACAACCCTTCCATCTGGAAACGCTGCTGCAATGACACTCACAAACCTTGCTGTTCTCTTATCTTCATCAATTTCACGAAGCATTTCAAGTATTTTTTCATTTTTAATGCTGTATGGTGTTTCTTCTCCCATGAACCTTGCTGAATGCACTCCCGGTTTTTTGTTCAAACAGTCAATTTCCAGCCCCGAATCGTCACTCAAACTCAAACAGCCGCAAACTTCCATGACAGCTTTTGCTTTTATAATTGCATTTTGTTCAAAGCTTTCCCCGTCTTCAACAATGTCAATGTCAATTCCGGCTTCAGACATTGAAAGAACTTCTGTGTCTATATCTGACAAAATTTGTTTAACTTCCTTAACTTTTCCAGCATTTTTCGTGGCAAAAACAATTTTCATGCTGACCTCCTAAAAATGTTTCATATGTTTTGTCAATTTCCATTTATATTGCGCGAAACCATTAAATTCCATATTCTAACTTATATTATACAGCGTTTGATGCCACACATCAAGCCTTTGCTGAAGATGCAACACATTTATAATTTGATTGTGCCAAAGTTTATTAAAAAACGACTATATGCCAGCAAAAATTTGACTGTGTCATTCAATCATTCCAAATTTTGTCAATCCATTTTTAGAATTTCCCAAATATTTATATTTGCCGCGAATCAGACATAATAATTAAAAATATTAAAACTGGTCAACATATGAATGAGTTTTGAAGTTTGTGCTGAATGAATTTTAGAATATTATACATTCTCAAAGGAACGTATTTTTTTAATTTGAAAAGAAATAATACTCATTAAAGAGGTGAAACCAATGGACATTTATGTGAAACCAGTCAAAAAGTTCAAAGCGGAAGGCAAAAAAATTGTATACTTAAAGGACATTGCTGAAGTGTTTTGTGGTGACATAAAAAATGACTCAGTTAAAAATGCCGTTGTTTTGCGCATTGAAAGCAACGAAGAAAGAAAAAACTATCTCATTTCAGCAATGGACATTGTGAAAGCCATTGTTCATGTTGAGCCAAATGCCACTGTCATTAACATTGGCGAAACCGATGTCATGGTTGAATATTCCAAAAAGCCGCGGAAAGAAAACAAATTTTTTGTCTGGATCAAAGTTTTTGCCATATTTGTTGTGCTTTTTTTTGGAGGAGCCACAGCAATCATGAGTTTTCATGCCGATGGCGAAATCCCCGATGTTATGAGAAGTTATTTTGAGCTGTTTTATGGCTATGAAACAGACATTCCATATATATTGGAGATACCATATTCAATCGGTTTGGCTGTTGGCATAATAGTTTTTTTCAATCACTTCAGTGTTATAAAAATGACTCATGATCCAACGCCAATACAGGTTCAAATGACAACATATGAAAAGGAAGTTATTGAAAACCAGATCGAAACAATAAACAAAAAAAGGGAGAACTGAAATGATAAAAAACATTATTCTTTCCATAATAGGTTTTTCATCAGGGGTTTTGGTGGCCGGCGGAATATTCGCGTTCATAGCAGTCATAGGAGTTGTGCCCAGACTTGCACAAAAAACAGGAACAGAAAAATATATAACAGTTTATGAAGATGCCATAACGCTTGGAGGAATATTTGGCTGCACAAACATGTTTGTCAGCTATTTCATACCTGTTGGAGACATTGCGGCCGCCATCATTGCTTTGGCAATTGGTGTTTTTGTTGGATCACTTGCTGTGTCACTGGCTGAAGTCATTGACGTTGTGCCTGTGTTTATGAGGCGTGTCAGGCTCACAAAAGGACTTTCGCTTTTTCTTTTGGCTTTGGCGCTTGGAAAGTTGACAGGCTCACTCATGAACTTCTTCAACCCCGCATTTCAATGAGTCTTGAGAAGTTGTGCGGATTTTTGAACATACACTTTTTGTTGGAAAGCCCAAAATTTCATTATAGTTTCAAATTCAAACGCCCCAAATGTCATCAAATTCGACAAATTGAATTGTCAAAGGAAGACGCCGTCAAACACAAAAAAAGCATTTTCCTTTGACGCATTCAACACTCTTAAACTGCACAGCCCTATTTCACAACACAAATTTTTAAGCATAAAAACGCCGGAAATATCCGGCTGTTTTTATCATTCAATATTATACTTTCTCTCAAGCTCAATGTTTTCAACGTCAAAAATCCTCGTTGCCTGAACACTGTTTTCTTCCTTGCTCAACTTTCCATATTTGTCAACTTCTGTCACATCTTTCGCACCATGGCTGAGCGACGCCGCGCCTCCTATGCAGCCACACTTGCAGGCCATTCCCTCAATGAAGTTGCCTTTGAGCTTTCCAAAAGATGCAACTTTCATTGTTTTTGCCACTTCATCAAGTCCGTCACATTTCACAGGCTGAAAATCTGCTTCAAGGCCAAGAACATCCATTGCTTGTTTGACCGCTTCCGTAACACCGCCGCTCCTTGCAAAAAGCCGGCCATAGTATGAAGCATTGTCAAGAGATGTTTCGGAACACTGTGACAAATCAATTCCATAAGCGTCAAGCATTGCTTGAAGTTCTTCAAATGTTATAACAACATCAACAATGCCTTTTATGTCATCTTCGTTTATCTCCATCTTTTTTGCAGTGCATGGCCCAATGAACACAATTTTGCAGTTTTCATCAAGGCTTCTTATCACCTGTGCAATGGCTATCATTGGTGAAACTGTTGAAGAAACATGGCTCATCATTTCAGGATAATTTCTTTGTATATACTTCACAAAGGCCGGACAACACGACGTTGTCATCCACGCTCTTTCTCCAATGGTTTCTGAAAATTCTTTGGCCTCATGACATGCAACAATGTCGGCCCCAAGCGCAACTTCAATGGCATGGTAAAAGCCAAGTCTTTCAATTCCGTTTATAACCTGTTCAATTTTCACATTTGTATATTGGCTTCCAATGGCCGGCGCCACAATGGCATAAACCTTATATTTTGTGTTGCCTTCAGAATTTTTGATCAGCTCAAGCGTGTCAACAACAAAGGATTTGTCAACTATGGCGCCAAAAGGACATTGATATACACAGGCGCCGCATGAAACGCACTTGTCCTCGTCTATATATGCCTTTTTGTCAACATCAATCACTATGGCGCCAGCACTGCAGCTTCTCAGGCATGGCCTTTGAACATCGCTTATTGCCGTGAATGGACATGCCTCTTTGCATTTTCCACATTCTATGCAAAGTTTCTGATTTATATATGCCCTTTGTCCTGCAATCATGATTGCATTTTTTGGGCACACTTCTTGGCATTTGTGGGCAAGACAACCGCGGCATGCTTCAGTGACAACATATCTGTCCACAGGGCATTCGTCGCATGCACTTCTCAATATATGTATCACATTTTCATTTTCAAGCGGCTCAACGGCAAATTTTGCCCTTTCTTTTATTATATGCCTTTCTTTGTATATACAGCATCTTGTCATAGGCTCAGGGCCTGGTATAATGGTTTCGGCAATTTCGTCAAGAGAGTTTTGCAAATTTTCTCCTTTAATGAATCTTTCAGTTATCTCTCTGTTCACAAGATATTTTGTATATTGAACATTGCTTTCAAATTTTCTCATATATAACCCCTCAAATATAATTAATGTTCACTTCTTTGCCCATGTCTTTCATAAGCCGCGCCATTTCTCTCAGCTGATTCATTTTGAAATTAAAATCCATGGGATATTCACTGCCCTGGTGTGCTGGATTAACAGCCTGTCCAATCCACAAGTTGAGCCTGTCGCAGTTTTCAATCAAAAGCCTTGCCAACATGCTTGCCGCATTTTTTTCATTCAGCTTCGCCATAACTTTTGGGTTAAAGTCAGGGTTCATATATCCTTTTATTATGGAAAGCGCTTTGTTGATTGTTATGACGCCCTCTGTGACAAGCTCTATGCGCGGTATAATGCCAACCGGCGGTATTTCAGGCGTCATTGTTGACAAATCAACATTCATCTCAGCCCCCAATGTGCGGGCAACAATGCTTGCCGTTGTTCCGCCACACACAACAACCTTTCCTTCTGCCTCAAGAATTTCTTTAATAACGCTATAATCATTTTCAGGGTTTTTGGGAGGCCCCGAAAACAAATTTATTGTCTCCTGCTCCCTGATTTTGACAGCCAAAACTGTTGTGTCGTCACCGGCCTTGTTTTCATAAAGTTCCTGACAAACTTCCAAAACACTTCCCGCAACAGCGGCTGTTGTGATCTCCTTTGCCGAAAGGCTTTTCAAATATTCATTGACATTTTTCCACTGCCATCCCAGTGAAAGGCTCCTTCCAACGCCGGCATGAATCACGCCGTCACTGACTGCAACCAAAAGACTTTCTTCATCCAAACGAAACTGGCTTTCAAAAATTATTTTTCCATTTATTTCTTTTTGTGTTTTTTCTATAGGAACGCTTTTTCCCTTTCTGAACACAAATATTGAAGGGTTGTCAAATTCGGCCACATAAACAAGGCCGTCTCTAAAAACTTTTACAATCGTAAATGTTGAATATGCCAAATGCCTTTGAGAGCAAACAGGCAGTGTGTGCACAATGGTGTCTATGGTTTCCTCAAGAGAAATGCCCTCTTTGAGCATAGTGGCCACAATTTTTGATGTTAAAGTGGCCAATATGTTGGCTTTGACTCCGCTTCCCATGCCATCAGCAAGAACAAGTATTTTGCTGTCATCAAGGTTGACATGTTCTATATGATCACCGCAAAGTTCTTCTCCATGTTTATATATACTGCTGTATGACACGTCAATATAATACATTGCTATTCGCCTTCTTTCAAAACAACCTCTTTCAATTTGTTGAGCGCAACCTTTGTTTCAGCTGTTGTTTCACCCAAAAGACTTGCAATTTCTTGTGCAACCCGCATTTGCTTTTCTATCACATTTTGGGTGACGCTGACTGTGTGCATTTTAAGTTTTGCCAGTTCCTCTCTGTTTTTCTCATCTTCTGTAATATCTTTCAGCGACACAAAAAGCTCATCGTCATCAACATATGTTATATTCTGCATAACTATTATGCCATATTTTTCAAGATATATTTTCTTATTGAGAATGTCTTTTTTCTCCCTCAAAGAATAGCTGTAGTCATCGTCTGAAAGCCCTAAGCATGAAATATGTTTTCCAACAACTTCCGCGCTTGTAATGCCAAAAGCTGTTTCCGCCTTTGGATTAAACCCTGTTATAATTTTGTCTTTGTCAAGAAATATAACTATGTTTCTTGTGTTCATGAATATAACGTCACTTTTTTTCTCTGCTTTTTTCCTCAAGCTTGGCCCGCACATGCTGACATCTGACATTCCCTCAAAAACGGCCTGGGCTTTTTCGCGACATGTGGAATAGCCACATGCCCCACAGTCATATTCCTCGGCCCTTGTGCGGCGTCCCATTCTCACCAATATCTCTTTAAGTTCATCATCAGTCGCTTTTTTCTGTATCAGCTTTATTGGAGCGAACTCTCTTTTAAGATCTATGCCTTTCCAGTTCACGTCTTCAAGACGCGCTTTTTTTGCCCAGCCATGTTGTGCGGCAAAGTGCGTTATGCGCTGACGGCGGCAAAACAGTTCCAAAGATTGTTTTGGGATAAACGGCCCGTTTATACAGCTTTCAACACACGCTGATATGCCTATATAACAGTCGGAAAGAGTTTGGTTTTCCATGCTCAAAAAAAGCTGTTTGACGTTGTCAAGGCCGTTCACCCCCAGTGTCATATATCCTTTTTCATCAAGCATTTTCGTCATGTGCGGCCACAAGTCTCCCGAAATTGAATAGCTTGTGCCTATGTTTTGTGGAACTCTGTCAGGCATGATTGGCTCCAGCGACTTATAATCTATGTTGTTCCACAAAAGCATTTTTATAATTTCCTGACATGTTATGAGCGAATTTATAGGCGCGTCATCTCTTTTTGGCAATGTTTCATATTTTTTGCTGAGGCATGGCCCAATATACACAGTGTATACATCGGGATCTTCTTTTTTAATCGCCGCGCCAAGCGCCACCATTGGCGTGACCACAGGTATGAGATATTTCACAAGTGTCGGGTGATATTTTTGTATAAAAATATATATCGATGGGCATGTGCTTGATATGAAATATTTTTGTTTCCCGGCATTCTCCTGAATATATTTTATATATTCGTTCATGACCTTCTCGCTTCCAACAGCAACCTCCTGAACGGAATCGAACCCCAATTTTTTCAAGGCATGAACAAGCTGTCCTGGCCTTTCAAAAGAGCCCAGATATGAAGAATCTAAGCACGCTGCAACTCTCTTCCCGCTTCCAAGCATTTTTGTGACTGTTTCAACCTCATTTTCAATGTTGCGCGCCTGTTTTGGGCATGAGTTGAAACACAACCCGCAGGCAATGCATTTTTCCTCGTCAATTTCAGCCACATTATTTTTGAACCGGATTGCCTTGACGGGACATTCTCTGACGCATTTGTTGCAATTGTTGCAGTTTTCAGTTGTAAAATTAAATAACCGCAAATCAGCTCACCTTTTCTTTGATAACTGTTTCAAAAAATCCTTCAACCGTTTCAGGCTGCAATGAATATATTTTTTCGTCAAACTTCACACACACAGCGCCTGTGCACTGCCCAAGACAAAACGCGGCTTTAATTTTGAATTTGTCGCTCAGTTTGTTGTTGTCTATAAGATCTCTCAGCTTGTTTATAATCTCATAAGAGCCCTTGAGATGGCACACACTTCCTATGCAAACTTGAATATCCATAAAAAATCTCCTTTCATTTTATAAAACCGTTCTTTTCAGCATTTTCTATAATGCTTCTGATATAGCCGCCAATTGGTTCGGGCCTGTCAATTGCAATTTTGTTCCTTTCAATTATCTGCTGTTTTTTGACACCATGTTCTTTCCATGATGTGAACCCCGTTGCCTGATTGAGCATTGTTGGCTGAAGGCGGTCAAGAACACGGCAAAATTCAGCCTCTGGAGAATCGCCAGTTTCAAACTCATTCCATATATCAAAAAATTCTTTTCTCTGGTCTTCTGGAAGAAGGCCATATATCATTTGTGCCGAATTAAGTTCTCTTTCTTCTTTGTCTTTGTTGGCATTGCTGTCATAGCAATATGTGTCGCCAGCATAAATTTCAACAATGTCATGAATGAGCATCATTGTCATGGCTTTCAGCAAATCGGCCTCAGGGAAATATTCTTTCAGCACGGCTGCCATGACACATGCGTGCCAGCTGTGCTCTGCATCATTTTCAAACCGGCTTTTGTCAGAAACATATGTTTGTCTGCAAACTTTCTTTGCCTTGTCAATTTCAAGAAGGAACTTCATTTGCTTCTCAAAACGGCTTTCTTCCATACACAAATCCTCCTAATTAAGCGAAAAAGCACTATAACCCGTCAAAACGCGTCATAATGCTTATGCCGTTTATTTTATACCAATATCATGTCTGAAATGTTTCTTTTCAAAATCAACTTTTTCAACGCCCTCATAAGCGATTTTTATCGCTGCATCAAGATTTGGGCCTATCCCCGTGATTCCCAAAACGCGGCCGCCGTTGGTGACAAATTTTCCGTCTTTCAAAGTTGTTCCGGCATGGAAAACAACAATGTCATCACGTTTTTCAATTTCGCCAAGGCCCGTAATTTCAAACCCTTTTTCATAGCTTTGAGGATAGCCGCCGCTGGCAAGCACAACGCAGACTGCCGCATTGTCATGCCATTGAATGTCGATCTCACTCAATTTTCCTTCAACGCACGCTTCCATAATGTCAATCAAGTCAGTTTTGAGCCTTGGCAAAACAACCTGAGCTTCAGGATCGCCAAAACGTGCGTTATATTCAATAACTTTCATTCCATTTTCTGTGAGCATAAGCCCAAAGTATAAAACGCCAACAAACGGCCGCCCCTCGTTGGCCATGGCCGCCACTGTCGGCACAAAAATTTCTTCCATGCACTTTGCAGCAACTTCTTTTGTGTATATGCGGCTTGGCGAAAACGTGCCCATGCCGCCTGTGTTGAGCCCTTTGTCAAAATCAAGCGCCCTTTTGTGATCTTGAGCCGAAACCATGGGAACAACCGTTTTTCCGTCACAGAAAGAAAGAACCGAAACTTCCTGCCCCGTGAGAAATTCCTCAATGACAACACAGCTTCCAGAGGCTCCAAACTTTTTGTCAACCATAATTTCGTTTATGGCTGCAAGCGCTTCTTCAACTGTGAAGCAAATCAAAACGCCTTTCCCCAATGCCAGTCCATCAGCTTTCACAACAATTGGCATGTTTTGTTTTTTGACATATTCCGATGCTTTTTGGCAATCATCAAAAACTTCATATTTCGCTGTTGGTATGCCATACTTTTTCATCAAGTCTTTTGAAAAAGCCTTGCTCCCTTCAATGATGGCGGCATTCTTCCTTGGGCCAAAAACTTTGAGCCCCTCATTTTCAAATGCGTCAACAATTCCGCCCACAAGCGGATCATCCATGCCTATCACAGTGAAATCAATGCCTTTGTCTTTCACAAAAGCAATGAGTTTGTCAAATTCCATAACGCCTATGTTCACACATTCCGCAATTTGAGAAATTCCGGCATTTCCGGGAGCGCAGTATATCTTGTCAACTTTTGGGCTTTTTGCCAGCTTCCATGCCATGACATGTTCCCTTCCGCCGCCGCCTACAATCAAAATTTTCATCTATTCAGCCCTCCAAACCTTTCCTTTGCTGATGCTTATCTTTTTTTCACTTATCAGCTTAACAGCTTCCGGAAATATCTTCCACTCAGCTTCTTCCATAACTCTTTTTTGCAACGTTTCAGGCGTATCGCTGTCGTTTATATAAACAGCTTTCTGAATTATAATCGGCCCGCCATCAGTTTCTTCATTCACAAAATGAACTGTGGCCCCCGTGACCTTGACACCGCGTTCAAGTGCCGCCGCATGAACCTTCAGTCCATAATATCCATCGCCGCAGAACGAGGGTATAAGCGAGGGATGAATATTTATTATTCTATTTTCGAAACGCTTTACAAACCGTTCTCCAAGCACAGTCATAAATCCGGCAAGCACAACAAGCTCTGCTCCAATGTTTTCAAGATAGTCAGCCATGGCATCCATATATCCGTCAAAACTGGAATAGTCACTTTTTTTGATGCATATGCTGTTTATTCCATGTTTTTTGGCGCGTTCCAAAGCATAGGCTTTTTCATTGCTGCTTACAACAGCTGCTATTTCAGCATTGCTTATATATCCGCTTTCAATTGCGTCTATTATGGCCTGCAAATTTGTTCCCCCGCCGGAAACAAGAACTCCTATTTTAAGCATACTTCAACCTCTTTTTCAGTGTCAGCGGCTATTTTGCCTATAATATAAGCCTTTTCACCCATTTCTTCAACAGCTTTCACAAGCTTTTCAGCATTTTCCTTCGAAACAACAATGACCATTCCAATCCCCATGTTGAATGTGTTATACATATGAGCACGATCAATTTCACCACGCTTTTGCATGACATCAAATATAGGAAGAACAGGCCATGTTCCCTCCTCAATCACGGCGCAAAGCCCTTTGCCCTTTGGAAGACACCGCGGAATATTTTCAATGAATCCGCCGCCTGTGATGTTGCTTATCCCTTTAATTTCAACTTTTTTAATGAGGCTGAGTATTTCTTTGGCATATATTTTTGTTGGTGTGAGAAGCTCTTCGCCAACAGTTTTCCCAAGTTCTTCCACATACTCCCCTGCCCATTTCTCAATTGGCTCAAAAACCTTTCTCACAAGCGAATAGCCATTGGAATGAACGCCACTGGAGGGAAGGCCAACAATGACATCACCTTCCACAATTTTTTCGCCATTTATGATGTCGCTTTTTTCAACAATTCCAACAGCAAAGCCCGCCATGTCATATTCATCTTCAGGATAGAACCCTGGCATTTCAGCAGTTTCGCCGCCTATGAGCGCGCAGCCGCTCTGACGACACCCGTCTGCCACGCCACTCACAATCTCGGCTATTTTTTCTGGAACATTCTTTCCGCATGCAATGTAGTCAAGAAAGAACAATGGCTGGGCGCCACTGCATATTATGTCGTTGACGCACATGGCCACGCAGTCAATTCCAACTGTGTCATGACGGTTTTGCACAAAAGCAAGTTTCAGCTTTGTGCCCACACCGTCAGTTCCACTGATGAGCACAGGCTCTTTCATGTTGATTCCGCCCAATGAGAAAAGTCCGCCAAAACCGCCAATATCTGTCAGCACTTCTGGCCTGAAAGTGCTTTTGACATGCTCACCCATCAGTTTCACAGCCTTATATCCTGCCTCAACGTCAACTCCGGCATTTTTATATTCAAGACCCATTTACACTTCCCCCTCAGTTTTGAAGAAAATCGTTATAATTTATCAAATTTTATCTTGATTTATTTTAATATAGACCACTATAAAAGTCAAGAAAAGGCGGTTTCTGACGTTTTCTCAAGCATGGCTCATGCATATAGATATGGCGCTAAATTTTTTCGTCTTTTTCACCTTTAACTTCAAAATGTTCAGACAGCATTTCTTTTTCTTCCATGACAACTTTGGCAGAGTGCTTTTTTTCCAATTCATTCAAAAAAACGTCATTTTCACCAGCAAATGCGCAAAGAAGCTTTTTGTTTGCAAAAACCGTGACTTTATTATAAATTGTCTGCGAAAGAACAGCTGAAGCACGGCGGCGCATTTCGCCTGCAATATATGCAGTGGCCGGAACACTTCCGTGCCCATGGCAAAAACGGCATTCTTCCATAATTTTTGCCGCAACAGGAACACTTGTTTTCTTTCTTGTGATCTGCATGAGCCCAAGTTCGGTGAGGCCAACAACCGTTGTTTTTATTCTGTCCTTTCTGACAGCACGCTCCAACGCGGCGCGCAAAATCTTTTTGTTTTCATCATGCTTCATGTCTATGAAGTCAACAATAATCATTCCTGAAAGGTTTCTAAGCCGCAGCTGTTTTGCTATTTCAGCAGCGGCCTCAATGTTCGTTTTCAAAATTGTTTCCTGAAAATCTCTTTTGCCTGTATATTTTCCAGTGTTAACATCTATCACAACACATGCTTCCGTTTGTTCTATGATAATGAAGCCGCCGCTTTTGAGCCAAACTTTTTTGCCAAATATCTTGTCAGCCTGACTTTGAACAAAATAGTTTTCAAACATGGGCACAGGGCTGTCATAAAAAACAACTCTTTCAGGCCGGTTATGAGTTCCATTTTTAACAGCGTTATATTCTTCAACATCATTAAGCACGATCTCGTCAACATCATCTCCAAAAAGATCTCGCGCTGCCTTGACTGCGGCGCTTCCCTCGCTGTGCAAAAGTGCTGGCGCCTTTATATATCTCCCCGAGTTCAGCACAGTTTCGCACAGCTTTTTAAGGCATTCGCTTTCTTCTTTGAACTCATCAAATGTTTTTCCCTCGCCCTCAGTGCGCACAATCATTCCATATCCTTCGGGCACAGCTTTTGAGGCAATTTCTCTTATTCTTTCTCTTTCTTCAGCCCCGTTTATTTTGTTGGACACGCCAATGTTGCCGCCATCATTGGGTATGAGAACAACAAATTTCCCAGGGAATGAAATTTTGTCGGTGACGCCCGCACCCTTTGCACCAGAAGCATCTTTCTGCACCTGAACAATGATTTGTGAACCTGTTTTTACGCTGCTGTTATTAGAAATGGTCATATAAGCACTTTTTTTCTGCCCAATGTCAATGAAACATGCCTGCATTCCTTTGTGAACAGAAGTCACTCTTCCTGCATAAATATTCCCCACTAAACTTTTTTCACATTCACTTTCATACACAAATTCAATCAGCTCGCCATTTTCGACATACCCAACTTTTGTGTGAAGATTTGATGAGTCAACAAGAATTCTTTTCATCTTTCCACACCTTTCATAAGAGGAACAAGCGCATTTCCGTCATTCATGAACATGTCCACCCTCTTGAACGTCATTTTATATTTGTCAAATTCTTTTTCAATATGGCTGGAAAACCCCTCTGCAACGCTTTCTGGCTTTATGTTTCTAATGCTTCCGGCGCTGACAACCATTCCAATTCCGCCTTCAATTTTCCAAAGTTTTATTATATCCGGCTTTATGTCCGTTTCTTTTATGCCTTTTTTTGTTTTTTTCATAACAAATATTTCATCTTTCTTCAAAAAATTTTCAATTTCACGTTCAATGTCCATGTCTGAAACAAGGCCATTGAAGCATGCCATATATTCCGCCGCGCAAAGACTTGCCATTGTGTTTTTGGCTCCTTCCTTAAGCGTTATAACTTTTGTCACAGCCATGTCCCGCGGAAGAGCAGCATTCAATTTTTCAACAACTTCATTTGCTGAAACTTCTTCAGTGAGTCTGAAATCGCCATATTCCCCATCACTTGTATATCCCAAAGGCAAAGGAGCCGCAAACGCCAAAAGCTGATGAGGATTGAAGCCCTGAGAATATGCAATTGGAAGCCCGGCTCTTTTCATTGCCCGCTGAAAAACCTTCATGACATCCAAATGACCTATAAACTTCACGCCGTCACCCTTTGAAAACTTAAATCTATATGCTGTGTTCAAAACAAACACCTCCTCCAAAAGAAGCCGCGCCGCAGCCAGAGCATTTCTCGCGGCAGTTTGGTGTTGTGGTGCCACTTGCCGCTCTTTCTCTTTCTTCCACAAGAAATTTGCGGCTGACACCAACGTCAATGTGATCCCATGGCAATATTTCGTCATATTCTCTTTTTCTGTTGGCATAGAAAGCGGGATCAATTCCACTGTCTTCAAACGCTTTCACCCAGCCTTCCCAAAAGAACTTGTCTGTCCAGCCGTCATAGCGGCAGCCGTTTTCCCATGCTTTGTAAATGGCTTGTCCAAGCCGCCTGTCACCGCGTGCCATGACGCCTTCCAAAGAGCTCATTTTTGTGTTGTGATATGTGAAGCGAACTTGTTTCCTTTTCACGCTGTCTTTGGCAATTTTTGCTTTTTCACCAAACTGCTCATATGTGTCCTGAGAATCCCATTGAAACGGTGTGAATGGTTTTGGAACAAAGCACGAAGCGCTTGCGTTCACTGTGACAGGGCGCTGTCTTTGTTCTTTGGGTATCTCAAAATATTTCTCCACAATTTTGTCTGTCAATTCTCCTATTCCCTTCAGGTCTTCTTCAGTTTCAGTTGGAAGGCCAAGCATAAAATATAGCTTCACTTTTTCCCAGCCGCCGTCAAAAGCCAATTTGCAGCCTTTCAAAATGTCATCTTCAGTCAGATTTTTGTTTATGACATTTCTCAAACGCTGTGTTCCGGCCTCGGCAGCAAATGTAAGGCTGCTTTTGCGAACCTCCTGTATTTTTTTCATAAGTTCCAAAGAAAATGAATCTATCCTAAGCGACGGCAATGATATGTTGACCGACTTTTTGCTGAATTCATCAATGAGCCCTTCTGCAAGACGCGGAAAACATGTGTAATCACTTGTGCTAAGCGATATGAGCGAAATTTCGTCATGTCCCGAATTTTTCACAAGCTCTTCAGCTTGTTTTAACAGTGTTTCAGCCCTTTTTTCTCTCACAGGGCGATATATGAATCCGGCCTGACAAAACCGGCAGCCTCTTATGCAGCCTCTGAAAAGCTCAAGTGTCACTCTGTCATGAACAACTTCTATAAGCGGCACAAGCTGTTTTTCGGGATAAAAAACACTGTCCATGTCATTGACTATGACCTTTTTTATAACTTTGCGCGCTTTTGGGCTGTTTGGCCCAAATGATGAAATGACACCTGTCCCGTCATAGCTCACGTCATAATATTTAGGTATATAAAGCCCGTCAAGCTCCAAAATCTTTTCAAGAAACTCATCTCTGCTTCCCCCTGAAAGCTTGTTGGCTTTATATATCTCAATGATCTCGTCATACAAAACCTCGCCTTCACCCATATAAAAAACGTCAACAAAATCGGCCAAAGGCTCTGGATTATATGCACAGCTTCCGCCGCATATTATAATTGGATCGCCGTCTTTTCTGTCTTTCGAAAAAATTGGTATCCCGGCCAAATCAAGCATGTTTATAACATTTGTATAACAAAGTTCATATTGGAGAGTGAAACCAACAAAATCAAAATCCTTAATGCTTTGCTGGCTTTCAAGCGCAAAAAGCGGAATGTTTTTTTCGCGCATATGAACTTCAAGATCTGTCCATGGCGCAAACACTCTCTCGCAATATGTGTCTTTTCTCCTGTTCAGAAAATAGTAAAGTATCTGAAGACCAAGATGACTCATTCCAACTTCATATACATCGGGGAAACAGAACGCAAACCTGACAGAAATGTCCTCCAAATTTTTAACAACCATGTTAATTTCGTTCCCCACATATCTCGCCGGTTTTTCAACTTTCAAAAGTATTTCATCTGATAAAGCATTTTTCATAAAAATTTATCCTCCGCAACAGCATTCTGCCGCACTCGTGCCAGCAAAAAACAAATGCCAAAAATCATTGTGGCGGCAAACCAACATGTGCCACCTTAAATATCAATATACAGTATACCACAAACATTTGTATATTGCTCTATTTATTTGCCTTTTCAGCGTCATTTTTCAGCTCAACAATTTTTTCAGCACACATCTGTCCAATTTGACGCGCCTCCTCAACCGTTATGCTTTCAGAAAGAGCATTCCTCAGCCTTCCTTTGAATTCGGCCGCTTTTTCATTTTCCATTTTGGACATTGCCAAACATGCCACCACAAGTATCACACACACATATACTCTCATCATAAAACCTTCGCTTTTTGAATTTTCTGGTTCAGCCTTCATCGGGCGCCGTGTTCTATAACAGTTAGCACGCCTTTTAGGCATTTTTGAAAAACTTTTTTCCATAATCCGCACCACCTCTAAATATTTCTATGCTGTACGGGCCAAAATATTCAATATGGCTGTTGCAAGAAACGCTTGTTTAATATATACTAAAGTTTATTAAAAAATAGGAGGCTTTTAATAACCATGAAAAAATTTCTACCTGTCATATTATGTGTTGCCATGGCCTTTGGAATTTTGTCAGGCTGTGGCAAAACCCAAGATAATTCTTCTGAGAATTCTTCATCTGAAGCCAGTGAAAATGACATTTCAATTGACGAAATTGGCCTAAGCTATAAAATCCCCGATGAATGGAACGAGTTTAAGGAAACAAACATATATCCCCTCACCGTGCGTGACGACAATTCATTTGCCGAAATAGTTTATGGCTATATAAACGATGAAGGAATTGAAAAACTCAACAACAACCCTTCCATAAATACCTATTCTGTGATAACTCCAATATGTGAGATACTTCTGGCCAAAACATCAGTTATCAACGAAGGAAAGCTTGACGAAACAATCAATTTTTTCAAAAACTCCGAGAATGTTGGTGTTCAGGGTGAATATTCATATTATCTGCTTTGGGACTCCACTATAGCTGAAAAAGATTTGAGCGGAAAAGACATTGAAAATTATAACAAAATTGTTGGAACGATACCAAAACTCAAAGAAAGCATTTCCACAAGAAGTTTTGATGACAAAACATTGGAAGAACGCACAAATGAACTCAACTCATATATAACATTTGTGACTTCCACACTTGAGGGAGCGCCCGTTGACAGTTCTATATTTGCATCATATGACCTAACAATGGTTCATTTTGGCGGAACATACACATACCCCGACTTTGACGAGTTTGCCACACTTCAAAAGACATATGAAATGGTAAATGCAGAACGTCTTCCTGTGAATATAATTGAGGCTGTCATTGACGCTCCCAGTGAAGAAACCAACGAAAAAGCTTTGAAAGCTAAAGAAGACGCCAAAGCAAATGACATATTGACCATAGTTATGGATCAAACCCTTGGTTCATGGGTTCAGGCAAACCTTGAGGCCATACCAGCAACAGTTTTTGTGGATTCCGATGGCCATATTGTTGGCGAAACCATGAGAGGCACTCATGATGCGGAAAAATATCTCAACACAATACAAGAAAGACTTAACACATTGAACGGAATTGAAACACCTGTTGACGAAAACAGCAGCTCCGATTCTGAAGATGACAAAAAGAAAAAAGTCGACTTCACAATAGAATAATTTGAATCAAAATCATTTGAAACGAAATTTTGAAAACCAACACTCGCCAAATTTTCAAAATTCATCAAACAAAAGCTCCTGTTCCTATATTATCAGGAGTTTTTTGTTCGCTAAAAATGTATAAATTTAGGGCATTCCACAACACAATAAAAACGCCATGGCATTTTCAAAAATCATTTGCCATGACGTTTCTTGTTGCTTTGCGAAAGCCTGTTATTGTCTAACCTTTATGTGAACTTCTCTAAGCTGGTGTTCTGTAACTTCAGAAGGAGCTCCGCACATAAGATCCTGAGCATTGCCGTTCATTGGGAACGGTATGATTTCACGGATATTCTCCTCATTTCTCAAAAGCATAATCATTCTGTCAACTCCAGGTGCCATGCCAGCATGAGGCGGCGCGCCATATTGAAATGCGTTATAGAGCGCTCCAAATTTTTCCTGAAGATCAGCTTCGCTGTAGCCTGCTATCTCAAAAGCTTTGACCATAACATCAAGATTGTGATTTCTGACAGCGCCTGATGAAAGCTCTATGCCATTGCACACAATGTCATATTGATATGCAAGTATGTCAAGTGGATTTTTGTTGTTAAGCGCCTCCAAACCTCCCTGCGGCATTGAGAAAGGATTGTGAGTGAATATAATTTTCTTTTCCTCTTTGTCATATTCATACATAGGAAAATCATTCACAAAGCAGAAGCGATATGCATTTTTTTCGCATATATCAAGGCGCTGTCCCAATTCGTTTCTAAGCTGTCCGGCAAAATCTGCTGCCCTTTCTTCCTTGTCTGCAATGAAGAAAATTGTGTCGCCCTCGGCAAGGCCCGCCAAGTCGGCAATTTCGCCTTTCATTTCATCAGGAATGAATTTGTCAATTGGCCCTTTATAGCTCATTTTTTCTTTAACTTCAAGATAGCCCAAACCCCCCATTCCAATTGACGTTGCAAACTTCAAAAGCTTTTCATGAAAGCCTTTTGACATGTCAGCGTGAACCTTTATGGCGCGCACAGTTTTTCCATGGAACGGCTTAAATGTGCACCGCTGGAAAAATTCAGTGACATCAACTATTCTGAGAGGGTTTCTCAAATCCGGCTTATCTGTTCCAAATTCAAGCATTGCTTGTTTATAGCTTATAACAGGATATGGCCCTTCAGTCACAAAAAATCCTTCAGGCGCAAATTTTTTGAATGTTTCTGTCAAAACTTCTTCTCCGGCACGAAAAACATCTTCCTGTGTGGCAAAGCTCATCTCAAAATCAAGCTGATAAAATTCGCCTGGGGAACGGTCTGCACGGGCGTCTTCATCTCTGAAACACGGCGCAATCTGAAAATATTTGTCAATTCCAGAAACCATAAGCAGCTGCTTATATTGTTGTGGAGCCTGAGGCAATGCATAAAATTTCCCTTTGAACTTTCTTGACGGAACAATATAGTCCCTTGCTCCTTCAGGCGATGAGGCACACAATATTGGCGTTTGTATCTCCAAAAATCCCATTTCTGTCATTTTTTCTCTAAGAAAGCTGATGACTTTTGAACGGAAAACAATGTTGTCTTTAACTTTTCTGTTTCTCATGTCAAGATAGCGATATTTGAGGCGCAAGTCCTCACGAATTTCCTTTGATGTCACAATCTCGAACGGCAACTGTTTATAAACCTTCCCAAGTATGTCAATCTTTTGTGCATCAAGCTCAATTGTTCCCGAAGGTATTTTCGGGTTATATGTTTCTTCGTCACGGCGATCAATTTTTCCTTCAACACAAATGCAGTCCTCTTTGTTTATGCCTTCAAGGAGACTTGTGTTGCGCAAAACAACCTGCAAAACTCCATACATATCTCTCAAGTCAATGAAAGAAACTCCGCCATGATCGCGTATGTTTTCAACCCAGCCAGAAGCTTTCAAATTTTGTCCAATATCATTTTCGGATATTTTGTCGATAGTTTTTGATCTGTAAATGTTTGACACTTCCATAAAACTCTCCCTTTCATGTTTATCAAAACAAGCCAAGCCCATTGAAGCTTAAAAACTGTTTGGCATTGCCGCAGGCAAATGAGATAATTTAGTTCTAAGCGCCGCCGAATTTTTGCTTAATAAAATCAACAGCAGCAAACATCGCCAAACATCTTTTCTGTTCGGCCGCACATTCAAAAAGAAAATATATTTAAAAAAACAAAAACCCGCTGTCCAAACAAAAGTCAGGACGGAACGGATCCGCGGTACCACCTGAATTGCCGCCAAGCGGCCTCTCTGAAACGCCGCTTAACGCGCGGCACACGGCTTTCCTAATGCCAAAACGGTTTCGGATTGCAGCTCCAAAGTGTTGTTCGCCAAAATTCATTTTGCGAAGTTTTCACTGTTCCCCGCTCACTGTGAACGATAATTCTGGTTACTTCTCTTTTTCATCGCCTGCTAAATATTCATTTTGTAAGTCTATCATATCAAAAGGTAAAAAGTCAAGGCTGTAAAAACATGTTTTATATAAAGTTGTTAAAAAATATATAAACTTTTTATTATATTTAGCCCCGAATTTTTAATATTATATTCACCAATTTAGTTATATATAATATGGCTTTCAATTAATTATATGTTTTGGGAAATATTATTTTCTTTGATCTATATATATATTCATAATTTTTTAAACTGGATTAAAACTGCTGCAGACAACGAGTTTTGGCATGTTCTTGAATTCTCATTCAGAAAACAAATTCCGGCTGCCATGGCTCTCACTCGCTCCTCGGCAAGTTTCCAAACTGACTTATAAAAAAACAGCCGCACCAAAAAATCAGCACGGCGTTTTTTATAATTTCATACCAAAAATATTGTCATTCGACACGCATTCAATGCTTCATGAAAATTTTTCTAAACAGCAGCGTCGCGTTTACGCCTTTCTTCAATGGCTTTTTCGGCAATCATGTCTTTAACTTTCATGAGCCTTGTGATGTTTGCCCTGTCATTTTCCTCCAATTTTTGGGAAATAAACCTGATTGTCTCGGCGTAGTTTGGTATGAGAATGTTTTCAAGGGCATTAACCCTTCTTCTTGTTTTTTCAATCTCCTGTGCCATAAGTTGGGCGCTTTTCTCGCTTTGTGCAAGCTGCAAAAGCGGTTCCATGGCGTTGTTAAACGCTTCCATGGCACTGTCCAGTTCTCCTGATGTAAACAACAAACCATAAGGATATATATCGCCCTTGTTTCCAGATGTGTTGAATGTGAACACAGGGACGTTGACGCTCATTACATTTTTTTCGGCCACATCAACGGCAACCGACTGCTTTGGCATCATAAGCGCCTCGCCCAAATATTCCTCGCTCATGACAGCTCTTGCAATAATGAAACTTTTATATGCCTCGTCAAGGGCCTTTTCGGCTTCCTCTCTAAGACGTTTGTTCTCTCTCACTATGTCAAGAAACTGTTTCATGAGTTCATCCAATTTGTCTTTCAGGAGTTTATGGCCTCTTGTGGCGGTTTTGAGCTGTTTTTTAAGGCGGCTCATTTCCATACGGGTTGGATTAACATTTAACCTTGCCACGGCAATCACTCCTTAGGCATATATTCATCAAGATATTCATCCCTGATACGTTTGAGCTCGCTTCTTGGGAACATTTTCAAAAGATTCCATCCTGTTTCCAGTGTTTGCTCAATTGTTCTGTCAGTTTTGAAGCCTTGTGAAACATAAACTTTTTCAAACTCGTCAGCAAACTTAGCATATAAAAGATCAATCTCTGTCAATGCACTTTCACCCAATATGGCCATGAGCTCTTTGGCGTCTTTACCTCTTGAATATGCGGCAAAAAGCTGGTTCATTGTGTCGGCATGATCTTCTCTTGTTTTTCCTTTGCCAATACCTTTATCTTTCAAACGGCTAAGGGAAGGAAGAACGTCGATAGGCGGCTGAAGTCCTTTTTTATAAAGGTCACGGCTCAGCATAATCTGACCTTCTGTGATATATCCTGTAAGGTCAGGGATTGGGTGAGTTTTGTCATCCTCAGGCATTGTCAAAATAGGTATCATTGTTATTGAACCGTCTATGCCTCTTTTTTTGCCGGCTCTTTCATACATAGTAGCAAGGTCGGTGTAGAGATAGCCCGGGTATCCACGGCGGCCGGGAACCTCTTTCTTGGCTGCTGAAACTTCACGCAGCGCCTCCGCATAGTTTGTAATGTCTGTTATTATAACAAGAACGTGCATGTTCTTCTCAAAAGCAAGATATTCGGCGGCTGTAAGCGCCATTTTAGGTGTTTGGATACGTTCTACAGCCGGGTCGTTGGCAAGATTTACAAACACAACAGAACGGTCTATGGCGCCTGTTTCCTTAAAATCGTTGATGAAGAACTCCGCATCTTCAAATGTTATGCCGACAGCGGCAAAAACAACGGCGAATTTGCTGTCAGTTCCTCTAACTTTTGCCTGACGCGCAATCTGAACAGCCAAATTGTTGTGTGGAAGGCCCGAAACCGAGAATATAGGGAGTTTCTGTCCTCTAACAAGTGTGTTAAGTCCGTCAATTGCGGAAACACCTGTTTGTATGAATTCGGAAGGATAGTCACGAGCTGCCGGGTTGATAGGCGCGCCGTTAACGTCAAGCCTTTTTTCAGGGATAATTTCAGGGCCGCCGTCTATCGGCTTGCCCATGCCGCTGAAAACGCGGCCGAGTATGTCAGGGGAAACTCCAAAATCAAGGCTCTTTCCAAGAAATCTAACTTTGCTGTCGGAAAGGTTGATGCCTGTTGAGTTTTCAAAAAGCTGAACAAGAACTGTGTTTCCGTTAACCTCCAAAACCTTGCAGCGTCTTATCTCGCCGTTGGCAAGCTCAATTTCGCCAAGCTCGTCATATTTAACGCCTTCAACACCGCTGACAAGCATAAGAGGGCCGGCTACTTCCTGAATAGATCTATATTCTTTAATCATAATTCTTCAGCCCCCTTCTTGATTATTTCTTCTATTTCCGAAACAATGCTGTTTTCTATGTCGTTATAAGCGCCGTCAACCTCGTTTTCAGGGAAATATTTGGCACGGCCAATTCTTTCTATCACAGGAAGTTTTGTTATCTGCAATATTGAAACTCCAGCCTTTATAGCTTTTCCGGCTTCCTCATAGAATTTAAGTATGAGGCTTAACATTCTATACTGTTTGTGAAGCGAAGTATATGTGTCAATCTCATGGAATGAGTTCTGATGAAGGAAGTCCTCTCTTATTGAACGTGCTGTTTCAAGAATGAGCCTGTCACTGTGCGAAAGCGAGTCAACACCAACAAGCTGAACAATTTCGTTGAGCTCTGCTTCCGTTTGAAGAAGGCTCATTGCCAAAGCTCTTTTGCTTGAGAAGCTGCTGTTTACGTTTTTGTCAGCCCAAACGTCAATTTTGTCTTGATAAAGCGAATAGCTTGTGAGCCAGTTTATAGCCGGGAAGTGACGTTTGTAAGCAAGAGAAGCGTCAAGGCCCCAGAACACTTTGACAATACGCAATGTTCCTTGGCTGACAGGCTCTGAAGTGTCACCGCCTGGAGGCGAAACGGCTCCAATAGCCGTCAGGCTTCCCCTTCTTGTTTCGTCGCTTCCAAGGCACTGAACACGGCCAGCTCTTTCATAGAACTGTGCAAGACGGCTTCCGAGATATGCCGGATAGCCTTCTTCACCGGGCATTTCCTCAAGACGACCGCTCATTTCACGCAGCGCCTCGGCCCAACGGCTTGTTGAGTCGGCCATAAGTGCAACCGAATATCCCATGTCTCTAAAGAACTCTGCAATTGTGATTCCTGTATATATTGAAGCTTCGCGTGCCGCAACAGGCATGTCGCTTGTGTTGGCAATGAGAACTGTTCTCTGCATGAGGCTTTCGCCAGTGCGAGGGTCTTTAAGTTCAGGGAACTCAAGCAAAACGTCTGTCATTTCGTTTCCGCGCTCGCCGCAGCCAATGTATACAACTATGTCAGCATCGGCCCATTTTGCAATCTGGTGCTGTGTCACAGTTTTTCCGCTTCCGAAAGGCCCTGGTATAGCGGCAACGCCGCCTTTTGTGATTGGGAAGAATGTGTCTATAACTCTTTGTCCTGTGACAAGAAGGCTGTCAGGACTTTCCTTTGCAGCATATGGGCGTTCTTTACGAACAGGCCATTTCTGCATCATTGACATTGTAACGTCGGCGCCCTTTTCGTTTGTTATAACGCAGACTTCTTCCTCAACTGTGAATTCGCCGCTTTTTATAACCTTAACTGTTCCGCCAAGTCCCGGAGGAACCATTATACGGCATTCAACAACAGGCGTTTCCTGAACAACGCCTATTATGTCGCCGCCTTTAACTTTGTCGCCAACTTTGACAGTTGGTTTGAAATCCCATTTTTTCTCTCTGTCCAAAGAAGGAACTTCAATTCCTCTTTGAATGTTGTCGCCGCTGAGCTTATAAAGCTTTTCAAGCGGGCGCTGAATTCCGTCATATATTGTTGATATAAGCCCTGGGCCTAATTCAACTGACATAGGCTGACCCAATGAAACAACTTCTTCTCCTGGCCCAAGCCCGGCTGTTTCTTCATAAACCTGAACGGAGGCTCTGTCGCCGTGCATCTCTATAATTTCACCTATAAGGTGCTTTTCGGACACCCTTACAATGTCAAACATGTTTGCGTCCCGCATTCCTTCAGCAATAACCAGCGGGCCTGACACTTTAACTATTGTGCCTGTACTCATTTTTATCACCACTCAATTCTTATATTAGTTGTTTTCAAACAATATATCCACGCCAATGGCGCGCTTTGCTGATTCTCTTATCTCGTTAAGCCCAATGCCCTTGCTGCCGCCTATTCCCGGAACAACAATGATTGCCGGAAGTTTGGCGTCTTTATATCTGTCGATAACGTCTCCTGCCAAAAGTTTGGCGTCTTCAGTGATATAAATTATGGCATATTCTTCTTCGGCCAGTTTATGTATGGTTCTTTTAACTTCATCAGCCTCATAAACCGGATATATATCAATGCCCAAGGCGAGAAATCCCATAACGCTGTCTTTGTCGCCTATAACGCCAACTTTATACATAAGCATCCCTCAGCCTTTCTTTAATAATTTCGCTGTCAATGTCGTTTATTTTGCTGTTGAGTATAATTCTGACTGTTTTGACTTCAGTTTCCACAGCATAGATATAGGCCACCAAAGGCTCTATTGTCAGCGATTTGTATTTGGCCTCTCTAATATATGCCATAATAAAATTGTCACACTTTTTCTCAAAAGCTGTGAAGCCTTCCGACATGCCCTCCGCCAATGCAGAATAGCTGCTTCCTTTGAACGCCGACGCTGCACTTTCTGCGCCAAAGCCCTGTCTGAAAAATTCAAGGCTCATGCTTCCGCCTTCAACATACACTTCAGCAAACATGTCAAACGGCTTTTTCATGTTGCGCACACGCATGAAGCTTTTGAGGTTTGTGACGTCGCATGTCAGTTCCATATATTTTTTAATGAAATCAATGCCGCTTTCGCCTGCACGTTTAATCATGTCGCCAAAAGCTGCTCTGTCAAGAACAATGTCTATGCTTTGTCCGCTCATTGTTTTGCTGTAAGCGTCATAGGCTTCTTCTATGGCTTTTGCCATGTTTGATGGGAGTGAGTCATAGTTCTTTTTGTTAAACGCTGCCTGAATTTCAGCGGCTTTAACTGTTCCGCCGTCAACAATATAGTTTTCGCCTTTAACGCCAGACAACTCCTCTTTCATCAAAACTTTTATATTTTGATAGTCATTTTTCAAAAGAAAAACATCCATAAAGTTTTGTCCGTCAACAAGCTCGGCCACACTGCCATATGCTTTTTCGAGGCGATCGGCAAGTGCCGCTTCATAGTTTTTAACAGTGAGCTGATCTGCCGCGCCATATCCTGCTTCTGAAAGTATTTTAAGAACGTCATCAATGTTTTTGGCTTCAGCCATTTGGATATAACTTTTTTCTGTGAGAAGAAAACGCTCAAGCATCCTGATGCGCGCCACGGCATAGGGGTAAATCTTTTCTTTCGCCATTTAAAAACCTCCCCGTTTAAGTGTTCAGCCAAACAGCATTTTGGCCGCCAGCTGTTCAATTGTTTCTTTCTCTACAGAAATTATGGATTCAAATGAGTAATTATATTCAACATCGCCGTTTTTAACAACAAATCCACCGTCAATATCACGTGTTTCGGATGAAATTGTTCGATCCATGCCTTTAAGTTCGCTTTCAAGAAGCTCAACGTCTTTCTTGGAAAGTATAATTTCGCCACTTGGGGCACTTTTAACCATAGTTTTTATAATAACTTTATACTCGTCGTCAGTAAGCTGTGAAAGTTTGCGGGCCGCCTCTTCTATAACTTCCTCAATGCACTTTTGTTTTTGAGAAAGAACCATTGATTTTGCCTGCATTTCAGCTGATGAAATTTCTTTGGCTTTTGCTTTTTCAGCCGCTGCTTTTGAAAGTTCATAAATTGCGGCTTTTTCTTTTTCAGCCCTTTGTTCAGCCGCTGATATAACCTCTCCCGCTTCACCCTGAGCCAAATCAATGGTTTTGTCGGCTTCAGCTTTGGCGTCGGCCAGTATTTTATCTATAATATTTTTACCATTGCTGCTACTCATAGGAGCCTGTCCTCCTTTTCTTGGATTTTTATTTATTAAAACTGAAGGCTGTTAATCATAAGGAATGAAACAAGGAGGGCAAGCACGGCATATGTTTCAACCATGGCTGCGAAAATCATACCTTTTGCAAGTTCACTTGGTTTTTTGCCAACAAGCATAATGCCGGCTGCGGCTGCTTTGCCCTGAGATATGGCTGAAAAAAGACCAACAATTCCAATTGGAAGTGCGGCTGCAAACACAAATCCGCCCTGAGCCAAAGTCATGTCAACCATTCCGCCGTCACCGCCCAAAAGGCCAACTTTCAACAAAATGATGAAAGCAATGAGAAGGCCATAAATGCCCTGTGTGCCCGGAAGTGCCTGAAGCACAAGAACCTGACCAAATTTGTTTGGATCTTCTGAAACAACCCCTGCTGCCGCCTGTCCGGCAATGCCAATGCCAATGGCGCTTCCGATTCCTGCCAACAGTGCTCCCAAAGCTGCTCCCAATAATGCATAAAATTGTCCGCCTAATTCTAATAACATAATTACTTCTCCTCCTTAATTATTTCAACATATTTTGTTTTTCTTTCAAATGGCCTGAAAGCTGTTCCGCCGCCATCAAAGAACTTTCCAAAAAACTCCACATATTGGAGTCTGCTTGAATGGACAAACGAGCCTAAAACATTTATGGCAAAGTTAAATCCATGTCCAACAAAGAATACAATAATCATAACTATCGCGCCCACAACGCCGCCTCCGGCGAGACTTCCCAGCGTGTTTATAACCTGAGCAACAACGCCTGTGGCAAGGCCGAGCGCCAAAAGTCTTGAATATGAAAGAACATCTGAAAGATAGCTTGTTATTCCATAGAGACTGCTGAGACCTCCAACAACCTTGCCTATTCCCTTTCTGTCACGCCCGCCAGTGAGAAGTATTCCCACAACTCCAACTATGCTCATAATTTTTCCAGCCGAGCCCAATGCAGGCGCCAACGAGCCGCCAACGCCAAAAAGCACAATTCCTATCAACAGTACATACCAAAGGAATATATCACACACTGCATCAATTGTGTGGCCGCTTTTGATGAGCATATATCCCTTAAGGCCCATACCAACAAACAAATGTATGGCTCCCAATATAAGCGAGAAGATCAAAAGTGTCATCGGCTCATTCACAGGGTTAAACCAAACAGGGTTAATTGCTATGTCTATGTTGAAAAGACTCTTTGCCGCAACTGGTATGAAGTCGCCAAACAGACCGCCAAACATAATCCCCCAGAAAGCTGTTGATATACCACAATACATGAACATCGTGATGAGTTTTTTGAGCATACCCTCAAGCCTGAATTTCTTCAATATAATAAAACATGCCACTGACAATATAATTCCATATCCCGCATCACTGAGCATAAGCCCAAAAAATATAAAATAAAATGGCGCAAGAAACGGTGTCGGGTCTATATCGCTTGCTGAAGGCGTGCTGTAAAGATCTGTTATAACTCCAAAGGCGCCACTGATTTTTCCCTGCCTGAGAAGTATTGGCATTTCCTCATCTTTTTCGCGCTCTTTAATTTCATAATAGCATCCATTAGCTTTTAAAATGGCTTCAATTTCTGTTTCCTTTTCTCTTGGAAACCAACCATCAAAATAGAATGCTGTTTTTGTTTTAACAATGTTTGATAACATGCGTGCTTTATCGCGCTCAACAACCAAACTATCATGGAGAAACTCAATGTCTTCAATGTCGCTGCCTGAATTTTCAAGCTGCTTTTCAAGAGACTCGATTTTTGTTTTGATCCCCTCAAGTTCCCTATTGAACGCTGCTATGTTTTCGCTTGCGCTGCCTTTCACACCACTAAAAGTAATTATGTTGAAGTTGCTAAGCCTAAGCTGTTCAACAACTTCATCCTTATCATCGTTGTAACACACAACGATAATATAGTTCAAACGTTCGTCTTCAGACACTTTATATGCAACAGCTTTGTTGCTTTTTTCTGAAACAGCCTTTTGTATTTCATCTTCAGAAACGGCCAAAGGCGCTGTTCCCAGAAAGACAGATGTGAACTTTGTTCCAGACATATCCAAAGGCATGTCATACTTTTCCCATGGTTTAAGCCCTGTAACAGCTGTGTTTATTCTGCTTTCTTCGCTTTTGAGACGGTTTATTTCTTTGTATGCCTCAAGTGCTTTTTCGCACTTTGCCTCAAGTGCATTTTTGTTTGAAGTTCTGTTTTGAAAATCACTTTCACTTATAGGCTTTCTTGTTTTGAAAAGTGGCTTTTTGACTCCACTATATTTTGATATGGCCTCAAGCGCTGTTAAAGCCTCCGCAATTTTTGCATCAAGCTCATTTGCTGTTTCCTCGGCGCCGTCTCTTTCAACAAAGGCAGACCATTCATCATCAGCAAGCTTGCTGTCTTGATTGTTTATCTCAACAAAGCCCGCTTTCATCAAACTGTCCATTGTTTTTGCTTTATGGCCGTCAAGGCCAACGACGCTGAGTTTTTTCAATTCAACTATCGCCATCAATGCCCACGACCTTTCCTATGACCGCTTTAACAGCATCTGCTTTTTTAGCCTGTGCTGCTTCCAAAACTTTGGAGCATTCCTCGCCGGCTGCGGCAATTATTTTTTCTGCTTCCTTTTTCCCCTGAGCCACAGCTTCTTCCACAAGCATTTTTTCAACTGCTCCGGCTTCGTCTTTGGCGTCTTTCAGCAGTTTTTCAGCTTTTGCCGCTGCGTTTTTTCTAATTTCGTCTGAGTCGCCCACGGCTTTTAGCTTTATCGAATCCGCCTCCTTTTCCGCCTCAACAATATTCTTGATAATTTCAAAAGCCATCTATATCACCCCTTTTGCACTTTGGTGCGGCTTAAAAGACCGCTCCTAAATCGTTAAAAAATTAATCTGCCAAATATTTTTCAAAATAAGGCAAATAATTATAATAACCAACCTCAAAATACGTTCAATACTGCAAAAAAAGACATAATAATATCAAACTAATTAAAATTTTTCTATCCTAAATATACAATTACCATATTAAAGCAAATAATTGTTTTTGTCAAGATTATCTATAACCCATTCATTCCGCATGACAGCTTAATGAAGTCTTTTTGACATTTGATTTCATCGTTTTTCCATATAAATTTTATACAATTTTGTGCCATGCTTACGTCATAAAACCGAAATTTTTTTGTAAAATTTTACCAAAACAGCGACATTATTTTGTCAATGTTCATGAAACAAAAAACATCACATGCCACACATATACAGCCATAAAACTTCCGGTCTGCTTTTGCCTATTTTTTCAGTCTCAAACATATATAGTCAATACCGCTTATTGTAAAAATATACATTCAGATATATACTTATTACATACCTTCAAAATATTAAGGGGGCAAACAAAATGGTGAAAGGCACCAAAGAACTTATACGCGATATGAACACTTCCTCTGTGATTGAAACCATAATAAAACATGCTCCTTTGTCAAGAATTGACATTTCAAAAATAACCGGCCTCACAAAAGGCACAATTTCTTCCATAACACAAGAACTCATCGACAGCGGCCTTGTTGAGGAAACCGGGACATTTGGAAACGGCGTTGGGCGCAAAAGCACAATGCTGAAACTCAAAAGCAACTGCGGGTTTATAATATCAATTGAAATTGAAAAAGGAGCAATCCGTCTCATGGCATTTGATATGGGCGGCCAAAGAGTTCTTTCCTCAAGTTTTTTGTTCCTTGAGCACGAAGAAATCATTTCTGTGATAAAAGAAGCTGTTGATAAATGTATAATCGAGCTTCCAAACAGCGACTATGGTGTTGTGAACATTGTGCTTTCATGCGAGTGCCTTGTAAAAAACAATCATATAATATATTCCGTCATTGAGGGTTTGTCTGAAATTGATTTTGAATTGGAACTTTTTGATGAATTTGGAGTTCCTGTTTTTGTTTACAACACAGCATGTCTTGGAGTTTTGGGAGAAAATCTTTATTCTGCACATGTCAAAAACATAGCCCTTGTCAACATATGCAATTCTGTAAACATGGGCCTTATATCTGACGGTCACCTGTTTTTGGGAAGCGCCGGACAAGCGTGCGACATAAGCCACATGACAATCGAAGCCAGCGGCGTTGAATGTCCATGTGGAAACCGCGGCTGTCTTGATCTATATGCCTCTGTTCCGTCAATTTTGAAAATAGTGTCGGAACAAAAGCAACACTCCGTGTCATTTGATGAATTTCGCCGGCTGTTCAATTCAAACGACGTTTCAGCCCAAAATGCCGCCAGCCATTTTATAAAGTATATGTCAATAGCATTGAAAAATATAATTCGTCTTTATAATCCAGAAATAATAGTGATAAACAGTCCATTCACAATATATTTTGACGAAATTTTTCTCCGGTTAAAAAACAGCCTTGGCGAAAACAAGGGCATATTATACCGTTCCATGCTTAAGTCCAACGCTTCAATGTATGGCGGCGCTGTTATAGGCATCAAAAAATTTCTTAAAATAGAAAATTTTGCTCCTTCAATGTGTTATTTCTCAAATTTCAAAATACTTTGATTTTTGGAAAAAGTTAATCAAAAAACAAATATGAATGTGCTGTTAAACAAATTGATTTGCAAAAATTCTGGAAACAGCATGCGGATATTCGCACCTCGTTTTTCAAATTTATGCAAAAAATAATAATGATGCGGCTGTTTTCACACATTAACAGCCACATCATTATCTATAAGTCAAAAATATTTTTTAATTCGCAACAAAAACTGCACAGTCAGCTTCCCGATTGAACAACAGATTTTTTCAGCATGCCTGACACTTTGTCAGACAAATTTCACAAACTCTGCATTCAATTGCCGTTGTGAAATATGCAGTAATTATATATGTCACATATCAGCAATGTATCACGCTGTTGCAGTTTATGCCGCCATTCTCTGTGATTTGAAAATTCAAAAAACAAATTTTCACACAATATGTTGAATTTTATTTTTTGTAATATTCAATTATTGCCTGAGTTCCAAGATTGCCCATTCCTTTTTCTTCTAAAGAAATATATTTCGAGCACACATCTTTAAGAACACTAAGTTCAATGCCTTTGTCTTCAGCTTCATCACATGCAATTTTCATATCTTTTATAAAATGTTTTATAAAAAATCCCGGCGCATAATCGCCACTGGACATTTTGGGGCCGTTGTTTGAAAGCTGCCAGCTTCCGGCCGCACCGCTTGAAATTGTGTTCAGCATTGTGTCTATGTCAACACCCATGGCCGATGCATAACCAATTGCTTCTGCAACGCCGCAAACTGCCCCTGCTATGGCAATCTGGTTTGCCATTTTCACATGCTGTCCGCTTCCGGCCGGGCCTTCATATTTTATGTTTGTTCCCATTGCCTCAAAAAGGGGAAGACATGCATCAAAATCTTCTTTGAGCCCTCCAACCATGATTGCCAGGGTTCCATTCTTGGCGCCAACATCGCCGCCGCTCACAGGCGCGTCAAGCGCCTTTATTCCATTTTCTGCCGCCACTTTGAATATTTTTTCCGAAAGTCTGGGGCTTGTTGTTGTCATATCAATCACATAAGCGCCTTTTTTGGCACTGCTTATTATTCCATTTTCGCCCAAATACACTTCTTCAACGTCTTTTGGATAGCCCACAATTGTGATAATCGCATCGGCGTCAGCAGAACATTCTTTGACAGAGTCGCACCATTTCGCGCCCTCCGAAACAATTTTGTCGGCCTTTGATTTTGTTCTTGTGTAAACAGACACATCAAAACCCTTTTTCATGATGTTCCGTGCCATTGATTCACCCATAACCCCAATGCCTATAAAACCAATTTTTCTCACTGCATGTCCTCCTTTGTCGCACATCAAATAGTGTTTCAAATTTGCTTGTCCGCAAATATTTCAGAAACCATTTGAAGACTCTTTGGCGTTCCTATATCATAGCATTCTTCCTCAAACATAAACGCATGAATTTCTTTCCTTTTGCAAAGCCATTCAACAAAATATCCAGGAGCATCAGGGTTGCCGCCGCTGTTGATATATTCATCAAAAAGCGGTATAGTGTCTTTTTTATACATATATGTTGCAAACACGGCAAAATTGCTTTTGGGATTTTCTGGTTTTTCCTCAACATCAATCAACCGGCCGTTTTTGTCAACCTCCGCAACTCCATATTGCTTCAAAAGCTCAACATCGTCAAAAGGTTTCACGCAAACACAGTCTGTCTGCTTTTCCACAAAAAATTCATAATATTTTTTGAGGCTGAATGTGAAAAGATTGTCTCCAGCAATGATGACAATGTCACTGTTGATGTTTTTTTTGTTGATGGCAAAACGTATGTCGCCTATGGCGCCAAGCCTTGTTTCTTCACTGACAGTGTTGTCGTCAAGAACACAAACGGGCTTTGAAAAATTTGACTCAAGCGCCCATTTTTCAACATTTGGAGCAAATTTGTGGTTGCTGACAACAACAATTTCATCAATGTCATCCAATGTTTCAATCTGTTCGATTATATAGTTGATTATCGGTTTTCCGTTTATTGGCAACAACGCTTTTGGTGTGTTTATGGTCAGCGGATAAAGCCTTGTTGCATATCCTGCCGCCAATATGATAGCTTTCATCAAATCTCCTCCTTGTCATAATTTTCAGCACAGTTGCCAAAACAGTCTTTTTTTATGGCTTCAAAAACCGCGGGCAATGATGCCGTAAATTTCTTGTCGGATAAATATTCAAGTATACCGTTGTTTTTGCCAAAAACAATTGTATGCGCAAAAAGGAACTGGCTGTCAAGACCATATTTTTCTTTGAAGATTCTGTTCACTCTTTCATCGCCATACTTTCTGTCGCCAACAACACAGTGTCCCATAGACTTTAAGTGTGCACGTATCTGATGGCTTTTGCCCGTGATCAAGTCTATCTCAAGCAGTGAAAAATTATTTTTGATGCACAGCGGCCTGACCTTTGTATATACCTTTTTTGCTCCTGGCATTTCTTTTTTTAATATTTTAACTTTGTTTGAGAGTTCATCTTTGATGTGATAGCCGAAAAGTTCACGTTCCTCGGCAAATTCGCCCTTAACCATTGTCAAATACAGTTTTTTAATTTCCCTTCTGGCAATCATTCTGTTCACTTCAGCAACAGCGGCAAGGGTTTTTCCCGCAATCACAATGCCGCCTGTGTTTCTGTCGAGGCGGTTGCAAACGGCAGGAGTGAAGCCATTGCTTTTTGATGGATCATATTGTCCCTTTTGGTTCAAATAATAAAGAATCTGATCCGTGAGTGAATTTCTGTCCCCGGCCCTGTCAGGATGAACAAGAAGCCCTGCCGGTTTCAAAACAACAATGATGTTTTCGTCTTCATATATAATTCCAAAATGTCTTTCAGCCTTGTTCACAGTTTTTTCTTCTATAAAAGAATCAATTGTGTCCTCCGAAAGATACATCTGCAATGTGTCACCACATGCAAGCATTTCATTTCCGTCAGCTTTTTTGCCGTTGCGCTTAATGCGCTTTTTTCTGAGCATTTTATATACAAACGATTTTGGCGCTGCATTAAAATACTTAAACAAAAACTTGTCAATGCGCTGATTGGCATCACCGCTCAAAATTTTAATTTCTTTCATCAAGCTACCTCGTCAGCTGTGTATCCAACCTAAATAGGCATTTATAAAACTGTCAATGCTGCCATCCATAACGGCGTTTATGTTCCCGGTTTCCTCACTTGTGCGGTGATCCTTAACCATTGTGTATGGCATGAACACATAGCTTCTAATCTGGCTGCCCCAGCCAATTTCTTTTATGTCGCCACGTATCTCGGCCAACTTCTGCATTTGTTCCTCAATTTTCAGTTCAAGGAGCTTGCTTTTAAGCATTTTCATGGCTCTGTCCTTGTTGCTGTGCTGGCTGCGCTCATTTTGGCACTGAACCACAATTCCTGTTGGCATGTGAGTTATGCGGATTGCGGATGACGTCTTGTTCACGTGCTGTCCGCCGGCGCCACTGGCGCGGTATGTGTCAACTCTTATGTCATCAGGGTCAACAACAATGTCAATGTCGTCATTTATCTCAGGCATGACATCACAGCTTGCAAAAGATGTATGGCGTCTTCCTGACGAGTCGAACGGCGAAACTCTCACAAGCCTGTGAACTCCTTTTTCACTTTTCATATATCCATATGCATTTTCGCCGTTTATCTGTATTGTCACGCTTTTGACTCCTGCCTCATCTCCAGCAAGATAGTCCAAAGTTTCAACTTCAAAACCGCGTTTTTCAGCCCATCTCATGTACATTCGCATAAGCATGCTCACCCAGTCACAGGCTTCTGTTCCTCCTGCTCCCGCATGAAGTGTTATAATGGCATTTTCCTTGTCATATTCACCGTCAAGAAGCGTGGATATTTTAAGAGAGTCAAAGTCCTTTTCAAACTCGGTTCTAAGCATTTTTGCTTCTTCCAAAAGTTCGGGGTCTTCCTCCTCCTTGCCCATTTCAATTAAAGTGTATATGTCTTCATATTTGCTCACAAGGGAATCATAGCCATTGACTTTGCCTTTAAGCGCTGCTGTTT
Source organism: Bacillota bacterium (assembly GCA_022791155.1). Classification (GTDB taxonomy): domain Bacteria; phylum Bacillota; class Clostridia; order Lachnospirales; family Anaerotignaceae; genus JANFXS01. The sequence continues at coordinate 12,656 of JAAVYN010000013.1, read as the reverse complement.
GCTGAAGTATTTTTTTCGCTTTTTCCATGTCGTTCCAAAAATCTGGATCGCCTGCTATGCTTTCCAGTTCGTTTATTTTTTCCCGGGAATTAGCGACGTCAAAGTGAAGCCCCCATTTCCTCTAATTTTTCGTTGTATGGCGAAAGTTCAACGCCGATTTGTTCCAGTTCAAACATTTTTAACACATCCTTTTTTATTTTATTTTTTATAAATTATTAAAAGCGGCATGCAGCTAAAATGATGAAATTTTGATGACACTTGTCAACAATCATCTCATTTAATATAAGCCAAGTTTTTCCAGCCGCTTTTCAATTCAACCCAATCACAATGCCATTTTCATCTCCCACAGCACTGTTTATACTTTTTGCCGCTTCCGCATGGACATGGATCATTGCGCCCAACTTTTTCATCTTTTCTGACCTTTGGCTTGTTTGTCAGAGTGTCATCCTTGTTTGTAAACATTTGTTTTGGCGCTATATCTTCTCTCTTTGGTTCAGAAACAACTCTGACATGATAAAGTCCACGCACTGTTTCCTGTTGTATGTTAAAGCTGAGTTCTTCAAACATGTCATAGCTCACATATTTATATTCAATGAGCGGATCTCTTTGGCCATACGCCTGAAGGCCAATTCCCTGACGCATGCGATCCATGTCGTCGATATGATCCATCCATTTTGAGTCAATAACCCTAAGCATTATAACTCTTTCAATTTCTCTCATGCGCTCTTCACTGCCGATTTCTTTTTCTTTTGCCTGATACATTTTTTTGGCTATTGTGAGAATGTCTTCAGTGAACTTTTCTTTTGTCACACTTTCGCCGTCTTTTCTCAAAGTGATGTTTCCCATTGGTATTATTGGGTTGAGATATTCATTGAACGAGGCCATATCCCATTTTGAAGGCTCCTCATTTTCACCCACGCATATATTGACGGCCTTGTTCACAACGGCATCAATCATGCCCATTATGCTGTCACGCAAATTTTCGCCAAAAAGAACTCTCCGGCGCTCGCCATATATAATTTCCCTTTGTTCATTCATCACTTCGTCATAGTCAAGCAAATGCTTGCGCGCGGAGAAGTTGTTGCCCTCAACCTTTTTCTGGGCATTCTCAATCGCTTTTCCCAACATGCCATGTTCAATTGGATCATCTTCTTCAAGGCCAAGCGCGTCAACAATTTTCATTGTCTTTTCAGAGCCAAAAAGCCTCATGAGGTCATCTTCAAGCGATATAAAAAATCTTGACTCGCCTGGATCCCCTTGACGGCCTGAACGCCCGCGCAGCTGGTTGTCAATGCGGCGTGATTCATGGCGCTCAGTTCCTATGATTTTAAGACCGCCCAGTTCTTTCACGCCTTCGCCCAACTTTATGTCAGTTCCACGGCCGGCCATGTTTGTGGCAATTGTGACAGCATCTTTCTGCCCAGCAAGCGCCACAATTTCGGCCTCTTTCTCGTGATATTTTGCGTTAAGCACCTGATGCGGCACACCGCGCTTTTTCAGCATTTTGCTAAGCATTTCACTTTTCTCAATTGTGATTGTTCCAACAAGCACAGGCTGGCCTTTTTCGTGGGCCTTTTCAATCTCGTTTACAACTGCGCGGAACTTTGCCGCCTCGCTTCTATATACAATGTCGTTCTTGTCTTCACGTATAACCGGAAGGTTTGTCGGAATGACAACAACATCCATGTTATATATATTTCTGAATTCATTTTCCTCTGTCTGTGCCGTTCCTGTCATGCCAGATTTTTTTGTATATTTGTTGAAGAAATTCTGAAATGTGATGGTTGCCATTGTTTTGCTTTCTTTTTTAACATTGACATGCTCTTTGGCCTCTATCGCCTGATGAAGACCATCGGAATATCTTCTTCCAGGCATAATACGGCCTGTAAACTCGTCAACAATCATAACTTCGTCATCTTGAACAACATAGTTTTGATCCTTAAACATGTTGTAGTTGGCTTTGAGGGCATTGTTTATGTGGTGGAGAAGTTCCATGTTGTCAGGATCGGTCAGGTTTTCAATCTTAAAGAATTTTTCAGCTTTGTCAACGCCCTGCTGTGTGAGCGTTACACTTTTAGCTTTTTCGTCAACAACAAAGTCGCCCTCCTCAACAAGCTCCTCTCTCATAAGTGGGTTGAGCGCTTCTTCCTCGTTCACGAGTCTGCCCTTTGTGAGCCCCTTTGCAAAAACATCTGCAACTTCATAAAGCTGTGTGCTTTTGCTTCCGCTTCCGGAAATGATGAGCGGCGTTCTTGCTTCGTCAATAAGCACAGAGTCAACCTCGTCAATTATGGCATAGTTGAGTCCTCTTTGAACCATGTCTTCTTTTCTTACAACCATGTTGTCTCTTAGATAATCAAAACCCAATTCATTGTTTGTGGCATATGTTATGTCACAGTTGTATGCCTGGCGTCTTTCCGCGCTTGACATGCTGTTGAGAACAACGCCAACAGTCAGGCCCAAAAATTCAAAAATCTGTCCCATCCACTGTGAGTCACGGCTTGCAAGATAATCGTTCACAGTTACAATGTGAACGCCCTCTCCCGCAATCGCGTTCAAATATGCCGGAAGTGTTCCCACAAGCGTTTTTCCTTCGCCTGTTTTCATTTCAGCAATGCGCCCCTGATGAAGCACTATACCGCCTATAAGCTGAACTTCAAAATGGCGCATTCCAACAACTCTTTTGGCTGCTTCTCTCACTGCTGCAAACGCTTCAGGCATAATGCTGTCCAAAGATTCACCGTTTTTATATCTTGTTTTGAATTCGTCAGTCTTTCCTCTAAGCGCTTCATCGTCAAGAGATTCAAACTCGCTGCCAAGCGCCTCAATTTTTGCAACTATCGGCTTGATTTTTTTAATTTCCTTTTCGCTGTAGTTGCCAAATATTTTTTCCAAAAAACCCATTATAAAGTTCACCTCAAATAATTTTTCCGAAACATTTATTTCTGCATTAAAGCTCATTACACCAATATACAGTTTAACAGATAAAACCTTTTGTAGCAATAAAAATAATGAATTGTTAAAAAAATGTTGGCAGAAAAAGCCGAAACCATGAACCGCTTATCATCTCAAATATAATTTTGACATTAACTTTCTTTAATATTCATAAACTCATGAAAGCCCGGCAAATCAGTTATAAACCGAAATGCCGGGCAATTTTCAAACATATTAAGACATTGCGAATTTTCTGTGAAATTCAGTCATCTTAAAATGAAATTAAAACAAAGTTTTCAAAAGTTCTTTTCAAAATCAAAGGTCAGCAGAAGCAAAATCTGTTCTGTAAGTGCTGAAGCCTGAGTCATCGCCATAGAGTGTGCCGCTCACGCCTCCGTTATAGCCTGTGTTGTTTTTGTTCCCGTCATTGTAAACTCCATTTCCATTGCCGTAACCGCCAACACCATAGCCATAGCCGTCTATTTCTCCATAATATTCATCATTTTTGTGGTATATACCATCGTTCCAAATGCCTGAATATCCTGTGTCATAGTCATAGCCATAGCCATTGTCATAGCCATAAACATTGCCGTTGCGGTCGCGATAATATCCGTTTGTGTCAAAATCTTCACCATACATTATTCTTCCAAGGTTAGCAGATGTGTTGCCACAACCTGATAAAAGCGCCGTGCCCATTATGGCTGTACCAAATAAAATTGTCTTGTTTATCTTCATAATTAACCTCCCGAATAACAATTTGTTTCCGCAGCCTTATATGACCCAAAACTTTTCAGCTTCATGACAAGTCGTTGCCATTTCGCTGCAATTTTCGGCCATGCACTGCTTGCCAACATATTCGCCTGTTCCCGCAGTGCAAGCTCAAAAATGCTTCCGCATTTCCTCGCTTTGGGCTGTCGCCCTATATGACCCAAAACTTTTCAGCTTCATGACAAGTCGTTGCCATTTCGCTGCAATTTTCGGTCATGCACTGCTTGTAGATTTAAAATTTTGATATTGTGTTGCTCAATTATTTTCTGTAGAATATAATTTATAATACTATAATTACTTTTCCACAAAATGAATTTTTATTAAAAGGAGACATTTTATGCAAGAGACAAGAAAATGCGGTGTTCTTCTTCATCCAACTTCATTCCCCTCAAAATATGGAATTGGAGATTTGGGAACATCAGCCTGCAAATTTATTGATTTTCTCGAAAAAGGCGGCCAAAAATTGTGGCAGACACTTCCTTTGGGCCCAACAAGCTTCGGTGATTCGCCATATCAAAGCTTTTCCGCATTTGCTGGAAATTTTTATCTCATAAGCTTGGACTGCCTTTTGGATGACGGCCTTTTGGAACCTGCCGACACAGAAGACAAACCAGATTTCAACAGCAAAAAAGTTGACTATGGCCCGGCAATCAACTATAAAACAAAACTTCTAAAAAAGGCATTCAAAAATTTTGACACAAAAAACAGAAAATTCAAATCCTTCTGTTCAGAAAACAGCTTTTGGCTTGACGACTATGCACTTTTTTCAGCATTAAAAGAACATTTCATAGACCTCCGCCAATATGAATATGAAAGCGCTGAATTTTTGGAATTTTCTGAAAAAACAAAAAAATTTCTCTCTCCAAACGTTCAAAAAGACTATTATTATGGCGGCGTGTGGAACACATGGCCCAAAGGGCTCATCAAACGCGATCCAAAAATGATTAAAGAATATCAAAAGCTTTTAAGCGAAAACATACTCTATTTCAAATTCCTTCAATACATATTCTCACTTCAATGGACAAAGCTCAAAAGCTATGCAAACTCAAAAGGAATAGAAATCATTGGCGACATTCCCATATTCATTGCCTATGACAGCGCTGACGTCTGGGCCTTTCAGGAGCTTTTCCAGCTTGATTCTGAAGGATTTCCAACGGTTGTGGCTGGTGTTCCGCCAGACTATTTCAGCCCAACAGGCCAGCTTTGGGGAAACCCTCTTTATGACTGGAAGGAACATGAAAAAACAGAATATAAATGGTGGGTTGGCCGCGTGAAAACACTTCTTAAAACTTGCGACTATCTGAGAATAGATCATTTCAGAGGTTTTGAAAGCAACTATGCAATTCCTTTTGGAAGTGTTGACGCAACAAAGGGCAAATGGCTTAAAGGCCCGGGCAAAAAACTTTTTGATGCCATAAAAAAGGAAACCGGACATTTGCCTATAATTGCTGAAGATTTGGGCATAATTACTTCAAAAGTTACAAAGCTCAGAGAAAGCCTCGGCTTCCCTGGCATGAAAATATTGCAGTTTGCTTTTGACGGCGACCCAAAAAATGCATATCTCCCTCACAACTTCGAAAAAAACTGCGTTGTATACACAGGCACTCATGACAACGACACGTCTTTCGGCTGGTATGGCGCTTCAAATGATGAAACCCGCGATTATTTCCGCCGATATATGAACACCGACGGCCGCTCGCCCTCGTGGGATTTAATACGTCTTGCCATAGCCTCGTGCGCTGACATAGCCATATATCCTCTTCAGGACATATTGTGCCTTCCTTCAGAAGCACGCATGAACACGCCAGGCACAAACGAGGGAAACTGGAGTTTCAGATATTCCGATGACGATCTTCTTGAAAGCTATGCTGAAACACTCAAATATCTCACAAAAATATTTGGCCGGTGATTTAATGAAAACAAAACGATGCACCATTTTTGTTGTATCTGTCATGCTTTTTATATACATCTCTTTTATATTATTAGACGTTAACAAACTTTACAGTCTGTCAAATTATGTAAAATATGCCTTCATGATCGCCGCTTTCGCAGCGGCGGTTACAGAGGGTGAAAAGTATATAATTTGCGGAATGGCCCTCACATTGATCTGTGACTACAACCTGCTTTTCACGGACAACATTAACATCGGTGTTTTCGCTTTCTCATTTGTTCATATAATATACACCGTCTATAATTGCGGACAAAAAAACAAGGCCGTGCTTTTTCCTTTTTTCGCACTGCCTTTCATCATCATTCTGAACAAGTCACAAATTCACCATGTTATGTTTTTTTATGCCACATGTTTTGCCTTGGACATATACACAGCATTTAGAAACCAAATGAAAACCCGCCCATCATTTTGTGCGGGCCTTGTCTTTTTTGCACTTTGCGACATATGCGTGGCAATTTACAACACAGCAGGAAACAACATGGCTTTCTTTCTGATATGGGTTTTCTATGCGCCCTCACAAGCACTTATATCTCTTTCGCCTTCCATAAGGCCGCTGTTTCGCAATAGACAAGCCTGTCATCTTCAAAAGCCGAAAAAACAGTTATAATCTCCAAGCCGCTTTCTGTTTCTTTTTTATATGTTTTTGCTCTAACTCTGTCGCCGCGGTAGCTTTCGCGTCTGTATGCAACCTTTATGTCAACGGGCTGGCACACGCAATATATGCTGTCTGGAACACAGTCCATTGCCCATGAGATATACTGCACATTGTTTGTGTGCCCATTTGTGTCGGTTTCACTTCTTCTGACAACAATTTCTTTTTCATCAATCAAATTTTCCTCATCAGCATGTGGCACACGGTATTTTTCATTTTCAATTGCTGGTTCCAAACCGCTTTCATATCTTTCGCGCATTTCTTCCGAAACTGATGCGGGGCGGCGTTTTTCCAGATCCATGAACACCCAGCGTGAATTCGCCTTTGCAATTTCATTTCCTGTTTTGTCCACAACGCTATAGCTTCTTTCTGCAAGCATGTGCCTCGTGGAAGAAGCCCATGTTCTGAACCAAACTGTTTCGCCACACAAAGGATAACGCAATATGTCAATGTGCCAATTTGTTATTATCCAGCCTCTGTTTTGATCCAAAAGCGACTTTATTGTATATCCCAAACTGTCACTGTGAAATATGGCTAAATCCTGAAACAGCGTTGTCATGCTTGCCGGCTTAAGCTTCAAATCAAAATCAGCCTCATAATAGCTTATGCGCCTTTCTTCTTCGTAATATCCCACAATATCTCTCCTCATCTCATGTTAAAGCATAGGCGAAATGAGCCTTGAAACGGCTTCTCTAAATTTGAACCATTTGCCCCTTGCATAATACCATTCTTTTGTGATCTCAACGCTGCTCTCCAAATCTCTATAAAAATCATTTTCAAGCTTTTCAACAGTTTTTGGATCATATATAAAAGCATTGACTTCAAAATTGAGTCCAAAACTGCGCACATCCATGTTTGCTGTGCCAACTGTTGCAACAATCCCGTCAACATATACAGTTTTTGAATGAATGAACCCTTTTTCATATTGATAGCACCGCACACCGGCCTCCAAAAGCTCGCCAATATAGCTCATGCTTGCCCAATACACAAAAGGGTGATCGGGGTTGGCTGGAATTATGATCCGCACATCAATGCCAGAAAGCGCCGCAACCCTCAGCGCTTCCAAAACACCGTCATCAGGCGAAAAATATGGCGTTTCAATCAATATTGTTTTTTCTGCTTCATTTATCATTTTGAAATAGCTGTTTTTAACATTGCGCCATTGTGTGTCTGGCCCACTGCACACAATCTGTGCTGGAATATAATTCTTAATTTTGTTGTCTGGAAAATAAAAATCGTTTTGAAGGATATTGTTTTCAGATGAATAATTCCAGTCCATAAGAAAACGTATTTGAAGCTGCGACACAACCTCGCCTTCAAACCTCACATGTGTGTCACGCCATGGGCCAAACCTTTTAACCTTTCCCAAATATTCCATTCCAACGTTGAAACCGCCAACATAGCCTATCTTTCCATCTATAACAGCAATTTTTCTGTGATTGCGGCAATTTATGCGTATTAAAATTGGAACCGGAAATGAGGCCGCCTCTCCTCCTGCATCAGTCAGCTTTTTGAAAAAATTTTTTGGCAAACCCCTGTTTCCCATATAATCATAAAGAAGCCGGACTTCAACGCCTTGAGCCGCCTTTTTGGCCAAAGCGTCTATAATCCTTTTGCCAAGCTCGTCTCCTCGGAATATATAATATTCAAGATGTATGAAATGTTTGGCATTTTCAATGTCTTTGAGAAGTGAGTTGAACTTTTGAATGCCATCTGTAAAATGGCGTATGTCGTTGTTATATGTCAGCCAGCTCCCGCTGTTTATGTTGAGTGTTGCAAAGTCGCAAAGATATTTATATTCATTGCCAAGCCTGAGACCATCGTTGCTGAAAACCTGCATTTCAATCTGTTCTGCAAGCTCGTCACTTCTGTCCACAAACGAAAACAGCGTTTCTCTGTCAGCCGCCGTTTTGTCCTCAAAAACCTTCAGTTTTGATGAGTTTCGCCCAAATATAAGATATATCAAAAATCCAAAAACAGGAATATAAAACAGCACAAATATCCATGCCCATGTGCTTGCCGGGTTGCGTCTTTCAAAAAACACAACAACAGCAGCAAGAAAGACATTGCCCACAAAAATTGCCGTTATGATTAACAATACAATCGCCAAAGTTGTCATCATTTTTCCTCCTCGAACAGATTTAAGTATACCAAATCTTCAAACAAATTAACATGAAATATTAAAAAAATAATATTAATATATCAGAAAAAACAAAAATTTTGTCTATATATAAATTTGCCTATTCCCTAAATACGAATATCATGGTAAAATGTTTTTTATATGGTTGATTAGATTGAAGGAGGAAATTACAAATGCAGCTTAGCGGCGGAGATATTTTTATTATTGTAACAATTATAGTGGCTGTGGCCATGTTTGTCATGTTTCGGATTGGCAAAAAAAACTATGCCAAAAACCTTGAGGCGCAAACATTCATAAACCAATATAAAATGATTACGCCAATACTTGTTATTGACAAAAAGTTTGAAAAACCAACCCCAAACAATCTTCCAAAAAATATTTACGAACAGCTGCCAAAATCGGCAAAACTGCGCAAAATGCCAATTGTCAAAGCCAAAGTTGGGCCTCAAATCACAACGCTCATGTGTGACAAAAACATATATGACAATCTTGTTGTCAAAAAAACTGTCAAGGTTGAACTTGCCGGAATTTACATCTCAAACATTGTTGGCCTTAATCTTGAAGCCAAACGCAACAAAACATGGAGAGAAAAGCTTTCTCTCTGGCTTTCAAAAAACGGCCAAAACAATATGTAATTAAACATAAATCCATTCAAAAATTCAGTGGAGAAAGGCGCTTTAGAAAACTGTTCCAAGCGCCTTTTTAATTTGAAATTTCAAGCTGTTTCAGTTCAAAAATATAAACCTTTTTATATGCGCTCTAAAGCCTGATCCAAATCGTTTATCAAGTCATCAACATCTTCAATTCCAACCGAAAGCCTGACTTGTCCATCAAATATGCTTGCGGCATGGCGTTCTTCCGGCGACATGTCAAAATGGCTCATTGACGGCGAATGCTGAATGAGCGAGTCAACGTTTCCAAGGCTTGTGGCAAGGCTGAACACTTTCATGCTGTTCATCACAGTTCTGACAGCGTTCATTCCGCCTTTTATGTCAACGCTCATCATTCCGCCAAAACCGCCGTGCATTTGTTTTTTTGCAGTTTCATGCGTTGGGTGGCTTTTTAATCCCGGATAATATACACGCTCAACCTTTGGGTGCTTTTCAAGATATTCAGCAATTTTCATAGCGTTGGAACAATGACGCTCCATTCTGACGCCAAGGGTTTTCATTCCCTGCATAAGCTGCCATGCGGCAAAAGGATCAAGCACAGCGCCAAAGCATTGCAAAAATGGCATTCGGCAACGATCTATGCGCTCCTTGCTTGAAGCAATGACGCCGGCTGTAACCGTGCCATGACCGCAAAGATATTTTGTTGCGCTGTGAACAACGATGTCAGCCCCCAAATCAAGCGGGTTTTGAAGATATGGCGATGCAAACGTGCTGTCAACAATCATCGTTATTCCCTCATGCTGATGAACAACTTTGGCAATCTCCTCAATGTCGCTGATTTTAAGCGTTGGGTTTGCCGGAGTTTCAACATAAACAAGGCTTGTGTTCGGCTTTATGGCATCGGCCACTTCCTGAACGTTTGTTGTGTCAACCCTTGTGTATGTAATTCCGAGATTGGTCAAAACCTTAGCAAAAAGCGCATATGAACAGCCATAAATCACATCTCCAAAAACAACGTGATCTCCCGCCTTAACAACGCTCATGACAGCCGTTGAAATGGCTCCAAGCCCGCTTGCCACGGCAAGCGCCGCCTCGGCATGTTCCAAATGGGCAATTTTGCGTTCAAGTTCGTCACAATTTGGGCTTCCAAACCTTGTGTAAACAAACCCCTCATCAACATGCTGATTGAGATATACAGCCGTGTCAAAATCCTCCAAAACATATGTTGTTGTTTGATAAATTGGGCTGATATGTGCCATTGCCTGAGGCTCGTGAGCTCCTGTCAGCCTTGCATGAATTTGATGCGCATGAAGCAAGTCAGTGTTAATCTTCAATATAATCTCTCCTTCTGTTGTATATAATCGAAAGAATTGTTTTTCTCCCAAACCGAAACCATTGTTCATTCCAGCCAGCCGCCGCCAAAATGCCATTTTTTACCAATTTTTCAATTCATTCAGCACAAAACAAAACTTTCAGTGTTGTGATTCATTGCAATTCACGTTATATATTAACTAAAATTATAAATATATACAAGCATTTTTTCTAAACAATGTGCAATTTAATATGCACAAAATATGTGCTGTTTCTTTACATACTCATGAAATATTTCAACAATTGCACATGTTCCGAAAATTGATATTTTGTTTACATTATAATCATAAAATGGTATATTTTAATAAACAAAACACAAGGAGTGATATTATGGAACGTGAAAACATTGATGAATTTATACATCAGCATTTTGGGGAAAGAAAAGACGTGTTTCCTCTAATCGTCTACACAAATTCACTGCTTCACAAACATAGAAAGGCATATCTTTTATGTGCCGAACAAAATTCAAACATACATGTTTGGGATTTTTCAAATGACAAGCATTTGTTGTTTACACCGGAAAATGTCAAAAGCATCAAAATTGTGCAAGACCCATCTCTTGCATATGCTTCTTTTGTAGTTTCGGCAGCTTTGAGTTGGGTATATGTAAGAAATCCAACACTGAATTACAGCTTTCCTAAAAACGTGCCAAACTTTATTTTTGCATGGATTGTTATATCCATTCTTCTTTTGATAATGACTTCAAAAGCGTTGTATGCCAAAAAGATATTAATAAAAACAGTTCATGGAGTAACTTTTGGCTACTGCTTCCCATCATACTATCCAATTAAAAAAGCTGTTCTTCCTTTCGAGGAGGCCAAAATGTTTGTTGAGTTTATGGAAAAAATAAAATATAGATAGAAGCAGTCAAAAAGCAATGGCTCTTTCAACTAAATATGTTTCGACACCAAAATAGATATGATATTTGTCATTCCAAATTATAGCTATAAAACCCCAAAAGGGCCGGAATGCACTCCTTCCAGCCCTTCAAAAATGTCTCTTATGAAATTTTCTCATTCAGCTATAAACAGTTTACAAATTTATATCAACGCTTTATAATCCCATAGCTCTTAAATTTATTGTTCCATTTGTTTTCCCAAAAACGCAGCGGCTGTTTGGGCAAGTTTTCCTTCAACCTCGCCCATTTTGTGGTCTTTTGACAGAAACACAACTGCGCCCATAACATCGCCTTCAGATATAATTGGCGTCACAAGCTGATAGTCATATGTTTCTGTGGCGTCTTCCTCAAGGATTGGAACAAATGCTGGCTCTTTTCTGTTGGCATTCAGTGAGCTTCTTGAATTGAGGCACTTTTCCATTGCAGGGCTGATGTGTTTTTCAAGAAATTCTTTTTTTCCGCCTCCTGAAACAGCTATTATCTGATCTTTGTCAATTATGCAAGTTATATGTCCCGCCGTTTGCGCAAGGCTTTCGGCATATTCTTTAGCAAATGTCCCCAGTTCACCAATTGGTGAATATTTCTTCAATATTATTTCGCCATCTCTGTCTGTAAATATTTCCAGAGGGTCACCCTCTCTTATGCGCATTGTGCGTCTTATCTCCTTTGGAATGACAACCCTTCCCAGATCATCTATTCTTCTTACAATACCAGTTGCTTTCATATATATATCCTCCAATTATGTTATTTGGCTTTCAAAGGAATGAATTCCTGAGAAATTTTTGTGTAAATGTAGTATTTGTAGCAAAAAAAATTTTATACGGTATTTTGTCGCGGCATACTTCCTGTTATGTGACAACTCATTTTTTGCTAAAAGCAGAAATTTTGTGAAACAAATTGCTTCAAAAAATATATTTCCTATCATTTTTTTCATTTTAGTGTTTCCAAATTGAGAACATAAAATTCCACAATCAAGCATTGTATACAAAAAAATATTTATCCCGAGACATTCCCCAAATTCAAATTTTCACGACGCAAAAAGGGCGAACAATAAGTTCGCCCTGATTTGTTGCAAGCTTGTTAAACTGTTACAAAAAATATCCAAAAAATCAATTCAACATTCCATATGGATTAAACGATGTTTCAAAATGATGTTTCGCAAGCTCAAAATTGTTGCCTGTTTCACTGCTTGAGCCTCATTTCATTGACAAAAAACAAATTCCAAATTTTTTGAAAATTACTGAAGGAGCTGAAGAACGCCCTGAGGAACAGTGTTGGCCTGTGCAAGCATAGCCTGTGCTGCCTGAACAAGGATGTTGTTCTTAGTGTAG
>JAAVYN010000012.1 GCA_022791155.1 Bacillota bacterium | reverse complement strand
GGTGAACAGACAAGGAATAATCCGCCCGGTTGACGATCAGGAAGACGTTCTTTGCGGCGACCTCAAAACATTGGTTCAGATCATCAAAGGCATGTACTATGATGACTGCATCGCTGAAGGCAAAGAAATTGAAAGAAGATAGAAAGCTTAATATGTTTTGAAAAACTCATTTTTTTGAATATTTTTATAACTTTAAGTTTTTGTTTTTGCTCCTCAAAAATTTATAGCTTGGAAAGGAAGGGAAATGAATGAACATAAATTTTCTACTGCTTGGTGCTGTTGTTGTTTATATAGGCGTGATTGTGGTCATTGGCGCCATTTCTTCAAAACGAAATCCCGCAAAAGACACAAAAGACATGCTGATTGCCGGCGGACAGCTTGGGCCAATTGTTTTGGGCGGAACAATGGCGGCAACGTGGGTTGGCGGCGGAACAATAACAGGTGGTTCGCTTGCAGTTGGCGCCAATTATGGCTGGTGGCCTGCGATTTTATATATGTCTTTGCAAAGTTTTGCCCCTTTATTTCTTTATATTGTGGCAAAAAAAGTCAACAGGCGTGGTTCAATCACAGTGAGCAACGTGTTTAATGACAGATATGGAGCGTTTGCAAGAAACTTCACAGCCGTTGTAATAGTTCTTGCATATGTTGGAACATGCTCATATCAGTTTAAGGCTTTTGGAAACGCCATATATGTGTGCACAGGTGTAAACATTGACATTGCCATGATAATTGGCATTATAATCATCGTTTCAATTGCCATGATGGGCGGAATGAGAAGCGTTGCAGTGACAGACTGCATTTCAGCATTGTTCATCACGTTTTGCATGATAGTTGCGCTTATAGCGGTTTTTAACAACAATGGCGGCGTTGCGGGAGTTCTTGAACGCACGGCCGAAGGAACAACAGCTTTTCCGTTTGGAAACTATGGCGCTCTTGGCTGGATGGCGCTCACATTTGGCGGAACAATGAATATAATTGGTGACCAAAACTTCATTCAAAGAATGGCTTCTGGAAAGGACAACAAATCTCTCAAATATGCAATCTACATTTTCGTGGCTATTATATTTGCAGTTATGTTTTGTTCATCAACATTGGGCTTCGCATTGCGAACTGTATATCCAGACGTCACAAGCGATTTGCTTTTCTTCACATATGCTGGTCAGGCTGCGCCTGTTGTTGGCTGTCTCATGCTGGGGTGCGGCGCTGCTCTTATACTTACGACAGCGAACTCATATTTGCTTTCAGCCACAACAAGCGGCGTCATGGACATTTGGTGTCGCTTTGTGGACAAAAATGCCACAGAAACAAGAAAGGTTTGGTATATACGTGTTTGCCTTATAATATTTGCAGTCATAGCATTTGTGATGGGCCGTTTCTTCCCAGATGTTTTGGCAATACAAAACTATACATACACATTGTATAGTTCGGCAATTACGCCGGCGCTTTTTGCGGCACTTTTGTGGAAAAAAGTCACTGTTCAGGGCGCCACATGTTCAATTGTGTCAGGAACAGTTATAACGCTTGTAAATGAATTTGCAGGAAAGCCAATCAATGGAATACCAAGCGCCATATTTGCAATTCCTATTTCCGTTTTTCTTCTCTACTTTGTGTCAAAAGCTACATATAAAGGGCCAACAGAGAGAGACAAAAAGTTTTTTGAGGCGCAAGGAGAAGAAGCGGTTTGAAATTGACATATTGAAATATCGTTTTAACAGTGAATATGCTGAATGAGCCGGCGACATGATCGGTTCGTTCAATATAAAATAAATATTGTATAATTTTTTCAAGGAGGATATTAGCAATGAAACTTATGCACACTAAATTGCCGGATTTTAAAAAGAAGGTTGCTGAGGCAGGCAAAAAACTTCGCCCGGACACAGAAGTTGAACTGAAGGGTCTTGAAAATATGAACAGTGCCAAACTTGCATCTTTGAGAGTTGGGCGCATTGAGGAAGAAATTATCGAAATAACTCAGGATCCAAATGTGGCAAAAGTTGAAATTACAGTTTTGCCTCAAATCCCTGAAACAATTCACACAGTTGTGATTAAAGGCGTTCAAAAAGACGGAACAAGCAAAAAGACAATTCTTGAAAGCATGTTTATTACAACGCCAGCTCCAGAATGCTATTATTACGATTCTGAAGAAGTTGACGACAGACGCGTTTCATATGACTGATGAAAAAGAGAACATAATTTGATGAATTTTATAGGAGGAGTGTTAACATGCCAAAATTAAAATATAAACTTATTCCAAAGGGCGCTGCCGAAGGCAGAGTTCCAATTAACCTAATTTTTGTTGACAAAAAAGATGTTGTTGCCGCCAAAGTTTCATATAAAGAAGCTTGTGAAGCCATTGCAAAAAATTTTAAGGAGCCGGCAGCCATTGATATAATTGATATGGATGCAATCACCGTCACAAGCGATGGAATTGTTGTGGATTATGCTGTTGTTGCATTTGCTTCAATTGACTATGGAATGATGAACAGGGATTTTGGTTTTCTTCAGGTTTCTGAACAGCCATATTCCACAAAACTTCTTGAAGAAGAACTCCACATGAAGCAGTGGGATGCGCTTTATAGTGGAAAGCAGCTTTATCGTGGCCCCAACTTTGAGGACAGATGGCCACGTGTGCCACATAATGAAACACAAACAATCACAGGGCGCATAGCCAACAACAACACAGGTTCGGAAGTTATGAACGTTGTTGACATGACAGAAGTTTTGATTCCAGCCTTTGGAGCGCTTGAAATCATGAAAAACGGTGAAGTTCTTGTTGGCGTTGCAGGCCCCGAAATTTCAGTTGGCATTGGCATGGTTGTTTTTGAAACATATGGCCGCATATTCAACCGTTCATATGGCGCCGGAAAAACAGCTCACAATTCCGGGCTTTATGCCAAAACTGTTAAAAGTGATTATCCAGCCATTGCCGGGCGCAAGAGAACGTTGGCCGAGTATACAATAAAAGCGCTTGAAATTGGCCTTGTTCCGGGCAGGGATATTGGCTGCTCACCAGCTGTGCTTAGTATAGCAAAAGCGCTTGGAGCCCCAATTGCTTTTGACAATATTGAAGAAAGAGCGTGGATTGAGCTCGAAAGCGTTGGCATTTCAAGAAAGTGGCTTGAAACTCCTTCTCAAAAACTGACAAAGGAAGAAATTCTTGAACGCGCTGATGAAATAGTTCCGGGAATATCTGACGGAAAGCTGTTCAAAGTTTCGGATATTGTTGACGAAAAAGTTCTTGAGTGGTAAAATATCTGTTGTGATAGATCCCCCAATTGGATTGTTGGGGGATAATAAATTTATAAGGAGCATTGATTATGAGCCATGAGTATATAATTGCCCATGCCGATAAGTCGGTCTTGAAAATATCGGGATTAGAAGTTAAGGGCTTGAACACAAAACAGCTTGAGGAGATACTTGCTGAAAAACTTAAAACCTTTGTGCGTGTTATAGGCGTTACAGGTGATGGCGTTGAGATGGATGTTTATGACATAGAACCTGATCAGGTGCGCAAAAACGAAAAAGGTCTTATTGAAAGCATTGTTTTAGCAGAGGGAATCACAGTTACTGACCTAACAAAAATCGTATGCAGTGATAAAATTGTCAATGTTGAATATGATTCAATTCCAGACGAACCAATATCAGACTGCGCGCGGGAAAGATGGATGAAAAGACAATGAAAACAGCATATATACTTCCAACTGGTGATGAAATAAGAAACGGAATAGTTTTAGACCTTGACGCTCCTGAGATCGTCAAAATGATTGTGGGCAAATATCCTCAGGCTGAAGTCACACGGCTTTGTCCTTTGGTTGATGAAGAGGACACCATATTCAACAAGCTGAATGAGGTTGCAAAAAATGAACCTGATTTGATTGTGTTTATAGGCGGCAGCGGCGGCGGACACAGGTTCAGCAAGACATTGGGAAAGGATTTCACGCACTCAGCGCTGGAACGCTTTCTTGACGAATATTCCTCAAAAGAGATCTATGGCAAAAATGGACACATGTGGAGCAAACTGATTTGTGGAAAAAAGGGCCAAACAACAGTTATAAATGTGCCAGGGCCATATGTTGAAGCTGTTGCAGCTTTTGAGGCATACTTAAACGCACTTGGCGAAAACAAAAGCGTTGAGGAAATAAGCCTGGACATGGCCAATGCCGTTTTGAGCCAATATCCTGTTGGCGCAGCAAGAACAGAATAAAACTAAATCAACTTTACAGCAGCCTGTTGAGAATGATCAGATATTAAATTGCCAATTAAAATAAGAGGCTTAATTTGTGCTGTGCAACAAGAGGCAACATTTTGAAAACAGCATTTTGTGTTAAACACTCGTTTGATACAATCAAAATTGAGCAGCAAATTTGCAAATGCTATAAATCTGCGAAAACAGGAGGTTTGTAATGTCGGGAATTACAAAACTTATAGATCACATCAATTTGCCAAAATTTGTTAAAGCACATCAAATTTTTGAGCACAATGAGATGCAGCAAAAAGATATTTTTGAAATAATAAAAAATGGTTTTGAAAAACCTGAAATAAAAGAAAAAATAAAGCCTGAAATGAGAATATGCATAACTTGCGGAAGCCGCGGCGTTGACAACATGACATTTGTCATAAAATCTATCGTTGACATTTTGAAGGAATTGAAGGCTCAGCCATTTTTGATTCCGGCAATGGGAAGCCATGGCGGGGCCACGGCAGAAGGCCAAATTCAAATTTTGGACAGCCTTGGAATAAACGAAAAAACAATGGGATGCCCTGTTTTGTCTTCAATGGAAACGGTTAAGATAAGCCATGTTGAGGATTTTGATGTTTGCATTGACAAAAACGCCTTTGAAGCTGATGGAATCATAGCAATCAACCGAGTTAAGGCTCACACAAGTTTTCAGGGGCCCTATGAAAGCGGTTTGATGAAAATGCTCACCATAGGAATAGGGAAACAGCATGGAGCATATACATGCCATTCAAAAGGCGACGACAACATGTCCCACAGAATTGAGATAAATGCAAAAGAAGTCATTCAACATGCCAATGTCATAATGGGCGTGGCGCTTGCTGAAAATGCTTTTGACAAAACATTTGATGTTTCTGTCATTCCAGGGAAGATGATTCCATATGAGGAGCCTGAAATTCTTTTGAAAGCGAAAAAACAAATGGGAAAAATTTGGCTTGATTCATGCGATGTTTTGATTGTCAAAGCATTGGGGAAAAACTTCACTGGCGCTGGAATGGATCCCAACATTGTTGGGCGATGTGTGAACCCAAAGCTTAAGATGGGCATTGATGCTCAACGCATAGGCATATTTGATCTAAGCGATGAGTCTCATGGAAATGCAACAGGAATGGGGCGCGCTGATATAGCCACAATGCGCTTTTATAAAAAAATAAGTTTTGATGACACATATCCCAATTTCATAACAAGCTATGATCCGGTTGCATATAGGATTCCTGTCATTGTTGACAGCGATTTGGAGGTTTTGAAAGCCTCTGTGGCAAGCGCTTTGAACATTGATTATAACAATCCACGAATAATTATAATCAACAATTCACTTGAAATTGAGGATATACTTATTTCTGAAGCCATGATTGGTGAAGCAAATGAGTCAGGGCATATAGAAATTTCTTCGGAACCATTTGAGCTTGAATTTGACGGCTGCGGAAACATGGTTACAGAATTTTGATTTTGAAAATTTGTCCGTTCAAAATTCAAATGGATTGCAAAATTAATATAAAATATTTTATATTGAAACAGAACACACATATTTCTGCAATGTGAAGCAAACAGAAACATGCCGTTCTGCAAGAGCAACGGCAAATTTGCAGTTGTTTTGTTTGATGAATTTTTTAATATAGTTTTCTAAATTTTTTAAGCCATGTATATGCATGGCTTAATTTTTGTTGCAGTCAAAAACATCAAAAGGAATTAAATAGAAAGTTTTTGACATAAATATAAATGAAACTTAAAAATTCTTTCTCAGACATTGAATGTCTCTTTTGAAAAATGTCTCAATTGTCCAAAATGATATTTGATTTATATGATTACTTTTGAAAATTTTTGGAAATATACTTTTTGTGGCGTTTATAGTTTCGTTGAAAAGGTTTTCGCTTTTATTTCATTCAGTCAATTTATAACATAAAACACATTGAAGGGATTGTTGGTTATGAACAAAAAAAGAGTTGCAATTGTCACGGGAGCAAGCAGTGGATTGGGCCGGGAATTTGTGAAATTGTTGGTGAGAAGAAAGACAGTTGATGAAGTTTGGGCGATAGCAAGAAATAAAGACAAACTGAATAACATGAAGAAAACTTACGGCAAAAAAATAAAAATTTTGTCAATGGATTTGTCGAATGTTGATGAAATTAAAAAATTTCATAAATTTATAAGAAACGAAAAGCCTGAAATATCTTTTCTTATAAACAGTGCAGGGTTCGCGAAATTTGGCTCATATAATGACATAACAATTGCAGAGACTGTTAATATGATAGAGTTGAACATTGTTGGAGTTGTTGTCATGGGACTTATATGCATACCATTTATGAAAAAGGGGAGTCATATAATAAATATATCATCTCAGGCAGCATTTCAGCCTTTGCCATATCAAAATGTGTATAGTTCAACAAAAGCTTTTGTAAGAAACTATTCAAGAGCGCTCAATGAGGAGCTGAAAAGCAAAGGAATCAGCGTCACTGCTGCTTGCCCAGGGTGGATGGATACGGCGCTTTATGCAAGGGCCGAAACTGGTGCCGTCAGATCACCAAAAAATTTTGTTGGAATGACAAATCCTAAAAATGTGGCTGTTAAAGCAGTTAGAGACGCGGAAAGTGGCTTTGACATGTCGGTTTATGGAGCATATGTGAAAATGTGTCACATGGCAGCCAAATTTCTTCCACAAAAGGTTATGATGAAAATTTGGCTTGCTCAGCAGAATATACATTAAGAATAATTGAAACAAAAAAACAAAGATTTGTGTTTATTTTGATTTATATAACTTTGATGTTTTGTGAGGCAATATGCGGGTTTATAAAATTTTCTAAAATAAAAAGTGTTTTTATAAGCCCGCATACCTGAATTTGGCGGTAAAAATAACGCGGTATGCCTAAGATTTTACAAAAATTTTCATGCACAAAGTGGTATATTTTATCTAAACCATTAATACTAAGGAGGCTTTGTGATGGGAAAAAGGCAGCCGACGAAAAACAAGGAGCAAAATGAGTTTAAGTTCCCGGCAAATATAAAGCAAATGGGGAATATAGATAAAGAAATAAAAATATACATTGAGGATTACGTTTATACATATCTTTATCAATTTGCTAAATTTGGAGGGGGAGAAAAACTTGCCGTTTTAATTGGAAAGTTTTTTGAAGTTGAAGGAACAAAAGTCGTCATGATTAGTGGCGCTGTTGAGGGAGTGGCAACAGAATATAATGATGATGACATTTGTTTCACAGAGGACAGCTGGAACTATATTGTCTCACAAAAAGAAAAATATTTTAAGGAACTCACGGTTGTTGGCTGGGTTCATGTTCAGCCGGATTTTGGAACAAGCCTTATAACAAGAGACTTGGCATTTCACAGAAGGTGTTTTGAAGAAATTTGGCAGCTGCTGTTTGTTATAGACCCTGTTGAGCGCTCAGATGCGTTTTATTGTTATGAAAAAAATTTGACAGACATGCGCCAGTCAAGGGGATATTTTATATATTATGAAAAAAATGAAGACATGCAAAATTATATAATAGAAAATGGAATCATAAAGCAGACAGAAACGCCACAAGAGAAACCAACTGGTTTGATGAGTTCTGGAAAAATGGCTGTTCAAAGGCTCATTGAAATCACAGAAAGGGCAAGAATAAGAGCGCTTAGAAAGCAGGTCAGCACAGAAAGGCCAGACGCAGCCGAAAAAATCAGAGAAATATTGAAACAAAAAGATGAAAGAAGACGGCGGGCCATATTTGAGAGAAAAGTTGCCACGGCAGTTGGATGTGGAATTTTATGTTTTTTGTTTGTGTTTATGATTTCTGGACTTTTCTCCAACAGTGGAAGAATACAGAAGCTTGAACGCGAGATAGCCGATGTGAGAGTTTCATATGATGACATGAGGGAATTCATGGATGACACTGCAAAGCAGGTTTTTGCCGTCAAAAAAGAAAATGAGGCGAAAAAAACAGATGAAGTTTATAATGAAGTTAAAGATGATGAAACTCAGGAACAAATGCGTGACAAAAACGTATCAATAAAAGATGAAACCGAAACTGAAAACCAAAGGCCGATTGCGGAAAATGACTATTTTATATATTATGTTGAAGCAGGAGACAATCTGCTTTATATAAGCAAACAGTTTTATGGAAATGATGAGGGGGTCTATGACATAATTGAGGCGAATGGCCTTAACGCTGAAGGATTTATATACAGTGGGCAGAGGCTTATAATCCCTAAGGACATAGGCGGAAATTAAAATTGGAATATACATAGCTTTTGAAATGTGAATGGGTGCTTTGGCGCCCAATATTTTATATTACAGAAACATTTAAGAAATGGAACATTAATTTTTCTTGATATATTTGCGATAAAATATTACAATAAATATAAACATCAATGTCAAATTTGATCTAAGTTTGTATTAAACTGTAAGGGTGATTCTTATGAGCAATTATAACTTTGAAGATGACAGCAAAGACTTCGGAGAAACAGTCAGAATTGATAGTATAAATGATGAAATTAGAAAAAGTGCGAATATCAACTTTGAAAGAACAACAGATTTTGGTGAGGACATAATTATGAGAAAAAATAGAAATGGAAATGGTGGAAGAAAAACAAATAGAGACGGCGGAATACTTTCAGGCGGGCTTGTGAAGCTTAGCATAATAGGCGGAATTATTATTTTTGTTTTGATATTTGCAGTTGTGTTTGTTTCAAAAATGGGGGGATATGACAGGAATATTCCCAAAGTTGAAAAGCAAAACGACATTAATATTAAAAATGAAAATGATGTTTCAAGCAAACCAAGTGTTGTTGAAAAAAATAAAGATTCTGTCTATGGTGTTGTCACAAATGTTGGAACTGACAGAAACCTTAGAATATATGATATAGAAAATAAAACGAACACAAATGTCGTCATAGATGGAAGCACTGTGTTCAAAGATGAACACGGAGTGGAGATAAGCTATTACGATTTAAGCATTGGAGATGTTGTTTCAATAAAAGAGGCTGATGACTCAAATACAGCAGCATCTGTTGTGATTCCAGCAGATGCGTGGAAAATTGAGAATGCAGAAGGCGTTGAAATTGACGCTTCTGAAAAAAAGATTGTTTTGAACGAGAAAAAATATTCGTTTGGAGAGAAAATTTATTTTTTGAACGATGAAAAAGAAGTTTCGGCCAATGACATTTCAAAAACAGACAAACTGACACTAAAAGGAGTGGGAAACAGCGTTTACAGCGTTATTGTTGAAAGCGGACATGGTTATATTTTGATTAAAAATGGAAGCAACATTGAGAATGTCAACATAAAAATTGATGGCAAAGAAGTTTTGACCGAAAGCGAATTGATGGAAGTGGCTGTTGGAAACCATGAGATTTTGGTGACAGGAGACAACATTGATGATTATAAAACAAATGTCAATATAAGAGAAAAAGACAGAGTTGATGTTGATTTGTCAAATGTAAAAATGAAAGAGGAAAAGAAGTTGTTCATTGACATAAATGTCAATGTCAAGGATTATACAATATATGTCAATGGCGAAAAGTATACTGAAAGCAGCACGATTGTAGAAGTTCCAGCTGGCGCTGTGAAATTGGAGGTTGAGAAAGAGGGATATGAAAAATGGAGCACTGAAGTTTATGTTTCAGACAAACCGATAAGCGTTGATGTTGAACTTAAGCCGGTTGAAAGCCAAAATTTGGAAAACAATGAGCCTGAAGGGAAAGTGACAATTCACTCAGATCCAAGCTGGGCCAAAATATATGTTAATGGTGAATATATAGGGGTTTCGCCTGTTATGGTCACGTTGCCGTATGGAGAACACGTGATTATGGGCGAGATAGACGGACACGATGACAAATATGTGAGCATTACAGTGAGTGGGCCTGAAAAGACAGTGAATGTAAATTTTGATTAATATTTTGTGTCATATGTGTTATGAAGGAGGAAGATATATGGACTACATGGAAAGGTATAGGAGTTGGCTTGACTGCCAGTATTTTGATGAAGAAACGAAAAAAGAACTTAGAGCAATTGAAAATGACAAAAAGGAAATTGAGGAAAGGTTCTACAAAGATCTTGAATTTGGCACAGGAGGCTTAAGAGGCATAATAGGCGCCGGAACAAACAGAATGAACAAATATACAGTTGGCCGCGCCACACAGGGCCTCGCCGACTATATAATTGAAGAAAACCAGGGAAAAAAGAACCTAAGTGTTGCAATTGCTTATGATTCAAGAAACCAAAGCCCTCAGTTTGCCGAAAGGGCAGGCACAGTTCTTGCGGCAAATGGAATCAAGGCTTATGTTTTTGATGAACTCAGGCCAACTCCGGAACTCTCTTTCACAGTTAGACATTTGGGTTGTGATGCTGGAATTGTGATAACAGCAAGCCACAATCCACCGGAATATAATGGCTACAAAGTCTATGGCCCAGATGGGGGACAAGTGCCATATCCAAAAGATGGAATGATAATTGACAAAGTTAACAAAGTTGAAGAATATGACAGTGTTAAGGAAATGTCAGTTGAAGAAGCCAAAAACAAAGGGCTTTATGAAATAATAGGAAGTGAGATTGACAGCGCATATATCGAAAAACTTAAAGAGCAGTCAATAAATGGCGACACAGTTTTGAAAATGGCCGACAGCATAAAAATTGTATACACACCGCTTCATGGCACAGGCAACAAACCGGTGAGACGCATATTGAAAGAAATTGGGTTCAAAAATGTCTTTGTTGTGCCTGAACAGGAGCTTCCTGACAAAAATTTTTCAACTGTTGGCTATCCAAACCCTGAAGATCCAAAGGTTTTCAAACTGGCTTTGGAAATTGCAAAAAAAGAAAGTGCAGACGTCATAATTGGAACAGACCCTGATGCTGACAGAATTGGAGTTGTGGTTAAAAATAATGACGGTGAATATGTTGTTTTGACAGGAAACATGACAGGCGCGCTTTTGACAGAATATGTCCTTGGACAAAAAAAAGCAAAAGGAACTTTGGGCAAAAATGGCGCTTTGGTCAAAACAATTGTAACAACTGAAATGATTAAACCAATTGCCGCCGAATATGATGTTGAAGTTTTCGATGTTTTAACTGGATTTAAATATATAGGTGAAAAAATCAAACAGTTTGAGGAAAGCGGTTCTCACACATTTGAATTTGGCTTTGAGGAAAGCTATGGCTGTTTGGCAGGCACATATGCAAGAGATAAAGACGCTGTTGTGGCCTCAATGCTTGTGGCTGAAATGGCTGCTTATTACAAAAACAAAGGCATAACGTTATATGACGGGCTCATGGAGATATATGAAAAATATGGATTTTATCGCGAGGGAATCAAATCCATAACACTTAAGGGCATTGAGGGCGTTGAAAAGATCAAATATATTATGGAAAGCCTAAGAAAAAATCCTCCAAAAGAATTTGACGGGCTGAAGGTTCAATGGCTCAGAGATTATAAGGAAAAGACTTTCAGAAACATGGAGACAGGCGAAACGGAAACAAACAATCTTCCGCCAAGCGATGTGCTTCACTATACGCTTCCTGAAGGTGCGTGGGTGTGCGTGAGGCCAAGCGGCACAGAACCAAAGATTAAAATATATTATGGAATCAAGGGGAAAAGTCTCAACGATTCAATAGAAAAACTGGTGAGCATGGAAAAATATGTTTCAGAATTGGTTGAAAATATATAAAATTTCAATATCACACAATTTCAGACGGGACATTAAGTTCCGTCTGGTTTCCCATAAATTACATGGCCTGAATTTTTCATAAAATTATCTACATCATACGCTAAAATCTGACCTTTTTTACGAAAAAACTTTTTTATATCTAAAAACCTTGAACACACATGATAATAAAGATATACTTAATTCAGATATATTGAATTGTGTTGAAAAAGAGGTTTGGAGAGTGAAAAATCATATTAAAAGTTGGATTGAGGCATTTTTTGAAGCAAGTTTGATATTTTTGCTGCTTTTTTTCGTGTTTTTCCCTGTCAAGGTTGAAGGCCCTTCAATGGAAAATACTTTATATAACGGTGACAGAATAATTGTTAGCCGTATTTTGGCATATATAGATTTTTATGACAGAGGCGACATCATTGTCTTTAACCACAATGTCAACGGAAAAAATATCAAAATGGTTAAGCGCATAATAGCTGTTGAAGGCGACAAAGTCGAAATAAAATTTGGAAATATATATGTCAATGGACAAATTTTGCATGAGGAATATGCCAATGGCATTCCTGAAGATGAGTTGGAAATTTTGGTTGGAGATGGACAGATATTTGTTATGGGAGACAACCGCAGTGAAAGTGTGGACAGCCGTGACTATGGAACGGTTGATGAGGGCGAAGTTTCAGCAAAAGTTATAATGAGATTTTTTCCGCTTGACAGCATTAAATTTTATTGATTGTAAATTAATTTATTTTGTGTTATAATATATTATATATTAAGTTTTTGTGACTATATTTTGGTTCAGATTTTGTTTGGAGGCTGTCTATGATATGAAAGGACTGTTTATTACTATAGAAGGAACAGATGGTGTTGGCAAGTCAACACAAATTGCTCTCCTTGTTGACTATCTTAAAAAAAAGGGGCTTGAAGTTGTTTTAACAAGAGAGCCTGGGGGAACAGCTATAGGTGAGAAAATACGTGACATACTCCTTGATGCCGAAAACAAAAAAATGACTGCTGAAACAGAGGTGTTTTTGTATGCCGCAAGCCGTGCACAGCATGTTGATGAAGTTATATTGCCCGCTTTGGAACAGGGAAAAGTTGTTGTTTGTGACAGATTTATAGACAGCAGTTTTGCATATCAGGGGTTTGCGCGTGGCATTGGTGTTGATTTTGTTGAAAATATAAACAAACATGCTGTGGCAAAATGTATGCCAGACATTACCCTTTTTTTTGATTTGGAGCCCGAAAAGGGAATATTCAGAAAAGAAGCCTCAAAAACTCTTGACAGAATAGAAAATGAAAAAATGGACTTTCATTGCAATGTATATAACGGTTATAAAAAACTTTTAAAAAAATATCCAGAAAGAATTAAACGTATATATGCTGGAAGAAGTGTTGATGATGTACATAAACAGGTTGTTGAGGTCATCAGCAGAATACTTTAGTCTGGAGGGGATTTTATGAAGTTGGTTTTAGCGATTGTTCATGATGAAGACGCCAATGACATTATACGCATATTAAATCAAAAAGGATTCATGGTCACCAAAATGTCGTCAACGGGCGGATTTTTGAGAGTTGGAAACACAACGCTGATAACGGGCGTTGATGACGACAGAGTCAAAGAAGTCACTGGAATATTTGAGGAAAGATGCCGCACACGCAAAAAAGTTGTTGGGGAAAGCACACCATACACAAATATTGATGGCTTCATGCGAAAACCTATAGAAGTTCAGGTTGGCGGCGCAACAGTGTTTGTTTTGGATGTTGAAAAATTCTTAAAAATTTGAGGCAAAGTATGTATAGTTTTTCAGAAATAAAAGGAAACTTTCAGCTTATAAAAAATCTTAAATCGGCGCTTAAAAACGGAAGAATTTCTCATGCATATATGATATGCGGCGATGCGGGAAGCGGAAAAAAGCTTGTGGCAAAAACTTTTGCAAAAGCAATT
Source organism: Bacillota bacterium (assembly GCA_022791155.1). GTDB lineage: Bacteria > Bacillota > Clostridia > Lachnospirales > Anaerotignaceae > JANFXS01. Next base: position 13,669 of record JAAVYN010000012.1, on the reverse strand, counting down.
TTGTGTGAAAACAGCAATGGTTGCGGCCATTGCCTTTCGTGCCGGACTTTCGAAAGCGAAAACAACATAGACGTGTTTTATCCAAAACCAGAGAAAACAAAATCTTTTAGTGTTGATGACATAAGGGAACAGGTTGTTGAAAGCGTTGCTGTGAAGCCATATAAATATAATCATAAAATATATATTATAGATAATGCTGACACAATGACAGTGGCGGCACAAAACGCTTTTCTTAAAACGCTTGAAGAACCTCCAGAATATGCCGTTTTTATTTTGCTGGCAAAAAATTCCAACATTTTTCTCACAACATTGCTGTCAAGGTGTGTTGTTTTCAATATAAATCCTCTTGACAGAGCAACTGTTTCAGAATATATGAAGGAAAATTTTGGCGTTGGGAACGATGAGGCCATGTTTCTTGCTGAATATTCAAAAGGAAGCATTGGAAAGGCTGTTCAGCTCAAAAATGATGAAAATTTTTATAACATGAGAGAGTTTATAACTGAAAGACTTTTTAATATACGCAAATCAAACCTTGCTGATGTTGTTGGCTGGGGCAAGGAAATTAAATCTGAATTCGGCTCCAATGACGAAATATTTGACATAATATATCTTTGGTTCAGAGATGTGCTTGCAGCTAAGGTTTTGGGTGATAAGAAATATATAATTGAGAAAGATAAAGCTGATAAAATATATATTCAAGCTCAAAATGAAAGCTGTGAAAATATTCATAAAGCGCTTTTGGCCGCATGGGAAGGGAAAAAGCTTGTTTCAAGGAATGTCAGCTTCCAGCAGGCAACAGAAAATGCTTTAATGAAAATAAAGGAGAGTTAACAAATGATAGAAGTTGTTGGAGTGAGGTTCAAAAAAGCCGGAAAGGTCTATTATTTTGATCCAGGAGAATTGAAAATTAAGAAAGATGAATTTGTGATTGTTGAAACAGCACGTGGCGTTGAGTTTGGGAGTGCTGTCAAAGGCAATGTTTTTGTGAGAAACAGCGAGGTTTTTCAACCGCTCAAAAAAGTCATACGAATTGCAACAAATGAAGACATTCTTCAGGAGGAGCAAGACAAAATTAAGGAACATGAGGCATTTGGAATATGCGAAGAAAAAATTGCCAAACATGGGCTTGACATGAAGCTCGTTGATGTTGAAGTGACATTTGATCACAACAAGCTCATTTTTTATTTCACATCTGACGGGCGCGTGGATTTTAGAGAACTTGTGAAAGAATTGGCTTCCATATTCAAAACAAGGATTGAACTTAGGCAAATAGGTGTCAGAGATGAGGCAAAAATGCTCAATGGCATTGGAATTTGCGGAAGAACTCTTTGTTGTGCAACATTCCTTGGCGACTTCACACCTGTTTCAATTAAAATGGCAAAGGAGCAAAATTTGTCGCTCAACCCAACAAAGATAAGCGGCATATGTGGAAGGCTTATGTGTTGCCTTAAATATGAAGAAGATGTGTATGAAGAATTGAACAGCAAACTTCCGAATGTTGGTGACATAATATCAACGCCCGATGGAAATGGAGAAATTATGTCAGTCAATGTTCTCATGCAGAATGTTAAAGCCGTTGTCAGGAAAAAAGAAAACGATCCGCCAACAATAGGTTTTTATAATGTTTCGGAAATAAAAGTTATAAAAAGCAAAAAAAAGCCTAAACAGCACTCTGATGAAGCCAAAAATGACGTTGAAAAAGATGATTTGGATTTGAATGGTTGATATGAAGCATTTGGTTGAAATAAATGAATATGAACGAGTTGACGACTTGCATAGAAACGGCTACCTCATAATTCAGGATCCCAAAAGATTTTGTTTTGGGGTTGATGCCGTTTTGTTGAGTGATTTTGCAAAAGCGGGGAAAGACGAAGTTGTTCTTGATCTTGGAACAGGAACGGGAATCATTCCAATATTAATGGAAGCAAAGACTGAAGGAAGCCATTTTTATGGAATTGAAATTCAGGAAGAAAGCGTTGAAATGGCGCAAAGAAGCGTTAAACTCAATGGCCTTGAAAACAAAATAAGCATAATACAATCCGATATAAAAGAGGCCGAAACGATTTTCAAACCATCTTCAATTGATGTTATAACCACAAACCCGCCATATATGAACTGTGGGGGCGGGATAAAAAATGGATATGGGCCAAAGGCCATTGCACGCCATGAAATTTTGATAAGCCTTGAGGACATTATAAAAGTCTCGGGAAGACTTTTGAAATTTGGAGGGCGTTTTTATATGGTTCACCGGCCTCACCGGCTTGCGGACATAATATGCCTTTTGAGACAATATAAATTGGAACCCAAAAAGCTGAGATTTGTTCAGCCTTATATAAACAAGGAGCCGACAATGGTGCTTATTGAGGCTGTGAGAAGCGGCAAACCAATGGTGAAAGTTCTTCCAACTCTTGTGATATACGAAAGTGAAGGGAAGTATACAAAAGAAGCAATTGACATATATTATGGCTGAATTGTTTTTTTGAATTAAAAACTGAAAAATCAGCATAGAGTGACATATACGCCCAGTGAAAACACTGGGTTTTGCGGCGTTACCATTTGTTTTCACTGTTTGATATTTTTTTGAGGAGGTGATGTTTTGTGAATGCTGTTATGGCTCCGCTTTTTAGACAGGAATCTTTTAAGACAGCTTTAAGTGATTTGAAAAATTATGTTCACCCTTTATTGATTTCTGGAACAATTGATGTTCAGTGGCTGCATGTTGTCAGTGGCTTGATAAATGAGTTGAATGTTCCAGCTGTCGTTGTTGCAAAAAATGACATGGAAGCCAAAGAAATTTGTGAGGATTTGAAATATTTCACAAAATATGCTGAGTTTTATCCAGCAAAAGACATAATTTTTTATGGCGCTGATGTGCACAGCAGAGAGACAGAAGTTCAAAGAGCGAAAGCGATAAATAGTATAATTGAAAACAAAAATCAAATTTTGGTTCTATCAATAGAGGGTCTCATGGAAAAAAGAATTTCCAGACAGTGCTTTGAAAAACATATATTTTATGTTGATGAGGGGCAGACGCTGAATGTTGAAGAATTTGTTGAAAAGCTTGTTTTCATGGGATACAAAAGAACGGAGCTTGTTGAGGGGGCAGGCCAGTTTTCTATACGTGGAGGAATCATTGACATATTCTCTCCAGTTGAAGACACAGCTGTGAGGATAGAGATGTGGGATGATGAAGTGGATTCAATACGCTCCATGGACACTATAAGCCAAAGATCCCTTGAAAGAATTTCAAAAGTGAAAATTTTTCCGTCAGAAGAAGTTGTCTATGGCCAAGCTGAACTCAAAAAAGCTGTTGAAGCCATGGAGAAAGAATATAAAAAATCACTTTCATCTTTTGAAAAAAATGGCATGGCCAAAGAAGCTGAAGACATTCGTGAATATGTTGGAGAGGACATTGAAAAACTTAAAAGTGAAGGATTTATTAAAAACATATCCCGCTATATTGAATATTTCTATGACAACACAGTGAGTGTTTTGAATTATTTCCCTGATGAAACAGTTGTGTTTTTTGACGATCCTCAAAGCATAATGCAGCAGTCTCAAAGCGCCATAAGCCGTTTGGAAGAAAGCATGAAAAACCGCATTCTTAAAGGCCATGCACTAAAAAAAGAGGCTGAGCAGGTCTATGATTATATTGATGTGATAAAAATTTTGGAAAGCTACAGAACAGTGGCATTTACAACAATATCAAAAACAGTGAATCATTTTAGCTTCAAAGATATAATCAATTTTCGTGTCAAAAGCACAGCTTCTTTCAACAATCATGCCGATTTGTTTTATGAAGAGGTCAAAAACCTTAAAAACAATGGATATAGCATTGCTGTGCTGACTTCAAGCATAAGCCGTGGTGAAAGAATGGTCAGAGAATTTTCAGAAAATGGAATTTCTGCTGGCTATGCGGAATCATTGGACAAAGTGGAATTTTTGCCGGGAAGCATATATGTGTCAAGAGGGAGCCTGCGGCGTGGATTTGAATATAGCGATATTAAATTTGCTATATATAGTGACCATGAAATATTTGATGAACGCAAAAAGAAAAAAGCGAAACGTCATAGCAAAAACGTGAAGGCCATACAAAGCTTTATTGACCTCAAGCCAGGGGACTATGTTGTTCATCAAAGTCATGGAATTGGAATATTCAGAGGACTTGAAAAGATAACAGTTGATGGCGCCAACAAAGACTATATGAAAATAAGCTATTCTGATGGAGGCAACCTTTTCATACCAGTGAGCCAAATGGACACAATACAGAAATATATAGGTGGCGGGGAAAGGGTCAAGCTCAACAAACTTGGCGGAAGTGACTGGAACAAGGCAAAAACAAAAGTTCGCGCAGCTGTTAAAATACTTGCGGAGGATCTCATAAAAGTTTATGCCAAACGCCGGGCAGCAACGGGATTTGTATATTCAAAAGACAATCTTTGGCAAAAAGAGTTTGAGGAAACATTTCCATATGCTGAAACTGAAGACCAGATTTTGGCAATTGAAGACGTCAAAAAAGATATGGAAAGCCCTTGTGTTATGGATCGTTTGATTTGTGGCGATGTTGGCTATGGAAAAACAGAAGTTGCGATAAGAGCGGCGTTTAAGGCCGTTCAAGACGGAAAACAGGTTGCATATCTTGTTCCAACAACGATATTGGCGCAGCAGCATTATGGCACATTTGTGAGCAGAATGAAGGATTATCCGATAAAAATTGAACTCATGAGCCGTTTTAGAACTCCAAAACAGCAAAAAGAAACAATCAAAAGCCTCGAAAGTGGTTTTACGGATATTGTGATTGGCACACACCGCATTTTGAGCAAGGACATGAAATTCAGAGATTTGGGCCTTGTGATAATAGACGAGGAACAACGTTTTGGGGTTGCACACAAAGAAAAATTGAAGGCCCTGAAAGAAAACCTTGATGTTTTGACATTGACAGCCACGCCAATTCCGCGCACTCTCCATATGAGCCTTTCCGGAATTCGGGACATGAGCATACTTGAGGAACCGCCACTGGAGCGCCAGCCTGTTCAGACATATGTTCTTGAAAATGATCCTGAATTTATAAAAGATGCCATTGTTCGCGAAATCACAAGAGGCGGTCAGGTATACTTTCTTTATAACCGTGTTGACAACATATCTCAAATGGCGTTCAAAGTTCGGGAGCTTGTGCCAGAGGCACATGTGTCATTTGCGCACGGCCAGATGACAGAACGTGAGCTGGAAATCATTATGAAAGATTTCATAGAAGGTGAAATAGACGTTCTTGTTTGTACAACAATAATAGAAACAGGGCTTGACATACCAAATGCAAACACAATTATAATTCAGGATGCTGACAAAATGGGGTTGAGCCAGTTGTATCAGCTGAGGGGGCGTGTTGGAAGAAGCAACAGAATGGCGTATGCTTATTTTATGTATGGAAAAAATAAAATTTTGAGTGAAGTTTCAGAAAAACGTCTTCAAACAATAAAGGAATTCACGGAGTTTGGTTCGGGGTTCAAAATTGCCATGAGAGATTTGGAAATACGCGGTGCGGGGAACCTTCTTGGGGCAGAACAGCATGGACACATGGAAACTGTGGGATATGATATGTATTGCAAACTTTTGGACGAAGCTGTGAAAGAGCTGAAAGGTGAGAAAGTTGAGGAAGACTTTGAGACAGCAATAGATTTGAATGTAAATGCATATATACCGCCGTTTTATATTAAAAATGAAGAACAAAAGCTTGAAATATACAAAAAAATATCACTGATGTCAACCAAAGATGATTATTTTGATGTTCAGGAGGAAATTGAAGATAGATATGGAGACTTGCCCAAAAGCGTTCAGATGCTTTTGGAAATTGTCAGGCTAAGGAATGAGTCTCACGGCATTGGCATAATTTCTATAGCTCAAAAACAATCAAACATTGTGATTAGCTTCAAAGGAAACGCCAAAATTGATCCGGCTCACATGGTGTCTGTTGTGGCCGAGAATCCACGAAAATATATGCTGACTTCTACTGCAAACCCATATATCACAATAAAGTGCAGTGAAAGCGAGGCGGCCAATCCAATAGCATGTGCTATGGAATTCATTGAAAAGATTAAGGAGCGGCAGGAAAGCTCGGCGAGAGGAGTGTAATTATTTTTGCGCTATATAAGAAATATTTTTTTAACCATTCTTGCCGTGGCAGTGCTGGCTCTGTCAGGCTGTGGCGACAAAAAGGAGGAAAAAAAGCCGGAGTTTATTGTTATAAATGATGAGGAAGTTTCTGTTGATGAGTTTTATATATACTTTATGGAAACAGTTAAAAATTTTGAGGAGATAGGCGGATATGACATTTGGGAAACAGATTTTGACGGGCGCGATGCGCTTGATGTGGCCAAGGATAGTGCGCTGAATTCAATGCTCATGGTCAAAATATCGGCCCAAAAAGCGGGCGAGCTTGACATTTCTGTTTCCGAAAAAGAGGCCGCTGAAAACAGAGAACAGGTTTCTGATTTTTTGAAAAAATATGGCATAGAGCAAACCAACGAGAACAAGCTTCTTATGGAAAAAGTTCTTAATGATGAAACTTTATATTCAAAGATGAAGCAATATGTCATAAAAGACTATAAAATAAGTGAAGCCGAATATCGTGTCTATTGTGAGAGCTATTATGAAAGTGCAGCAGCAGGGCTGAGATATATAAGCTTAGATGGGATTTTTTGCCAATCAGAAAACAAAATTAATGAGGCACACAAGAAAATTTTGGCTGGGGAAGATTTTTATAGTGTGCAAAAAGAATATAATGACTATGAAATGTCCAATGGTGACACAAAAATGACAATGAACCAAAGTGAGCTTGAAAATGACTTTGGTGATGACATAATTTTGGAAAACGGCTTTGTCTCGAACCCAATTGAAACTGATGAGGGACACGCGATATTCAGAGTGTCAGAAATTAATGAAGGCAGTGAAGATGAGATTATTAATAAACTGAGAGACGATTATACAAACTCTGTTTGGCAGGACATTTTCACAAGAGAGCTTGACAAATGGCAGAAAGAGTCTGTTATATATATAAATGATGAAACATGGGGCAACATTACATTTGGAAATGTAACCGAAAATCAATTGGAAGAATGATTTTGTTGAAGGTGATATGATTGAAAATTTGCATTGCATGAACAGGAATGGCTGAAAACAATGTTTGAAAAACTTGAAAGGAGTTTTTGGAATGGCTGTTCCGGCAAAAGTATATCCGCGTACGGGTGACAAACAAACCGTATACTTAAAAAACGCTGTCACAAACCCCAACATAATTGTTGGGGAATATTCAATGTATAATGATTTTGTGAATGATCCTGTGCTTTTTGAAAAAATAATGTTTTATATCAATTCCCTATTAACAATGATAGGCTTGTGATAGGCTGTTTTTGTTCGATTGCATGTGGGATAAAATTTGTTTTTAACAGTGCAAACCACTCAATGACCTCGCTTTCGACATATCCTTTTCCCATTTTTTTGAGGAATGGGGATTGGATAGGAAAGATGTTGCTTGCGCATGGAACAATAAGGGCGATATTATAATTGGAAATGATGTCTGGATTGGCTATGAGGCAGTTATAATGGCTGAGGTCAAAATTGGCGATGGTGCCATTGTGGGCACACGTGCAGTTGTAACAAAGGATGTTATGCCATACACTGTTGTTGGAGGTGTTCCGGCAAAACAGATCAAAAAGCGGTTTTCCGACGAAACAATTTCACAGCTTCTTAAAATCAGATTGTGGGATCGGCCGAAGGAAAGAATTGCCAAGAACATTTGCGCCATACAATCTGGACAAATTGAGAAACTTATATAGCCTGAATCACAAATGATTTTTAGCAAAACGAGTATAATGTGAATTGAAATGAGCTTGCAGCCAAAATTTATGCGAAACGTTTTTTTGACTGAACTGCTCTGAGTTCATTTCAATAACAAAAATATTATTGACAATTGTATACATATATTTTATAATCAAATTAATTTAATAATTCTATGTTCATTTATGGGGCACACCACCACGGGTGTGGCTCATTTTTTGTCATTTTTCAGAAAAAATTGGTTGATGACAGAAAAATAAAAACTTTTGAGGAGGAATTTATATGAATTCAAAAACGAAAAAGCTTGTGCTGACAGCAATTTGGGCGGCAATGGGATTTGTGCTCACGCCAATATTGAGGATACCAGGATATGCAGCGCCAATGCAGCATTTGATCAATGTTTCAGGTGTTGTGATTATGGGCCCTTTATATGGTTTTGCATGTTCAGCGCTGTTGACAGTTATGAAGATTATAATAATGGGAGAGGATCTATTTTCGATTCCGGGCGGACTTATAGGAGCTTTTTTGGCCGCGGTTATGTTTGCAAAAACAAACAATGTGACAGCGGCTGTTGTTGGTGAGGTTTTTGGAACAGGAATACTTGGCGCGCTATGTTCATATCCACTTGCAAAGTTTTATTATGGCACGCCAAAAGTAGCAGTTTTTACATATATACCCGCGTTCATGATAAGCACATGCTTTGGATCGCTGTGCGCTGTTGTGCTGATTCATGCTATGAAAAAATCTGGACTGCTTTATAAGCTCCAAAGAGAGGAGGAATGATGTATGGGAATTTTGGAAAATTCATTGACAATATTTGAAAATATAAAATTAGTTAAGCCTGTTGTGCATAACATTTCAAACATAGTGACAGCAAATGATTGCGCAAATATCACCCTTGCATCTGGAGGCTCGCCGACAATGGCCGAGAACGCTGACGAGGTTGAGGAAATAACAAGTGCATGTTCCGGCCTTGTTATCAACATGGGGAATATAGGCGCTTGCCTTGTGGAAAGCATGTTGAAAGCCGGGAAAAGAAACAATGAAATTGGACACCCTGTTGTGTTGGATCCTGTTGGGGCAGGAGCAGCCAAGAAGCGAAATTGCGTTCTTTTTGAACTCATGAACAACATTCATTTCTCGGTCATAAGGGGAAATATTTCTGAAATTAAGTTTATGGCCACAGGGACATCAGCAGCCAAAGGGGTTGACGCCGATGAAAAGGACATGGTCACTGAAGACAATGTTGATGAAGCAGCAGAACTTGCAAAACATTTGAGCAAAAAAACTGGAGCAGTTGTTGCCATAAGCGGGAAATTTGATATAATAGCAAACAGTGAAAGAGCTTATGTGACAAAAAACGGCCACGAAATGATGACAAAAGTTACGGGAACTGGCTGCATGCTTTCAAGCCTTATTGGCGTTTTTTGTGCCGCCAATCCTCAAAATATATTGGAGGCTACTGCTGTTGCTGTAAGTTCATATGGATATGCCGGCGAGCTTGCATATAAAAAGACTATGGAAACAAATTGTGGAACATCGTCATTCAGAACATATCTCATTGACTATGTAAGCCGTATGACATATGAAATTTTTAGGGAGGGAGCCAAAATTGAAGGTATATAAAAAAGATATGCAATTGTATGTTGTGACAGACAGAACGTGGCTTGGCGAAAAAAAGCTTGAATGCGAGGTTGAAAAGATTTGCCAGGCAGGAGCCACTTTCATACAGCTTAGAGAAAAAAATATAACAGATGATGAGTTTGTAAAAGAGGCGCTTGCAATAAAGAAAGTCACTGACAAATATAAAATACCATTTGTAATAAATGACAATGTGCATGTGGCAAAAGCTGTTGACGCTGATGGTGTGCATATTGGCCAAAGTGACATGGAGGCAAAAAAGGCAAGAAGCGTTCTTGGCAATGAAAAAATAGTTGGCATATCAGCGGGAAGTGTTGAAGAAGCATTGTGTGCAGAGAAAAATGGCGCCGATTATATAGGCGTTGGCGCTGTTTTTCATACAGACACAAAAACAGATGCAACCTCAGTCACATATGATGATATGAGAAAAATAATATCAAGTGTTAAAATACCCGTTGTGGCCATTGGCGGAATTGACAAACACAACATAATGCAGCTCAAGGGAACGGGTGTCAGTGGTGTGGCTGTAATATCGGCTGTGTTTTCTGCTGACGATGTTTATGAAGCAACAGCAGAACTTCTAAAACTTTCGGGAGAGATGACAAAAGAATGAAGAATATTATATTTGATCTTGATGGAACATTGATTGATTCAATGCCTGTGTGGTCTGGAGTTGGAAAGAGTTTTTTGGTTGAAAACGGGACAATTCCTCCTGAAAATGTTGATGAAATTTTCAAAAGCATGTCATTTGAGGAAAGTTATAAATATTTTGTTGAAAAGCTTGGGCTGAAATGCAGCTTCAGTTTTATGCTCAATTCAATAATACAAAAGGTTAAAGACTGCTATGCAAATTCAGTTCCTCTAAAGCCACATGTATATGAATTTCTTGAAAAAGAGTTTCAAAAAGGAACAAACATGTGCATTTTGACTGCCTCTGAAAAGGAATATGTTTTGCCAGCTCTTGAGCGGCTTGGGATAGAAAGTTTTTTTTGCAGTGTTTTCACATGCACAGAGCTTGGAATGAGCAAATCAAATGGTGACATTTACACATTTGTTGCCAAAAAGATTGGAGGCACGCCAAATGACACTGCCGTTTTTGAAGATGCTTTTCATGGAGTTGTCAGTGCCAAAAAAAGCGGGTTTTACACTGTTGCAGTGGAAGACAGGAGTTCTTTGGCTGATAGAGACAGCATAATCGAAACTGCTGACAGATATATAAAAAGTTTTGACGAACTCATATAAGCACAATTTGCGTTGGCAAACAAATTGGCCGTTTGCATTTTGGACACAGCGGCCAATCATACACCTATTATTGACTTAAAATTATTTATAATCCTTGCTGTCAAACCCCATATGATGTCGCCTTTATAGTTGTAGAACCATTCTTTCATGGAAGCTGTTCTCCAGTTGTAGTTTTTTCCGCCATATATGAGATGGAATGGGAAGTCGGCAGAAAAACGAGGTTCCATGTTCACCACATGCAATGATGGAGTTGTGTTTATGAAAAAATCAAGCGGAACAGCAATGACTTTTTCAACTTCATCATTGTTTATAACAAAATCATCAATATTTATGTCGTGCAGAAATCCCACAAATGAACGTATATACATGTTTGACATTGATATTATGAAGTCTGTTTCGCCTATGAGCTTTATGTTTTCTTTTTTTATACCGAGTTCTTCGCAGGTTTCTCTTATTGCTGTTTCATCAGGGGTTTCATCGTTTTCGCCATGGCCTCCGGGAAAACAAAAGTCTCCTGGCTGATGCTTCATTGAAAATGCCCTTTGAGTCAGCACAATGTGAATGCTTCCGTTGTGCTCAATAAGTGGCATCAAAACTGCTGAAGGTTTTCCGCTCCCTTCAGCGGAAGGAAGGTGTCTCTCAAGAACACATTTTATGTTTTCAATATATGTTTTATCTATGTTCATTTTTTATTCCCTTCTAAGCTTTATGTATTTTGCGGCGCTTCGGCGGCGGTTGTCTTCCATTTGTGCATAGTGTTTTCTTGTTGTGTTGACGTCAACATGTCCCAGTGTTTCGGCAACAAGATATATGTCGCCTGTCTCGTTATACAAATTTGTTCCATATGTGCTTCTCAGTTTATGAGGAGAAATGTTTTTGATCTGCACAGAAGCCTTTGCATATTTTTTGACAAGGTTTTGAACGGTTCTGACATCTATGCGCTTTTTTTGCATTGAAATGAACAATGCATCTTCGGTGTCGAATGGATCATTTTTGCGCTCTTCCATATAATCCAAAATTGCGTCACGGACTTCATCGCCAAAATAGAGCACAGTTTCGTTGCCGCCTTTTCGTGTAACTTTTACGGCATTGTTTTCAAAATTTATATCTTTTTTGTCAACTCCAACGCATTCTGAAACACGCATTCCTGTTCCCAAAAGAAGGCTTACAATGGCAAGATCTCTTTTTTGGGTGTATTTGTGATATATTTTTTGATGACTTGTGAGGTTGTTGCCCTTTTCAACCTCGTCAAGAAAATTGCACATCTCATTGACATCCATGCGTACTATGGCTTTTTCGTGAATTTTTGGACTCTCGACAATTTCGGCGGGGTTTGCGGCCACAAGCTTTTTTGAATATAAAAATTTATACATTCGTCTTATGGCAGACAGCTTTCTGAGTTTGCCTTTTTCGTCATTTGTATATATGATAACTTCAGATTCATTGACGGGATTATCTTTTTCATAATACGTTACATATTCAAGAAAAAGGTCAATATCTTCTGACTGGACTTTTTCCATGTCATGAGCAGAAATGTTTTCAATTTTTTTGTCGCTGAAAAAAGGGTTGTTTTTTATGAGATAGTTGAAAAATATTCTTAAATCATAGGCATATGCAATTCTTGTTTTGATTGAGGTGTTTTGGGCAATACTTCTAAAAAACACGTCAATGAATTTAGGAAGACAGCATATAAGCTCTCTCAAGTGAAGTGTGTTTTTTTGGCGTTGCTGCTCTATATATGTTAAATCAGGCATATTAAAGCTCCTTTGCTGTTTATTAAACCGCTTGTGAATTGTTTTGAATTCAAATGATAAATTGCTGACATTTTGCTGAATGATGAGCATTGAGAATATGTTTGTGTTGGGTTTACAGAACAAATTTATCAATGTTTTTGACAGTTCCAGCCGTTGATATAAGAATTTTTGATGGCGCTGAAAACTTTTACGTCAATATTGTCATAATCTTTTTTTAGCGAAGCGATGAATTCTTTGATCTCTTGCCTTTTTGTGGTGCCGTCAGCAGGGCAAGGGCTTTTTACTATATCAATTTCATTGTTTTTGATATATCCGGCCACTTCCGCTTCAGGAACATACATAAGGGGGCGTATTGAATGTAATTTTTTTCTGTCAAGATAGCTCACGGGGGCGAATGTGTTGATGCGGCCTTCATAAAAAAGTGACATGAAAAAAGTTTCAATTATGTCGTCTTTGTTGTGGCCGAGTGCGATTTTGTTGCAGCCAAGTTTTTCGGCCATGTCGTTGAGGGCGCCTTTGCGCATTTTTGCACACAATGAGCAAGGATTTTTTTCTTTGCGTTCTTCAAATATAATTTGGCCAATGTCGGTTTCAACCACAGTGTAATTGACATTTATTTTTTGGCAAAGCTCTTTCACACGGCTATAATCAGCATTTTTGAAACCAAGAGAAACTGTCACGGCCTCAATGTTGAACTTTTTTGGATAAAACCTTCTCAGGTCAGCAAGAGCAAGCAATGTGCACAAGCTGTCCTTTCCGCCGGATATTCCAATGGCTATATTGTCACCACTGTCTATCATGTTGTAGTCATCTATTGCACGGCGTACATAACTAAGTAGTTTTTGATGTTTCATCAAAGCCCCTCCAATTGTTTTGTATATATTATACAAAATAATTCTTTATAATGAAAGAGGTGATTTTTGATTTGGGAAAGGGAATAGTTGTTATTTATAGTTTCGTTTGGGCAATTCAAGGCTTTCTGAATTTGATCAAATGATAGCTATAAATAATATAGCTCTAAAAAGGTATACTTTTTCAAATTTCGTTATTTGTAGTTATTATCTGGTCAATTTTAGCTTTCCAAATGGCATTCAAGACCGTGGGAGGGCCATCTCATAGTTGCGAAGGCCGAACGGCCCTCCCACACCCTCCCTCCTTGGCCACGCTTTTTGTCGGCAGTTCAAGTTGCAGCCTTTACT
>JAAVYN010000011.1 GCA_022791155.1 Bacillota bacterium | reverse complement strand
TTTATGCCAAATGGTCTTTTAACTTTTTGAAAATTCCCAATAGCGTTAAACATTAACAAAGGCTAAAACTTGAACTGCCGACAAAAAGCGGGGCCAAACAGGGGAGGGTGTGGGAGGGGCATTCGGCCCTCGCAACTCCGAGATTGCCCCTCCCGCGGTCTTAAATGCCATTTGGAAAGCTAAAATTGACCAGATAATAACTACAAATAACGAAATTTGAAAAACTATGCTTTTTGACAGTTTTGCAAAGCCGACAAAATGAGAGATATATCGTTCTGTGCGGCGAAAATTAAAAAAATATTTCAAAACAAAAAGCGATTTCGGCATTTTATGTTAATATGTTTTGAATTTAGGGCATATAAATTTGACGACAAACGCATGTCTTATTTGGCACAAAGGGCCGTGGTTTTCGAATGTTTTGGGCGTTTTTTGAAAGCCACGGCATTTTTTGTGTCCATATGTTGTGAAAAATGCATTTTTTAGATGCATTGAACATTGCTTTTGCAATGTCTTTTTTTATATTAAAAGGAAATAATTTTGATGTAATACAATACGCCGTTTGACAAATTTTTGCGTTTGCACTGGTCTATACTCTATTACGGGGTGATGAAAATGGAAAGACCGGTTGAGACATACGGAAAAGTTATAATGCCGGAAAGCGGCAGCCGGCGGACAAGGCTCAGAAAAAGCGCTGAAAAAAAAGAAAATATAAATTTTCACAGTTTGAGAAAAACACATACAATGGAGATTGCGCTGAATGTTTTTTTGGGCTTCGTTTTTGGCGCCGCCAATGTGTTTGGAAGCTTCAACCCAATTGGCATTGGATTTGTGTCGGCGTGGTTTGGAAGTGGAGCAAAATTTTATATGGTCAGCGCGGCGGCGTTTTTGGGATATGCCGTGATGGGTGAGATATACGGCGCTCCTATGTATATGGCATCGGTTTGTGCGGCAATTTTGGCGGAACTTCTCATTGAAAAAGCAAGACTCCGGCTCAATGTATATTTGAGCGCCTTTGTTGGCTGCGGCTGTTTTTTGTTTGGGGGAATATTTATGACTGCTGTGAACGGCGGAGAAATGTTTCTTTTTGTGAGAATTGCAGCCGAAACAGGGGCCGTTTTTGCACTTTCCGTTATGTTTAACAACGGAATGTATATATTGAAAAATGGATTTTCAAGACAGATATTGAATGATGAAAAATTTCTTATGGCCGCCGCTGTTGTTTTGGTTGCCATATGCTCTGTTGCAGGGAGCGGGAAGTTTGGTTTTCCGGCCGCTTCGTTCATGGGTTCTTACATAATGATGGCGGCTGGCTTTTCAGCCGGCCCGGCCATTGCATGTGCGTCGGGAGCGGTTTTTGCCTTTTGTCTCATTGTGATGAATGGCGCGCCGGAAAGCGTGTTTATAATATTTTCAATTTCTTCGATATTGGGCGGAACGTTCAACGGAAAAAAGATTTTCACAGCGGCAGCATATATGGCGGGAACAGTTATGACAGTGTTTTATATGGGTGACAGCATGCACGTTCTTTTGACGGCTTTTGCCGCCGCTGTGCTGTTTGTGATCACGCCGGAAAAGTTGTTCAAGGGAATAAACACATTTGCAAACCATGAAGCGGAGTTTAACAGCGATGAATATTTTGTGCGCCTCAAAAAAATGACGGAACAGAAGCTTAAAGCGTTTGCAGAAGCCTTTGGCGCACTTGCAGAGGCATTTGAAAACAGCGAGCTCACAAACGGCATAACGCCCAAAGAGGCCGGGACAATAATAGATGATGTGAGCCACAAAGTTTGTGAAAGCTGCAGCATGTCGCTTTATTGCTGGCGCACAAAAAGCTTTGAGGTTTATGGCGCCATACAGCATGTCATTGGCGAGATTGAAACATTTGGAAGCATAAACGAAAAAAAGCTTCCTGTGTGGCTGAAAAACGGGTGTGTCAGGCTTTCGCAACTGCTTGAAGAAACGAATGACAGCGTGAAGGAATATAAAAACAACATGGTTTGGCAAAACCGCATAAATGAAAGCAGAAACATATTGAGGCAGCAGCTTTTGAGCGTTGAAAAAATCATTGGCGATTTGGGAGGACAAGTGATTCAAATGCCACGCTTTGATGAAAGCGTGAGCAAGGAGCTGAAATTTGTTTTGGAAAGGAAAAAGCTCAGGATCAAAAGCATTTTTGTTTCAAACCGCGAGGCCATGGAGATATACATAACAATGAAAAACTGCTATGGCAATGATGCGTGCAAAGACATAATTCTTCCGGCGGCTGTCAAAGTGACGGGAAGGCAGTTTGTTGTTGAAAGCGACAAATGTCAGATTGACAGAAAAGGTTTTTGTTCCGTGACGTTGAGGGAAAACAGAGGGCTCGTTTTTGAAACTTCAATATCAAAAGAAATTAAATATGGAAGCGAAAAAACGGGAGACACGGCAATGAGCGAGGAATATGGCGCAAAGAAAGCCGTCATGGTTCTTTGTGACGGCATGGGAAGCGGCGAGGAGGCGGCAAAAGAGAGCCTCAGAGCCATAGATCTGACAAAAAGGTTTGTCAGAGCCGGCTTTGATCTCAGTCTCACGCTGAAGGTTCTCAACTCAGCGCTTGCTTCAGGAAACGGCGACATGTATACAACGCTTGACGTTTGCAGCATCAATCTCTACACAGGGCAGTGCGAGATCATAAAAAACGGGGGTTCAACGATATTTATATATTCGTGCGGTGAAATGAGGGCAATTCGCTCAACGTCGCTTCCGTTTGGCGTTGTGAGGGATTGGGAAGGCGAAAAAACATCTGTTCAAATCAAAAGCGGCGACACGGTTATAATGGTCACAGACGGCATAACAGAGGCGTTTGGCATAGAAAATGAGGAGCGTGCTGTGGCGTTGGCTGTGACTCAGGGAGGCGGAAATGTGGACAAAATATCATCACTTATAGTGGAGGCCGCAAAACTGGCTGACGGGGGGAAAGCGGGAGATGACATGACGGTTGTGGTTGGCCGTTTTATATGAAATTGGCGTGTTGAAAATTTGTGAATGGACAACGTGTTGAGCTGTGTTGTCGTGGGTTTGCGGATTTATGCTGCGGCGACAGAACGCTTAACTTGTGTGAGACAAAAATGATTGAAGACAATGCCATTGCGGAAATATAAAACTTTGGCGATTGCCTGAAATGCTCAAAATGATTGCATTGCAAGTGAAAATTTCAGGGGGAATGTTTTTGGCGAGGACAAAATGTTCGATGAAAAACTCTGTTTTCTTGGCCTTTGTGTGTGTTGTGGAAAAATTGGCGCGGCAAGGATCGAAACAAATGTTTCTTGGAATTTGCAGTGCAAATGAAATTTTCAGAGGGGAATGTTTTTGGCGAGAAGGAAATGCCTGATGAAAAACTCCACTTTCCCGGCTTTATGTGGTATAATCATGCCAAAGTGAGGTTGTGGATATGGAGCAAAAAGTTGATGAAACAATCAGAAAATATAATATGATAAAAGCGGGTGACAAAATTGTGGTTGGCCTTTCCGGCGGGGCCGATTCGGTTGCACTTCTTGTTGCTCTGAGCCGTTTGAAAGAAAAGTATGCAATTGAGCTGGCCGCTGTGCATATAAACCATGGGATCCGCGGAAGCGAGGCACAGCGTGACTGTGAGTTTTCAAAAAGCCTTTGCAAAAAACTTGGGATTGACTTTTTGGAGCGGTTTTTTGATGTGCCAAAAGAGGCTGTGAAAATGGGCATGGGTGAAGAGGAATGCGGCCGAACGCTGAGATATAAGGCGTTTTATGAAGTTGTTGCCAAAAAAAAATTCAGCAAAATTGCTGTGGCGCACAACATGAACGATCAGGCCGAAACAGTTTTGATGCGCATTGCCCGCGGCACGGGGACAACGGGCCTCAGAGGGATTTCGCCTGTGAGGGACATAATAATACGCCCTTTGATTGAATGCTCAAGGAAAGAAATAGAAAACTATCTGGAAAAAATTGGACAAAGCTATTGCACAGATTCGTCAAATCTTAAATCAGATTACACAAGAAACAAAATCCGCATAAACATACTTCCATATTTTGAAAAAGAGATAAACCCCAAAACAGTTGCAAACATAGCAAAAACAGCCGAGCTTGTGTCATTGGAAGATGAATATATGGAAGATGTGGCAATGAAAGCCTATGAAAACGCGCTTTTGAAGAAAAATGCCAACGAAGTGTATTTGAGCGTTGACGCGCTCAAAGCCGTGGAACATGTCATATTGCGGCGTGTTATACGCATTTCACTGAGAAATTTCAAAAGTGATATAAAAGATTTTTCATTGGAACACATCAACAAAGTGACAAAGCTTTTTGGGGCGCAAAGTGGCAAAAGGGTTGTTGTTGCGGGAGCCTTTGAAGCAAGGCGGGAATATGCCAATGTTGTGATTTCAAATGGCGCCGCCAAAAAGGCGCGGGACTATTGCTATGAACTTTTTGAAAACAAAGCTGTATATGTGAAGGAAGCGAATGTTTTTGTTGAAATTTCAGACAAAAAAATAAAATTTGACGCAAATGGAAGAAAAGTGTGTACGAAAGCCTTTGATTGTGATAAAATTAGCAAAAATATTGTTGTGAGAAACAGAAGGCCAAAAGACTTCATTGCTATACAATCGGGGCACAAAAAACTGAAAGACTTTTTCATTGACGAAAAAGTTCCGCGGGAAGAAAGAAATTTGACGCCTCTGATTGTGTGTGGAAACGAGGTTTTTTGGGTTGTCGGCAAAAGGCAAAGCTGTTCGTGCTCTGCCACAAAAGACACTAAAAAAATTGCGTATATTCACATTTGGGGGGCGTTGGAAGATGGTTGAAAAAATTGATGTGCTCATTTCAAAAGAAGAAATAGATGCCAAAATTAACAGCGTTGCTTCTGCAATTGAGAAGGACTATGAGGGACGCGACATACATTTTGTCTGTGTGCTTAAAGGCGGCGTTGTGTTTATGACAGATTTGGCACGCTGCTTGAAAAACAAAGTGTATATGAATTTCATGGATGTGTCAAGCTATGGCAACTCAACCGAAAGTTCCGGCAACCTTAAAATACTTATGGATCTTGACGAGCCCATAGCCGGAAAAGACGTTATGATTGTTGAAGACATTGTGGACAGCGGGCGCACGCTGAGCATGCTCAAAGAACTGCTTTTGAGCAGAAACCCAAACAGCCTCAAAATTTGCACTCTTTTGAACAAGCCCAGCCGGCGTGTGGCCGATGTTGACATTGATTATACATGCTTTGAAATTTCTGACGAATTTGTTGTGGGCTATGGCCTTGACTATGCCCAAAAATATAGAAACCTTGACTATGTGGGGATTATATCTTTCATTGATGAATGAAGTTTCAAAGCTGTTTTGCCGAACCGGGATTTTCACTTGGAGATTCCGGATTTTTTGAAGCACAAGCCCGAGTCTGTTTGAATCAAATGTTGTTCACGGCATATTATGTTTTGAAAAATATTGATTTTCACAAAAAACTATATCAATATAAATGAACAATGTGTTGATTTA
Source organism: Bacillota bacterium (assembly GCA_022791155.1). Lineage (GTDB taxonomy): Bacteria > Bacillota > Clostridia > Lachnospirales > Anaerotignaceae > JANFXS01. Next base: position 22,188 of record JAAVYN010000011.1, on the reverse strand, counting down.
TGTGGCGTGTTGTGTTAAAACATAATTTGTGACGACACTTTTGAGAACAAAAATTTTCAAAGAATGAGATTAAAATGAGCAAAAAGGCGAAAAATAGATATGTTTTCAGTTGCCAAGGCATTTTAATTGTGGTAAAATATATTATTGTTTTATGTGTATAGCGTTATTGTTATATGCATATGCCAAAATGTATCACAAGGAGGATTAATTTTGAACAAATATTGGAAAAGTTTTGGTCTGTATGCCATAATGTTCATTATCGTTTTGTGCATTCTCGCCTTTTTGAATACAAACAACACAACGGTAAGAAAAAACGCTGTTGAGTATACATACGGCGATCTTATTGAAAAAATCGAAAACAATGAAATTTCTGAAATCACTGTTGAAAAAAGCTCGGAGGCAAACGACTATGGCATGATCACAGCGGTCACAAACACAGGAGAAACTTTCAAAACAAGCATTGTTGGTTTCTCAAGTTTCATGGACTATATAAACGGCAAAATTGTGGAAGGCTCAAAAATTAAAACGGAAATACTTGAAATGCCAAAAGTCAGTGTGTTGAGCAGCATATTGCCATCGCTGATACTCATGGTTCTTGCCATAATAATATTCAGCTTTATGTTCCAAAGAATGCAAGGCGGCGGCGGAAAAATGATGAACTTTGGCAAAAGCCGCGCAAAAGTCACGGTTGACGACAAAAACAGAGTCACTTTTGGTGATGTTGCCGGGCTTGACGAAGAAAAAGCCGAGCTTGTGGAATTGGTTGACTTTTTGAAAGAACCCAAAAAATTTATTGATTTGGGAGCGCGCATTCCCAAAGGCGTTTTGCTTGTTGGCCCTCCTGGAACAGGAAAAACGCTTTTGGCAAAGGCTGTGGCCGGCGAGGCAAAAGTGCCGTTTTTCAGCATCTCCGGCTCAGACTTTGTTGAAATGTTTGTGGGCGTTGGCGCCTCAAGAGTGAGGGATCTGTTTGATCAGGCAAAGAAAAATTCGCCGTGCATTGTGTTCATTGACGAGATTGATGCCGTTGGCAGACGGCGCGGGGCCGGGCTTGGCGGCGGACATGATGAAAGGGAGCAGACACTCAACCAGCTTCTTGTTGAAATGGATGGCTTTGGCGTCAACGAGGGCGTCATTGTTGTGGCGGCAACAAACAGGGCCGACATCCTTGATCCAGCCATATTGAGGCCGGGCCGCTTTGACAGACAGGTTTATGTTGGGCGCCCTGACGTCAAGGGCCGCGAGGCAATATTGAAAGTTCATGCCAAGGGAAAGCCCTTTGCCAAGGAAGTGGATTTGAGCGTTGTTGCAAAAACAACTTCCGGCTTCACAGGGGCCGATTTGGAAAATCTCCTGAACGAAGCGGCGCTTCTCAGCGCACGAAACGGAAAAAAAGAAATTGACATGGAGGAAATTCAAAAAGCATTTGTCAAAGTTGGCATTGGAACCGAAAAGAAAAGCCGCGTCATAAACGAAAAAGAAAAGAAAATCACGGCATATCACGAGACAGGCCATGCCATATTGTTTGAAATTTTGAGCGAGCTTGACCCTGTTCACAGCATATCGATCATACCAACTGGAATGGCAGGGGGCTACACAATGCCGCTTCCCGGCGAGGACAAAATGTATATAACAAAGAAAACAATGGAACAGGAGATTGTGTCCTTCCTTGGCGGTCGCGCGGCTGAACAGATTATATTCAAAGACGTGACAACAGGCGCAAGCAACGACATTGAGCGCGCAACAGGCATTGCCCGAAGCATGGTGATGAAATATGGAATGAGCGACGTTTTGGGGCCTGTGCTTTTTGGCGATGACGGCGGCGAAGTTTTCATTGGCAAAGAAATTGCTCACTCGAGGAACTATGGCGAAGATGTGGCAGGAACAATTGACAAAGAAGTTAAGCGCATTATGGACACGTCATATAATGAAGCCATACGTCTGCTCAATGAAAACATTGACGTTCTTCACGCAACGGCCAAAATACTTGTTGAAAAAGAGAAAATCACAGGCGAGGATTTTAGAAAGATAATGGAAAATCCAACAGAAGCGTTGGAAGAAATTGAAGCCAGTGAAAAAGTGGGCCTTGAAAAGAACAGTGGCGAAAATGACGAAGTTTCAAATGAAACAGAAAACAAAAAAGCCATTGACATTGTTATAGAAGATTCAAAAGAAGAAACAAAAAATGAAAATTGTGAAAAAACAGAAGAATGAAACCATTGAGTGATGTGTGTTTTGAGGTGAATATTTATGGAATTTAATCTTTATGCCGGAATGACAAATGAACAGGAATATATCGTCACAAAAAATGACGCAACGGCGCACTTTGGAGGGAATTTTCCCGTTTTTGCCACGCCCGTCATGATAAACTGGATGGAACAAACTTCTCTCAAGCTTTGTCAGCAGGTTTTGCCGAAAGGCTATGACACAGTTGGAACATTTGTCAATGTCAAACACATGGCGGCAACACCTGTGGGCATGAAAGTGCGTGTCATAGCTGAGATCACAGAGGTTGACGGCAAAATGATTACATTCAAGGTTAAAGCATATGACGAAAAAACAAAAATTGGCGAGGGGACACACGGGCGCGCCGTGATAAATGTTGAAAAGTTTCTTGCAAAACTGAAAGAAAATAACTGATGTGAAAAAATGCCGGCGAAGCGATGCTTTTGCCGGTGTTTTGTTTTGGAAAAAAGTGGCGCCTTTTGTGAATTGAAGCGCGAAAAAATGGCAATGGACACTGCGCGCCACATGACAGAATTTTGGACTTGGCGTTTTGGAATCTCGTTTTGACAAATGGGGTTTATTTTTTGTTATAAAATTGTAAAAGAATATTAGTTATGATAAAATAAAGCTGAAAAGTGGCGCGGAACGAAGCGAAGCGTTTTGCGAAGCAAAATTCGAGAACACGCCATGCCTCTCCCACGGTCTTGAAAAATACTATTTTTGAAAGCTTGAAACCAAACCAACAGCCACAAGCCAACACCATTATACTGACTAAATGTCACACAAAAACAGAAACGTTTGAGAAAAGGGGATAATATGGCATTTTTACCTGTTACGCACGAAGAAATGACTGAACTTGGGTGGGAAAAACCAGATTTTGTATATGTTTGTGGTGATGCGTATGTCGATCACCCTTCTTTTGGCGCCGCCATAATATGCCGTCTTCTTGAAAAACACGGCTTTAAGGTTTGCTTCCTTGCACAGCCCGACTGGAAAAATGTTGAAGACTTCAAGCGCTTTGGACTTCCTCGCCTTGGGTTTCTTGTGTCAAGCGGCAACATTGACAGCATGGTGAATCACTACACTGTGGCCAAAAAGCGGCGCGAGAAGGACTATTATTCACCGGGAGGGAAAATGGGGCTGCGGCCTGACAGGGCTGTCATAGTTTATTGCAACAAAATACGCGAAGCATATAAATATGTTCCAATAATAATAGGCGGCGTTGAGGCCAGTTTGAGGCGTTTGGCCCACTATGACTATTGGGATGACAAAGTTCGCCGTTCAGTGCTTCTTGACAGTGGCGCGGATCTTCTTTTATATGGCATGGGGGAACATCAAATTGTTGAAATGGCAGAGGCGCTTGACAGCGGCATTCCCATCTCGGAGATAACGTTCATAAAAGGAAGTGTTTTCAAAACAAGAGACGAAAGCCGGCTTTATGATTTCATACGCCTTCCGAAATATGGCGATGTTGTGAGCTCAAAAAAACTGTTTGCAGAAAGTTTTATGACACAATATGAAAACACTGACGCTGTGACAGGAAAAATGCTTGTTGAGGAATATAAAGAAGGGCTTGTTGTTCAAAACCCTCCTTCACCGCCGCTGACAACAAAGGAGCTGGATTCGGTGTATTCCCTTGGCTATATGCGGGATTATCACCCCAGTTATAAGGCCGCGGGCGGAATCCCGGCCATTGAGGAGGTCAAATTCAGCCTGACAAGCAACAGAGGCTGTTTTGGAAACTGCAATTTTTGTGCCCTGGCGTTTCATCAAGGAAGGGTTGTTTCATCAAGAAGCCATGAATCGATTGTTGCTGAAGCAGAGAAAATTGTGTGGGAGCCTGACTTCAAGGGATATATCCATGACGTTGGCGGGCCAACAGCCAACTTCCGTCATGCCGCATGTGAAAAGCAAAAAAAGTTTGGAGCGTGCAAAAACAAACAATGCCTTTTTCCAAAGCCGTGTGAAAAACTCGTCATAGACCATGATGATTATCGCCGGCTTCTTCGGAAGCTGAGGGAAATTCCAAGGGTCAAAAAGGTTTTCATACGCTCGGGCATACGCTTTGACTATCTCATAAATGACAAAGACGGTTCATTTTTCAAAGATTTGTGCAAATATCACATAAGCGGGCAACTCAAGGTTGCGCCGGAACACGTTTCTTCCGCAGTGCTTTCAAAAATGGGCAAGCCGGAACACAGTGTGTATGAAAGGTTTGTGAAAAAATATTATGAAATAAACAAAAAATTGGGCATGGAACAATATCTTGTGCCATATCTCATGAGCAGTCACCCGGGAAGCGGCCTTGAGGAGGCCATTGAGCTTGCTGAATATCTCCGGGACATTGGCCACACGCCGCAGCAGGTTCAGGATTTCTATCCAACCCCGGCAACGCTCTCCACAGCAATGTATTATACAGGCATTGATCCGCGGACAATGGAACCCGTTTATGTGCCAAAATCGCCGCATGAAAAGGCCATGCAAAGGGCGTTGATGCAATATCGCGCGCCGCGCAACTATGACCTTGTCATGGAAGCGCTCAAAAAGGCCGGCCGTGAAGATTTGATTGGGTTTGACAAAAAATGTCTCATTGCCCCAAGGCCGCGCCGGGCCGAAGCAAAAGGCATCAGCCACAAAAAAAGCAGCATTTCACAGCCCAAAAAGCAGACCGTGAAAAAGAAAACCATACGAAACATACACAGCAAAAAATGAACAGAAAAACCAATGCCTATTATGGCTTGTTATTGACAAATTCCGATAATAGGGTAAAATTGATTTACGTTCACTTCAATAAAACTTTGTCTGAACTTATAAAATTATGTTTTTCAGCCGCGCAATCTCGGCGGCCAACAATTGTTAAAAGGGTGGATTTTAATATGAAAAAAATCAATTATATTGGAACAAGAGACAAAAATATCAAAGCCACAGCAAGTCAGGCGATTCTTCAGGGAATTTGCTCTGACGGCGGGCTTTTCATTCCAGAGGAATTTCAAAAGCCCGACAAATCGCTGGAGGAACTCTCAAAACTCGGCTATCAGGATTTGGCATATGAAATTTTGAAACTATATTTGACTGATTTCACTGAAGAGGAATTGCGCCATTGCATAGACAGCGCATATGATGAGAAATTTGACACGCGCGAGATTGCGCCTGTTGTTGAAAAAAATGGCGTTTCAATGCTTGAGCTTTTTCATGGGAAGACAATAGCGTTCAAAGATATGGCGCTTTCAATTCTTCCATATCTTATGAAAACGGCAGCGGCCAAAAACGGGCTTGACAAAGAAATTGTGATACTCACGGCCACATCAGGCGACACAGGAAAAGCCGCACTGGAGGGATTTGCCAATGTTGAGGGCGTGAAGATCATCGTTTTCTTCCCTGAAGACGGCGTCAGCCCGGTTCAAAAACTGCAAATGGTGACGCAGGAGGGAGACAACACATGCGTTGTTGGCATAAACGGAAATTTTGACGATGCTCAAACAGCAGTGAAATCCATATTCACAAACAATGACTTCAAAGAGGAGCTTTCTGAAAACGGCTTTGTGCTTTCTTCAGCAAATTCCATAAACATTGGCCGCCTTGCCCCGCAAATTGTATACTATTTCAATGCATATTTGCGCATGGCAGAAAATGGAAGCATCAACATTGGCGATGAAATAAACGTTGTTGTGCCAACAGGCAATTTTGGCAATATACTGGCGGGGTATTTTGCATACAAAATGGGGCTTCCGGTGAAAACATTTGTGTGTGCTTCCAATGAGAACAATGTGCTTTTCGATTTTTTCACAACAGGCACATATGACAAGAACAGACCTTTTCATGTCACAAACTCGCCGTCTATGGATATACTTGTTTCAAGCAATCTTGAGCGCCTTTTGTGCCTTGTTGCCGGACAGGAAAAATGTGCCGGTTTGATGAAGGGCCTCAATTCAGAGGGCAAATATTCCCTTGACACATCAAATCTCAACATAAAGGGCCAATGGGCAAATCAAAAAGAAACAAATGACGCAATAAAAGATATGTTTGAAAGCTCGGGCTATGTTGTTGACACGCACACTGCTGTTGCATATGCTGCATACAAAAAATATAAAGCGGAAACTGGCGACAACACAAAAACAGTGATTGTGTCAACGGCGAGTCCATACAAATTCACAAAAGATGTTCTCTCTGCAATAGACAGCAAATATGCCGGGATGGAGTTTTTCCCGCTTATGAACGAGCTTGAAAAAATTTCGGGCACAACAATTCCAGAGCCCGTCAAAGGGCTTGAAAACAAAACTGTTCTTCACAAAACAGTCATTGAGAAAAATGAAATACAAAGTTTTGTGCGCCATCATTTGATGAATGAAAAATGAATGGATTGAAAATTGCAATTTAAGTTATATCAGCAAACTTTTCCCAATCGACACAACAGCAATGAAGGAGGAAAATGAATGGACATAAATCAGCTTTCAATAAACACAGTGAGGTTTTTGAGTGCAGATGCAATTGAAAAGGCAAAAAGCGGCCATCCGGGGCTTCCTTTGGGCGCGGCTCCGGCGGCATATACACTTTGGGCCGAGGAAATGCGTCACAGCCCCAAAAACCCAAAATGGCCCAACCGTGACAGATTTATACTGAGCGCCGGACATGGTTCGGCAATGCTCTACTCACTTCTCCATTTGTTTGGATATGACGTGAGCATAGACGACTTGAAAAATTTTCGCCAGCTTTCGGCCAAAACGCCGGGACACCCGGAATATGGCGTGACAGACGGTGTTGAAGCCACATCGGGCCCTTTGGGACAGGGCATTGCCATGGCTGTGGGGCTTGCTTTGGCTGAAAGCCGTTTGGCGGCCGAATTCAACAAAGATGAGTTCAATATATACGATCACTATACGTTTGCATTGTGCGGCGATGGTTGCCTCATGGAAGGCGTTTCCAGCGAGGCGGCTTCACTTGCGGCGTCGCTTGGGCTTGGAAAGCTCATAGTTCTTTATGACTCAAACAGCATAACAATTGAAGGCCCAACCTCCACAAGCTTCACAGAAAATGTCCGTGCCCGCTTTGACGCCTATGGCTGGCAGACGATATATGTTGAAGACGGAAATGACACAGCGGCCATTGCAAATGCCGTGAAAGAGGCAAAAGCCGAAAAATTGAAACCATCACTGATTGAAATCAAAACATCAATAGGCTTTGGCGCGCCAAACAAACAGGGCAAGGCTTCGGCCCATGGCGAGCCTTTGGGCGCTGACGAGCTGAAGGCCGCAAAACACAACCTTGGCTTTGACTATGAGGACAGCTTTTTTGTTCCTTCTGAAGTCAGTGAAAACATGAAATGCGTAATATCGAAGCTCAATCAATTTGAAGATAGCTGGAATGATATGTTTGAACGCTATTGCGAAAAATATCCTGAAATGGCGGAAAAATGGAACGTTTTCCACAACGAAGAAGTTGATGACGAGCTGTTTGAAAATTCTGACTTCTGGGAAAACGGCGGCGACATAGCCACAAGGGCGTCTTCTGAAAAGGTTCTTCAAAAGCTTTCTGCGGCCATACCAAACCTCATGGGCGGCTCAGCCGATTTGGGGCCTTCAAACAAATCGGTCATGAAGGACAGGCCATATTATTCAAAAGACACTCCATGTGGCTCAAACATACATTTTGGCGTGAGGGAATTTGCCATGACAGCCATGGCCAACGGCATGGCATTGCACGGCGGGCTCAGGCCATATGTGGCGGGATTTTTCGTTTTCAGCGACTATATGAAAGCGGCCATTCGTCTTTCAGCGCTCATGAAGCTGAATGTCATAAGCGTGTTGACCCATGACTCAATAGGCGTTGGCGAAGACGGGCCAACACATCAGCCTGTGGAACAGCTTGCGGCTTTAAGAAGCATGCCAAACTGCACTGTTTTGCGCCCGTGCGATTCAAATGAAACAGCGGCGGCATGGCAAATGGCGCTCACAAGGAAAGGCGGCCCGTCCGCACTCATACTTTCAAGGCAAAACCTGCCGCGCCTTGAGGGAACAGGAAAGGCGGCGCTGAAAGGCGGCTATGTTCTGCGTGACTGCGAGGGAACGCCTGACATACTCCTCATGGCAAGCGGGTCAGAGGTGAGCCTTATATATGAAGCATATGACAAGTTGGTGGAAAAAGGCGTTAAAGCCCGTGTCATATCGCTCATGAGCCAAGAGGTTTTTGAGGAACAGAGCGCTTTATATAAAGAAAGTGTGATGCCGCGGAATGTTGTGAAAAGGCTTGCTGTGGAAGCGGGAAGCAGCTTTGGCTGGCATAAATACACCGGTTTTGACGGCGGAATAATTTCGATTGACACATTTGGCGAAAGCGCCCCGGCCGGCGAACTGTTCAAAAAGTTTGGATTCACAGTTGAAAACGTTGTTGAAAAGGCAATGGAAGTTTTGTCAGTTTGATTTTGTGATTTTGCCACTGTTCGAAAATTGAACGTTTTGCGCAATTTTTTGGGAGGCTCTGAGTTTGGAGCTTCCCTTTTTGTTTGAAAAAAACGTCAAATTTTCAATTCCGCAAAAGTTTTGGCATTTGAAAGATTTTTCAAAAGGGAAAAGCCGGACAAATATGCCCGACTTTTAAGGAAGGTATTATGAATTTTCTTTTGGGGTTTTGTGTATCACTGTTACAAGTAATAATATAAACGAAAATTATTAAGTTCGTATGGCTATTTTATGAATAATTTATTAATGTTTTATAGCAAAGTATGAAAAACGATGAATTGTCTGGAAAATATATATTTTTTGGCATTTTTCAAATGTTTGAAACTTTGAGGGCGGCCGTCAATTGATTGTGAAAAAACAATTTGATCAAATGAAGCTGCTTTCAAAAACACAGAAATGTGGAACTGGAATGAAAAAGGGAAAAGCCGGATGATTAGTCCGGCTTCTAAAGGAAGGTATTATGAATTTTCTTTTGGGGTTTGTGTATCACTGTTACAAGTAATAATATAAACGAAAATTATTAATGCTGTATGGATATTTTGTAAACAAACTATTAATATTCCTAAATAAAACTGTATATTTCATGCCAAATGTGCATTGAGGAATTTCGTTGCTGACGGTTTGAAATGATTTGGGAAAATATGTTTTTGGTTTTGAGCTGTTTTTTGGCCCGTTTGCAATTTCATTTTGCAAATTTGTTTGAGTGCATTTTTGACGTTGCCTGTTTTGGCATTGCAATTTGAATGAACATGCGGGCCAAAACTGACAGAATTAATCACTTTGCAGTGAGGGGATATGCGTTAAAAAATATGAGAAGTGTCACTCAAATGAGGCTGTGGAAAGGATTGAATGAATGTGTTTCAATTTGAGTGAACAGATCTGACTGCAAATTGGTGCATTTCATTTTCAGACCTAAGCTTCAGCCGCGTTGGCTGTCGTTTCAGTTTCAATTTCAATTTGACTGCCCGCTATTGAAATTATGATTTCATAGCCCTCCGGTTTTTTCTCAACTTTATATATGGCGTCAATTCCGGAATTTCTCATGAGTTCCACACTTTTTTTGATTGTGTTTGTCACGAGGCGTATGTCGCCCAAATTTCTTTTTATTTTTTGGTCACTGCGCTCTATGACTTCCTCTCTGAGGCGCTCAATTGTTTCGTTGACAAGTTCTTCTGTTTTTCTCACAGTCAGGCCCTCTTCGATGACACGGCGCACAACGTCTTCACGCACGCGCTCATCTGGAATTTTCAAAAATGCCCGCGCGTGTCTTTCAGAAAGATTGTTGTCCAAAAGCATTCCCTTTATGTTGTCGCTCAGGCGCAAAAGACGAATTTTGTTTGCAATTGAGCTTTGGCTTTTGCCAAGCTTTGTGGCCACTTCCTCCTGTGTCAGGCCATAGTCCTCCACAAGCGACTGATAGCCCAGTGCCTCTTCTATGTAGTTAAGGTTTTGTCTTTGAATGTTTTCTGTCAATGCAATCAAAGCGCTTTTGTTGTCGTTTATAGAAACCACAATGGCGGGGATTGTGGCGAGCCCGGCAAGCTTTGCCGCACGAAGCCGTCTTTCGCCACACACAAGTTCATAGCAATGGCCGTTTATAAGGCGCACTGTTATGGGCTGCATAACGCCAAACTCCTTTATTGACGCTGTGAGCTCCTCAAGCGTTTCTTTGGGGAAATATTTTCTTGGTTGCGCGGGGTTTGGTTTTATATCCTCAATGGGGACATCTGTTATTTTTTTGTCGTTTTTGTTGGCCGGCTTCCTTTGAAACAATTCCGAGAACTTTATGGGTTCGCCCAATGTTTCCACCTTCTTTTGTATTTTATTGTTTTTTCGTATAATTAAGTATAACCATTATCACAAGCCTTAAAAAGTCCCTTTCGTGCACTTTATTATTACAAAAAGTGGCGTGAAATTTGTGCGTGAAATGCGAAAAAAGCCTTCTTTTAAGGAAGGCTTAACAATTAAGTGTTTTAAGGCGTTTTGTGCGAAGTTCGTGTTTTTGAAAGTCACGCGGCTTTAAGCGCGCCTGATTTTTGTGTGAAATTGAATTTTTGGCACAATTTTTCAAAGTGTGTTGCAGTGGAATTGAAATGGGGTTTTGTGCCAATATGTTTATGAACGTTTTTTGCTTTTGAGGATAAATTTTTCAAGAAACTTTCCGCCGGCATGTCCGTTTTTGACATAAAAATAGCCTATGACCGAAAACACAGTGGCGCCAATGAAATTCACAAAAAGATCTTCCATTGTGTCATAAAGCCCTATGTCAAGATAGCCGTTTATGCCAAGGTCATAGCCATTGACAACAGTGCTTGTTATGTTGTTTATTCTGTAGGGCGTGTTCACGCCTGACGGGTTTATTTCAACACTGTTTATGAAGTTCACAACAGTGTCTTTTTGTGTGTCGAAGCCCAAAAAATAGTCCATGCCAAATTCGAAGAACTCCCAAAGCACGCCAATTGTCATTGAAAAACAGAACGCCACTGCCGCCACAAAAAATGGCGACATAACAAACTTGAATTTGTCATTTTTGTTTAATATGTCAACCATTGAAAAACCTATGGCCGCGGCAAGAAAGCCATTGAGCGTGTGAAGCATTGTGTCCCAATGCTTGAAATAGAGATAATATTCGTGGATTTCGCCGAGAATTTCAGCGGCGAATATAAAAAGGAGCATTATTATTTCGAATGTGTCAGGAATTTCAATGTGAAAATTTTTTTGAATGAAGCTTGGAACCATGAAAAGTATGAGCGTCAATATGCACATGAAAACATTTTCATAGTTCCTGTTGAAAAGCTGCGCAATCATGATTGCAATGACAAGCGCTCTGAGAATGACAAAAAGCACAAATGTCCGTTTATGCTTTTTTATTTCGTCAACAAGCCCGCCGCCGTTTTGGCGCTTATTTTTTTTTGGCATCAAAATCCTCCCAACTCAGTTCAAATGTTGTCAGTTCTGTCATAGGCATTTGTTGCTTCAGGAAGCGAATTTTTCCGAAGACGCCAGTTTATGAACTGTGAAAACAGCTTGTATATAACAGCGAATGTTGGAACGCCAATTATCATTCCAACAAAGCCGAAAAGCCCGCCAAAAAGTAATATTGAAAACAACACCCAAAAGCCGCTCAAACCCGTTGTTTCGCCCAATATCCTCGGGCCGAGAATGTTGCCGTCAAACTGCTGCAAAATCACAACAAATATGATGAAATATAAACTTTGAATTGGACTCACAGTCAATATTATGAGGCTTGTGGGAATGGCGCCTATGAACGGGCCAAAAAATGGTATTATGTTTGTTATGCCTATTATGACGCTGATGAGCACGGGATAGGGCCATTTGAAAACAGACATGACAATGAAGCAAAGAATGCCTATTATGAGCGAATCGAGAAGCTTTCCGCGTATGAAGCCGCCGAATATGCTGTTTGTGTATCTGACTTCGTCTATTATCATGTTGCCCAAATCACGGTTGAATGCGGCATATATAATTTTTTTTGCCTGAGCACAAAATTTGCGGCGCCCCGCAAGGAAATATACGGCGGCGACACCGCCAATGAGCATGTTTTTGAGAAACCCTGCAAAGCCCAAAACGCCGGCGCTCACTTCTGTCAAAAATGTTTCCAAATATCCAACCAGGCCTTCATCACTGAACATTTTTGATTTTTGGATGTAGTTGCTGAAAAACTGGTCATAAATTTCTTCTATATCGGGGTGATCGTTCAAAAAGTTTATGAACCATACATACGTTTTTTTGCTGTTTTGTGGAAATTCGGCCACAATGGTTTTGACACTTTCAACAACCTGGGGTATCACGAGATAGAACACGCCGGTTATGACAATTATGCCAACAAGCATTGAGATTAAAACGGAAATGCTTCCGGCTGTTTTTTCGGCCTTTTTGGCATTTTTCATTTTTTTGTTGAACACAGGAACAAGCCTGGCGTCAACCATTGAGCAAAGTGGAGAAAGAAGATATGCTATGACGCCGCCATATATGAACGGCATTATTATGGACATGAAGTCGCTTATGGCTTCAAAAAACATTTTAGATCTGTATATGCAAAAGAAAAAAATTATGCTCAGGGCGATGGCTCCAAACCCTGAAAGGCTGTAGTATATGTATTTTTTAAAATTCTTTTTAAGCATGATCTGTCTCCTCGAAATTGATTGTAATTTTTAATATAAACGCTTAAGCAGCAAAAAAGTTTTCAAAATGCGCCATATTTTGCAAATGTAATGTGAAACATTTGCATTGAATTTTGACTTTGCGGATTGCTTTGGAGAGTTGGAAATTGGCATTTATGGCGCCTTTTTTCAGTTTGCATTCATTTGACAGTTGCAAATGACATTGTCAAATGAATGTAATGTTCCTTGAATTGGACATTATTTTATCCATAATACTTATAATACTATATTTTCCAAAAAAAGAAAACATATAAAAACAAATCAAATTTTTGGGCACGTTTCACTTGCCTTGAATTTTCAAATCCTTTTCAATGACGGCTTCAACTGCTTTTATAACCGTGCTTTCAAACCCTCTGTCTTCAAGAACGGACACGCCCTCAATTGTTGTTCCGCCTGGCGAGCAAACGCTGTCGGCAAGCTCCCAGGGGTGCTCCCCGCTTTCCCAAATCATGTGCGCGCTTCCTTCTGTGGCGGCGGCGGCAATTTTGAGGGCCTGTTTTTTTGGCATTCCTGCCTTTTGTGCCGCGGCAGCCAAAGCGTTTATATATATATATGAAAATGCCGGAGAAGATGAAGCTATGGCCATGAAAATGCCAAAATGCTTCTCATCAACGGCGGCTATTGTTCCAATTGATTTGAATATGCGTTCAACGGTTTCTGTGTCTTTCGCTTCAACGGCGCTGTTCACACAATAGCCGCTGACGGCCATGAGCACTTTGGCGTTTATGTTTGGCATGACGCGTGCAATTGGCGTTTTTGCGCCCAAATGGCTTTCAAGATATTCAATTGTTTTTCCGGCGGCAATTGATATTATCAGCTTTTTGGCGCCGTTGAGATTGGCTTTCACTGAATCAATTATATTGTCAAGCACATTGGGCTTCACGCTGAGCGTCACAACGCCGCTTTTTTCGATCAGCTCGTTTTGGCTTGAGCATGTGTCAACGCCAAATTTTGAGCTTAGAATTTCCATGGCTTCAGAAGAAGCGTCATAGACAGCTATTTCTTCTGGTGAAATGCCGCTTTTAAGCATTCCGCCGATTATTGCCGAGGCCATGTTTCCACCGCCTATAAAACCATATTTCATATTGTTTCCTCCTTTGGTTTTTTTGAAAAGTGTAGCAGATTTTTACATATTTTTCAATAAAATGGGTTATATAAAATCTGCTGCTTTGGTGTGAGCTGGAGGGGCGGGGAGCTCAAGGGGCTCTCGCCAAAGGGTTCTGGAATTTCCGTTTGGAAGGCGGCTTTGCTGAATTTGCTTTATAGGGGGTTTTTGGTTGTTGGCTTGGTTTCAAGTCTTAAAAAATGCCCTTTAGAAAACATTGAATTGCCCAACCAACAACCACAAACAAAAAACTCCCGCAACGTATAGGTTTTGAAATTTATGCCAAATGGTCTTTTAGCTTTTTGAAAATTCCCAATAGTGTTAAACATTAACAAAGGCTAAAACTTGAACTGACGACAAAAAGCGTGGCCAAACAGGGGAGGGTGTGGGAGGGGCATTCGGCCTTCGCAACTATGAGATGTGCGAACCGCGTGAGAGTCGCGGCGCGCAACGAAGTGGAGCGTTTCCCGAAGGGAAATTCGAGAGCTTGCTGTGCCCCTCCCACGGTCTTAAATGCCATTTAGAGCAACATGAATTTATAAAATAATAGCTGTAAATTGCAGTTTGAAAAAGTATACGTTTCAAAAAGCCCCAAACCAAATATATGCTTGCTGAAGCAAAGTTCAAAAACCATTGAAAACAAACATGGCTCACTGAAAAAAACTTCCTGAAACAACTGTTTTGTTGCAATAACCGCCATGATATGATAAACTAAGCCGTAAGCGAAAAACAGTGGAAATGTTCGTTCATGCAAGAATAAAAAGGAGTGTTTTTTTGATGAGTTGCAACGAAAACTGTGCTTTGGCTTCAGCCGCTGCTCTTGAGAAAACAGGCATAGACGTTTGTCTTTTGGCGCCTGTTTTGGAAAAGTATGGCAATGTTGAGGGAAGCCTGATCACAATATTGCAGTCTGCACAAGATATATATGGTTATCTTCCTGTGGAGCTTTTGAATTATATCGCAATCAAAACGGGCATGAAGCCGGCCAAAGTTCTTGGCGTGGCCACGTTCTATGCCCAGTTCAGGCTTCAGCCCGTGGGCAAATATCTGATCATGCTTTGTCAGGGCACGGCATGCCATGTCAACGGCTCTGAGGGCATTGAAACGGCTTTGTGCGAGGAGCTTGGCATAAATGAGGGCGAAACAACGCCCGATGGGCTTTTCACGCTCAACAACGTGGCTTGCCTTGGCTGTTGTTCACTTTCGCCTGTCATGATGATTAATGGTGAAACATATGGAACGCTCACGCCTGAAAAGGCAAGAAAAATCATCGCCGGGTTGAGGGAAAAGGAGGCGGAACGCAAATGAAAATTGTTGTCGGCAAAGGAAGCTGCGGAATAGCCGCCGGAGCCAATAAAGTTTCGGATTCCGCTGAAAGTTATATCAAAGAAAAAGGGCTTGACATAGCCGTGAGCGTGACAGGCTGCATTGGCATGTGCTATCTTGAGCCTATAATTGATGTTTTTGCAGATGACGGAACAAAAACCACATATGTGAAAGTCAATGCCGAAAATGTGCATGAGATTATCGACAGCGAAATTGAGGGCAAAAGATGCGAAAAATATGTCATCGACAATGTGGACAGCGACATATTGTCAAAACAGACACGCATTGCGCTCAGAAACTGCGGAATTATAAACCCTGAAAACATAGACGACTACATAGCAAAAGGCGGCTATAAATCCATTGAAAAATGTGTTAAAGACATGAGCCGTGACGATGTTATAAACGAAATCAAAACATCGGGGCTGGCCGGCCGCGGTGGCGCCGGGTTCCCAACATGGTTCAAATGGAACGCTGCCAAAAACGCCAAAGGCGACAAAAAATATACAATATGCAACGCTGACGAGGGCGACCCGGGCGCGTTTATGGATCGCGCCGTCATTGAGGGCGATCCGCACACGCTTATAGAAGGAATGCTCATAGGGGCATATGCCATGGGAAGTGACGAGGGCGTTGTGTATGTGCGCGCCGAATATCCATTGGCCATTGTGCGCCTTAACAATGCCATTGACGAAGCAAGAAAACGCGGCTTTCTTGGGAAAAATATATTTGGAAGCAACTTCAACTTTGATCTTAGAATCAAAGCCGGCGCCGGCGCTTTTGTGTGCGGTGAGGAAACGGCGCTCATAGCCTCGCTTGAGGGCGAAAGAGGAATGCCACGGCTCAAGCCTCCTTTCCCGGCGGAAAAAGGGTTTTGGCAAAAGCCGTCAAACATAAACAATGTGGAGACATATGCCAATGTTCCATGGATAATAGCCAACGGCGGAAGCGCCTTTTCGGCAATGGGCACTGAAAACAGCAAAGGCACAAAGGTTTTTGCCCTCACAGGCAAAATCAAAAAGGGCGGGCTTGTTGAAATTCCAATGGGCGCCAAAATCAGAGACGTCATATATGGCGTGGGCGGCGGAATCAAAAACGACAAAGCTTTCAAGGCCGTTCAAATGGGCGGGCCCAGCGGCGGCTGCATACCGGCGGAGCTCATTGACACAATAATTGACTATCGCTGTCTTTCGGCCACAGGCGCCATAATGGGCAGCGGCGGCATGGTTGTTATGGATGAAACAACATGCATGGTTGACATGGCGCGGTTTTTCCTTGATTTCACATGCAAAGAAAGCTGTGGAAAGTGTGTTCCGTGCCGTCTCGGAACAAGGCGCATGCTTGAAATACTCACAAGAATCACCGAGGGCGAGGGCAAAGACGGCGACATAGAGCTTCTTGAAAATTTGGCCAACCAGATTAAAGCCTCGTCACTTTGCGGCCTGGGGCAGACGGCGCCAAACCCTGTGCTCACAACAATCAAATATTTCAGAAATGAATATGAAGATCACATATACAACAAAAAATGCACGGCGCACCAATGCAAAAATCTTGTCAAATATTCCGTTGACGCCGAAAAATGCCGCGGCTGCACACTTTGTGCCAGAAACTGTCCTGTCGGCGCCATTTCCGGCAAGCTCACAGAGGCTCACAAAATTGATCAGGAAATATGCATAAAATGCGGCAAATGCCAGGCAATCTGCAAGTTTGACGCCGTGAAAATTGATTGAAAGGGAGGGATTTTAGTTGTCCAAATTGAGGCTTAACATAAACGGAAAAGAAGTTACAGGATATGCGGGACAGACTGTTTTGGAAGTGGCCCGGGAAAACGGCATTGACATACCCACCCTTTGTTATGACGAAAGGGTTGCTGTTTACGGCGCCTGTGGACTTTGTGTTGTGGAACAGGAAGGAAACCCAAAACTCCTTCGCGCATGCGCCACAGCCATAAGTGAAGGAATGATTATAAACACAAACACTGAAAAGGTGAAAGAAAGCCGGCGGACAAGCCTTGAGCTCATATTGAGCGATCACACAGGCGACTGCCGCCCGCCATGCGCGCTCAACTGCCCGGCGGGAACAGATTGTCAGGGCTATGTTGGCATGGTTGCCAACGGCGAATATAGAAAAGCGGTTGAAATTGTGAAGGAAGTTTTTCCGCTTCCAAGCTCCATTGGCCGTGTGTGCCCGCACCCTTGTGAAACGGCATGCCGCCGCCAAATGGTGGAAGACCCTGTTTCAATAGCTTTTATAAAAAGCTTCATAGGCGACAAGGATCTTGAAAGCGGCGATCCATATGTGCCGGAAATTTCCCCGGCCACTGGACACACTGTTGCCGTCATAGGCGGCGGCCCGGCGGGGCTCACAGCGGCATATCAGCTTCGAAGAAAGGGACATGACGTGACAATTTTTGACGCCATGCCAAAAATGGGCGGCATGCTGCGCTATGGAATCCCTGAATATCGCCTTCCAAAAGCAATTCTTCAAAAAGAAATTGACATAATTGCTGGAATGGGAGTCAAAATGCTCAACGGCATTAACATAGGAAAAGACTTGTCCTTTGACAGCATACGTGAAACATATGACGCTGTGCTTGTGGCCGTTGGCGCATGGAGCAGCATAAAAATGGGCGTCAAAGGCGAGGACAACGCCAACGTTCACGGCGGAATAGATTTTCTCAGAAAAGTTTCGTTGAATGAGCAGATTGAAATTGGAAGCGATGTGGCCATTGTGGGCGGCGGAAACACAGCCATGGATGCGTGCCGCACAGCCGTTCGCCTTGGTGCCAAAAATGTATATTGTGTATACAGAAGAACAAAGGCTGAAATGCCCGCAGAAGCAATAGAAATAAAAGAGGCCGAGGAAGAAGGGGTTGTGTTCAAATATCTCACAAACCCCATTGAAGTTGTGCCGAATGATGACGGAACGATCAAGCACGTTCTTCTTCAAAAAATGGAGCTTGGCGAGCCTGACGAAAGCGGCCGTCGCAGCCCTGTTCCAATTGAGGGCGCCACAGAGGAGCTGAATGTCACATCTGTGATCATGGCGCTGGGGCAAAAATTGAATCCACTGGGCCTGACAGGCGTTGAGCTGACGCGCAAGGGGACAATTTCAGCTGATGAAAAAACATTCAGAACAAACATTGAGGGCGTTTTTGCTGTTGGCGACGCCACAAACAAGGGCGCGGGCATAGCCATAGCCGCCATTGGCGAGGCCGAAAAGGCCGCAAAAGTTATGGATGCATATCTCAAGGGAGTTGAGATTGAATATAAAAAGCCATATCTTGTTGAAAGGCATGATCTCACGCCGGCCGACTTTGCGGACAGAAAGAAGGAGAACCGCGCGTTCATGAGTCATCTTCTTCCAGAGGAACGCCGCGACAACTTCCATGAAGTCAATTTTGGCTTCACAGACGAGCAGGCCGTGAAGGAGGCCAAACGCTGCCTTGAATGCGGCTGCCATGACTATTTTGAATGTCAGCTCATCAAACGCGCCAATGAAATGGATGTTAAGCCGGAAAAATATGCCGGAAAGTCACACAACAGACAGATTGACAACAGTCACCCGTTCATAGACAGAAACCCTGACAAATGCATACTTTGCGGCCTTTGCGTGAGGGTTTGCGACGAGGTTATGGGCCGCACGGCTTTGGGCCTTGTGGACAGAGGCTTTGACACAATTGTGAAGCCGGCGCTTGATCTCCCCTTGAAGGACACAGACTGCATAAGCTGTGGACAGTGCATAAATCTGTGCCCGACAGGCGCGCTGGGCGAAAAACTCATACATTCAAAAAGAGTTCCGCGCGAAGAGGAGTGCACGGAAAGCACATGCGCGTTTTGTTCCGTTGGCTGCAAAACAAACATAAAAACTGTGGGCGGCTCAATTGTCAAAACACGGCCAAACGGAAGCAAAGGCGTTTTGTGCGTCAAAGGCCGTTTTGGTTTTGAGGAGCTCACCAAAAATTCAAGGCTCACAAAGCCATTGATCAGGAAGCATGGCGTTCTCACTGAAGTGTCCTTTGAGGAAGCCAACATGTATGTTGCCAAAAAGCTTCAAAGCGTCATTGTGAGAGGCGGAAAGGCCGCCGCGGCCATAGGCGACAGGTTCACAAATGAGGAAATATATCTGGCTGACAAATATTCAAAAGAGGTTCTCGGACAGCCGGCGGTGAGCTTTTCATCAGGCGAGGGCGGACTTGCGGAGGTTTTGGGCGTTGACGGCGGAGCCAACAAAATTGACGAGCTTCTTTCAACGGACATGATTGTGCTTGTGGCAACTGATTTGATGAAGGAACATGCTTCACTGGGCGTGAAAGTGATTGAGGCCAAAAAACGTGGCGTCAAAATTGCGGCAATCTCCAACGACGTTGGCACAACGGAATTCAGCGAATGGGCTGACATGTGCCTCAAAACAGATGACAGCATAGAAACATTGAAATCTGTCATCAAGGCCATGGAGCAATGCGGCGCCAGTGTTGACAAGGCTGTGTTGGAATCTGTTTTGGGCGTCTGTGTTTCGGAAGAAGCCAAATTGTTTGCCGAGGAATTCATCAAAGCCAAAAAAGCCATGGTTGTGTTTGATGAAAACAGACTCACAAAAGAGGCCATCAAAGCCGTTGCCGACATTGCTGTCATAGGCGGACATGCTTGCGGCGTGAGAAACGGAATTATACAAATCAAAGCCAACGCAAACTCTCAGGGGCTCAGTGCGCTGAAGATTGAAAAGGCTGATGTTTCAAAACTTGATGCCATGATTATATTTGGTGAAGACGTTGAGGAGGATTTGAGCGGACTTGAATTTTTGGCTGTTTGCGACATGTATTTGACAGAGACAGCCCAAAAGGCCGATGCTGTGCTTCCAATGGTTTCGCTTGCCGAGACTGATGGAACGGTGACAAGCTGTGACGGAACAGTGAGCGCTGTCAAAGCGGCCATACCACAATTGTCAAAAAGCAACATACAAGTGATTTTGGGTGTTGCCAATGTGATGAAAAACACATTTTCATATGAAAATGCCAGTGAAATAGCACGCGAGATGACGGAAAAGAACGTTGTGAAAGCGCCTGTCATGAATGCTGTGGCCGTTCCTGTTGATGAGGGCCCGCTTTTGAAAAAAGGCGTGAACACAAACGTGGCCTCAAACAGCTTCAATGATTTTCTTAAAAAAGAAGGAATTAAATAGATATAAAAAAGCCCTGAACTGCCAATGTTCAGGGTTTTTGTTTTTGAAAAAACGTGAAGTTTGAAAACTGTTTTCAAAGAGAGAATTTAAGCTGTGAAGAAGTGCGAACCGCGTGAAAGCCGCGGCGGCCAAAGGCCGTTTCCCGAAGGGAAATTCGAGAGCCTGCCAGGTGTGAACCGCGTGAGAGCCGCGGCGGCCAAAGGCCGTTTCCCGAAGGGAAATTCGAGAGCTTGCTGAAGTGCGAACCGGCTGAAAGCGCCGGCGCGAAGTGAAACGAAGCGTTCTGCGAAGCAGAATTCGAGAACCTGCTGTGTGAACCGCGTGAAAGCCGCGGCGGCCGAAGGCCGTTTCCCGAAGGGAAATTCGAGAGCTTGCTGAAGTGTGAACCGCAGTGGCCGAAGCCGTTTTTGCCATGCGTTTTGGTTTTCAACCATAATATTGATTCGTGGATTTGGAAAATCATGGGGTTGAAATCAGTTTTGCAAATCCATTGCATATATAATTCTGATTGAACAAGCGCGTGTATGCACAAAATGCATTGATTTTGGCATTTTCAGCTGACAGGAGCACACGCGCTCCAAAGGTGAATTTTTTTGTTCTTTCGTGGTTGTGAGCGCTTGACTTGTCCGCAAGCAGGCTTTTTTTGTTTGCGCATTGGGCATAAAAAATTTCCCCTTTGGAGCTGAAAATCTGAGGCAGGCGACTGGCCGCTGTGTCATAAAAACTTTATTATAATTCTTCTAAAAAATCTAAAATTGTGAAAACATCTTTTATGGCCATTTTATATAATTCTTCTGTCAATATTATGACATATTCGTTTTCAAGCTCATCAAAGTCATAGCCAGTTTCAGAAAATTTTTCCAAAAATTTTATTCGTTCGGCACATATCATACGGCATTTGGCATTATCTCTCCTTATATTTCCCACAAGCGTTGCTGTGCGTTCTCTCAAAAAATTTCTTATCTCCATTATAAATTCATCATCTTTTCTCATAAGTAACCTCCAATATTTGACATGGACCATTTTGACGCTCCGGCAGCCTGCCTGTGTAAATTAAATCACAAGGCGAACTGTTTGGAAAACTGAATGCGGCATTTGATCAGAAAAATTGGAAAAATGACGAAAAACAGTTTGAAAATTTGACGAAATGTTGTGTCTGGCGCCTCTGGAAACATTGTGTTTTGAGGAATCAAATAAAAATAGTGATACTATTGATAAAAATAATAATTTTTCTATTAAGTTTTCGAAAGACTGCCCGATATATATTATGAAAACAAATATGGCGGCCAAGAGAGCAACCAAAATTGTTTCAATATGTCTGCAAAAGGGTTTTTCGGATCCGGCCCAAAAAGCAGAACACATCACTATTATCCTATCCAATGGGGGAAAAGGAATTCCCCGACAATTTCAAGGAGGTATTTTTTTTATGAGAATTCAACATAATATCGCAGCACTCAACTCTTACAGACAATTAACTGGAAACAACAACGCTCTTTCCAAAAACCTTGAAAAACTTTCATCAGGCTATAGAATCAACAGAGCCGGCGACGACGCTGCTGGATTGGCCATTTCTGAAAAAATGAGAGCTCAGATCAAAGGTCTTGAAGTTGCTCAGAAAAACGCCAACGACGGCATCTCCCTCGTTCAAACAGCAGAGGGCGCTTTGACAGAAGTTCACTCAATGCTTAACCGTATGGTTGAGTTGGCAACACAG
>JAAVYN010000010.1 GCA_022791155.1 Bacillota bacterium | reverse complement strand
TGTGCGAACCGGCTGAAAGCGCCGGCGGCCAAAGGCCGTTTTGCGTAAGCAAAATTCGAGAACCTGCTGTGCGAACCGCGTGAGAGTCGCGGCGCGCAACGAAGTGGAGCGTTTCCCGAAGGGAAATTCGAGAGCTTGCTGCGCCCCTCCCACGGTCTTAAATGCCATTTAGAACAACATGAATTTATAAAATAATAGCTATAAAGGACAGTTTCAAAACCTATAATTATAAAAACTTTCCGATGCTTCTGCATGGCTGAAACAGAAAATTTAGAAGGCTTTTCAAAAACACTTTTCCACAGTTAACAGCAATGACAAATGCTTTGCTGTATTAAAAAAATCTCACAAAAACAGACCTAAGACAATGTCTTAGGTCATATATTCATGCTGATATAAAATTTAACCCGGAATGCCGTTCCTGCCCCTTGACACCTAGCCTCAGCTAGGTGGGTTTCCGCAACAAACACATTTGTCTTCCCCTGCCCAAAGGGAATTATGTTGGGGCCTGACATAGCTTTGTCTATAGGAATCCCATTGATATAATGTAGGTTCAAAACAGGCAGGTTGTCGAACATCCCAGGCAATATGCACGCTATTTTTTGCATTTAATCATTCCAAAAATTGAAACTATGGTTCCAAAAAGAAGACATATATCGGCCAAATTGAAAATTGGAGCCCTCTTAAAATTGAAGAATAGAAAGTCTGTCACTTCTTTGTCTCTCACACGATCTATAAAGTTTCCCACAGCGCCGCCCAAAAACATCGACAGCCCAGCTTTGATCTCTCTGTTTTTGTGACTGACAAAAGCTGATATAAAAAGGATATATCCCATGAGTATAAAAAATGCTGTCACAAACGAGATTTTTTCAACATGGCCACTGAAAATGCTGAAAGAAACTCCCGTATTTTTTTTGTGCCAAATATAGAACTTGTTTTTAACAATCTCTCTTTTTTCTTCAACATAAAATTTTGTTTTAATAATATTTTTAGACGTTTGATCTAATAATATTATTAAAAAATTGATAAATAAATATACCACATTTTCTCCTTAAAAAATTCCCAATATGTAATCTTTTTATGATTATAACACATATAAAAACAAAATGAAATAGTTTAATAAAAATTAATTTGCTTGTATTAACGTGACAAAAGTATTATAATTATTATTATTGAGAGGACAATTCTTCCAATAAAGAAAGGTGGTATTCTTATGGCTTTAGTTACAACAAAAAAAATGTTCGAAAAAGCATTTGAGGGAAAATACTCAATTGGAGCCTTCAACATCAACAACATGGAGATCATTCAGGCAATTGTTGAAGCGGCAAAAAAACACAATTCTGCCGTTATACTTCAGGTTTCAAAAAGTGCCCTCAAATATGCACACCCTAAATATTTAAAAGCAATGGTTGATGCCGCTATTGAGGAAACCGGCCTTGACATAGCGCTTCACCTTGATCATGGCCCGGATTTTGAAACTTGCAAGGAATGCATTGCTGCAGGCTTCACTTCTGTCATGTTTGATGGCTCTCACTTTGACTATGAAGAAAACGTTGCCAAAACAAAAGAAATTGTTGACTATGCCCATTCGAAAGGCGTTGTTGTTGAAGCCGAACTTGGCAAACTTGCCGGTGTTGAAGATGAAGTCAGCGTTTCTGCTGAAGGCGCAACATACACCGACCCTGATCAGGCTGTTGACTTTGTAAAACGCACTGGAACAGACTCTCTTGCAATTGCCATAGGAACAAGCCATGGCGCATATAAATTCAAAGGCGATGCAAAACTCGACTTTGACAGGCTTCAAACAATCACAAGCAAGCTTGAGGCTGCTGGCTTCCACAAATATCCAATTGTTCTCCACGGCGCTTCATCAGTTGATCAAAATGCTGTTGCCACATGCAATGAATATGGCGGACAAATCAAAGGCGCCAAAGGCATACCTGTTGAAATGCTTCGCAAAGCAAGTGAAATGGCTGTGTGCAAAATCAACATGGACACCGACATACGCCTTGCCATGACAGCGGCCATAAGAAAATCAATGGCCGAAAAACCAGAGGCTTTCGATCCACGCGGCTATCTTGGGGCTGCAAGGGAAGACATCACTGCAATGGTTGAGAAAAAGATTGTCGATGTTCTTGGTTCTGAAGACTCAATGAAATAACAAACAACAAAACATAAAATAATGTAAGCGGCCCAAAAAAATTGAAATTTATTGGGCCGCTTTTTGACACAATTGAAACTTTAGTTCATATGACAATTCATAATTTTTAATCATAAGCAAACAATTCACATAAAATAAAAATTCACAGCCTGAAGCATTAATGCCTCAACGTGATTATAAACACTGAGCTATTTTAACTTTCTCAAAACCGTTCAGCAATTTTCATAGTTAGGCGTGGAATCGTGCGCATTTGGTCATTCAATTGTCAAATTTTCCGTCACCACACCCAGTGCCTCAAGTTTGGCCTTTGCTTTTCTCAATTGATTGTTCAGCTCCTTGTCTCTGTCTTCCGCCTTTTGAATTCTCTGCAAGTCAGTATAGATGTCAATCATTATAGCCGCTTGCTCCTTTTCCGTCATTTCTCTAACCTCCACTTCCATTCTCCTCCTTTCAAACACCACTGCTCATCTTCCCAACGACTGCGCCTTATATAAGTGCACTACTTTTTATATTTTTCTATTTTGGCAGGTTCAGCTGCAACTTATTTTATAAATGCATTTGGCTTTTCCATTCTTGACTTTGCCACTTTTCTTTTAATACCTTTTATAAATGTGGTGTACATTTATCGTTGTTCTTTTCATATGTCTCAATGCTTTTTTCTTTGCTTTTATGTTTTAGGCATTTCACTTGCCACACAAACACATATTTTTTCAGTTGTATATTATGTAAACCATGTTATCATAAGCGCATTACATTGTCAATTATGTAAATGCCCTTGTCAACTGAAAGTAATATTGATGTGCCAAACAAATTCACTCACATATGCCTCAATCTTGCAAGGCGCTCCTTTATTCTTGCCTCAACGCCATTGGCTGACGGCTCATAATAAACCTTGCCAACAAGCTCATCTGGCAAATATTGCTGTTTCACATAGTTCCCTTCATAATCATGAACATATTTATAGCCAATCCCACGGCCCAAACTTTTTGCACCGCTGTAATCAGCTTCCTTCAAGTGCGGCGGAACCGATTTAACTTTCACATTTGCCACATCTTTCATGGCAGCATTAATCCCCATATATGAAGCATTGCTTTTTGGAGCACAGGCAACATATGTCACAGCCTGTGCCAAAATTATGCGCCCTTCAGGCATGCCAATGAAATTGACAGCTTCAGCCGCCGCCACAGCCACTTGAAGCGCATGAGGATCGGCGTTTCCAACATCTTCACTGGCGCATATCACAATTCTTCTTGCTATAAACTTTGGATCCTCCCCAGCATATATCATTTTGGCCAAATAGTATAGCGCTGCATCTGGATCAGAGCCTCTCATGCTTTTTATAAAAGCCGAAATTGTGTCATAATGATTGTCGCCGTCTCTTTCATAGTTAAGCGCCCGCTTTTGTATGCATTCCTGCGCCACGCCAATGTCAATATTGACAAAGCCGTTTTCATCTTTGTCTGTTGTGAGAACGGCCAGCTCAAGCGCATTCAGCGCCATTCTTGCATCTCCATTCGCCACATCAGCCAAAAATTTCACAGATTCATCATCTATGTTTATATTGAAATATCCATATCCATTTTCTTTGTCACCAACAGCCCTCATTATAATTTCTTCTATATGACGGCTTTCAAGCTGTTTCAGCTCAAAAATTATGCTGCGGCTGACAAGCGCTTTGTTAACCTCAAAGTATGGATTTTCTGTTGTGGCTCCAATCAGTATTATTATTCCATTTTCAACATGAGGCAAAAGTGCATCTTGTTGTGTTTTATTAAATCGGTGTATCTCATCTATAAACAGAATTGTTTTGCCGCCTGTCATCCCCATTTTGTCCTTTGCTTCAGCAACAACGTCTTTGATGTCCTTTATTCCAGAAGTTGTGGCATTTAACTGTGTGAATGTTCTTTTTGTGGTGTTTGCTATGATTTTGGCAAGAGTTGTTTTTCCCGTTCCCGGAGGCCCATACAATATTATTGAATTGAGCATGTCAGCCTTTATCGCTCTATACAGAAGTCTGTTTTTCCCAACAATATGCTCCTGACCAACAAAATCTTCAAGTTTTGTTGGGCGCATTTTAGCAGCCAATGGCGCTTCCTTTTTGATGTTTTGCTGAATGTTATATTCAAATAAATCCATGCTGAAATTATCCTTTCAAATATAGTTCTTTCAATGCGGCGGCAACGCCATCATTCTCGTTTGACAATGTTATGTAGTTTGAAACTTCTTTTGCCCTTTCAACAGCATTTTCCACAGCGATTCCCATTCCGGCCATCGCAAGCATGTCAATGTCATTGTTTTCATCTCCAAATGCCATAACTTCATCAGGCGAAACTCCAAAATGCTCACACAGCATTTTAATTCCGCGTGCTTTTCCCATTCCAGAACGGTTTATAAAAAGATAGCCATCCCATATAAAGTCTCTAACCTCAATGTCATCAATTCCGCTTTCGCGTATTGCGCGCGCAACTTTTTCAGCTTTTTCAATTTCATCGGCCAGAACCACTTGATATATGCTGCTTTTTATTTTGAAAAACTTATCCGGCTTGTCAAAATATCTTATGCCGCCAGCAAAGCTTTTTATATGGCCAAAAAAAGTGTGCTTGTTAAAAAAGTCATATTTTTCATGTTCTTTGTCTGGTATATATTTATAATATCTATAACCATCTGAAACTTCCATATACATGTTGTTTTTATTGCCCAGCTCCAGCAGATGCTCAACATGTTCAGCCGGAAGGCTTTTGTCATGCACAGGCTTTTTTGCCACAGGATCAAAAAGCAATATTCCGTCAATGCAAACAAACGGAACCTTAAGAGCAAGAGCCTTTGCCACAGGAAGTGTTTTGTGTATGTTTCTTCCTGTGCATAATGTGAAAATAAGGCCACTTTTTTCGGCCTTTTTTATTGTTTCTATCGTTTTTATAGAAAGTTTTCCGCTGTTGTCCACAAGCGTTCCATCTATGTCTGAGACAGCAAGTTTATACATGCAAACCACCCACAAAATATATAATATTTTAATTATTATATCATACATAAAACATACAAACTACTAAAATCAAGAATTTGCAAACGTATGCGGCGGCTGTCTGAACAACGGCCGCCACATATTATATTATTTTTAATTTAGACCAGACATGACCAAATGTATGTTATCATTTCAAGCAAAATTTCTTTCAAACACAACGCACTTGTGCCAAAAATGAAATGATGAAACAGCATGAATTTTATATAGTTAAATTTGATTTTATCATAAAAACTGTCATCAGCCCAGTTTGTGTCAGCTTTGAAAAATTTCAACAAAAACATTTTTGATGATGCGAAAAACGAAATGTCTATTCCGCAATTTGCAAAATATTGTGTTTTTCGCATTGACTCTCATTTTTCACTTCACTGCATTGCTTGTTGAACTGTCACGCTTTTTGCATTCTGAATCATTGATGAGCATTGCGTCACCAAAGCTGAAGAATCTATATTTTTCTTCAATGGCCTGTTCATATGCTTTCAGCACATTTTCGCGGCCAGCCATTGCGCTGACAAGCATTATAAGCGTTGATTGTGGCAAATGGAAATTTGTTATGAGACAGTCTATTGCTTTGAATTTATAACCGGGATAAATGAATATTTTTGTCCACCCACTTTTGGCATGAATTTCGCCGTTTTCACCAGCCACAGACTCCAGTGTTCTGCATGACGTTGTGCCAACTGCAACAATTCTTCCGCCCTCTTTTCGTGCTGAATTTATGATCTGTGCCTGTTCCTCATCAACAGCATAAAACTCACTGTGCATTTCGTGCTCAAAAACGTCTTCAACTTTGACGGGCCTGAACGTTCCAAGACCAACATGCAATGTCACATGCGCAATTTTGACGCCCATATCACTTATTTTTTGCATAAGCTCATTTGTGAAGTGGAGTCCGGCTGTTGGAGCCGCTGCTGAACCTTCGTTCTTAGCATAAACTGTCTGGTATCTTTCCTTATCTTCCAATTTATGTGTTATATATGGCGGCAATGGCATTTCTCCCAATTCATCAAGGACACTTTCAAAAACCCCTTCATACATAAACTTCACAATTCTGTTTCCGCCTTCAACAATTTCCAAAATTTTGGCCTCAAGTTTGCCATTTCCAAAAACAATTGTGTTGCCGGGTTTTGCCTTTTTGCCGGGATATACAAGCACTTCCCACGTGTCAATGCCTTTTCTTGCCAAAAGAAGCAGTTCAACCCTTGCGCCGCCGCCCTTTTTCTCTCCAATGAGCCTTGCCGGCAAAACCTTTGTGTCATTAATGACAATGCAGTCCCCTGTCTTCAAATATTCAGTTATATTTCTAAAAATGTCATGTTTGACTTCTCCTGTTTTTTTGTCCAAAACAAGAAGCCTTGAAGATGTTCTGTCTTTGAGCGGCTCCTGAGCAATGAGCTCCTGAGGCAAATTATAGTCAAAGTCTTCCGTTTTCATATATTTCTCCAATCTATTCAACAGTAATTCCTGTATAATAATGTTCCAAAATTTCATCATATTTATATCCGGCTTTTGCCATTCCATTGGCTCCGTACTGGCTCATTCCAACGCCGTGCCCGTTCCCCTTGCCATAAAAAACAAATTTTTCCTCGGCCGCTGCAAAAACATTGTTTTCATTGGGAACAAATTCCGTTGCCTTCCCAATTTTCATGCCTTTCTCGCCACTGATTATAACTGGCTCTGAAACGTGCTTTCCTTCTATGGCCTCACCGCCATTGCCGTCTATTATGAAAATATCGTCAAAATATGCTGCCTTTGCGCCGTCACTTGACTGAATGAAAACACTTTTTGAAACATCATTTTTTTCATTTGAGGCGCTTTCATCATTTTTATTATTTCCATTGCCTTCATTTTTCACATTTGCGTCTTTGCCGCTTGAAGCATCATCATTTTTTATGTTTCCCTTATCGCCGGAAGGCTCAACGCTGTCCTCTTTTATGACAGCGCCCCCCTTGCCATTTATTGTATACATTCTGCTGGGGAGACTTCCTTGTGATGTTCCACTAAATATCGTTCTCGTTTCTTCTTTTGTCAAAATTTTGGAACCTGATGTTCCCGTCACTGTCACTTCCTGAACCCGGCCATATTCTGTGGCTTCTGTTATGCTCACATCCAAAATGTTGCCTATGTTTATTCCTTTCGATGAAAGTATATTTTTCATTTCACCTGCTGTGTATGTTCTTGTCCATGTGCTGACATTTGTTTCGTTTATTTCAGGAACCCCTCTCAAATATGGCACAGTGTCAACCCAAACATTCTCGCTGTTGTCAGTTGCGCCTCCACTTGAGGAAAAAAACACGGCGTTGATCGGCTTTCCGTCATAATATGCAGCCACTGAGCTTGTGCTGTCAACGGCACTGTTTGTGCGCTCCTCCTCACTTTTGTAACCGCCATATGACTGACAGTGAACCTTGTCGCAAACATCATATCCATCTGAGGAATGGCGGCCCATGAACGAAATTGTGTATGTTCTCGCGGCAACAGCTTGGGCTTTGAGCGCCTCCATTTCCCATGTGAATGGCATTTCTTTGGGAACAACGCCATAGAGATAGCTATCCATTTCCAAAACATTAACTGTTGTTATGCTCCCTCCATTATAACGCCCAAACTCAATCAAGCCGCGGTATTTTTCTGAACCAATGTCGATTGTCCCTTCCGAAGATGATATTTGAGGATTTATTCCGTTAAAAATTATTTTTTCATGCTCACCGTCTTTCAAAACCATTGCATGTGAAGCAGACTGCAAAACAGAGCCATTCACGTTGTTGGCCACAGCTGAAGGATTTTCAATTCCGCAAACATAAACTCCCCAAAGCCCAACGTCAACATAGGCCGGTGTTGCCGTATATCCCCACAGTTTTTCGACATCGGCACATGCTCTGACAGCCGCTTCATAACCACCATAGAACTCGTTGACATCAACCATGTTCCCGGAATACACATTTATGCTGAAAGAGTCTGAAGCGGTGAGGCTTGTTTCAAAATGGAAAATTCCATCATATTCACTTCCTATTTCAATTTCATCATTTTTCATAGAAACAGACGAAACCCCGTTGAACCCGCTCAGCCCAACTCTGAGACTGTCTGGCATATCATATGCAAAGCAGAACAAAGGCACACATAAAATTGAAATGACTAAAACGGCAACAAAAAATGCTTTTTTAGCTGTCAAAACTAATTCCTCCCAAAATATAGCAATATATTTTATTATAAGCTAAAAAGAACAAAAAATCAAACATGCAATTGTTTTGCATGTTCAGCATGTTTCATCATTTCATCCACGCACATTGAGCTGAATTCACAAAAAATTTTTCATTCCGAAGCCTGGACAGCTCAAAATTTCTGAAACAAATGATTAAGGCCGCCAGAAAACTTTCCAAGCGGCCATTTATATATAAAATATACTACACATTAAACATGGCATTATACAAATGTTGTGTTCCGTACACTATACAGAAAATTACAATCATCCACCATATTGCCGTTTTAGGTTCTTTTTCATCTTTGTTAACGCGCTCTTTTTTATATCTTTCCTTATTGTCATATTTCAAGTCCATTTTATAGTTTTGCATATCTTTAAATTCATTGTTATTCATCAAAACGGCCTCCTTTCACCATAAACATATTCTATTAAAAAAAAGAGTAAAAGTCAAACTTATAAAAAATAAGCGCCGCTCAAAAAGGGAGACCGCACAGATGAAGTCACCTGCACGGTCTTATAAAGGGAGTTACATGAAGCTGAAGTTAATGATTCTCTCCTGAAACTCTCTGTATATCAAATTTATGAAAACCCCAAAAATTTTCACTGTTTTCATCTAACATAAAGCACAGCGTCAAGCAAAATCTTAGTATAGTCATGCTTTGGCTCATCCATAATCTCGTGTGGTGTGCCTATCTCGACTATCCTTCCCCCCTGCATTATGGCTATTCTGTCACAAAATGTGCTGCAAAGCGCCAAATCGTGTGACACAAATATCATTGTCAGACCACGTTTCTTCCTCAATTCATACAGATATTGCAATATCATTGCTTGCGCGGAAACGTCAAGCGCTGATGTTATCTCATCACACAACAGCATGTTTGGCTCTGTCACAAGCCCTCTTGCCACTGCCATTCTTTGAACCTGACCGCCTGAAAGCTGCCTTGGATACCTGTCAGCTAACTTTGTGTCAAGCCCCATAAGCGACACCATTTCATCTATGCGCTTGTTTGCATCTGATGTGTCTTCCGCAAGCAGTTCAAGGTTTTCATGCATCGACTGACGTATTGTCATTTTGGGATCAAACGCCGCTTCCGAATCCTGAAATATCACCTGAAACCAACGGCATATATCCTTAGGTTTTTTCCCTGTATATTCTTCGCCTTTGAAAAACAGCTGGCCTGATGACACCGGCTCTAAACATGCTATCAAATTCAACAAAACGCTTTTGCCACAGCCACTTTCACCTATTATGCCAAGAACTTCGCCCTCGTTAAGCGATATGTTTAAGTCTGTCAAAACCTCTTTCCTTCTTCGGCCTCTGCCATATGCCTTCGCAACATTTTTTATCTCCAATAAAGGGGCTTCACTCATTTTTCGTTCCTCCCTTCAGCGCAGCTGACAAAATGTCCCGGCTCAATCTCGTTAAGGCTGTATGGTTTTGTTTCACAGCTTTTTTGTTTATATTTACATCGTGGAACAAAGTTGCACCCTGTCCATTCAGCACCGTCAAGCGGCGGCCTTCCTTCAAGCCCAACTGGCATTTTTCTGTCCTTCCCCGGAATTGCCGCAAGAAGACTTCTTGTGTATGGATGCACTGGATCGTCAAGCACTTTTCTTATGTCGCCATATTCAACCATTCTTCCTGCATACATAACTCCTAATTTGTCTGCAATGTGTGACGCCACTCCAAGGTTGTGTGTTATGAAAAGGATTGACCAGCCAAGCTCATCTCTGAGCTGCGCCAATTCTTCAATAACTTCTTTTTGCGATGTAACGTCAAGCACAGATGTCGCCTCGTCACACAGCATGAGCTTTGGCTCCTGAAGCACCGCAAGCCCTATGGCCATGCGCTGATTCATTCCTCCTGACATCTCCCATGGCTGCTGTTCCAAAAGTGTGTCCGAATCTGGAAAGTTCAGCCTGTCGAAGCATTTTATTGCGGCTCCGCGGTCAAACTTGAGCCCATGGCAGCTCATTGTTTCTTTATATTGTATACCATATGTTCTTATATTGTTGAATGATCCCCTTGTGTTTTGAGGAACATATCCAATTTGTGTGCCCAAAATCTGGCGTCTTTCCTCTGTTCCAAGGTGTGTTATGTCGCGCCCGTCAAGAATTATGCTTCCTTCTTGAACCTGAGCTCCCAGTTGCTTTATGCCCAAAACAGCTTTTATCAAAGTGCTTTTTCCACAGCCACTTTCACCGGCTATGCACACTATTTCGCCTGGTTTAACCGAAAATGACACCTCTGTTATTATCTTAAAATCACCGTATGATACAGTGAGGTTTTTTATTTCAAGTAAGTTATCAGCCATATTCACACCTCATTTGCGTTGGCAAGGTCACATACACTCTCACCAAAGTAGTTGAAAAGCATAACTGTCAAAAGTATTGCAATGGCAGGCGCAAATACTGTCCATGGCGCAAGCTGAAGGAATGCCCTTCCTTCACTAACCATTGAGCCCCATTCTGCCTGTGGCGGAGCAACTCCAAGGCCAAGGAACGAGAGGCCGGCAATACTAAGCATTGTTGTTCCAATTTCCAATGTGGCGTTTACAAGCATAGAACCTATAAGGTTAGGGAATACATGCAATATAAGTATATGGAAGTCACTGCATCCTGTCATGCGGCATGCATTTATGTATGGAAGGTTCTTAATTCGCATTGTATGGCTTCTTGCCAGCCTTGCATATGATGTCCAGCTTGTAACACCAATTGCTATAAGGGCGTTCATAAGGCTTCCCCCTAATATACCCGCAACAGCTATGGCAAGAACCATTTGAGGCAACGACAGCAAAATGTCTGTTATACGCATAAGAATGTTGTCAACAAATCCGCCATAATATCCGCATATTACACCTATGGCTGTTCCAATGATAAAAGATATGATAACCAGCATAAGAGTTGCGAATATTGAAGTTCTTGCGCCTTGAAGCACCCTTGAGAAAACACAGCGGCCCAAATGGTCTGTGCCAAATATATATTCAGCACTTGGCGCTTGCCTTACAAGCGCTGCATTTGTAGCATAAGGATCCTTTGGCACAAAATATGGTGCAAAAAAGCTAATGATAAGAACTATAAAAACTATAATTCCTAAAATGATAGCCTTCCTTTTCAGCCTTTCTTTTTTCATTTTCTTTTTATTTTTTTTCACTTTTTCCTTTGCCATTATCAGCTTCACCTCTATTCAAGTTCAATTCTTCTGTCAATAATACAATAACTTATATCCGTGAGAAGATTGACAATGATCTGAATAGTCGCAAGAATTAAAACCGCACCCTGAATTGTAGGATAGTCACGGCCTCCTATGGAGTCCATAATCAATGTTCCGATACCCGGCCAACGGAATATAGTTTCAATAACAATGCTTCCGCCCAAAAGCGTTCTAATTTGAAGTGAAATAATTGTTATGATGGCGCCCAACGCATTGTGAAGAACGTTTCTATATAATATAACACGTTCCTTAACTCCGCGTGCATGCATGCCTATAACATATTCCTCATCAAGCTGCGAAAGCACGTCAGCCCTTGTTTGTCTTGCAAATTTCGACATCATTGGTATGGCCAACGCCAATGTTGGAAGGAATAAGCCCTGAACACTTCCCTTGGCTATTACGGGGAACGCTTTCACTTTGATGCAGAAGAGATACATAAGAAGTAAAGAGATAAGAAAGTTTGGCATTGCGTTTCCTGTGAATGTGAACACGCGCACGATATTATCTGGAATTGAATCTTTTTTGATAGCTGTAAATATTCCAAGAGGTATGGCCACTATTACAGATATTATTGTGCTGGCTGTTGCCAAAACCGCTGTATATCCAAGAGCTTTCATAAGTTTGGGCAAAATTGGCAGGTCATCGGCAAAAGATGTTCCAAAATCTCCATGGAGTATGCCAAGCGCCCAGTTAGCATAGCGGGTGAAAAATGGCTGATTAAGCCCCATTCTTTCGCGTTCCATTTCAAGAAGTTCTTCTGTTATCGTTGCTCCCTGTGAAGTGAGTCTTAACAAAGCCGCGTCTCCTGGCGTAAAATACATAAGTGTGAAAACGATTAAAGTAAGTATAATAAGTACTGGTATTAAGTTTATAAAACGCCTTATAATAAATCTACGCAAACTTTTCACTCCTTTCATAATTTCATATTATAATTTTTCAACAATATGCTGCCGGTGTGCGGCAGCATATCAAAACACTTTCAATTGATCTTTCTTTATTTTTCAAAAAAATCAGCCATTAACGCTTGAGTCGGCATTTATGCCATAGAACTCATAAGGATTGCTCTCCGAAAATCCTGTAATGCCTTTTCTGAGAACGATATTTCTGTTGTAGTTAGCAATAATTACAAATGTATTGCTGTCATAGAATTTTTGCATAATTTCGTTTGTAAGTTCAGCACGTCTGTTTGTGTCAACTTCATAACGAAGTTCTTCGATAAGCGCATCTGTTTCTTCATTTCCGAAACCAGCAATATCCTGATATGATCCACTCTTTACAACACCATCGATGAATGGGAAAGGATCGCCTGTTTTGTCTGTAATCATACGATAGAAACAAATTTCATAGTCATGATCTGACATATATGAACCGTCAGGGTCTTCTTTGAGTGCTATTTCAGCAGTAATGCCAAATGCATTAAGTTGTTCCTGAACGAGAACGGCCTGTGTGTCAATGTTACGTGAAGCATAGCAACTGATAACAACTTTAGCTGGCTGTCCATTTTTTGTATAAACGCCATTTGTAAGCGTGTATCCATCAGCTTCCATGATCTGTTTTGCTTTTTCAACATCTGTTGATGGAATTTTTGCCTTGCCATATGCTAAGTGGCTGTCAAAAACGCTGTAAGCTGGAGAGATCATGCCCGGAAGGAAATCAGCTATAGCTTTTCTGTCAATAACAAGCCCAATTGCCTGACGAATGCTGTTTGGAACTCTTTCACTGTTAAGGAACATATAGCTTCTCATCTGCATTGGAACTGAGTAAAGTGAATATGTATCAGGATCAGCGCTGAACAACTCAATGTCTGAAGATGAGATATTGTCATAGGCATCAATCTCGCCGTTTTGCATAGCCATAAGTTTTGACTGGTCATCACTCATAGCATAGAACACAGCGCCGTCAAGTTTAACTTCTCCGCCCCAGTAATTTTCATTTTTCTTTAATGTGATGTCACCGCTTGGAACAAATGTGTCAACGGCAAAAGGCCCTGTGCATATAGGATTTTTGTCAAAATCTGTTGTGGCGTCAAGATCAATAAACCCAGTTTCAGGTGTCGCAAAGTCATTTTTGAATGTTGGATAAACCTTTTGAGTTGTAATTACAAGTGTTTTTTCATCTGGAGCTTCAAAAGTCCAATCAGCCATATATTTGAATCTGTTGTTAACTTCAATGAGTCTTTCAAAGTTGCGTTTTGCCATGTCAGCTGTGAGAGGGTTGCCGTTTGAGAAGCAAACTCCGTCTTTAAGTGTCACAGTGCACTTTGTGCCGTCAATTTCAATCTTCTCAGCAAGCCATGGCTCCAATTCCATGTCATCATTGATTTTGAAAAGAGTTTCTGAAAGGCCATATTTTTGATCATGCCATGAATAATACTCTTTGTGAACATCAAGGCTTGAATAAGAGAACGTTTCAACACTCTTAAGAATGCCTCCGGAAGCTGAAGCGCCATTGTTTCCACCGCCTCCGCCGGAAGTTTGCACAGAACCCCCATCGTCTCCGCATCCTGCAAGCAAGCTTGATGCCACGAGAACCGTACTCAACATTGCAGCAAACAATTTTTTCTTCATACATTAACCCCCTAAAAATAGATTTGATGATACTTCTTAACCTACTGCTTATTTTCATCACGCTGTTCCAAGAGATCACTTCTTTTTCTCAACAGGATCAACGTGTATAAAAGCATGTTTAACGTTGTTTAGCTCTGCTTCAAGCTTGTCATGCAGATTTTCTGCAACGTCATGGCCTTCTTCAAGAGTCATGTCATTTCTGCATCCTATTGTTGCTTCAACATATATTTTGTGTCCAAACTGTCTTGTTTTAAGAGTTATAAGCTCCTCAACGCCCGGAAATCCCACGCATATTTCATTTGCTTTTTTAACAAATTCCTTGTCAGCAGATGCATCAATGAGGTTGTTTATGGATGCCACAAGAACCTCAATTCCAATCTTAACTACGATAATACATATTATGAGGCTGGCAACAGAGTCGAGAATTGTTATTCCAAATCTTGCTCCAACAATACCAATCAGAGCTCCTATTGATGAAAGAGAGTCTGAACGGTGATGCCATGCTGTGGCTTTAAGTGTTGGAGAGTTCAATTTTTTTGATCTTTGAATTACATATTGGAACAATGCCTCTTTTGAGCCAATTGAAACCAAAGCGGCAACTATAGCAATGATTCCTGGTTGAGCTATGGCCCCGGCGTTGCCTGATAAATAATCTATAATTCCTGTAACTGCTGAATATCCCACGGATATTCCAACTGTCAAAAGCACCACACCGAGCACCAATGTGAAAAGACATTCAATTTTTTCATGGCCATAAGGGTGACTGCTGTCTTCTTCTTTTTTGGACATCTGAAGTCCAAGTATGGCTATCAAATCCGCAAACACGTCTGAAGCTGTGTGTATAGCATCTGAAATCATAGCTCCAGATTTTCCTAATATACCGGCAATCAGTTTGAAAACAAAAAGAGCAAGGTTTGTAACTATGCCTATAATCTCAACTCTTGTCGCTTCAGTAGCATAATCATTACTGCTTGCA
The DNA here is from genome assembly GCA_022791155.1 of Bacillota bacterium. GTDB lineage: Bacteria > Bacillota > Clostridia > Lachnospirales > Anaerotignaceae > JANFXS01. The sequence goes on along the minus strand of JAAVYN010000010.1, from coordinate 57,771 downwards.
ACTGATACATTATTATCTTTTTCCATTAATAAAATCCTTCCCTTCGATTAAGTGGCGCCCTGTGTTTGCAACAAGCAGGACAAATTTTTTATTTTTAATTTATTCAGCTTAGTTCAAATTAATGATCAGTGAGTGGCATTTTATATCTCTTAATTCACTTAGCTTTTATCCTGCCATGCAAGGGCAATTCATTATTTATGATGAAATTTTAATGATGAAATTTTAAGGAGTCTCCAAGTTAAAATCCAAGTTAAAATAAATTCACAGTGAATTTTACTTTATTATTTTATCATCAGCCGTCGATTTTTGTAAACCCGTAAAATAGATAAAAACCCTTAGCCAATTTTATAATTTTTGCACAAATTTATACATAAAAATCAAAAAAAATTGTGCCAAACAATAATTGTTACCCTATAACAATATTAATGATCCCAATGTAAACCCCCAATTTTTGGCACGTCATTTGTGCATTGTTTTTATTTTCAAGCAAAATGTTCATCATTACAAACCACTATTTCTTATATCTGGCCTTCTTTCAAATGAAAAATTTTTTATTAAGGACATATTTTTTTGCAACTTAATGACAAAAAAATTGTTTTCTGCCAAAAATCATCACAAGTGTTCTTTTGGTTTGCATAATGTAACATAAAGTTCAAATTTTTGTATAACAAAAAATCAATGGTTACGTGCCAAAAATGCACATTTCCATTGATTTGTCTAAATTGACGGTTTTATATTTCACAATTGTATGCTGTTCTGTATATCGTTTTGGTGTTCGTAAAAAGGGCAATGTAAAACATTGCCCCTCTAACTTTTGTTTGCATAATCTTTTTAAGCATTTTTTACTAAAAACAATTGTACACTTGCTTGGCAGTCATTCATTCACCGCAACTCTATCCATGCCATTCATCACTAAAACCGGCTTATAGATTTTTCACGAAAAGAGCACGTATTGCATTGAGTATGGCAAGTATCATAACCCCCACATCGGCGAATATTGCAAACCACATATTTGCTATGCCAATGGCGCCAAGCGCAAGACAAATGAGCTTTATTCCTATGGCAAACCATATGTTTTGATGAACAATTCCAAGGCATTTGCGTGAAATTTTTATAGCTTTCGCAATCTTGATTGGATCATCATCCATGAGGACAACGTCAGCAGCTTCTATGGCTGCATCTGATCCCATAGCTCCCATGGCAATGCCTATGTCGGCTCTTGAAAGAACAGGGGCATCATTTATGCCGTCACCAACAAAAGCAAGCTTCTCTTTTTCTGACTTCTTCTGTGTCAAAAGTTCCTCAACTTTTGTGACCTTGTCGGCTGGAAGAAGTTCTGAATATACCATGTCAACCCCAAGTTCAGAGGCAACTTTGTCGGCCACATTTTTAGCATCGCCCGTAAGCATCACTGTCTTGTCAACGCCTGAATGTTTAAGTTTTGATATAGCATCTTTTGATGTTGGTTTTACAACGTCTGATATAACTATGTGGCCAACATATTCATTGTTTATAGCCACATGTATAATAGTTCCAACATGTTCACACGGGCTCCACTTTGCGCCTATAGAATCCATCATTTTTGAGTTCCCGGCGCATACGGTTTCACCGTTTACTGTTGCCCGTATGCCGTGGCCTGCCACTTCCTCAACGTTTTCAACACTACAGTCATCGGCTTCATTTGGATATGCAGCTCTAAGAGAGTTGGCTATTGGATGTGTTGAATATCTTTCAACATGTGCCGCAAGATGAAGAAGCTTTGTTTCATCTATTTTTTCAGGGTGAACGGCTGTCACTTGAAACACGCCTTTTGTAAGTGTTCCTGTTTTGTCAAACACAACTGTTTTTGTTTGTGAAAGCGTTTCAAGATAGTTGGAGCCTTTAACAAGAACGCCTTCTTTGCTGGCGCCGCCAATTCCGGCAAAAAAGCTAAGCGGTATGCTTATTACAAGCGCACATGGGCAGCTTATTACGAGGAATGTAAGCGCTCTGTAAATCCACGAACCCCACATAGGAGCAATGCTCATTGCCATGCTCACAAGCGGCGGAAGTATGGCCAGTGCAATGGCACTTATTACCACAGCTGGTGTATACACTCTTGCAAATTTTGTTATAAAATCTTCTGATTTTGATTTTCTTGAACTTGCATTTTCAACCAAGTCAAGTATTTTTGACACTGTTGATTCGCCAAATTCCTTTGTTGTTTTGAGCCTGAGCAATCCGTTTATGTTTATACAACCGCTGATTACCTCATCTCCGGGCTTAACTTCACGTGGGAGGCTTTCACCAGTGAGCGCGCTTGTGTTGAGGCTTGTGAAGCCCTCAACAACCACGCCATCAATTGGAACTTTCTCGCCGGGCTGAACCACTATAATGGAACCAATTTCAACTTCATCAGGATCAACCTGTTCAAGCTGTCCGCCTTCTTTTTCAACATTGGCATAGTCAGGGCGAATGTCCATAAGATCGCTTATATTGCGGCGGCTTTTTCCAACTGCATAGCTTTGGAACCACTCACCAACCTGATAAAACAGCATAACAGCTATCGCTTCAGTATATTCTCCCTCGCCTCCTACACCGTCTTCATAAAGAGCAAGAGCAATTGCACCAAGTGTTGCGATTGCCATAAGGAGGCTTTCGTCAAACGCCTGTCTATTTTTTATTCCTTTGAAAGCTTTTATAAGAATGTCATAGCCTATGATAAGATATGGAACAAGGTAAAGCAGGAACCGTGCAATGCCGCTGACAGGCACATAATTCAGCGCAACCATGAGTATTGCTGAAACAATTATTCTTATAAGATTCTTTTTTTGTTTCTTATTCATATGTTCTGCACCCTCTGTCTATATACTATAAAAACAAATTAACACAAACCACAATAAATTTAATATATGTTTTATCATTCATATAATTCCGTTATTTTTACGCCCCGTTTAAGGGGCGCATCAAATTAGATAAATATTTCACAGTCATCTTCAACTTTTTTGCAGTTCTTTCTAACTTCTTCCATAACAGCTTTAGGATCCTGTCCGTCTTCAAATTCAACATTCATTTTGAGCGCCATGAAGTTGATTGAAGCATCTTTCACGCCGGCAGTTTTCTTTGCGGCTTCTTCCATTTTGTTTGCGCAGTTTGCACAGTCAACTTCAATTTTGTAGCTTTTTTTCATATTCATCTACCTCTTTCTTTGATTTAATAGTTGTTTAATTGTTGACTACAGTATATCTCAATATCACTTTTTTGTCAACAGTTTTATCAAACAATTAAACATTTTTTTAATCTTGAAGTTTTTCGTTTTTTCAACTATAATAAAACTAAATATATGCAATGGAGGTGTAATAGTATGCCTGATCACAAAAATCCCGACATATTTCTTCCACATCACCACATAGACTCTGAAGAAATCCTTGCTAAAAACATACCGTCAGAAGACACACTAAAAAAAGTTTCAGGCATATTGAAGCAGTTGTGTGACCCCAGCCGGCTGAGGATATTTTGGCTTCTGTGCCACTGTGAGGAATGTGTTATAAACATTGCTGCCATAACAGGCATGAGCAGCCCCGCCGTTTCTCATCACTTAAGACTTCTTAAGTCAAGCGGCTTAATTGTTTCCCGCCGCGATGGCAAAGAAATGTATTATAAGGCGGCAGAAACAGCAATGGTTGAACATCTTCATCTCACTGTGGAAAATATTGTCAACATTTCATGTCCATCGTAACAACATATAAACTTAAACAGGCTTCTAAAACCATTTCTGTTTTGGAAGCCTGTTTCATTTGCCGCCGCTGTCTTCTTCTTTTCTTATTATAGGATCTATCACAGCTTTGAAATAAACTGTCATTTCTTCTGGAGACTGTTTCATGCCTCCTTTAATCCACCACTGTATCATATTTATAAAACTTCCATAGATGTGATAGATCAAAAATTTGTATGGAACTGTCATGTTTTTGTCGCCAATTCCACTGAGAGCCTGAACTGTATATAATTCATCCACATACTGCTTAAAAAATTTAAGAAACAGGCTTCTGCTTTCATATGTCAATATGTTGAAAAGATTTTTTTGGTTTTCACGCAAATGATAAAGGATATGAGTGATCACAGCATATGGATTGTCTGTCTCATTTGAAAGATCGTGAGTTTTCTCCATGATCGTGTTAACCGAAAAAACATGGTTGAACAGTTCAGTGCTTATTTCACGCAACAAATCGTCTTTTGTTTCAAAGTGTTCATAGAAAGTGCTTCGCCCTATATTGGCTCTGTTGGCAATGTCCTGAACACTTATATGGCTGTAACTCTTTTCTTCCAGCAAACCGCTCAGAGCTTCAAAAATGGCATATCTTGTTCGTCTTTGCCTTCTGTCCACAAAATCTCCTTCTTTCTGGACACTTTTCTCGATATGTCCAGTATTGTATAAATAAAAACTTCTGACTATTGTCATTGTAATCTGGTGTTTTTATAATGATTTGTAAAATATATTGTTTGGTATTTACAAACATTACAATAATACCAAAAAATTCAATATCATTCAATAGGAGTGACATTATATTATGGAAGTTAGAACCAAAAAATTTTTCCCAAAAAATGCATGGTCATACAATCAGCCCTCTTTTGCCATAACAAGTGAAACAAAAAATGATATAAAGCATATCTTCGAATTGTCAATCCCTGTCATCATTGAAAATGTCCTTCAAACATTGCTTGGTGTGAGCGACACTTTCTTTGCCGGAAAAATTTCTGACACAGCCATTGCTGGAATAGGTCTCACAAATCAAGTCATGAATGTATTAATCGCTGTTTTCACTGCCATATCAGTTGGAAGCATAGCCATTATATCAAGAAACTATGGAAGAAAAGATTTCAAAAATGTAAACAAAGCCATTGTTCACTCAATTGTTTTGGGCACAATTTTGGGGCTTGCTTCAGGCATAATATGCTTTGTGCTGCGTTCTCCTATATTGCTTGCTTCTGGAGCCAACGCCGAAACCCTTCCATATGCCATGCCATATTACGTCTCTGTGACTTCTGCAAGTGTGTTTCTGTGTCTCAACTTCATATTGTCAAGCTGTCTTCGCGCTGTTAAAGACACAAAAACACCAATGTATATAACAGGAGCAACAAGTTTGATCAAAATTTTAATCACAATTGTTTTCATGAAAATTGGGCTTGGCATATTGGGCCTTGGCATTGCCACAACGCTTTCAAGGGCTATAGGCATGATAATTTTATTCTCTTTCCTAAAATTTCATCACAAGGAGATAAAGCTGTCTTTCTGCAAGCTGAGCAAAGACACATTTTCACCCATACTTAAAATAGGCATTCCGGCAAGCGCCGAAAAACTTATAATGAAATTGGGACAGGTCATATTCTTCTCAATGGTTGTGAACCTTGGAACATCGGCTTATGTGTCGCACAATGTGGCTTCAGGCATAGACAATTTGACATGGTCATGTGCCATGGGATTCGGGCTTGCCGCATGTGCCACAATTGGAGTTTCTCTTGGAGAAGATGATGTCAAAAAAGCCAAAAAACAAACTGAGCTGACAACATACATCTCAATGGCAGTTCTTTCTGTCATAGGCGTCATACTTTTTATATTTGCTCCTCAGCTTGCTGCCATATTCACCGACACCAAAGAAATACAGGATTCTGTGGTTTCCATATTAAGGCTTTTGGCATTTGTCCAGCCATTTTCAGCGCTTCAGCAAGTGATGACAAGCGCGCTTCAAGGAGCTGGAGACACAAAATATCCCATGTTTTCAACGCTTATTGGCATTTGGGTCATACGTGATGCAATTGGATTTTTCCTTGCCATGCATTTGGGCCTTGGGCTTATGGGCTGTTGGTATGCACTTGCTCTTGACATAGTTTTCAGAGGAATATTGCTGTTGATAAGGTTCCAAAAAGGGAAATGGCAGCACATCAAAATTTAATATATATCCCCCCAAAACAACCCGTATATTCAATATGCGGGCTGTTTTATTTTTGTATAGTGACAAGCTCTGTTGACATCTGCACAGCACTTTTTCGGCGCAAAAGGTTTTTAATGTCAAACAATTGTTTTTCCGGGCTGAAAATTTTTGAATGACAAAAATGCATATTTTCAAATTTTGCTGCACAAATTCTGCAAATTCATGGAGTCATATCTTTCAAACAAAATTCATCAATCCCAAACAAATGATTTATGAAGTTTCCATATATTTCTTTCAAAATTTTTGATTTTTAATCTTGGAAATGGTTCTCAAAAAACATGTAACTTCCATTTGAAAAAACTCAATTTCGCCATTTCTGCACTCTTTCATGAAGAAAATATTAAAAAGCCGGACATAAAACATTATGTTTCCGGCTTTTTGACATTCAAATCACTTCACCATTTTCATGCCTTTTTTCTCCATTTGAGCAAAAACGCTGAATTCACAATCACAAAAAACGAACCTGCATTGTGAACAAGCGCCCCCAAAATTGGGTTCAATATCCCAAGCACGGCAAGCGCCAAAGCTGTGAAGTTGAGAATCATAGAAAATGCTAAATTTGCTTTTATAACATTCATCATATGTTTTGCCAATGACACAAGATGAGGAAGCTCTTTTATTTCATCATCAACAAGAACAATGTCGGCCGCATCAACGGCAATGTCACTTCCTATGCCGCCCATGGCAATTCCAACATTTGCTGTTTTGAGCGAGGGCGCGTCATTAATTCCGTCTCCAATCATGCAAACATATTCTTTTTCATTTTGATAGTCATTTATATATTTAAGTTTGTCATCAGGCAAACAATTTGCATGAAAATCTTCTATTCCAAGTTGTCCTGATATGGCTGACGCTGCCTTTTCATTGTCTCCTGTGAGGAGTGTTGGCTTAATGCCTATAGACTGCAATTCAGAAATCATGCCTTTGCTTTCTTTTCTGATTGTATCGGCCAAAACAATAAAGCCGGAATATTTATTATCTATTGAAACATGTATAAGTGTTGAACCTTTTTTCAAATGTTCAGAAGTTTTGCTTAAAACGCTTTCAGAAATGGCAACTTCATTTTCTTCCATCATTTTGATGTTTCCAGCCAAAATCTCTTTTCCGTCAACAATTGCAAAAACTCCTCTTCCTGGTGTCATATGAAATTGCTTTACAGGCAAAAGTGGTTCTTTGTCTTCTTTTTTATAGCATCTCACAACAGCTCCTCCAAGCGGATGTTCTGACGACTGTTCAGCAGAAGCTGTATATTGATATAATTTGTCTTTGTCAAAATTTTCAGTCACAATGTCAACAACTTCAGGTGTTCCATATGTAAGCGTTCCTGTTTTGTCAAATGTGATCCTCGAAACTTTCGAAAGCTTCTCAAGCGCGTCACCTTCGCGCACAAGAAAACCGTGTTTGGTGGCGTTGCCAATTCCAGCCATAATGGCTGTTGGCGTTGCCAAAACAAGCGCACATGGACAAAACACAACAAGAACTGTAACAGCTCTAATTATATCCTTTGTCACAAGCCACGTTATAATTGCTGTTGAAAGAGCGATCACAACAACCCAAACCGCCCATTTGTCAGCAAGGTTGACAATTTTTGCTTTGCCCGCGTCAGCCGACTGAACAAGTTGAATCATCCTTTGAATTGAACTGTCTTCACCAACTTTTGTGGCTTTCATTTCGAACGCGCCAAACTGGTTGACAGTTCCGCTGAAAACTTCATCACCGGCTTTTTTGTCAACAGGAAGTGATTCTCCAGTCATAACAGCCTGATTTATTGACGTTTGGCCATATGTTATAACTCCGTCAACAGCCACAGTTTCTCCCGGTTTCACTGAAAGAACATCTCCAACTTTAACTTCTTCAGCGGGTATAACTTCTTCTTTTCCGTCACGGATCACTCTTGCTGTGTGTGGTGTCAAATGAACAAGTTTCTCAATGCCTGCCCTTGCTCTTGCAACTGTGAGATCTTCAAGCAACGCGCCAAGCTGCATTATAAATGCCACTTCGCCGGCCGCAAAATCCTCGCCAATGAACACCGCCGCAATCAAAGCACACGCAACAAGAACATCAGCTGTGACATCGAATTCTGTAACAAGCCCAATGACAGCTTCCATAACAATTGGTATTCCGCATAATATAATCGCCACCCACGCTGCGTCAAACGGAAGCGGAAGTATGTGGAATATGCTGAACAACAATGCTACTCCAGATATTGCAAGCACTGCAATCGATCTTTTTGTGCCTCCCCATTCAAGGAAGTCCTCCATTTTTGATATAATTCCCTTCATATTAACCCCTCTTTCCTATACATGTATGTATATATGTATACATTTGTGCAACTCAAATTATACCAATAGGGGTATATGTTGTCAATATATAATAATAAAAAATAAGGGTGCATATGCCCTTATTCTTTATATATCGATATTAAATTTGTTTCGTTTTTTAACTGCAACAACAATGTGCCCGCCAGACTTCGGAAGAGCTTATTTAACATGCTATACTCATTTCTTCCTAAGCGAACACATGTAAAAGCGCTTTTTCCCCGTTCAGAAACTAAGACAGTGCGTATTTCTTCTTCTGCTAAAACAAAATTTGTGTTCTCTTAAAAAACATTTTGGTTAAATCCCATAATGGTTTACTAATTTGCTATAAAATTTTGATAAAATCAAAACTGGAAGTATATAAACGATGCTTCAGAAAGACTTCCATAGAATCCAAAAAGAATGATCGAAAATATACTAATTAAATATACAATCCAGCGCAATGGCAAAATTTGCTTTTGAAGCAATCCATACACATCTATTTTTTCTGATACAATATCCGATATGAATAAAAAAGCTATCAAAATAATGCTCAAATAAAAATCCTGTTTCACAAGCCCAAGAGAAAACACATCAAAATCATTCATGCTCACAAACAAGCCTTTGCAAATTGTTCCAAAATCTTCCAAAGAATTGGCTCTAAAAATAATCCATGCAAAATTGACAAGCGCAAACGTTATCAAAATTGAAATCAACCCATTTAATTTGCAATTTCCATTATATTTTTTAGGTCTAAACTGATTTTTGAGCCTTCCAACAATCTGAAACGCGCCATGAAGGCCGCCCCAAATGACAAATGTCCAGTTGGCTCCATGCCACAATCCACTCACAAGAAACACTACCATAATATTAATTCGCCATTTTGAAACAGAAACTTTGTTTCCTCCCAAGGGAATATATAAATAATCCTTGAACCATGTTGAAAGTGATATGTGCCACCTTCTCCAAAATTCGGCTATAGATTTTGAAAGATATGGCCTTTTGAAATTTGTCATCAAACGATAGCCCATCAAATTTGCGCTTCCAATGGCTATGTCGGAATAACCTGAGAAATCACAATATATTTGAAAAGTAAAAAACAAAGATGCAATCCAATATGCTTGTCCGCTATATCCTCCAACATTATTAAACACTGTGTCAACCAAAATTGCCAGTCTGTCAGCAATAACCACTTTTTTGAAAACACCCCAAATTATGAGCAAAAACCCTCTTTTGGCCATGTCATAATCAAAATTATGTTCCTCATCAAATTGATGAAGCAAATTTTTTGATCTTTCAATTGGGCCGGCAACCAACTGTGGGAAAAATGAAACAAAAAGGGCATATTTCCCAAAGTGGCTTGTCGGCTCAAGCTTTCCTTGATATACATCCAGTGTGTAGCTTAACGCCTGAAAAGTGTAAAATGAAATGCCAACTGGCAGCAGAAGCTCAAAATTAGGCACTTGAATGTTTATGCCAAACATCAATGCCACACCTGTCAGAGTGTTCACCGTGAAGTTAAAATACTTAAAAAAGAACAAAATTCCCAAGTTTGATACAAGGCTTAAAATCATCCAAAGCTTCTTCTTTCTCTTTGAATTGGATTTATAAATTAAAATACTTGAAAAAAACGTTATAGTTGTTGACAAAAATATAAGCATTGAATATTTTATATTCCAGCACATATAAAAGAAGTAGCTTGCGGCCAACAACAGCAACCACCTATGCCTATGCGGAATTATAAAATAAAGAATTACAACAATAGGCAAATAAACTAAATATTCTATCGAGTTAAACAACATATGTATGTGCTCCTTTACTTAATTACACATTTATTTTGCTTCATAAATTTATTTTTAATATTTTCAGCATATCTTTCCTCATTGAAAGATTTTTTTGAAATCATATAGCAATATAAACTATATTCTTCAGACTCTCTTACATCTATGTCACATATATAAGAGTTTTTCTCTGAATAATCGGTGCTGTCAATCACATCATTTTTATTATATAGTTCAAATTTATAAAGCGTATCTTTAGAGTAGTTGTCCATGCTGTATTCAAAGCTTTTGTCTGGCAGCTGTCTGACACTTTCTCCTCTATAAGCAAAAACATTGTTCCAGTCAACATCCTCATCAAAACTTTCAGAAAACAAATTTCCAAAATAATATGTAAACTTCTCCCCTCCCCTTTTGTTCAAATGCAAGCTGTCATAAAAATCATCAATAGACAAGCCAATTTTTTCCATGCTGCAGCAAGCATCCCAACACATTTTCACATTGTTATAAGATTTTCCAATGGAGAATATATTATTTATCACAGCAGCGTCTTCTGCCTGCATTATGGGAGATTTATACAATATAACATCAATATCATTTTTTTGGGTTATTCTAAAAAATTCTACCAGCGCTTCCTGGTTATAATCTGCTATCCACTTATACTTATTATTCAAATAAGCTTCTTTTCTTTCTTCCTCAATTTCCTTCACCGTTTTAGTTCCACTTGCATATGTAACCAATGTTCCGCCTGTATATCCATGGTCTGCACTTACTCTATATGTTTTGTTTCTTTTAAAATTCCATCTGCTCCACATGTTGGTTGGGCGGCACAGCTGAAACATGCCCTCCAAAATATTTTGCCATTTAACCGTTTTTGTTAATATACAAAACTTATCAAAATAACTATCCACACCATCCAAAGCTTGTATGAGGCCGCCGCGCTGTTCGTTCATTAAAGCTTCCCTGTTGTTTGTGGCCGGGCTCCAAACTTCAAGTATCACATATTTCGGCTTTTTGTGTTTCAACGCCATCTTTAGATATTCCAAAGTCACCACCATGTTTTGACTTGGCGAAGCAAACACTTCCCATTTTAAGTTGGAATCGTTTTCCATGGTCTTTTCCAAAACGGCCGCATTTATTGAAGTGTATGCATTTGAATTCCCCAAAACTAAAACATCTATTTCTCTATCATTTTCCTGCACGCGCTGCCAATAATATGGAACATCATATTTATTAAAGAATAAATTTTCCATAATAAAAAAGCTCAACACAAACACAACGCAAAAACCCAAAATATGAAATATCTTTTTCGTTTTATATTCCAATTTATAATCCCCCTATTTTTACATCAATATATACTTCTAAATGCCTAATTAAAAAATTTTTCGTATTTGGCTATAAATATAAAATATAGTATACTATTATAATGTCTTGACAAAACTTTTATGGTTTGTGCACAATTTTTAGTTTTTATATTGATCATTCTTATTAATAATGATCATAAAAAAGTTAGGCCAAATTTTTTTATACAACAAATATAACAAAACTAAAACATTGTTATAGACAATAAATTATCACTCATCGCTTATTAAGTCAATACATATTATGATAAAATCAAACAAATCAATCAATTTCCGCCAAACATAAAAAGCATGCCTTCAGCATGCTTTTTATGTTTATATATTCAGCTTCAATTTCACACGATTCATCATTAAGACATATTGGCAAAACGTTCAACGGCTTTTGTAAAGTTTTTAATAGTGGCTTCAGCATCCCCATGCTCAAGCCCATCTTTCACACAGTGCTCTATGTGTCCTTCCAAAACAATTTTACCGCATCTATGCAATGCCGACTTTGCCGCATTAATTTGTGACAAAACATCCTCACACGGCACATCTTCATCAATCATTCTGTCAATGGCTTTAACCTGTCCGGCAATTTTTTTCAATCTCAAATGCAAATTGTCAAAATCCATACACTGCTTCAAAACACCACATCCATTCACATTAGTTGTAGCAAATTATATGAATTATATTATATTAAAAACAGTCACTTTTGTCAATTAAAGTATTATTCTTTACACATTTAAGAAAATTGCTGCCGGATGAAAACAGATAACCTTTGTGACAAAACGAGAACTATAAACGTTTTGAGACAGACAAAAGCCGTTTAGCTATGATATGATACATTATTTTTTCACATAATTGATAATGCACTTACACAGCTGAAAATATGTTTCTAATTTTCTTTTCAAATATGTCAAAAAATCTATTTTCATAATTGTTTTCTTTTTTGCTTGGCACAAAGTTTTTCGTATAAAAATCAATTTTCACTTCATCGTTGCCGTCATCAGTTTCTTCACTGCTTCCTCCAACAGTTCCATAAAATTCATGGTCAAATATGCTTCCGCTGATAACATAAACTTTATTTTCATACATCAAAAGACTTTCATTTATGACAAAAGAATATTCGTCATCATCAAACGATTTTATCTTAAACAACAGCCCAACTCCGCCTTTTAGAATATCATCGCTTCTTGCATTTCTTTCTATTTTTATATTTTTGAGCGATTTTAATAGGCAAACAATTTCTGTTCTGTCTGTCACAATTTTCTTTTTCATGAAATAAGGAGAACTGTCAGCATATATTTCAACGCTTTTAATATTTTCATAATTATTAAACATATCTCTTTCGCAGCCAGACATAATTGTCATGACAAAACAAAGCACCAAAATTGACACAAAAACCCTTTTCACTCAAATCACCCTCATTTCCGTGTGACAAAACAAAAAATCACAAAACAAAATTAACAATCAGCATATACAAAGCTGTTCCGCCAGCAATTGACAAAAGCATTTGTCGTTTCCAAAAATGAAGCGCTGCAATGGCCAAAAGTGATATGGCCTCGGGCAGAGCATGTGTTGCAGAGAATATGCTCACATCTTTCAAGCAATAAACAACAAGCATCCCCAGTGCTGCAGCCGGAAGCACATTCCCCAAATATTTTATATATTCAGGCGTTGGCTTTTCGACCGGAAACAATGCAAACGGCAAAAATCTCGTTGCCATAGTTCCCAAAACGACCATGCCTATTGTAATAATACGCTCTGTCAGCGACATGTTTCCTCATCTCTTTCAGCTTTCTTCATAAACGTCAGTGCTGCAATTATACACATCATGGAGGGTATCACAAAGTTGTTTTTCCCAAACAGCAAAAGACACACAAACGACAAACCCACGCCCAACATCGAGCTTTTGTGAGTTTTTTTCTTCAGCCATTGCTCAATGAATATAACTGTTAAAAGCGCTGTCATAACAAAGTCGAGCCCCTTGGCATCAAAATTTATGAATGTTCCGCATATGCCGCCAATGGTTGCTCCCAACACCCAGTATATATGGTTAAGCAAAGTGACAAAAAAGTAAAACCACCCTTTGTCAACGTTTTCTGGAATTTTGGCAGTGCAATTTATCGAAAATGATTCATCACACATGCCAAATATAACATAAAATTTTTTAATCCTCAAATTTTTATATTTTTCAAGCATTGATATTCCATAGAACAAATGCCTTGCGTTAACAATCAAAGTCATCATTAAAGCGGCAATTGGGTTGAAAGCCGAAAGCAAAAGGCTTGCTGCAACAAATTCCATTGAACCAGCAAATATCATGATGCTCATAAATATTGGATATGCCGCCGGAAAACCTAAAGAATTCATATAAATTCCATATGCCGTTCCAAGAAAAACAAACCCCGCTAATATGGGAACTGTGTTAGGGAATGCCGTTTTAAAAGCAAGCTTTATTTCATTCTTTTCAGAATTTTCCACTGTGTATACCTCTTTTTGAAAAAATGCAGCTTGAAACAATATATATGCTCAGTTTCCACAACGGCCAAAAATTGACGTTTATAGTTGTGAGCATAAAATCTTATCTAACTCAAACATAGAAAACCTCTTTTCGCATTATACCACTGTAAAGCGATACATTCAATAACATTTAACAATATAAATATTGAATTATCAAACCAAAATTTAGCTTTAATTCTACAAAAAATGCACTCATTTGCGATATTATGTCAAAAATTTTCATTCTTCATATTTTTTGCTTATGCTCTCGGCACGTTTTTTTCTTGCATAAACAGCAATCGCCACAGCAATTGAATATGAAGCAACAAACGAGCCCAAAAATGCCAAGCTCTCCATTGCGTCAACTGAATTCCCTTGAACAACATTTTTTATTAAAAAAATCATAGGTATCGCCAAAATTATGACCATGCTTATCAGTATATTTTTTATCCATTTGTGGCCTTCAAACCTTTTGGCATCAAGCCCCATATAAACACTGCTTATTCCATAATATAAACACCCCGCCAAAAGAATCATCTGTTCGGTCAGATAATAGCTCTTATCCAAATTCAGCACAAAGCTTTTTGTGATAACTGATATGGCAAGTGCAAGTGCAACAATCACAAAACCTCTTGCCCCAATTTTAAGTTTCAAAAGTTCTTCCCTTTCGTCAACAAATTTTTTCATTTTCAATCCTCCTTTTCGAAAACCTGATTAAATTCTAATCAAAAACTCCAAAATTCCAAAATGTGTGAGCATTTCAAGTGCAGCGGTTATTCCAAGCATAACTCCCATAATTTTCAATTCACGCAAGGCTCCATTTTTCATTTTGCATCTTCCTTCCAAAACAATTCGTCTAAAGTTTTGTTAAGCACTTTGCAAACAGCAATGCAAAGATTCAATGTTGGGTTATATTTTCCAGCTTCAATCATGCCAATTGTCTGTCTTGTGACGCCAACGGCATCAGCAAGCTGTTCCTGTGACAAATCAAGCGCCGCTCTTGCGGCTTTTATTTTAAGGTTTTTCAAACTGTCACCTCCTTTTTGGAATTTCATTGCAGTCATGCCATAATAAAGCAAAGCACAAAATTTTTCATTTCATAGACCCATTTTGGAACATGATTACTAAATTAATTATACAAATTTTTATGTTTCAGCTGAAAACACATAACATGTTCTTTATGGTGTTATAGTAACATATACATTTCTAAATGTCAATTATATTTGACTAAAAGCAATATAAAATATTTATTTTTTTAACTGACTACAATCAAAATTTAATATATTGCTGTAAAACAGCATAAAAATTCCCGTTGCAAACCTTAAATTCATGGTCTGCAACGGGCACAAATAAAACCGCTTCAATTTTTGCAATTTTGATCAAGAAAATATTTTTAATATCATAAAAAGCAGAAGATTGTTTTCATAAAGGAATTTAGCAACTGTGCTTTTTTCCAAGCTCTCAAAAAATCCATGGAAATTTGCATTTGAATAGAAAAATACAACAACAATGCCCATAATCCATGTCACTATGATTCCTTCAATCATTCCAACGGCCGCCCCTCCCGATTTGTTCAGAAAACTGATTCCCGGAAGGCTTGCAACAAGATTCAATGCTGAAAGCAAAACTTTCACAGCAAAATACACCGCCAAATAGACAGCTATTATTGATATTACATTTATACATATATTCGCCACAAATTTAGCTATATATTCCTGCAAATTTCCTGCCCCGAGTATGTCATACACAACCGGATTGTTGTTTTCTATGATTGAATTTTTGAAAAATTCTGGCAAATTCAAACTTTCAATTATATTTGTTTCTCCCTGACGCGCAATGTTTTCAACGGCGCCGCTGATGTCGAGGCTTTCAGAAACTTTTTCAGCAAGTTTCATATAAAACGATGTCCCTCTCAAAAATTTGCTCACAGCCGGATATAGCTTGTTTGCCGCAAAAAGGCTTGCCGCCATTGGCAAAAAGCCAAAACATGTGTTTATAAAGCCTTTGTATATCCCAGCCACAGCAAACAGACCAATCAACAAAATCACCGCAATATCAATTCCATTAATCAGTTCCAATTTATGTCACCCTTTTTAAGTCAGTTCATTTTTATAAACTCTGCCATATTATATCCAACCAAAATAATATTGTTCGCATTTTCCATAAGTATCACGTCTTTCACATCAAATGTGGCTGTATATTCCCACTTTTTTCTTCCATAATAGTCAAGACACACAAACTTTCTGTTTCCACCAGCTACAATGCCGCTTGTATACGCTTTTAGATATGTAATTGGAACTTCCATTTCATATTTTCCAACAATCCTTCCTGAACTGTTTATAATTTCCACAACATTGGAATTTTCACTGCTTTCTCCAGCAAATTCTTTTCCCAAAGCCAAAACTGTATATTTCCCACCGCCAAATGATGTTTCATCAATTTCATTCAAAATTTGTTTGCTCCACATCTCTTTTCCAGAATCACTCACAGAAAAAACTATGTTGTCACCAATCACTGTGAATGAACCGCCACTCATATAGCTGATTGTTGGCAAAACACAATCTTCCTTTTCAAACGATGCAAAAAATTCACCCGATTCTGTGTTGATGCTGTCTTCCCTGCTTGTGTAAAAAAGCAGAAATTTTGAAACCATTTCAATCCCTGTTGTGTCAAGATAGCTCACGGCCAAAATTCTGTTGTCACTCGAAAGCCCTGCCGCTATAGGATAAAGCCCCTCATCCTGTTCAAATCTTTCCATAACGAGCCGCCCCAGCTCATTATAAACAAGTATTCTATATCCAGAACTGTCTTTCACTATAGCTGCCGCTCCTCCAGTTTGGCTCACTGACAGCCTGAAAATGTCGCCGTCTGTTTCAACGCTATAAACCTCGCCCGTTTGATTATACATTTTTATAGTTCGTCCTTGAGCCTCAGCCACAGCTGTGTAGTTTCCGTTGTTAACTGTCACAGGAGAAATCATTGTGTATGTATAGTTCCATTTTTGATTTTTTGACGAATCAAAATATTTGACGCCGTCTTTTGTCACATAAAGATATTCTTTGCCATATCCAATGAATGTGGCTTTTCCTCCGCCCTCAATGCTTATTTCTGTCACTTTTTCACTTGTTTCGTCACTTGCCGCATCTGAAAAAAAAGAAATTTCACTCACAAACTTCTTCACATGTTCACCATAAAAGAAATATAAAACGCCACATAACAGCAAAAAAACAACTGCTGTAAAAATCAAATTTTTTTTCCTTTTTTTTCGTTTCAACGCTTTTTTGTCAGTCTCAATAACCTTAAAGTTCTTTCGTTGCTCTCTTGGGTCGTTGTGCCTTCCATTTTGGAATCCCAAAATACCGCCTCCCAAAATATTTGTCCAGCCACATAATTATATTATACATGCCGCCAAAAGTCTAATAATTATTTCCAGCAAAATTCTTAATATTTCTTTTGCCGTCACTTCAAACACACATTTCTTCAAATATCAATTTTTTATTACATCTCTTGTATATCTGCAATTTGGAAATCCACTGCACCCAACAAACACTCCATATTTTCCATTCCTTTCAATCAATTCTCTTCCGCACACAGGGCATTTGTCGTTCAAAACACGATTTTGCACGTTCTGAATGTGCTTTTCTTTTATGCTTGCGTCAGCATTGCTCCATTCTTCAAGCTTTCTGCAAATTGACACAATTTCTTCTTTTGAAAAAACAGAAGTGCGCTTATATAAAACGCCATTCAACATGTGAACCAAATTTTTTCGGTTGCAAACAACAAAATTTTTGCCCACAGGGTTCAAAACTTCAGACAAATCGGCTCTGTTTTCAAAAACGACAAATGAGAAAACGCTGTTTTTGGATATTTTAAGCGCATTTGAAATATGACGACAATGATTTTCGTTCTGTTTCACAGGGTTATAAAACAAGCTTTCTGTTCTTCCAATGCACTGCAGCCATTCCATTTGAGCTGTGTCTCCATATATATTGCCGCCATATGCCTTGCTTTCAAAAACAAAAATGCCTTTTTTGCTCACCATGACAACATCAAGCTCCGCCGTTTTGTCATAAAACGGAACATATACATTCCGGAAAAATGAAGCATCTGCCATTCTGTTTTTCAACAATTTTTCAATGCACATCTCGCCCCAATCACCTTCCCCGCCATCAAACAAGTTGTGCATAAAACGTGCTATTGGCCCTGGCTCATCTCCTGCAATCATTCCAAAAATTGAAAATTTTTCTTTTGGCATAACAATATTCCTTTCTCACATAAATTCAGAAACACAGTTTCGTCATATGCACAAAACCTCTGACAAAAACGCGGGCAGATTTTGACACACCAGTTTTCACATAGGCCTTTGCTCAAACGCCCCAAAACAAAAAAGGAGCGTTTGATAACACGCTCCTCCATTGCTGCATATCCACTGCTGTTTCGCCCGACAGCAAACATAATAAAAGCTTCAACATGCACCACAAAATGAGCTGGCACTGCTGTTTTGGCTGTCTTTTGGGCTCAGGTTTTTCAAAAACTTTTCAACATCGAGCATTCACTGTTTTTTAATCTTGTTATAAAGTGCTACATATTCTTTGGCAGAATTTGACCACGAATTGTTGGACATCATGGCATTTCTAACCACATTTTTCCATTCATTCCAGCCTTTGTTATAAACCTCCAAAGCCTCTCTTATGGCCCACATAAGTCCGTCAGCTGTGTAATGCTCAAAAACAAATCCATTTCCTTCTTTTGTGTCAGAGTTATAGTGTGTGACTGTGTCTGAAAGGCCGCCCGTTTTTCTCACAATGGGAACTGTTCCATAACGAAGGCTGAACATTTGCCCCAAACCACATGGCTCAAAAAGTGAAGGCATAACAAACATGTCACTTGAAGCATAAATTCTTTGAGCCAGTGTGTCGTCAAAAAGTATATTCGCGCTGACTCTTTTGGGGTATCTCCATTCAAGTGTGCGGAAAAAGTCTTCCAAACGTCTTTCACCTGTTCCAAGAACAATGAACTGAATGTCATAATTCAGCATCTGCTCCGAGATCCATGCCAAAAGATCAAATCCTTTTTGATCCGCAAGCCGTGATATTACACTTATGACTGGAACATCTCTTTGATCCAAACAAAGTTGTTTCTGAAGCAACGCTTTGTTTTCTCTTTTCTTTTCCAATGTGTCAATTGAATAGTTAATTTCAATTCTGTCATCAGTTTCAGGATTGTTCTGTTCAAAATCTATTCCATTAAGTATGCCGCAAAGTCTTCCACTTCTATGTCTCAAAATTCCATCCATTCCATATCCATATTGAAATGTTTTAATTTCTTCGGCATATGTTTTGCTCACAGTGCTTATCATGTCCGCATACATAAGCCCGGCTTTCATGAAGCTTATTTGTCCATAAAATTCCATGTTTTCAAAACAATATGGCGGAACATCAAGCATTTCCATGCTTTCCCTCGAAAACCTTCCCTGATATTGAAGGTTGTGAACTGTGAAAAGTGTTCTTATGTTCTTATAATATACAAATTTTTTGTAGTTTTCATTCAAAAACATTGGCAATGGCCCCGTCTGCCAGTCATTGCAATGGATTATGTCTGGATAAAAATCAATAAAGTTCAGCATGTCTAACACAGCTCTGCAGAAAAACGCGAACCTTTCATTGTCATCGTCATATCCATAAAACCCGTCACGGCCAAAATAGTAATCATTTTCAATGAAATATGTTTTAATGTCTCCTGATTTTTCCAGTATGCCCGCTTTTTGCTTTCTCCACGAAAGAGAAACCATATAATCTCCTAAAAATTTTGCCCCAATAAAATGATCCGTTCTGATTGCTTTATATTTTGGCAAAACCACCCTCACATCAACGCCTTCTTTTTTGAGGGCACTGGGCAGGGAACCGGCCACATCGCCTAATCCGCCTGACTTGGCGTAAGGGGCAACTTCGCTTGAAACCACAAGAACTTTAAGGCAACGACTATCACTCATCGTATTCTCCTCCCAAAACATACTAACCTAAACACCTGCTAACTCTATAATACTATGAAATAGGTAGCTTTACAAGAAAAAACATGATATACTTTTTTCAGCGTGAATATTTAATGCTCAAAAAGGCAATTTATAATCAAAAAGGAGACTTTTTTATGAATTCTGAAAAAATCTTAAAACGCGAAGAAATAAATGAAAAATATAAATGGAAACTTGAACATCTCTTTGAAAACGATGACATTTGGGAAAAGTCATATAACGAAATCTCACAAAAAATCCCCTCAATTGAAACATTCAAGAACACTCTTGCCAAAAGCTCTCAATCCCTTTTGAAATGCCTCCGGCTTTCTGATGAAATTTCTTCCGCGCTTGACAAAATATATGTATATTCAAACATGCGCCTTCATCAGGACAGCACAAATTCATTTTATCAGTCACAAAGCAACAAAGCCGAAATGCTCATGATAAAATATATGGACTGTTCTTCATTTATTATTCCCGAAATAACAAATATATCCAATGATACACTTGAAAGTTTTTTGAAAGAAAATTCATCTTTAAACATATATAAACACTTTCTTGACAACATTGTTCGAAAAAACAGACACGTTCTTTCAGCGCCTGAAGAAGCCCTCCTTGCCAAAACCGAGGAAATTTCTGGCGCTCCTCAAGATATATTTGCCATGATAAACGATGCCGACATAAAGTTTGAACCAATAAAAAATGAAGATGGAAAAGAGACGCCGCTTACAAAAGGAAGGTATACACTGTTTTTGGAAAGCAGTGACATTTCAGTGCGAAAGGCTGCTTTCAACTCACTTTACAATGCATATATGAAACAAAAAAACACACTGTCTCAAACCTATTATTCAAGTGTCAAAAAAGATGTCTTTTATGCCAAAGCGCGAAAATATCCCTCCGCCTTGGAAATGGCGCTTGATGACGACAAAATTCCACTAAGTGTTTACGAAAATTTAATAAATTCCGTGCATAAATATCTTCCACTTATGCACAGATATGTTGACATTCGAAAAAAACTCCTCAATTTGAGCGAGCTTCATATGTATGATCTCTATGCCCCTCTTGTTTCTGACGCCAACATAAACATTTCATATGATGAAGCCAAAGCAAAGATTGTTGAAGCTCTGTCAGTGATGGGTGAAAAATATGTTTCCGCCTTAAAAAATGGCTTTGACGGCGGTTGGATAGACATATATGAAAACGAGGGCAAACGCGGCGGGGCCTATTCATGGGGCACATTTTCTGGTCATCCATATGTTCTCTTAAATTATGCCGGCAACATAAACAGCATGTTCACTGTGGCACATGAGATGGGCCATGCTCTTCACAGCCATTTCACATGGGAAAAACAGCCCTATATATACTCCGGCCACAAAATATTCGTTGCAGAAGTCGCTTCAACGTGCAATGAGGCGCTCTTGATGGAGCATCTTCTCAAAACAACAGAAAACAAACAGGCGCGCCGCTATTTGATCAATTATTTCCTTGAGCAATTCAAAGGCACATTTTTCCGTCAGACAATGTTTGCCGAATTTGAGAAAATGACTCACAGCATGGTTGAAAACGGCACCCCTCTGACATGTGATGTTTTATGCGGAATATATAGAAATTTGAACCAGCAATATTTTGGAAATAACATTGTTATAGATGAAAAAATAGACATTGAGTGGGCAAGGATCCCTCATTTCTATAACGCTTTTTATGTATATCAATATGCAACAGGCTATAGCGCCGCAATTGCACTTTCAAGAAAAATACTCAACGAGGGAAACAGCGCTGTTGATAAATATATTGAATTTTTGTCAAAAGGCAACAGTGAATATTCCATAGACCTTCTCAAAAACGCTGGTGTTGACATGACAACCACGGCGCCTTTCGACAATGCAATGAAAGTTTTTGAAGAGCTTCTTGACAAAATGGAAAATGAACTGTGATTAGCGCCGACATATAAGTTTGTATACACAAAAACTCACATTGCACAAACGCGTTCCCAATTCTCTTGCCAAACTCACCAGGCATCACAAAAGTGAGTCAGCTGAAGTTTCTGCGGTTTGGCCGTTGAGGCTTTTTGGGGCCACTGCAAAAATCAAAAAATTGCAGTCCTTTCAACAAAAAATCTCCGCTTAAATTTTTATTAAGCGGAGATTTTATATATATATATTTTTTTATTTCACGTATTCTTCAAACACACCAACCATGTCAAGCTTTTCCCATGGAAGATCGAGATCATTTCTTCCAAAATGTCCATAAGCTGCTGTTTGTTTGTATATAGGTCTTTTGAGATCAAACCTTGATATAATCCCGTTTGGTGTGAGATCAAAATTGTTTTTCACAATTGCTTCAAGTTTTTCATCAGGAACTTTCCCCGTTCCAAATGTGTTCACAAAAATGCTGACAGGCTCTGCAACGCCAATTGCATAGGCCAGCTCAATTTCACATTTGTCAGCAATTTTGCTTGCAACAATGTTCTTTGCCACATGGCGTGCTGCATAACATGCTGAGCGATCCACCTTTGTTGGATCCTTTCCCGAAAAAGCGCCGCCGCCATGGCTGGCATAGCCGCCATATGTGTCAACAATGATTTTTCTTCCTGTCAAACCGCTGTCGCCCTGTGGCCCTCCAATGACAAACCTTCCAGTTGGGTTGATGAAATATTTTGTGTTGTCATCAAGAAGTTTTTCAGGAATAACAGCCTTTATAACTTCATTTATAACATTATTTCTGATTGACTGCTGATCAACGTCAGGCGCATGTTGCGTTGATATAACAACTGTGTCAACTCTGACAGGCTTTCCATTGTCATATTCCACAGTAACCTGACTTTTTCCATCAGGGCGAAGATATTCAAGTATGCCTTTTTTGCGCACCTCGGCAAGTCTTTTTGTCAGCTTGTGCGCAAGATAAATCGGCATGGGCATATATTCCTCTGTCTCATTGCAGGCAAAGCCAAACATCATGCCTTGATCCCCGGCGCCATTGTTGTCAACGCCCATGGCTATGTCAGGCGACTGGCCTTTTATTGATGTCAAAACAGCGCAAACCTCTGAATCAAAGCCAAATTTAGCTCTTGTGTATCCAATTTCACGAACTGTCTCCCTCACAATTTTTTCAATATCAACATAGCAACTTGTGGTTATTTCGCCCATAACATATATCATGCCCGTGTTTGCCGTTGTTTCGCAAGCCACTCTTGCGTTCTTGTCTTTCTCCAATATGGCGTCAAGTATGGCGTCAGAAATTTGATCACACAACTTGTCAGGATGTCCTTCCGTCACAGATTCCGAAGTGAATAATCTTTTGCTCATTTTCAATTTCCTCCTTAAATTAGAAAAACAAAGCTCGCAAAGCACAGTGGCAATGCGAGCAAAACACACAAACTCATCTGCCGCTGTAATAACAGCGTAGGAATTAGCACCGTGCGGTAATAAAACGCCGGTTGCCGGGTATCATAGGGCCTATTCCCTCAACCACTCTTGATAAGCATTCTTTATTAATTTTATATGATTCTACCAAAAACAACCCAATATGTCAATAGCAAATATCGTCACAAACAAAAAAGCCGCCTTTGAAGTTTTCAAACTTTCGGCGGCATTATATTCATAAATTTTCAAAAACTCATTTTTTGTTTTTGTGCTCAATGATCAAATCTCTCAATCTTGAGGCGTGAACTCCCTCATCTTTGGCAAATTCGGCAAAAACCTCTCTCACTTTTGGATCATTTTCTTTGTCCTTTGAATATATGCTATATTCCCTTGTCATTTCCATAGAATTTTCCCATGATTTCAAAAGTCTGTCATATGTTGTAAACTCAATGTCACAGTTTTCTTTTTTATCCATACTGTCAATTCTCCCTTAAATTTTTTTGGCAATTCAGTTAGAAAGCCTGCTCACCCTCACAAAATCATTTGTGTGCCGGTTTAAATTAATATCCCGTTTTTCAAAATAAAATATTCTGAAAAACACACAAATATATTTCCATTTAATTCAAATTTTCAAAACGAATACCTTTCTCAATATTTGAGGATAATACATTATTATAAATAACTTTTTCAGGAGGTATGACAGTATGTTCAAACATGAAAAACAGCTTCTTCATCCTGTTGGCATTGAGGAACCAAACCCGCAATATGCCGTTTTGCTTCAGGAACAGCTTGGAGGAGGCAATGGCGAGCTAAAGTCTGCCATGCAATATATATCCCAAAGCTTCAGAATAAAAGATCCTGTGATCAAAGACTTGTTCATGGATATAGCCGCTGAAGAACTCAGCCACATGGAAATGGTTGGTGCCACAATAAATCTGCTCAACGGACATGACGTTGACTATAGAACAGTGCCCGCTGGAGAAATACAGACGCACGTGCTGCTTGGGCTCAATCCGGGGCTCATGAACACTTCAGGCTCACCATGGACAGCTGACTATGTGACAGTCACAGGCGATTTGTGCGCAGATTTGTTGTCAAACATAGCTTCTGAACAGCGTGCCAAAGTTGTTTATGAATATCTCTACCGCCAGATCAATGACAAAAAAGTGCGAGACACAATAGACTTTCTTCTCAATCGCGAAGAAGCCCACAACGCATTGTTCCGCGAGGCGTTCAACAAAATTCAAGACACAGGAAGCAACAAAGATTTTGGAGTCACTGAGGATTCGAAACTATATTTCAATCTTTCAAGCCCTTCACCTCAAAACTCATTTGGAAAAACTGAGGCAAACCCCATAAGCTTTGCAAACTCAACAAAATAGAAAACAAAAATTATAAAATCCGGGTTTCACAAAAATTTTCATGAAACCCGGATTTTATGACTCATTTGCCAGCATTGTCTCTAAGCTTGCATTCAGCCATGTTGCAGCCTGTGAACCCAATAACACTGCTCCTTCTCTCCAAAAGCACCATGTTTCTCCAATGTCCAAACCTGTCAATTCCAATCATTTTTCTATATCCAACGCGCCTGAAACCGCACTTTTCAAAAAGCCTCATTGCAGCTTCATTTTCATCTAACATCATTGTTTGCAAAGTCCATATATTGTTGTTGTCGGCAAACTCAATCATGTGATCAATCAGCTCTTTCCCAACTCCATTGCCTCTTTCGCTTGCCTCAACACAAACGCTTATTCCACGCACTCCTCTAAACGCTTCACCGCGATAGAGTTCAGTCAACGCAGCCCAACCCGCCACTGTGCCGTCTTTTTCGGCAACAACTCTTTCATTTTTTTTATATCCGCTGTCCCACTGGTCATATGGCGGACAAGAATATTCAAGCGTGGCCATGTTGCTTTTGATTGCATCTTTATAAATTTCGCTCACTATTTGCCAGTCATTACTAATCATTTCCCTTATCTTCATAATCATAACACCGCCTTTCATCAAAAACATGCCCTGTGTTGACAACTGCCTGTGGCCAAGTTCAAGTTCATGCAGCAAGATTGTGAATTTCGTTCAGCCCAGATATTGGTTATATAAATTTGATGTTTTCACAAACATTGTCAAATCACTTCATCTTTGCCCGAAATTCGTCAGCCACAATTTTATACACTGCTGTTTGTGCCAAAATTTTATCGTCATAATCAAAGTTTTCTTTTTCAGAAATTCCTTTCATCAACACATCAAGTGCATGCCTTTTTTCATCAGCGTTTTCAACCAAACCAATTCTTCCGCTTCCCATAACACTGCTGTAATGACATGTATATTTGCATGCTTTTGTTCCCTTTCCCTCAATGCCAATGCATTCATCCATTTCAAATGACACAACTGGTTCGTTTTTGCTCAGTTCAGCTTTTGTTCCGCTTTTTGCTCCATGAAAAAACAGTGTCAAAACATCACCATTCATTTCATATCCAAAATTCACTGGAAATATGTGAATCTTTTCACCGTCATAAAATCCAACGCGCATCACGTTATATCTTTTCAAAAGCTCCTCTATCTTTTCCAAATCAGTTATCTCAAGTTCTTTCCTTCTCACAGTTCTCCTTCTTTCTTTTTAACAACAACATATTTTTTGCTTTTGTGAAGCTTAACCTTGGAAACAATGTCTTCCACCTTTTCCATTGCCATTTCTTTTTTAGATTTTCCATAGAGCAGGTTGTCTTTTGCCGTTTCAAAGAGAAGCTGAAGCGTTTTTATCAACACGCTTTTTGTTTCATCATCAGCCAAAGTCAGGCTTTTAATCATCGCTCCATAGCCTTTCATTCCATCTTCTTTCAGCTCTGTGAGTGTTGTGGCATTGCTTGCCTCAATTATTTCAAAAAGCGCGTCAACAAACTTCTCCTTTTGATTTTTGTCCATTTTCATGACCCAGTCTCTAAATGTGCTGTCGGCAAACGCGCTCCCCTCTGAAATTTTGTCACACAAAACAAACTTGTTTCCAACAACTTCCCAATTGAAAGGATTGTGCTGAAGCAGCCCAAACTGCCGGCTTTTGACAATTTTATATTCATCGTGGCAGGCAAACAGCATGCCAACAACAGATGATTGTGGAATATATGAGTGAATTCTGTCATAAATTTCTTTATAACTTCTTTTGGTCAGCAGCTCCGGCTTAAATCCGGGGCCGTCATTATTATAAATCCCAATTATTCTTTTTCGCACACCACTGTCACAAAACAAAGAAGAATATATAGCCAAATTTCCGCCTTTTGAATGGCCCGCTATAATCATTCCGCCCTCAAGCTTTGACGATGCTTTTGTCAGATAATCAATGGCCGAAAGCTGAGATGGAACGTTGTCAAGAAAACTCATGTTGAAATCTTCTTTCCAGCCAACAATAGTGTCATCAGTTCCTCTAAAAACTACGACGTTTGTTCCGTCAGGCAATATGGCTGTGATTGCCGAAAATTGCTTCTCCTCTTTTTCATCAACTGTGTTCACATAGCCGCAAAGCCTCATGCACAAAAATCTTTCACTTTTTGCCATTTCCTCAAACAAAAGAGTGACATCTTTTGAGATCAAAACACCAGGATCTTTTCTGTCACAATGGCGCGAAATTTTAGAAAACAGCCTCCATGCTTCTTTCAAACTTATATCATCATCAAAATCATCAGAGACAATATCGCTAAAATCCAAATATGAAAACTGGCTTAATATGAGAGCATCGATTTCATTAAATTTGTCGTTGAAAAAGCTAATGTCTCCCCGCCATTTTATATAATCAATAATGTCGCTCATATTTATCCTCCATGATATAATATTACCAACAAAATGAGCTTTTGTATACCATTAAGCAAAAAATTTTTTGCCTGTTGATAAGTTTTTTACAAACTCACAACAGGCTGGCATTATTGTTTTATAAATTCATTCAAGAGCTTCATGCAGAACATTTTCTAACACATGTGCTTCATGGCACATTGGCCATTTGTCACAAGCATATATATGTTCAACGCTCCAGTTCAAGAGAAATTCTTCTTGTTTTTGCCGGAATGTTCAAAGATTTTGTGATTTCAAAGCTTTCATCCTTCACCATGACAGTGTTGTGAGCTATTTTTTTGCCGTCATCATCATAGCAAATTAAGTACACTCTGACGCTCTTTGTTCCAACGTTGTTGTTTCCAAGTGCGTCTATATTATATTTCACATTTCCAGACATTAAAATGTCTATTCTTATATAGTCATCATTAATCTTCTTCATTTCAGTGACATTGAACACATCAAAACTGCAAGAAACTTTAGGTGTTCCGTCATCAAATGATACAAATTTGGCTCCAGGCCTCTTAGAATACATGATTTCGGGCATGTCTTCTGTTTCATCGTTTGAATCCAAAAAATTTTCGTCTTCACCCAAATTGTCGGCATCACCAGAGGCTTCGTCATTCAACTCATTTTCACGAGCCAAATCAGTTTCAACCGACTCAGCCAAAACATACACACTTCCGTTAATCATCAGCAGTGGCTTTTTAATAACAGAATTTTTGCCATTCAAATTCACAATTCTGCTGCCAAGTTTCATTTTTATGGTTGTTTTGTCTTTTTTGATTGTCACACTGCTGTCGGATTCGTTCCAAAAAACTTCAGCCCCCATTTCTTCATATACAGCACGCACAGGAACAAAAACTTCACCATCAAAAACCACTTTTTCAATTTTTGAATCATAGACCGTTTTGGCAGTTTCGGCCACATCAGTTTCGGCAGCAAATGCCATTGTTCCACAACATGCCAAAGAAAATGTCGCACACAAAATAAGAATAGTTTTTTTCATTCAAATTCCCCCTATCATTTATAATAATAACACAAATTATTATTTATGAAAAGCAAAATTTATGTAACTATTGAACAAAAAAAGTAGGGAAATATGTTTACGCAACATTTTTTGAACATCTGTTGATTATAAAACACTGTTCGCAAATGAAAGCTTCCTCCTGTTCAAAACCAGCTGAAACAATTATACAATTCTGTTGTTGAGCTCTCTGCCATTCACATAATTTTCGAGATTTTTATAAATCATGTCGAACATTCTTTGAACATTTTTTTCAGAAGCAAAGCTTGTGTGAGGGGAATAATAAAAATTCTTAAATCCCCACAAAACGCTTTCTTCGCTCAAAGGCTCGTTTTCAAAAACATCTATGGCCGCTCCCAAAAGTTTTTCACTTTCAAGGGCATTGACCAAAGCTTTTTCCTCAACAATGGCGCCCCTTCCTATGTTGATTAAAACTGATTTGTCTTTCATTTTTTTGAACATTTCATCATCAAAAATGTGATATGTGCTTTTGTCAAGCGGAATTGCAATGACAACAATGTCAAATTCATTTATGCTTTCGCCCAAACTGTTTATGTTTTGAACACTGTCAAAATGGTTCGACATTTTCCCGCTTCTGTTAAACCCAACAACCTCAAGGCCAAACGGTTTCATTCTTTTTGCTATTTCGGTTCCTATTCCCCCTGTTCCCAAAACAGCGGCCTTTTTCCCATTGACTTCAGGCATGTCATATTGTTTTCTCCAGCTTCTGTTTGCTGTTTGTTCTTCATAAACCCTCATTCGTTTGTATATATCAAGAACACGCATCATGACAAATTCCGAAATTGGAATGTCAAAAACGCCCCTTGAGTTGCAATATATAATTCCTCTTTTTTTGAATCCATCAATATCAACTGTGTCCGTTCCAACCATTTGGGCCTGTATAAATTTAAGATTTTTGAAGTCTTCAATATTATTTTCTTGAAAGAATGTTTCAACCATCACAAGCACATCACATTGCATTTCTTCCTCTGTCAATGGAACTTTCACATCTCTGTGACGCATAACATCATATCCAAGCTTTCTAACTTTTTCCATATTTTCGTCTGTAGTGTTGTCCTTTCCCACATAAAGAAGTTTAAGCATATAAGACCCTCCCAAAATTTTTAACCTATAAAAAATGAGGCGGCATATACAGAAATTCCATATTTGCCGCCTTTTGCAAAAAGCTTTCACGCGGACAGTGTGTTTTGTGAACCACAGTTCCTTCTATGTTTTATGTGTTGCCACTCTTTCCATTTCAACATTCTGTTTTCTGTGATTGCCTTGCCACACCCAGCGGCAAGCATATGTAATCACTTTTTCCAGCTCAATATTCCGCCCATTGAAGCCGAACGCGCCATTGCCTGATAACGTGCCAAATATCCCTCCTATATCTTTGGCTCAAAGCGCCATTTTTCTTTGCGTTTTTTCAATTCATCTTCACTGACATGCAGTGTCACTTCTTTTTTATAAACATCAACAGTGATGCTGTCGGCAATCACCTCTCTTGACGGAAGAATATGGTGCACGCCAATTGTTCCATTGCCCACGCTGTCACAGCAGCCTATCACGCCAAATTCAACCGCGTTTCCCCCGCCAAGTGCACACCTTTTTTGACAAACTCGGCAACCTGCCTAAGATAAAATGCTTCGGAACAACATCACTGAATGCATTTGCAATTCCAATGCTGGGCCGCCTTAAGTCATCGTCATCAAGGCCCGCCGCTTTATACACACGGCATGGATGCAACTGATGTTTCTCATTCTCAGATGCACTTTCCCCAAAGTTGCTCATAAATATTCCTTCTTTTCCCAATTAAAACCGTTAAGCCATGTTTTTATATATATAAAGACAATATATGTCTTAATATATCATATATAAAAATATTGCTTTTGACCACAGAATACTATAAAAACTTAAACACCATTTTTGCTTCATTCATCACATATCAATACATATCATTCAGAGGTTGCACTTAGACTAATCCTTTATTTTTCGATTGTCAATATACAAAACATAAATTATATTTCATCATGTGAACAATTTTGAAATTTCTCATTTCATGCGCAATCAGCAGATTTTTGATAAAATACAAAACAAAAAGCCGGCATTCCAAAAAATCGTTTTGGAACACCGGCCATAACTTCATATTAAAATCATCTCAAAACCCTTCTTGCCGTGACATACTTTGTGTTGTAATAGTCTTCAGAAAGGCTGTTGATTGTGACACCCCACTGTTTTCCGCTTGATGAGTGAATTATCCTTCCATCACCCATATATATTCCCACATGTGAAATGTATCCTTTGTTTGTGGCATTCGTAGTGTCAAAGAACACAAGGTCTCCCGCCTGAAGATTTGCCCTTTCAACATAAACTCCATTATATGCCATGTCAGCTGAACTTCTGTTCAAACTTATTCCAAAGTTTTTCATCACTGCATAGACAAAACCTGAGCAGTCAACTCCAGAATTGAGATTTGTTCCGGCCCATGAATAAGGCGTTCCCAAAAATTGTTTGGCATATGAAACAATGGAGTCGCCCTTTGATGAAATGCTTCTTGAGGGTTTTTCGCCATTACGAACAGCAACAAACTCTCCACTCACATATCCTGTTTCGCCATCATAGGTTGAAACCTTAACCCAGTCTCCATTAACTTCCAAAACGTCAAGAACGTCATCAAGCGGCAATGTTGTTATCACTTCACTTTCTGTTGAAGCTGATGATCTAAGCCTCAATGAAGAACCTGTCACAATTGCATATGTCTGTGTTGCGGCTTCGCTTTCACCGCCTGAAAATTCTCCAACTCCGTCAAGCATGTCGCCTGTCACATAGTCTTTGTTTATGTATGCTGTTTCTCCACTTCCACGTCTGATTTGATACCAATCGCCATTTTGTGCAGTGACTGTGACTGTGTCGCCGCTGTTCACCTTTCCAACAACTTCAGATGAAGTTGAAGCACTTTGACGCACGTTAACATCGCTTTCATTTATTGTTCCTTTAACAGAAGAAACATCTATGTATTCAGCTGAAATATATGCTTCATCGGCATTTTTAGAAGATATTTTATACCAATCGCCATCTTTTTCAATGATCTCGACAACATCACCCTCGTTGAGCGTGTCAACCTTTTCAGCTGATGTGTTTTTTTCGGCCCTCACGTTAACATTGCTGCCATTTATAGTTCCTTCAACAGCGGCCATGGCGCTGAATGAAAATCCAATTGTAAATATGGAGCTAAAAATCACAGCAGAAGTTAATTTATGCAATAACATGGTATACCCCCATTTATAATCGTTTTAATCAAATTGTTACGTATTTGTTACATGTTAATTATAGAGTTGTATGCCGAAAATGTCAACTGCAAATTAAAAATTAACCTTCAAATTGGATTTTTTTGTATATTTCCAACAAAATCAATTACTTTTTTCTTAAAAATGGAGATTTTTTTTGTAATATACTTGTAATATATTTCGTATATTAAAAAATTGTTACATTTATTTTGCCAGTTTCGTTACATATATTTAAACAAATAATTACAAACAAATAAATTTTTATAAACGCAAAAATTCTCGGTTTAAGGCGGTTTTCGCGCCAAAACTTCAAAGTTTTAATATAAAGCTTGTCTTTCTCAACTTTTTGCTTCTTTCCGCAACTCAGATGAGAAACTCGAAAAAACTTCCTTTTTTCTTAGTCGCTCCGCCTCTCAAAACAATCCGCGAATAAATTTTCCCATAAGTGAAAGATTTATTTTTCAGCTTGTCTTTCTCCACTTCTTGCGGATATTATATCATAAAATTTCTTTTTATACAAACTTAATTTATTTCAGTGCTCATTCTTCAAAATTCCGCAATCAGCAATGGAGAATTTTCCGGTTTTTTATATTTTAAGTTCCTCAAAGTTTTTCCAAATCAAACAGCCTTTAGCCGCCAAAAAAATCTTCTTCAAACACAGGCATTTTAGGCCATGCACATCATTGCCAACCAAATATGCACGCGCAAATCAAAACAGCGGCAAGCTTTTCAAAAGCATTGCCGCCGCTTCCTTTGTCAAAGTGCTTTTTCGCCACTCATTTTGTTTGGCAAAAAATCAAACACATGTCTTTTTTTATTTGACTGTCTCAACAGCTTTCTTTGCAAATTCTGTGTCAACAAATTTGTCAAAATCAACTCTGCCGCTGAGCTCGCCTCCTTCTTCCATTATGTCCTGAATGAGTTCAAAGCCCTCTTCACTGAAAACAGGATCTCCCTTCCATGTGTCTTGAGATTTATATCTGTCTATTATCTTCGTCAGCGATTCAATGTTGCTGTCTTCAAAATAAGGAAGGCAAACTTCTGCAATTTCTGCTGATGAATGTTCATTCACCCATTTTTGGCCCTTGTATATGGCATTTGTGAATTTTTGAACCGTTTCAGCATTTTCCTCAATATATTCCTGTGATGCCATATACACAGTGTATGGAACATATCCGCTTGCCTCGCCAAGGCTTGCCACAATATATCCATTTCCCTGCTCCTCCAAAGTTGTGGCCACAGGCTCAAACTCAACAGTATAGTCTCCCACATCAGCCACAAACGCGCCACTTGTTGAAGTGAATGAAATGTTGTTTATAATGTCGACATTTTCACCAATTTTCATGCCATTTTCTTTGATTATATATTCCAAAATGAGTTCTGGCATGCCTCCAAGGCGGCCGCCTATGACAGATTTTCCCTGAAGATCGCTCCACTTGAATTCGGGCTCCTCTGTTCTTGAAACAAGAAAATTCCCGGCACGCTGTGTGAGCTGGGCAAATGCTTTTGGATAGCCCTCTTTGCCCTCATTATAAACATATATTCCGGCTTCTGTTCCCAAAAGCGCTATGTCAGCACTGTCTGAAAGCAATGCTGTCATCGATTTGTCAGCTCCCTGGCCAACATCCAAAACTATTTCTATGCCCTCTTCTTCAAAAAAGCCCTCCGCCATAGCCACATATTGCGGTGCATAAAATATTGAATGAACAACCTCGTTAAGCCGCACTTCCGTGAGTTCTTCTTCCTTTGAGCAGCCTGATAAAACTCCAATGATAAGCAGAAGTGATGAAAAAACACACAATAAAGCTCTTTTTTTCATTTTCTTCCTCCAAATTTTTTTATTACAATATATTCACCTCTGCTTATCACAGTGCTTGTGCAGTTAAAAAATTTTATAATTTTATACACCCGTCAGTTGTTATTGTGAAAACTTCCACAGGAACTTTTTTGCCGCTCATGTCAACCGCATTCATCACAGCATTTTCAATCCCTTTGCAACATGGAACTTCCATTCGCAAAACAGTGACACTTTTAACATCGTTTTCTCTTAATATGTCACCAAGCTTTTGAGAATAATCGACAGCATCAAGCTTTGGACAGCCTATAACAGTTGTTTTGTTTTCAATGAACTTTCTGTGAAAATCGCCATATGCAAAAGCTGTGCAGTCAGCAGCCACAAGAAGATTGGCGCCTTCAAAAAAGTCAGCTTTCACAGGAACAAGTTTTATCTGCACAGGCCATTGCAAAAGTCTTGATTTAATCTCAAATCCCGCTTCATCAAAATCATTTTTTTCATTTTCAGCCAACACATGCCTGCTTGATTGAAAGCTGCCGCCTTTTTGTTTTTTCGCCTTGTTTTCATTGGCCGCTTTTTCATCATATGCCGCCGCCTCTCTTTCAACAAATGATATTGCGCTTTCTGGACAAGCCGGAAGACAGTCGCCAAGCCCGTCACAATAATCCTCTCTCATGAGTTTCGCTTTCCCATCAATCACACATATGGCACCCTCGTGACATGCTTCTGCACATATTCCACAGCCATTGCATTTTTCTTCATCTATTTCAATAATTTTTCTTATCATTCATGCCCTCCAAAAAATATTTAATATTGTTTTTTGTTGATTCAACGATAATAATATACTACAATACACTATATAAATCAGTTGTAATTACAACAGAAAGGGCATTTATGAACATATTCAATCAAAAACTATTTAGTGGAATTGACAGCAACGGCCTAAAAGCATTGACAGATTGTTTCAACAGTGAAATCAAAACTTTCGCCAAAGACGAATTCGTTTTGTCTGCCGGAAACAAAACATCTCAAATAGGTGTAATAATTTCTGGAATGGTTCTTTTGGTCAATGACGATTTTTGGGGCAACCGCACTATTATATCGGAAATTGGCAAAGGCGACATATTTGCCGAATCATATGCATGCGCTGACAACGAACCCATGGCCGTCAGTGTGCTTGCCGCCGAAAAAAGTGAAATTCTTTTTTTCAGTCCAAAAAAAATATTGTCATCAAAATCCATTCCCCACGACACACAAATGAGGTTTATACAAAATCTTCTCAAAATACTTGCCGAAAAAAATATACTGCTAACCAAAAAAATGGAACACATAACAAAGCGTTCCTCACGCGAAAAACTTCTTTCATATCTTTCCTCGCAATCACAAAAAAACGGTTCTCCCTCATTTGACATTCCATTCAACCGCCAGCAAATGGCCGATTATCTCTCACTTGACAGAAGCGCCATGTCAAACGAACTTTGCCGCTTGAGAGACGAGGGTCTTTTGAGTTTCAAAAAAAACCATTTTGTTCTCAAGCAATAAAGCAATTTCAACCAAAAATTTATGCGGCGTCCATCAAAAAGGCGCCGCAAAATCAAAATATATAAAATCAAAGACACTCAAAGTCCGCATCAGCATTTTGCCCCTCATTTGCATTCAAATGAAAGCGGTGTTGCAACAACAATTTTTTTTTGAAAACAGAAGAACCAACTTTTTGTGAGTTGGAACATTAAATTCATGATTTACATTGTCACTTTTTTGAATGGACAGCTTTTCATGTTTTCATTTTATGTGCCGCTGCCCTCCCTTTCTGCACCTTGAGCAGTTTCCACAGCATCCTCTGTCTTTGTTCGCAAAATAATATATAACCGGAATAGCAATCAAAATCAATATAAACGCCATAATCATCACCCCTAATTATAATATATGGCATTCTATAAAAATTTGTTTAATGAAATTATAAAAAATATTTTTTATAAAACAAACCGCAGCTTTCAAGCTTCAGCTTTGAAAACCACGGCTCCGGTTTTTTTAATATATTTCAGTCAAAAATTATAAAAACTCTGTTCTTGTTTGCTGGTGAAACCTTTATTGTCACTTTTTCAACGTCATTATACACATAATCATAAAGCTTCCTTTCTTTAAGCGATGCCAGAAATTCATCTTTATGCTTTACAAAATTTAAGGCTCCATTATTATATCTGTAGTAGTTGAAATATATATTGCAAATCATATCTTTTTCTGTCATTTGTCTAATGTCATAATATTGTCCTCCATTGTCCTGATATATCACTTCGCCATTATATCCATTATAGCTTTCATAATATTCCATGTTCTCATAAAATCCGTTGTCTATTGAAATTTCCGGCACAACTCCGCTTCCGTTGACTTCCGCTTCAATAACAATTTCTTCATCGCTCAATGAGTCGTCAACCTCAACCTTCATATTTTCACCTGTGTAATAACGCGACATGGTAAAATAGTAATTTTCTTTTGTATCGTCAATTTTAAGCGCCATTGTTTTTGTTTCAGTGCCATTTTCAGTAATGTTTTTCTTTCCTCCATATTCAAACGTCGAAATTTCAGCAAATGTAACTCCACAGCCAACTCCAATCAAAACAAGCCCAATCAAAAATCCAAAAAACAATTTCTTTTGAAAAGCCATTCTTCACGCCTCCCTGTTTTTCATAATCAAATCCCAAACAAACCATATGAAAGTTACACCGCACACAACGGCTCCCAAATCTATCATGGCAATTCCAATGACAGGATAACCCATAAAACACATAACAACCAAAAGCCCAAGCCCTATCACAGCAAAAAACAACATTCCGGCAATCGGAAGCAGAAAAAAGAATATAACAAACAGCTTAAGCATGAAAATTAAAAATCCAAGTATTTTTTCTATCAAATGCAGTTCCATTTTCCGCCCCTCTCTTTTTTCGGCACATTCCTCTTTTTTTAGCTTAATTTTGCTGACATCAATTTTGGGAAGCTTGATTTTGTTCACTGAACCTTCGCCGTTTTCACAAGCCTCACTTTTCTCTTTTGCATTCGAAGTGTATGCATATAAAATGGTCACACTCAATATTATGAACATTATGTTAAACACAATAAAAACAACAAACCAAACTATTCCTGACATATAATAAGGAAAAATTTCACTTATAAAATCTGACATGTGGAATATAACAGCTGTCGAAAAAACATACAAAACAAAAATCCCAAAAACCAAAAGTGTAAATTTTATAAGAAAAGAAGGATTTTTATATGGTATGCTTTTAATGAGCAGATTCAACCGTTCCAATGTGTCTCCCAATATGGAGCCCAAATTTGAAAAAATTCCAGACACCTTCCTTGTGATCTCTTCACTGTCAATGTGGCTTCTGTTGAAGTTTGGGTTCAAGTTATAAGCCTCAAGTATCTCCGAAACAAGCTCATCAAAATCCCCAAAATCTTTAATTGTTTCTTCCTCGCTCATCCCGCTTTCAACTCTCATGTCAATATGCTGTGAGTATTCATTCAATATGTCGGCTCTTTCCTTTTCATTCAACACCTGAAGGCGCTTTCCCAAAGTATGCAAAAATTCCGCCTTATTCATTTTTTTCACACTCCTTAATGAAATTGTTCACTCTGTCCGAAAAATCCTGCCATTCGTTTTTGAGATTATCTTTATAAAGCAGTCCTGCTGCCGTCAAATGGTAGTATTTTCTGGGTGGCCCTTCTGAGGATTCTTTTAGATATGTTTCAAAATAATGCTCATTGGTCAGGCGTTTCAAGAGAGGATAAATTGTGCCCTCATTCACGTCAATCACTTTTGAAACTTCACTCACCAGCTCATAGCCATACATGTCACGGCTTGTAACCGACATAAGCACAATCAGTTCCAACACGCCTTTTTTAAACTGTGCGTTCAAATCCATCACCTGCCTTGCTATAATATTATATTATGTACTATGCAATGTCAAGTACTCAAAGAACTTTAATAGCCGGGTAAGATTTTTTTAAGAAAATTGTAAAAAATCCAACGTCGCATGGCAAAACTATGATATAATAAATTATAAAATTGATTGGCGGATCAAAAGTTTGCGAAAAATTCAGCTTTTTTGACAAACATTTCTTGTTTTTCACACATGGCAAAAATGTTTTCAGTTGTTCCGCCGCATTAACAAGCTTTGCACTCGCAAGGAAGCTTCAAGCTTCTCATTCCGGCAAACAAAATGGCAATTTTCAAAAAATTAATTTTAAGGAGGACTTCACAATGGACATTGACAATCTCAATTGCAATTGCGACCACGAACATGATGAAATGGAAACAATGACTCTGACCCTTGATGACGACACCGAGCTTGAATGCGGAATTATAGGCGTGTTTGAAGTTGAAGACAAAGAATATATAGCACTTTTGCCTGTTGATGATGAAACAGTATTAATTTATGAGTATAGCGAAAATGGTGAAGAAATCGAACTTGGGCTAATCGAAGATGACATTGTTTTCGAAAAAGTGAGCAACACATTTTATGATCTTTGGGAAGAAGAAGACAGTGAAGAATTAGAGGAAACCGAATAAACCAAACAAAATCCCCTTCACATTTTTTGGAAGGGGATTCAGTTTTTATATTGTTTTTATATTCAGTTATTTTCTTTTATAATGCCCTGATGATATGCATCCAAAAGTTTTTCAAGCTCACATATATTGCTTTTGAGCTCAACTCCTATGTCTGTGTTTGAAACTCTTATTCTCTGCTGTGA
This sequence comes from Bacillota bacterium, assembly GCA_022791155.1. Taxonomy (GTDB): domain Bacteria; phylum Bacillota; class Clostridia; order Lachnospirales; family Anaerotignaceae; genus JANFXS01. Next base: position 19,824 of record JAAVYN010000010.1, on the reverse strand, counting down.
ATATTGCAGGGCAACTGTTGATGAAAGTATGTCCTTTTCTTCCGCAATGGCTTTTTCAGTGCTTTCAAATGGCTCATGGCTAACAAGCACAAGCCCGTGTGAGTTGTATATGAGTGTATATCCCGCAATTCCTGTGACTTTTTGATATGCCTTTGCAAAACCGCCGTCGATGACAAAAAGCCTTCCATTGGCCTTTATGGGGCTTTCTCCCTTTGAAACTTTAACGGGAACGTGGCCGTTTATAATATGGCTCTTTTCCGGCTCCATGCCAAAATCCCTCAAAATCATTCTGCATGTGTCTTCATTGTTTCTTAGTGTATAAAAAGGATTTTTAACTTCCTCATGAGATTCCTTGTCATCAATGAAATATCTTTCAAATGTGGTCATCTTTTTCTTGCCAAAAAGAGGTGAGTTCTCGCCACACCACAAATACCATATCAAATCCATGCATATGCGCTTTCCACTGGTGTGCGGTTTGTTGAAATAGCCCTCTCTCACAGCTCTGTCAACATAGTCAAAATATTGCTTGCCCTTAACTCTTTCTCCTCTGAAAACAATCTCTTTCAGTGTTCCGTCGTTGTTCATTGGAACACAGCCGTGGAACATAAGATTTGAGTTGAATTTTTTGTATAACGAGCCTGCGCTATACAAAAATCTCACATGCTCCTGAAGCTTTTCACTGTTGACAAATGAGAACTTTATTTTGTCCATAACAATTTGTTCTTCTTCTGTGAGCTCATAAGGATTTTTGGGGTCGATTGTTGGGAAGTTTTTGTCATTAAGCTTATATTCCTTCCCCTCAATCAAAACAGTTCCCTTTTCGGTGTCAATGGTTCCAAGGAAAAGGCGATTTTCCATTTTGAATTCAGGATTGCGCATTATTATTTTTGCTTCTTCCTTAAACTGCATGATTGAAATTGCCTTGTGCATTTTCGCAATCAGCCTTGCATCTTTGTCGGCCATGATCTCATCGGGAGGAATTTTGGGCATGAAATTTTCGCATGGATCATCGCCATAAACCTCAAGGGCAAAGGTTGCCAATGGTATGAGATTGATTCCATAATCCTCCTCAATTGTGTCAAGGTTGGCATACCTTGCCTGAATTCTGACAACATTGCATATAAGCGCCTGACAACCGGCCGCCGCTCCCATCCAGCTTATGTCATGGTTTCCCCATTGTATGTCAACACAGTGATATTTTTGTATCAAATCCATAATTTTTGCGGCATTTGGGCCTCTGTCATATATGTCGCCAATTATGTGAAGCTGGTCTATGGCAAGACGCTGAATTAGGTTTGAAATTGAAATGATAAATCTGTCCGCCTGATAAAGACGTATTATTGTTTCTATAATTTCATTGAAATACATTTGTTTGTTTGCATCGCTTCGATCTTCGTGAAGAAGTTCTTCAATTATGTATGCAAATTCCTTTGGCAATGCCTTTCTAACTTTTGAACGGCTATATTTTGAGCCCAAAATTTTGCAGATGGTGACAAGCCTGTAGAGTGTAATTTTATACCAATCGAAAATTTCGTCTTTTTCTTCTTTTTTGACTTCTTCAAGCTTCTGTTCAGGATAATATATCAATGTGGCAAGAGCCTTTTTCTCGCTCTCACGCATTTCTGTTCCAAAAATTTCGCTTATATGGTTTTTTATAACCCCTGAGGCGTTTTTCAAAACATGGTTGAAAGATTCATATTCACCATGAACATCACTCACAAAGTGTTCTGTGCCCTTCGGAAGATTCAATATCGCCTGAAGATTGATTATTTCAGCACTGGCGCTGTTTATGTCAGGATACTTCTTCGAAAGGAGCTGCAAATATTTTAATTCTTCTCTTGTAAAGCTGTCTAAATCATTCATAATAAACCCCCTTGAACTTTCAGTTAACCTTTTTTCAGCCGTTTTCAACGGCAGTGCCGCATTTAACGGCTTTTCTGTTTATATAATAGATCGTTGTGGCCACAACAAAGAAGCTGCCCGCCATTGTTCTCACAACTCCAGACAAAATTTCTATAGTCAAATTGTAATTAAAGTTGATAAGAGCGAAAAGCAAATTTATTGTAAACTCCAATGAATAGTCAAGCACAAATATAATAATGACAGCTCCAGCGGTTTTGATGAACATGCCGCTGACAAGGTCAATGCTGAATTTCAGTGATGAAATGACGCCCTTTTTGTCCAAAACTATGGCATAAACATAAAAATATAAAATTACATATATAATCATAGCCGGTATTATGAAAAACAACATGCCCGACCATATAAGAAGCTCATGTATGAACGAGGCCAATATCAAAACCGCGCCACAGGCAAAACTCTCTTTCATGGCGTCAAAAGGGTTTGTTATCTTTCCATAAAGCAAATCTTCACACACGCGCGCAACCGCCATTGTTATGAGAGGAAAAAGCATTGCCTGAATTATAATCAAAAGTATATAATAAAGTCCCATTCTTTCAAAAACTCTTTCTTCTAAAATCATCTCAATTTGTTTAACGCTCATAACGTCAAAATAGTCTTTGTAATTTTCAAGAAAGCTTGCCATTGAGCTTGTGACGTTCGCCAAAAGTATGTTGACAGGAAGTCCAATCACTATTGAAATTGTTAAAATTTGTTTTATGCAGCTTCTATAAAGAGTTCTCGCAATTGAAAATATCTCAAATATATTAAACTCCCGTTTTTTGATTTCTTCTATAGGTAACATGTCAGCCTCCAGTTTATTCTATTAAACAATGTTATTATACTATTTTTTCCACAAAAATAAAAGCAGTTTTTAAGGCCGCACACCAAACAGGCAGTCGTATTTCAATATAATACTTTAACGTCAGAAATATTCTATATATTTTTTATTCCATATATATTTTTTGCATTTTCAAAAAACACATTTTCATGCTCTTTTTCTGGTATAATGCGCTTTGCAAAGTTCAAATAGCTTTCAATGTTCACAATTGGCCAGTCCGTTCCATACATAACGCGTCTATAGTCGCCCAAATATCCAATCCATGTTTTAATCATATTAATATAATTTTCATTTTCTATAAAAAATTTGTCAACATCAAACACTCCCTCAAGTATGCCCGATATGTCAGCAAAAACATTTTTGTTTTTTTCAACAACGCTTGCCGCGTCACAAAGCCATGGGTTTCCAAAGTGGCACATGACAAAGTTGACATTTTTATGTTTCACAGCGGCCTCGTCAATTGTCAGAGGGTGGCTATATTTCAAAAGCGCCCCTCCTTTTTCTGTGTTGGCCACTGCTCCCGTGTGAACGGCCACAGGCTTTCCATATTTAGCAGCCAGTTCATAAAACGGAGCATATATATTGTCATAAGCGTAATAATGACAATATCCCGGATATAGCTTGATTCCAACACATTCCGGCCTCATCAAATTCCTTTCAACCATCTCCACAAAATAGTCAATGGGTTTTTGGCCAAACACATTGCTGTCCAAGCCTATGCAATAGCTCATGAAATCTGGATATTTATGGCATTCGGGCTCAACTTCCAAATTCCCCATAACTATGGCATGGCAAATTTTGTTTTTCTCAAAAACATGCTTTATATGCTCCTCACTGTTGACATGTCCAGATGCTTCTGCAACGCGTGAAAAACTTTCATAATCCGGTCTAAAATGTATATGCGCATCAATTATATTCATATTATCACCCCAAACAAAAACACATGTGTCAAAGCATCTGCAATTTCAATTTTCAAATTCAGAAAAATTTGCAATTGACATATTCAAAACAAAAAAGGCGCCTCAAAATATAAACAATTTAGAAGCGCCCTTTCACGCCTGCTCCATTTGGCGTCAGGCGCAGTTTATTTAATTATTCCGCTGTTTTTAATCGAGCTCACAAGCTCTTTTATTTCATCAACATTTTTCACCAAAGCAAACCTCACATATCCCTCGCCGAGGCTTCCAAAAACACTTCCCGGAACACAGAAAACGCCCGCTTTTTCAATCAGCTCAAGCACAAATTTTTCAGAGCTGTCATAGCCCTTTGGAATTGGAGCCCACGCAAACATGGTTCCTTGAGAAACACAGCCATTCCAGCCAATTTCTTTCAAGCCATTGCAAAGAGCGTCTCTCCGGCGCTGATATTCCTCTCTGTTGCGCACAATGCTGTCCTGTGGCCCATCAAGTGCAGCCACAGCCGCTTTTTGCACAGGAAGAAAAATCCCATAATCAATCTGGCTTCTAAGCTTTTTGAACTGTGATATTATTTCACGATTTCCAATTGCAAATGAAATTCTGGCTCCTGTCAGGTTATATGCTTTTGAAAGCGAATTGAACTCAATTCCAACTTCTTTTGCGCCCTCAATGCTCAGGAATGATATTCCCTCGTTGCCGTCATACACAATTTCACTATATGCGTTGTCATGAAGAATTATAATGTTATATTTCATTGCAAAATCAATCAGCTTTTCATAGAACTCCCGAGGGGCTATGCGGCAAATCGGGTTTGCTGGATATGAAACAACCATGGCTTTGGCCGCTTTTGCTGTTTCAGGGTCAATGGAATCAAAGTCAATCAAATAATCATTTTCTTCCTTGAGGTCATAGCACACAATTTTGGCATCGTTCAAAAATGGCCCTATGCTAAAAATAGGGTATCCAGGGTTTGGCACAAGAACAACGTCGCCGCTGTTGCAAAGAGTCATGCAAATTCTGCTCAACCCCTCCTGCGAACCATAAAGCGACATTATCTCATCATTTTCAAGAACAACGTTATATCTTCTTTTATACCAATTTTTAACCGATTCAATGAGCTCGTCAGTGTCAGTTATGGCATATTTATAATTTTCAGGAGCTTTTGAGGCTTCTGTAAGCGCCGCCATAATGTGCTTTTCAGGAACAAAATCCGGCGTTCCAACTGACAGGTCATAGCACACTTTTCCCTGTTTCAGGCGTTCCTTTTTTATGTTGGCCAAAGTTGTAAATATTCCTTCTTTTATACAATCCATTCTTTCGGCAAATTTTATGTCCATTTCAATTCCTCCCGAATGCCTGTGCATTCAATTAGTTTAATGTTGTTTTCTGCTGTATACGGCTGAAAAAAATTCCGTTCATGCATTTCAAGAATCACTTCTCAACAGTATAATTCCTAAGTTCAGCTTTTTCAACCATTTTTTCTAAAATTTGGAGAATATTTTGCCGCAAGGAGTATGGCTTCAATCATGCTCACGGCACTTGCCTCATTTTTTCCGGCAATGTCCATGGCTGTTCCATGGTCAACAGAGGTTCTCAATATAGGCATTCCAAGAGTTATGGCTATTGTTCTTTCAAAGTCAAGTGTCTTTGTGGCTATGTGCCCCTGATCGTGATATAGCGAAAGCACGCTGTTAAAGCGGCCTTTAAGCGTCATGTGGAAAACCGAGTCAGCGCCAATTGGGCCTTCAACAGCATATCCCTCTGCCTTGAGTTCATCAATTGCCGGATATATGAAATCAACTTCCTGTGTGCCAAAAAGCCCATGTTCTCCGCTGTGAGGGTTCAACCCGGCCACAGCCATTGTTCCCTTTTCGGCGCCAAGTCTTTTCAGCTCCTTTGTGCATCTTTTGACATAATCCATTATTCTTTCTTTGGAAATCATGCTGCACGCTTTTTCAAGTGACACATGACGTGTCAAAAAAAACACTCTAAGCCCCCGCACTTCAAACATTGTCAAAGGATCGGCCACATTTGTGAGCGCTCCAAAAATTTCTGTGTGTCCAATATAATTCACGCCGCCCATTTTCAGCGCTTCTTTGTTTATTGGCGCTGTGGCCACGGCATCGGCCTTTCCATTCATTGCAAGGCTCACACTTCTTTCAATATATTCAAATGCAGCTTTTCCGCACATGCCTTGAATTTTCCCAATCTCAAATGAAGACATGTCAATGTTGTTCAAATCAATCAAATTGAGTGTGGATCTGTCATAAATCCCCTCTTCAACACTTTCAATGCAGTTAACATTGAGCTTGACGCCTGTGACATTCAGCGCCCTTTCAATTATTTTTCTGTCCCCAACAACAACGCACATTGCAGCATCAAAAACGCGTTCGTCAGCTATGGCTTTGACAACAATTTCCGGCCCAATTCCGGCCGCGTCTCCAACCGGAACTGCTATAATTGGTTTCAATATAATTCCTCCCTGTCTCTCATAATAATGTATTCTGCACAGCACGCCGCAAATTAATCTCAATCATATAAATTTGCATATCCTCTGCATAGAACATTCATTAAAACCAAATGCCTCTGCTTTTGTGACTTTTCCGTTGGCAACAGCCATAAATTCATCAAACAAATTTTCACCGCACTTGTCAATCGACATTTCCCCGCTGATCACAACGCTTGCATCAAAGTCAATGTTGTCCTTCATTCTTTCAAAAGTTTTTTTGTTTCCAGTGACTTTTATCACCGGCGCAATTATGTTTCCTGTTGGCGTGCCACGGCCTGTCGTGAATATGATTGCCTGACACCCGCCTGCAACCATTGCTGTGACGCTTGCCACGTCAAAGCCCGGTGAATCCATGATGAGCGCGCCTTTTTTGGTTGGCATTTCGGCATATTTCAAAACTTCAACAATGGGCCTTGAACCGCCCTTGTATATGCAACCCAGAGATTTTTCCTCAATTGTTGAAATTCCTCCTTCTTTGTTTCCGGGGGTTGGCTGGCCTGTTCTAAGGTTTTGATTCACATTTGCCAAATGCTCCTCAAGGTCTTTGCATATTCCTATTATCTGTTTTTTGATCTCCGGCGTTGCAGCCCTTTTTGCAAGTATGTGTTCAGCGCCAATGAACTCCGTTGTTTCACTCATAACAGCCGAGCCGCCCAAATCAACAATCATGTCAGAAACCTTTCCCACAACAGGATTGGCGGCAAGCCCGCTTGTTGCGTCAGAGCCGCCGCATTCAACGCCAAGAAACAGTTCCGACACGGGATATTCCTTTCTTGGAACAAGCGAAGCTTCCTGAACAAGCTTTCTTGCAGCGTTCACAGCTTTATTGATTGTGTTCACAGTTCCACCCTCATTTTGTATGACAAAAACTTCCAAAGGTTTATTTGTTTTGGCTTTTATGGCATCGCTCACAATTTCGTGTGTGCACCCTTCACAGCCAAGCCCAATTAGAACCGTTCCATATATATTGGGATTGGCTGCAAAACCGGAATACATCTCCGTGCATATGTTCAAGTTTTCTTCAACCTCTGAACAGCCCGCTGTGTTTCCTATATATATGGCTCCCTCAACTTGTTCCGCAACAATTCGGCATGTTTCGCTTGAACATGCGCATGTGGGAAGAATCAAAACTTTGTTTCTTATTCCAACTTTTCCGTCTGGTCTTTTATATCCTAAAAAATTCATGCATAATCCTCCTCATTTCACACAAAACACTGCCGTCAGGCAGCCAACAAATCTCAACCATACATTTTTATAAATTCTATAGAATCTCTACATTTCATCATCATAGTTTCGCGGAAGACTCAATATATTTTTGTGGCTTATCCAGCTTCCTTCATCCGCGTCAACGGTCATTCCGCCAATGATTTGACCATATTTGATTATGTGTTCACCATTTTTGATTGGTTTAATTGAGATTTTGTGAAATGCCGGAATCTCTTCGCGCGCTGTAATTTCAAAAACCTTCCCTTCTGTTTCATATTTTACAACATCACCCACTTTGACATCATCAACCACTGTAACAACATTGTCAATCGGCCTTAACATAATCGCGTTCACAACCATTCAAATTCCTCCCCGAAAAATTGTCAATATTCATGCCCTCATTTGGCAAGGAAACATGAGCAAAACTAAAGCATGGAAAACTTTGCACATGCATGTCATTTCCCAAGCGCAAATCAGAAAAATCAAAACATCAAATAATAATATAAAAATTCTTCTGTGAATCACGCATTTCCTTGCCCGCTAAAGTTCAATTGTTTCATACAAATATTATATATTATGTCAATTTTGTTTTCAACAGTTTTAGTATATTTTTTTCTTTATATTTTTTTAATAGTAATATTTTTTCTATTTTGAGTCTAAAAAAAGAAATTCTGTCATATTTTTCCCAAAAAGCCCAAACATTCTATATTTTAGTGCATATTGCACAATCATGGCAACCACAGTGATTTTCAAAGGCCATATAAAGCCGCATTTTCATAATATGTTTTTTCAAAACCAAAAAAAATGTATATTATGTATTTGTAAAAGTACATTAAATTTCTTTTGTCATTCTTATTTTGTATAATTTTTATTTTTTAACAATATCAAATTTGCACAATTTTTTTGAAAAATTTCCTTGAAAAAAACCATTTTTATGTATATACTATATAAACGTTAGTCAGACATACATTTAAGGAGATGTACTAAAAATGGAATCTTATGAATTTTTATTTGTTTTGGCAATAATTCTTTTGTCAACAAAAACATTCGGCCTTTTGTCAAGCCATGTCCACATGCCTCAGGTTGTTGGCGCGCTAATGGCTGGCATAATCCTCGGCCCCAGTGTGCTTGGTCTTGTTGCCGAAACCGAATTTCTCACAAAGTCATCTGAAATAGGCGTTATAATGCTCATGTTTCTTGCCGGCCTTGACACAGACATCAATGAACTGAAGTCAACCGGCCTTGCCGCTCTCATCACAGCTTGTCTTGGAGTCATTGTTCCGCTCATAGGCGGCTTCATTGTTTATATGATATTTTTTGCCGAAACATATGACAGCACAACTTTCCTGAGGGCAGTGTTCATCGGCGTGATATTGTCTGCAACATCTGTGAGCATAACAGTTGAAACACTCAGGGAAATGGGCAAGCTCAAAGGACATGTCGGAACAGCCATAATGGGTGCGGCCATCATTGATGACGTTTTAGGAATAATACTTCTTTCATTCATGTCGGGTTTCACAGACCCCACAATTCAGCCAATGATGGTGTTTGTTAAAATAGGAGGATTTTTTGTGTTCCTTCTCATAGTTGGCTTCATTGTCTACTGGTTGTTCAAAAAAATGGAGCTGGCGTTTGGCGAGAAAAGAAGAATTGCCATATATGGCCTGGCATTTGCGTTCATACTTTCATATATTGCCGAAGAATTTTTTGAAGTTGCCGACATAACAGGCGCCTATTTTGCCGGAATCATACTCTGTAACATAGCCAAAACAAGACAGTATATAGCAAAGAAAATAACCGTTGCATCATATCTCATGTTTTCACCGCTTTTCTTTGCAAGCGTTGGCATAAAAACAAATCTTCATGCACTCAACTCGCAATATATATTCTTTGCTTTTGTTTTGCTTGCTGTGGCAATTGTGACAAAAATCATCGGCGGCGGGCTTGGTTCCAAAATTTGTGGCATGTCATTTGCCGATTCATTGAGGGTTGGTGTTGGCATGGTTTCGCGTGGTGAGGTTGCGCTCATTGTTGCCAACAAAGGGATAAGCGCCGGACTTGTTGACCCGGCCATTTCACCCGCAATAGTGCTTGTTGTCATCGCCACAACGCTTTTGACCCCAATACTTCTGAACATAGTTATGAAAGAAAAATCTCCAACAAAAACTGCCAAAAACCCTTCATATGAAAACTGAACCATTTTTTTCATTATTAAATTTAACAAAACGCGCTTAAATATGTATATATCTAAGCGCGTTTTTGAATTACATATTTTTCAAACCATCAAGCAGCTCTGTTCCCTGCTGTATAATCCTTTGGTATCTTGTTTCATTCACACTTTTCAGCCACGAAAGCTTGCCAGCAATTTCATTCATTGTTTCACATGGCACAGTGTTTTCAGCGTTTTTGAGTTTTTTGGCGTTATAAATTGAGGCTCTCAATGTTTTAATCCATTTTCTGCTGACGCCAATTTCATCATTGTTTATCACAATTCCTGTGATATATTGCCTTCCACTCTTTCTCAAAACATGTGTCTTTTCTTTTTTTATGCAAAACCCTTCATCTTCCACAATTTTGCCAATTCCGTTCAAAAAGCTTCCAACAGCAAGAGCTTTTGCGTCACCGTCATAGCTAAAGCTCATGTCGTCAGCATAGCGGGTGTATGTAAAGCCCAGTTTTTGGCAAAATCCGTTTATCCGCTTGTCCATTCTCAAACAAATTATGTTTGTAATCATGGGGCTTGCCGGCGAGCCTTGCGGAAGCACTCTGTCTGAAGTTTTGACATATTTCATTTCACCTTTAACATCAACCGGAATCCTTTCGCAATATGTGCAAACCATGGCCAGAAGCGATGAAATATATCCAGAATATCCTAATGACTGATACATGCCCCTCACGCGTTCAAACGTGATTGTTGGAAAAAAGTTTTCAAGATCGATGTTGATCAACAGCTCCGGCCCTGTTTTATGAGCTTTTGCCCCTGTCAGCACAGACCTTGACTGTATGAAACCATGCGCCAAATCAGAGATTTCAACTTTTTGCAAAATTTTTTCCAAAATCAGCCTTTGAGCCGTTTTGAGCTGTGTTTTTGGCGCTGCAATGTGCCGCACTCCGCCGCTTTTTTTGGGAATGTCAAAACGATAATAGTTGTCAAACGTCACAACATCTCTGTGATATGCCAAATATCGAAGCACTTTATATTCAACTTGAAGAAACTTTGCAAGTTCTCTGTCCGTTTCTATCACAGGCAAGCCATTTTTGCTCAACTTTTGTATGTCTGTGTCCTTTTGCTGCAAAAGGTTGGAATATCCCCGGCCTATAAACACAATATTTTCAGCCTTATATTTTTGCCACGCTTCAGTTTTCAGCTGTTTTTGTCTTTCTCTTTCCTCTTTCCTTTTTGCGCGCCGCTCAATTGATTCCTTCATGATTTCCTGCGCCACGACAGAACGGATTTTTTCATAATCCCATGTGTTTTGATATTCATTTTTCAGTTTGGAAAGCTTGATTTCAATCTTGCTTTTTTCTTTATATGCCTTTGCAATTTTGTCAGAAAGCTTTTGAAACTCATCAAGGAGGCGTTTTCTGTTTTCAAAGTCCTCTTCTGTTTCATTTTGCTGGCGTTCATATGGCGTTGGAAGGTGATCTGGCCAAAAGCCGTATTCCTGCATCTTCATAAAAGTGAACTCTTTTTTGCCCATTTCGTTCACTTGTTTTCTATATTCAGATTTCATATCCATTATAGCAACATCTCCATAATATCATTGATTTTATATTCCTTGTCATATTCCAGATTTTTCAACTTCAACAACTTGAAAGAGGCAACATAAAGCGAGAGTATGTGTGCACACGGCTCTGAAATGTTTCTTTCGCCTCTTTTAAATGTGTAGCAATTGCAATTCAGCTTTGCAATTTGTCCATCCTGATCAATAACAATTTCTGTGCAGCTTGGAGATTGCCAACGGCCCTCATCATATGTTGTTGAGAACACGAACTCATTCTTGTGAGTGTATCTCACCGTCATATTGTCGAATGTAAGCTTGCTGTATTTCTGAACGCTTTGTTCAATGTATGTTGGTTCATAAAGCTCTTCTGGAATTGGAGCGTTGCAAAGATGACGGAAGCGGACTTTGTTGCTTACAATGTCAAAATATCCCTCGCCGCGTCTGAACATCATTCCAATTCCGGCTTTAACCTTGTCTTTTTTGTGCTTCGGAAGCATTTCAAAAATTTCTTCCATGGACAAACAGCGTTCTTTTTTCATAAGATTGTAAACATCTTTGTATCTTCCGTCTCCTGTAAATCCAGCCATAATGTTAAACGCCGTGCCTTTAACCCAGTCATTGGAAGACCATGCCGAAAAACCAATTGTCATTTGAAGCGTTCCCATGTCAGCGCGTATAAACTGAGGCATGCCAAAGCCCAAAAGGCGTATATAAAATGCTTTTGACAAAGGAATAAGTTTTTCAACAACAAGCCAGCGCCTTCTGCCCCAAATTTTTTCCTCTCTTTTTTGAGTTCCGCCGTAAACAGCGTTCAGCGTTAGAACTGTTCCAAACGGCTCAAAAACAATGCGCACTGGCTTTTGCGGCTCCAATATCCACTTCATATATCGCGGGCTTTTTTTCTCCTTGTGCTTTCTCAAAAATGCACAAATGTCATACATGTCAGAAGGCGTGAGCTCTATTTCAAAACCGTCAAGCGCTGCCGCAGAAGAAACCTGATTGAACCCTTTTATCCACGTTTCGGGCAAATCAATTTTCTTTTCCACATATTCCGGCACAACATCGTTGTCCACTGTGAAACCATCAGGGTTCACAGACAGTGTAACGTCTGTATAACTTCTAAAGCGCTGCATCTCCTTTTCAAGCTTGGCTGAAAAGTCGATGTTCGTTGTGCCAAGCTGTGGCGTTTGCAAAAGTTCAAATTCATCCATGGCAACAGACAAGCAGCCATATGTGGATTCATCAACCGAAAAAGCTTCAAACGAAACTTGATCTTTGTGCACTGTGATCACAGGATCCAAAACAAACCAAAGGCTATAGTCCCTGTCTTTTATAAACTTCCAAAAGTCGCGTTCAATTTTATAATAATCTTTCCATGCGTCATATTGATCAATTTGATTTTGCAAATTTCTTTGCATGTCCAAAAGCTGTTTTAAGTCGGCGTTTTGTTTTGAAAGCACAGCATCACAATCAGCCATTTCTTCCTGAAGTGCTTTCCTTATGTGAGGCGCATACTCCTTGTGGGCTTTAACGCGCTTTTCAATTTCCTGTTCCAGCCACACAAAATATTCAGGTCTTTCCTTCTTCTGCTGGCTCATGTCAGAAACAACAATGTCTCTCAGCATGAGCATGGCATCACGAAACAGCAAAGGGTGTTTCAGCCGGCCCAAAAAAGAAACTTTTTCATCCCGCGACAAGTCTGGGCTGAAGCCCAAAGTTGTTTTGTCTTCTGTCCGCAAACATTGAGAAGGACTTGCATATTTATAATTGACTTTCATGCTTCGCACACCTCCTTTTGAATTTGAGCAAATGCAACAAGCGCTCTCTCGGAATTTGTTTTGCTGTTTTCGCTTCCAATGTCAAGCAGCATTTGTTCAATTTCTTCACGTTTCTGCGGATAAAAGCTCAAAAAAGCCGGCATTGTTGAATATACATTTTCTTTGCTTTTAGAAACTTTGTTTGGCAAATATAACAGTGTTTTGGCATAATAAATATATAAATCCGGCTGAACTTCTTTCAAATTCGAAAATGCATTTTCCATTTTGTTTGAAATGTAAGACTTCACATCAACACAAGGGTGCTCCAACATGCGCGAAATAAACTGCACTGGCGTTTTGCTGCCATACCAGTCATCAAGCTTTTTAAGTGCATATTGATAAACTTTTTCAACAGGAGAATCCAGCAAAATCATGTGAATTTTTTCTCTTTTTTCAGTTTCCAAGTTTTCGAAAACATTTTGTGAAATTTTGTTCAGCGCATATACATTGCACTCAAAAAGAAGCAGCAATGTGGTTTGTCTTTCCAAAAGTTCATTCTGCAATTTTTCTATTATTTCTGTGAGCGTTTTGACAAGTTTTGCCGAGCTTGTTTCAAGAACAGATAATATAACACCGTCTTTTGGCAAAACATATTCTTTCATTGATTTCAACAGAGCAATTATGTTGCAGTTTCTCTCAGAAATTGCTCCATGCTCAAAACCTATGCTTTGCACAGCAGTTTTCAGCCTGTCATACGGCATGTGAAAAACAACATTCTCCACAATTTCCATAACAAACTCCGGCATTTTCACGTTGCTCAGCACAATGGCAACAGCATGGCAAAGAAGCCCCTGTTCAGCTTCATCAGAAACATCATCCAACTTGTTCAAAGAATTGTTCAACAGTTCCACAACGTTCTCTGAAAGCTCTGTTCCACGTTTCGCAAAATTTTCGCCTTCAGCCATGAGTTCCTTCAAAAATGCCACATATTCATGCGGTGCAAAAGCATTTATGTTGCTTTTAAGCACATTATACCATGTTTCAATTGTGTCCATTGAAATGATTTTGACCACGTCTTCCGGCATGAATTTGCCGTTTGTTTGTTTAAAATAGTTTTTTGCAGCCTTTTGAAGTGCGGCTGAATTTGTGCTCATCAAAGCAAGCATTATGTCAGCTTCAAACTCGTGCATTTCTTTCAATTTGGGAAACAATATTTTTTCAAACAATCTTGCAGTTTTGTCATATGGTATTTGTGACAAAACAATAAGCTCTTTCACATCATATTCATCAAACTCGTGCCTTGCATTGGCCCTTTTCAATATATCATAGCAAAATCTGTGCACAGGGAGCGTTTTCGCGTTCTTGGATATATAGACAACATCTTCAATGTGCCTTTCCCACATTTGTGCATTGGCTTCAGTCTGGCTTCGGTCTGCACTGTTGAAATACCGATTAAAAAAGAAATTGTTTGACAGCGGCTCATAAACCCAATATCCCAAAGAGTCATTGTCAGTGTAACTTGTAAGCATTTCGCGCGCGGCTTCAATAAATTTTAATTCATCGTCTTCTTTGTACGCATCAATTGTTCTTCTGAGATAGCGCACATAATAGTCGTAGGTTTTTCCTCTTCCGCTTCCTTTTAGATAGTATGTTGTTCTCGGCGCGTCAAGATAGTATGCAATTTTGCCAATTGCATCAGCCATGCCATATGCCTTTGCTGTTTGTATTGTGTTTTTAAATTGCACATTGTATATGTCCTTGCCATCTGTATATGTATTTTTTTCATAAAGCTTTTGGTTTCCAAAAACAAATTGATATGAAAGATTGCAATAAACATTGTATGACCCATTTAGATAGTTTTTCAGTTCTTCACCACTCATCGTCTCGCCATACAGTTTTAGCTTTTTGATGTGAAAATCCATTTCGGGCAATGTTCTATAAATAAATTCTTTTTGTTTGTTCATCAATTTTTCATCAAACGAGCTGATATATTGCTCTATACAGCGCATCAAGCCATCATGATATTCCTTTTTGGCCCAAAGCTCATTGCTGTTTTTTATCTGTTTTGCAATTTTCAACAAAACAGGATTTTTTTCAATTGTAAGCTCCTGAAAAATTCCACAGGCCAGTTCCACGCTTGCAACTTTCAAAATACGCTCATATTCCTCCTCTGAGGGCTGCATATGCATGAACTGGGCAAGGCATTTTTTCCTTGAATATAGTCTTTCTTTTGAAAACATATCCAAAATGGCATTATAATATATGCTGTCGTGGCCAAAGCCAAACAGCTCACTTGGATCTTCAATCAATTCACAATCTTCAAATGTCACAAAATTAGCCTTCAAATATGAAACATAATCTTCATATTTGTTTTCAGCGTAATAGTCAAATTCAATATTTTCGTTGAGCTTATAGAATTCTTTGACAATATATTTCTCGTCAATGTCCAAAACTTGTTTATACCGCCGTGTTTTGTTGTCATATTCCCAGCGTCTTGTTGCCATGTTGAAGCCTCTTTTGTGACAGAGAATGTTTTCTTCTTTGCTATAATATACATTTGGAACAGAAGGCAGATGTCCGTTCACGCCATGAAACACTGCATAGTGTGAATATCTCACAACAGCTTCAAGCAAATAAGCCTCTGCATAATAGGCCCTTGGTGAGGATTTAATTTCTCTTTCGGTTTTTTGTTCACCATATAAAATGAGCAGACACGGATTTTTTTCACTGTCAAACCCCCAAAGCAATATTTTGCGTACAGGATTTGTGTCCTGTTTCCAAATTCTCTGCTGCTCTTGCGGCGTGAGTTTTTTCATTGTCACGAATCCTTCCTTTCAATATATTTGACATATTTTCTTATTATAAACAATTATATACATAATTATACAATTTTTCCAATATATTTTCAAGCAGTTCAATGGATATATCAAATATTTGTTAAATATTATTGACATTTTTTATATATATGTTATACTTATAAAAAACAGGTTAGGTTTTCTGGTCTTAATGCTTTGGGGCAGCCCCAAGGTTGAAGTTTTATAGCCAACACACCACAATGTTCTGCGCAACTCGCACCGCAACTACCGGTAGTAGCGTTATAACAGTATCCTTTGGAAAAACGCTACTACCGGTATGCGGTGCTAAAGTGTCAGAACAGAATATACATTCGTTAGCAGAAAACCTAGCCTAACAGAGATTACCACGCATAAATGCGTGGTTTTTATATTTTCTAACGCTTTCCAGTTGGCAAGGCGCAAGCAAGCCGGCTTGCTCATGGGCAAGTCAGATGCTTGCAGCAGTCAAAGAACTAAAAATTCTCCCTATGAATCCGTTGTCATTGTCAACAAAGATAAAACAAATTCACCAAAAACAACACAACAATCATTCTTAAATTCATATGCAACAGAATGTTCCATTGGCATATGTCATATAAAGTCAAGCATATTGATAATTGTTCCTTTTAACCGCCAAAAATGTCACTGTCACAACCAAAGACAAAATTTCGGCAACAACAATCGACAGCCAAACACCATCCATGCCAAACATAACAGGCAATATGGCAATCACAGCAGTTTGAAACACAAGCGTGTGAACAAAAGAGATGGCCGCCGAAACAACTCCATCATTGAGCGCTGTAAAAAATGATGACCCCCAAACATTGAACCCCATAAAAAGAAATGCCAGTGCATACAACTGAAAACCACGTGTTGTCATTGCAAACAATTCAGCGTCATAGCTTGCAAAAATCATCACCAAAGGCTCAGCAAAAGTTTCAGACGCCAAAACTAAAACAATACCCGAAATCGTCAGCAGACAAACGCTTTTGCGAAACATGTTTTTAAGCTCGCCATGGTTCCCAGCGCCATAACTATAGCTTACAATAGGCGCGCTTCCAAAAGAATATCCCATAAACACAGCCATGAAAATAATCTCCACATACATCACAATTCCATAGGCTGTTACGCCATTTTCTCCCGCAAATTTCATCAACTGAAAATTATACAAAATGTTCACAATTGACGATGACAAACTTGTCACCATTTCAGATGCCCCATTAACACACGTGTCAAACAGAACATGGCCACTAAGTTTTGTTTTTGTCAAACGAAGCGGGCTGCCATTTTCCCTTGCAAAATATATCATGGGGAAAAACCCTCCAATCAACTGTCCCACAGCAGTGGCAATGGCCGCTCCAGCAAGTCCAAACGGAAAAACAACAATGAACAAATAGTCAAGCACAGCATTTGCAACGCCCGCCACAATGTTGATTTTTAAGCTTAGTCCTGGTTTTTCTGCCGCAACCAAAAAACTCTGAAATGCAAACTGCAACATAAAAGCCGGCATTGAACAAAACAATATTCTTGCATAAACCACACATAAATCAAGAAGATGACCTTCCGCTCCAAGGGCCGAGGCAACATGGCGAATAAAAATAAATCCCAAAACAGACACAAATATGCCAATTCCAAGCAAAACATATATTATCATAGAAAAGGTTTGAATTGCCCTTTTGCGCCTTCCTTCACCCATCAATTTGGAAACAACGGCACTTCCGCCAGTTCCGAATATGCAGCCTATCGCCCCAACTCCCATCAGCACGGGCATAATCAAATTAATCGCGGCAAATGGCGTTTTTCCAACAAAGTTTGAAACAAAAAAACCATCTATAATGCTGTATATAGACGTGCATATAATCATCAAAACAGAGGGAAGAACAAAGCACATTAACTTTCTATATGTAAAATGATCAGACAATTGTATTTTCACTTTTATATCACCTCAAGCAACATTTTCGCAAACAAAAAATTACATTTCCTCCTCTTGCAGAAGCTTCCTTGTTTTCTCTTTAAATATCTCATTATACTTGCGTGCCAGCTTCAAAAACTCACATTTTTCTTGTGAAGTCATTTCTTCAAAAACACTGTTTTCGGCCTCCATAAGCGGCATTATTTTTTCACGTGCAAAAGCTTCTCCCTTCAATGTTAAATATAGAGGCATGTTTCGGCCGCTTCCATGTTTCAAATATACATATTCCTTTTTTTCGAGGTTTCTGACAGAAGAACTGATTGTTTGACGGCTTATAAAATATCTCTCCGCAATGTCCTTCTGCAAACAGCCATTCCCCAGCTCCACAATGGAATACATTATCAAAAAAGCACTTTCTGACAAACCGGATTTTACGGCTATTTCATAATATATCTTTTCATTTTCCTTATACAAGCAATTGAGCTCTCTCATTTCAACGCTTTGTTTCACTTCCATTGAAAACCCTCCTTAAATACGATTTCGTAATCATTTTGCCATTCATTTTAATACGATTTCGTAATTAAGTCAACAAAAATATTAAAATATATATCAAAAATTTCATGGCCAAAGAATCAAACGTTCAGACTCAAAGCCGACAATTTGCAAATTCCGCATGTTTTTGAGAAGTTCAAAAAAGCCTCATGAGGAAACCAGCCAAAATTGTTGCCGCACACACATTGCATTAATATGGCGCCAAGCTTCCGCGCCAAATGCCATGTTTGATAATGCAATGACTGAAGTTGGACAAATGAATGAATGTATGTCAGCAAATTGATACTTCGTTGTTCAAACCGCCATTTTTGAAATAAAAAATAAACATAACTTCCAAAAATAAAAAAATGCCGCAAAAGCTCATGAAAACACGCTCTGACGGCATATAAAAATTCTCAAAAAAATCAGTTTTTCCACATTACACAATCATTCATTTTTCTGCTTGCAGCGAACTGTTATGCGGCCATATCCGCTTATTGTGCATGTGAAAAGTGTTAGATCCCATTCCCCGCTCTCCATTTCATCAATTTCATTTGAATCAAGCTGAAAAATTTTTTCCACACTATACAAAAACTCATTCCCTTCAACATCCGTAAATTTCACTTCATCGCCAACATTCAAATTCTTCAAACCGCCAAAGTGACTTTGATAGTTATGTGCAGCAACAATCATATCATTTGAATATGCCGAACCAGCATAACGGCATGGCGACAATTTCAGCTTTTCATAGCTCCAGTCACTCATCACAGGCAAGCTGAGTTCAAGAGAAGGAAGACACAAAACACCAATATAAAGATTTCCATCAATCTCAACTGTTGGCATGTCCATTTCTGGCGTCAATATATATGAAGGTATGTTCTCATCTTTTGTTCGCTCATTTGGCTTTGTCATCAAATTGACATGATCGGTAATCACAAATGTGCTCTTTGCTGCGTTTCTTTCATCTATAAAATGAAGTGCAGTCATACAAAGAGCCACTGCAAAAAGCAGCAGCCCTCCATATGTAAATATTTTGTTTCTCATCATTTCTTTTTCCTGTTCTTTGCCGAGCCGCCAATCATAAGCACCACACCAGATGATGCAAGCAGCATGATTGTAACCCATGGTGTTCCCGTCTGTGGAAGTATAGGTTCATCATTTTTTGGTGGTTCTGGTTCATTTGGTTCATTCGGTTCGTCATCTTTCGGCGGTTCTGGTTCATTTGGCTCATTTGGTTCGTCATCTTTCGGCGGTTCTGGTTCATTTGGTTCATTCGGTTCGTCATCTTTTGGCGGTTTTGGCTCCGTTGGCTCCGTTGGCTCATCTTCCCTTGGTGGTTCCGGTTCCCTTGGCTCATTTGGTTGATTTGGATTGCCTGGAGGCACATTCACGCTTCTGTCATTCGTAAATATCGACATTTCGTTTCCATTGGCTTTGATCGTTCCTTCTTCCCCTTTGGAACTTGTTGTGTAGCCGTTTTTGTTTGCTTCTTCCTCCACAACGCTATAACGCGTGTTCTCCGGAATGTTATGTATCGTCACACTTTCACCGTTCTTCAACGCCACGCTCTCGCCGCTTTTGAGTGTTCCTTCCTTGCTTCCGCTGTAGTCATAGCTTCCTGTCAGTTCATTGCCCTCTTTGTCCTTCAACGTCACCGTGAAGTGGAACTGTTTCTCTTTGTCTCCTTTGTTTC
>JAAVYN010000002.1 GCA_022791155.1 Bacillota bacterium | reverse complement strand
TTCTCCGGAATGTTATGTATCGTCACGCTTTCGCCGTCCTTCAACGCCACGCTCTCGCCGCTTTTGAGTGTTCCTTCCTTGCTTCCGCTGTAGTCATAGCTTCCTGTCAGTTCATTGCCCTCTTTGTCCTTCAACGTCACTGTGAAGTGGAACTGTTTCTCTTTGTCTCCTTTGTTTCCTGTCACGTTTTTCAAAATCGTCAGTTCTCCAACAGGCACAGGCGGTTTTTCGGCTTCCTTGTGGTTTGTGAACTCGGCCTTTTCGTTTCCATTGGCTTTGATTGTTCCTTCTTCTCCTTTGGAACTTGTTGTGTAGCCGTCTTTGTTCGCTTCTTCCTCCACAACGCTATATTTAATTCCAGCAGGCAAATTATGTGCCGTTTTCGTCTCGCCATGTTTCAAAAGTACATTTGACTGTCCGTCATAAAATGTCATGTCACCATACGTTCCGTTTATTGTGTTATCACTCAAAGACACTTTGAATGTGAAAAGTTTCTCCTTATCGCCGCCATTTCCTGTCACTGTTTTGCTGACAGTCAATGAACCAACTTCAGGAAACTTCTGCTTGCTGTTGAAAAATTCTGCCATTTCTGTCACATCATTTTCAATTTCTCCACTGATTGTTCCTGAGCTTGGCGAAACATACCAATTGTTTTCCGGCGTTTCTTCCACGATATATTTTGCTCCAACCGGAAGCCCCAATATAGTTATGCTTTCATCATGATGAAGATATATTTTGTCGCCACTTCTCACATATCCCGATTTGTCAGTTCCATAAAAATAATATTCCCCCAAAAGCGGTGTTCCATCACTGTCAGTCAATGTCACTGAAAATTCAAAATTCTTTGTATAATCGCTGTTTTCAATGTTTTCACCCGTGAGTTTTTTGCTGATTGCCAGCTGTCCTGTTTGTGTGTCAGGATCAGTTTGATCTGTCACAACCACAATGTTTAGCAAGCTGAACAGGCTTGTAATGTCTGTGTTCTCCAAATCATCCCAGCTTGTGTCACTGATTGGATCATACATTTCCGTTCCCAACGCACTGCTGTTTTGCTGAACCCTTGTTCGTATAAAACCATTGTTTGTCACAAAGAAAGGCCGGAAGTTCTTTCCGCCGTCTTTGTCATGCAAACCATAGTCAACAAAGGCATTTTTGCCATAATGAAAATTCATGCTTCTCATAACTTGTCCATTTGTGTCGGAAAGCTCCATGTCCTTCCAGCCTGTCAATTTGAATTCTCCTGAGTTTTGAACTTGGCTATATGCAGTGATGTCGCGCAGCGTGATGTTAACATCGCCATCACTGGCATATTTGTTCATTGTTTGTGTCAGTTTTCCAACACCAGCCATAACTGTAATGCCATTTTCCGCTGTTCCCGCATCAGCATAAATTGAATATATTCCAACCACTATGGGGACAACATTTTCATTCATGTCATATCCCTCTGGCGCTTTAATTTCTTTCAAATAATAATGCGTGTTGGCGCTGTTTGCCCATTCCATTTTGGCATGCCCGGCCTCGTCAGAGTCATATGGTGCAAAAATCAGCGTTCCGTCTTGTCCATCCACATTCGCCGTTTTTCCGCTGACAACCTGCTGTGTGCAGTCCTCATCGTAATACAGCCCGAATTCTGTTCCGTTGACTGAACGGCCATCTTGATCAACTTTTATAACTCGCAATTCTCTTTGCTCATTTGGAATGTACAAAAGAGAACGGAAATTTCTGTTGAACTGATCTACATTCAAAAAGCTGAATCCATGGCCACTTCCAGTGCTGTTGTCAGTGACATTCATGATTCCTTCTGCAATTTCAGCAACTGCTTCATCAATGCTGCTTCCGGCATCAACCAATCGGTTCACACATTCCCCCAAGGAAGCATACATGCCATGCTGATCAAGCGGAACATGCCCCAAAACTGCCGCCAAAGCCTCTGGCGTGATGATGGCATATTCCATGCGCATATCAGCATTTTCTGAATTGTTAAGCCGGTAACGCGCCGCATTGCCCGGAAGATCGCTCAGCTCGCCTTCCAAATGCTTTTCGTCATTGTTCCACACCAGGTGCCAGTCGGCCGTGAAAGATTCATCGTCAACAGCCCTTGCCGCCTCAGCGCATTGATAAAGCGCCGCCTTCAATGCTGCTTCCCGCCAATTGTCAACTTCTTTGTCATCTGATATATGATCATACTCCACAGCGCAGAATCCATCCATATTATTGCCGTACAGCGGATCCCATGCTCCATTCTTTTGTTTGAGCATAGGCATTGCCACAACAAGCCCTGTTTCCTGAACTTTTGCGCTAACAGGCTTGTTAAAATCACTTTCAACATTTCCGCTGTCAGGATTGTAATGTCCATATGTAATGTTGCTGTTGCCTGAAATGATGGAGACAAAGCTTGCATAAGCCCCTGTTGTCCAGCGGTTTGCCACAGAAAGCATTGCCGTTTCAGGATTATATTCCAGAACAATGTCAATTGGAAGTGTGCGATAGCCCGATGGTGCATTCTTTTCTTTCAATATATAGTAGATTCCTTCACCAGAATCTAAGTTATAACGATCTGCAAAGTTAAAAGGAATCTGCTCTCCAGCTTCATCAGTTGCCGCGTTGTCAACAAAGTATGCTGTTCCGCCTTCATCAGTTTTAATCGCAGACAAACACTTTCCGCCAGGAACTTCCGCCACATATATGGCTTTGCTTGCTGTGGTTCCTTTCACGTTTGTGCAAACAATTGCATTGTCTGTGCCTGCACCAACTTCTTCAGCGTCATAAAGCTCAAACTCAACTCCTTCAATAGGCTTGCCGTTTTGATCCACTTTTTTAACCTGTTGATGCAGACGCGGCTGAAGATTGAAACGTATTGCAAGGCTTGAGTCATAGTTTCCTCTTTCAAGATAAAACATATTCAATGTATGATCTGTGTTGCTTGCAAATGTTTCATTCCGCCAGTTAAATTCATCGGCTTTTCCCGCTTTTTCAAACATTTCCTTAATTGTGGTGTGTGTCACCATTTTGTCACCGGAAGGATCTTCAGGTATGCCGTCATTTCCTGCGGCGCCAAATGCCTGTCCAACATATATATCGCCGGTTTCAAAATCGATTGTGCCATAAAGCTCGCTGTGCACACCGCCCAAATCCAAAACAAGCACATCATCAATGAACACCCAAACATCATCATCACCGGCAAATTTGAATGTCATTGGCTGGCTTCCCTTTGAACCAACATTGACCTTGCCTTCAACAGGCTGGCGGAATTCCACTTCAATAGTCATTCCCATATGGTGATTCATTGTGTTTCCAAAACAGGCCACACTGCTTTCAAGCTTTCCATCTTTAATGTCGGTGAACACTTCTGTGCCTTCGTTAAACGGGAAGAAATTTCCAACACTGTTTGTGCCGTCAGAACGAAGCGTTGCCGGCGCATCATACAATATAAATTGATCATTTTTATCGAATTCAGCAAAGTTTTCCCGCATGTTATAATAATAATATCCCTCATCATCCAGCTGAAACAAACCCTTGACGTTTGTATAAGTTTTCTTATATTCATTTTCAATTTCAGGATCAAAAAGATAATCCAGCGATTCTGTGCCGCCATTGATGCTTTCACCAGTTGCATTTTCCCAGTTTTCAATGACAGTTTTGCTCAGGTTTTGAACGTCTGTATTCAAGTCATCATATGCAATGCCGTTCCACTCATTCTGCTCCGTTGAAAGCTTCCAGTCCTTAATAAGCTCCCAGTCTCTTTCACTCTGATCGTCAATCAATTGTTTTGCTGCATTTTCTGTGTTGATCACTGGATAGCCATTTTCCAAAACAGGCTTCACAATGTCTTCCATTCCCGCATATTTTTTGCCATAGTCTGTGTTTTCTCCTGCTCCTTTGTTCCACAGCCCGGCATGCACAACGCCATCGCCAAAAATCAAAAGATGATTTTCATTGATTCCCATGTTCCATTGTTCGGGGCCCGAAAACCTGGTTGCCGAGCCGTCTGCCCTTGCATGAAGTGTGACTTCTTTGTCCAAAATGTCGCCTCTTGTCGCATATGAAGGCATCTCAGTTTTAACCCAATAGTCAAACAAATTCACACTTGTTTCAGCTGGATCAATTCCTGTCACAATGTGATCTTGAAGCTGTGATTCATCAAGTGTGTCATATATCTTCGCTCCCCCCAATTCCACAAGAACATAAAGTTTTGGAACACTTTTGTCCATATCATATCCTTCCGGAAGAAACGCAGCAACAGTGTAACTTCCGTCATAAATCTCTCCATCTGGAAATCCACTCAAATCCCAAAGCACTTCAAGAGTTTTTTCATTGTCATCACTTAAAAGTGCGTCAATTTGAGCAGGAAGAAGATCAACCAAAATTTCCTTTGTCACAGTGTTTTCTTCACTGGCGCCAATCAGGCTGAGGCTCCACATCTGCTCATTTTCATCCCAAACAAGCATTTCTTGATCGTCAATCCAGTTCCATGACTGAACCAAAACAGTTTTTTGTTCTTCAGCTGGAATGTCCTTTCCAAAACATTCCTCACACTTAAACGAACACGGGCTCCCCTCAATCGGCGCTTTATATCCACAGCTTTCATCATGGGTGTGATTGCATGGCACTTCTTCAACCGCGGGCATATATGAACAGCCCTCATCATGCGCAACATTGCAGTTGCTGTCACATGGAACCTCTTCTGCCGCTGGGGCATAGGCACAGTTTTCATCATGCACAATTTCGCAGTTGCCATCACATGGCACTTCTTCAGCCTCTGGGGCATAGGCACAGTTTTCATCATGCACAATCTCGCAGTTGCCATCACATGGCACTTCTTCAGCCGCTGGTGTATAGGCGCAGTTTTCATCATGCACAATTTCGCAACTGCCGTCACATGGCATTTCGTCTTCAGCCGGTGTATAGGCACAGTTTTTGTCATGATCAACCACACCATCGTCATCAATGTCAACACAATCCATGTTGCATGGAATTTCTTCAGTGGCCTCTTTATATCCACAGTCCGGTACATGAACAACAGAACAGTCCATATCACACGGAATTTCTTCTGTCGCTTCTTTATATCCACAGTCAAACGTGTGCTCAACAGAACAGTTCATGTCACAGGCAATTTCATCCGATGCTTCTTGATAGCCGCATTCCGGCGCATGAACAACAGAACAGTCCATGTTGCATGGAATTTCTTCTGCCGCTTCTTTGTAGCTGCATTCGTCATTATGAGAAACAACACACCCCTTGTCGCATGGCACTTCCTCACAAGCTGCCTGATAGCCACAGCTTTCATCATGAACATGACTGCACGGCTGACCTTCCTGCGCTTCAACATAGCCGCATGTTTCATCATGAATTGGGTGATGTTTGCACAAACCTGTGTTGTCAAGTTCACGTGCCTGTATTGCATTTATACAATATGGCATAATTAAACACGCACAAACTAAAACTGCAAACACACTGCGTTTTTGTTTTTCAGACAGCTTTTTCCTGAATTTCTGCACAAATTCTGCAATTTGCGCACTCCTGTTGACACTCATAAATATTCCCCCTATACTTTCTAACGCAGTTTTTGAAGTTTACAACAAAATTTTTGTTCTGTTGTAATTTAAGCTAATGCTAAAATCCGAATTTCTATAATTACACCATTCTTTCATAAAACATTCCAAAATTTGTATATTTATTGACATAAAAATCAGGCGGGACAAAATTTAGTCACACCCCGTCTTTTTTCCGTGCTACAAATGACACAAAAACACAAAAAAACTTGCCTATTCTGTTTATATAATATATAATTGCAATATGTAAAATTCAAATGCAGCTTAAATTACAACAGAACAAAAATTATGTTGTCACAATCAGTCCCATACGTTCTATCTGACGCGCATGAACAAAACCGCTTTCAATGGTATATATGCGTGTTGTGTTCACATTTGAGTGTCCCAAAATGTCTGCAAGCCTTGACAAATCTTTTTCCATTGTATAATACATGCGCGCAAAAAGATGCCGCAAATTATGCGGAAACACTTTGTCTGGCTCCACTCCCGCATTTTTGCACAATTTTTTCATTTCACGCCATATGTTGCTTCTGTTCATCGGCTCACCACTTCTTGTCACAAACACAGCCCCCAAACTCCTCTTTTCACTTTTCAAATATTTTTTCAGCAAACAACAAAGTTTGTCAGGAAGAAATATAGTGCGCTGCTTGCCTTTGCTGTTAACCTCGGCTCTTCCCGCCGCCACTGCACTCGCTGTGACAAACCGCAGTTCAGAAACCCTCATTCCTGTGGAACAAATTGTCTGTAAAATGAGTGCAAGCCTTTCATTTCCTTTTTTATATGCCGCATCAACCAAACGCATATACTCTGCACGTGTCAATTCACGTTTTTCGTCACAAAAAACCCTTTTTTGAATTTTCAACAGACGCACAGACAAATTCCGGCATCCCGAAAATGCCAAAAAACTGTTGATTGCCGCCAACATAGAATTTACAGATGAGGGAGCATACCTCTTTATCAAACATTCTTTCCATTCAAGCAGCATTGTTTTTGTGATTGGCTTTCCCTCAAGCCACTGAAAAAGCTCATTCAAGTCATGCCGATATTTTTGAAGTGTGGCACTGCTTCGTTCTTCTTCCTTCAAATGGAGAATCCATTTTTCAACATATTCCTGTGTCAGTATATAATCCTTCATCAAAAATCCTCCTTTAGCAAAATAATATTTATATTTTACATTGTTAGAGAATTTTATAAACAAAAACAAACCTGTTTATTCTTTAATTTTTTTATTTAATAAAAATTATTATATTAACCCTGCAAATTCATGATATAAGCTCAAATGCAATCAATTTCTTCCCTCAAGTTTTGCTCACAAAAAGCATGATTGCGGCAATTTTTCAATTCAAAAAAACTAACATGCTCCAAATTAAACAACATTTTGAAAATGTCATTCATTCGGCCACAAATTTTCAGCATTTTCTCATTTATTATGCATAAATATTCATCATTATTAAATTATATATTTCCTCAGCAAATTCATTTATTATGCCAATACAAATCGCAATGGGTTGGCCAAAAAATAAATTTCTTATATTTTTCGACAAAGAATTTAGCAAATAAATATATATTATTTTTTGTTTTTGAAAGTTCAAAAGCAACATATTGTCAAAAAATGTTTTTCTGCACAAAAAAAAGGCATTAAAATGCCAATTAAAAAGCGCCAAAACATTCATATATATTCAAAAACCCAATTTTTTGAAATTCCGTTTCATGTTTGCTTATACTAACTTAAATATAAAGCAAAAAAATGTCCCGCAAAAAAATTCACGGGACATAAGTGGGATAGCACATTAAACTTATTTTAAAACTTCACTTCAAAATTTTTCAATAACAGCCGTCACATATTTATGTTTCACATTTTATTTTTTTCGTGCGGCTTCGTCAATTTTTCTAAGTTCTGCACGAACAGCTTCTTCCTCTGCAAACACTTTCGGATCATCTTCATAGAACACATAGAAATTTGGATCTATTGTGCCAATTCCCATATAACGCGCCTTATAGTCCTTGAGCAGTTCCCAGAATTTTTTTCTGAGAAGAAAAATCGCAAGCAAGTTGGAAAACACAGGAATGAGAAGTGAAATGTCAACTATTGCCCAGAAAAGATCCGCGCTATATCCTCCCTTAACAACCGACCAAACAATTATAAGGTTGGGAATAGGGAACACAAATTTGAACAAATAGCAAAGTCTATCTCTCAGCACAGGCTGTTTTCTGAACAGCCATTTAAAAACAGCGATATAATATGTGAACCAGCCAGCCGTTGTTGTTATGCCAAAAAGAGCCATCATAACACCAATATAAACTTCTCCTCCACGGCCAAATACAGATGAAAACGATTCAATCGTGAGAGTTGCTCCCGTAACACCTGTTGTCCATTCGCCTGTGCAAAGAACAGCTATAGATGTAATAGTACACACAACAATTGTATCGGCAAACACTTCAAACGCGCCCCAAAGGCCTTCCCTCACTGGATGCACTGTGTTTGCTGAACCATGAATGAGCGGCGATGAGCCTTGTCCGGCCTCATTTGAATTGATCGAACGCGAAAGACCTTTGCTTATTGCCTGCTGAACAGCAGCGCCCGCAAATCCTCCGGCAGCAGCCGATCCTGTGAAAGCATCATGAAAGATTGCAGCAATCATTGACGGAACCTGACCAATGTTTGCAATTATAAGAATTATGCCTCCAAGCAAGTAAATAACGCACATGAAAGGAACAAGTCTTGTGGCAACTTTGGCAATACGCGGAGTTCCTTTCCATATTACATAGTAAAGAACAATTGAATAAAGAACCGTTACAAGCATCATATCGATGCCAAATGAACGGTTTAAAACCTCAGAAATTGAATATGCCTGTGAACCTCCAAGGAACTGACATATGAAACCAACGGCAAATATGACAGCAACAACCATTGCAACGCCCATGTGACCCATCTGACGTCCAAAGCCTTTTTCCATCATATATGTAGTTCCGCCAAAATATTCGTCTTTCTCATTTTTCCCACGGTAATGGACAGACAACGAAACTTCAACGCATTTAACCATCATCCCAAAAAATGCCCAAACTTCAAGCCAAAAAACTGCTCCAGGGCCTCCTGTTGCAATGGCTGTTGCAACGCCTGCAATGTTTCCACTTCCAACACAGCCACCAATAGCTATGCAGGCAGCTTCAAAAGGAGAAACTTGACCTTCTTTCCGTTCTGTCTCTGTTCCTGTTCCTTTAAGCACTTGCCCAAACGTGCATTTCATAATGTGCCCCAAATGCCTTAATGTAAAAATTCCTGAACCAAAGAAGAAATACATACCTATAAGAAGCACAAAAATTATGAAAGGTTTTGACCAAAGAACATCATCTAACCAATAAATAACGTTACCAAATGCTTCATAATAACTCATTTATAACTCCCCTTATTTTTTTATTTCTGTCTAACCCATAGCAGAATCACCATTCATGCTATCCCACACAGAAAATCATTTTGGCGTTGCGCATCCACCAAAACATTTCATTATAAAGTTTTCTTTAGCTAACTAAAGTCTGTATGAAATTATAAACTCTTTAGTTACAATACAGTCAATGTTGATCATTATTTTTGTAAATAATTATTTTCAAAAAAATTTTATATATGAACAATTGAGCAAATTTTTGTAAATGCTTTTTATTTTTGTTTATTCAGCGCAATAAATTTTTGTTTAAATTTTCATATGTTTCATAAGAAAAAAGTGAAATTTTCTATACTTTTAGTTTTTGTAATCATTTTCAAAGATGTTTATAAATTTATATTCAAAATTATATGCATTTATACGCACCATTTTCCCATTCGAAATTGTCATTCAACAAATAACATGCCATGAAAATATAATGACAAAAATATAAAAATTCTTGTCAAATAAAAATATAAATTTTTATTTAATAAAAATTATTGTTTTTGCAGAAAAACAACAATTTATAAACATTCCAGTCTCTAAAAAAACCAAAGCTGACAATCAAAGTTCCATATCTGTTCTATAAAATACTCACTTATTATTTAACACTTCTTATTATATTTTCATAAACATGTACAATATCCATGCTGAAATTCATTCTTTGACTATCTTCAACAATAATTGTCAAATAGTTTTCTGCACATATTCATACACAACAATTAAAAAATATATTATTCTGAAAAATTTTGTCACAAAATAAAATTTCGAGAATAATATATATTATAAAAATGAAGAAAAGGATGTTCCAAATGGCATTTAGTTCACAAAGCAACCAATTTCAAAATAGACAATGCGGCTGCGGCTCAGACAACAACTGCTGTCACCCATGCCCACCTCCTTGTCCGCCTCCCTACCCACAGCCTTGTCCTTCCGACTGCCGAAATCCAAGCATAACCATTGGAAGAACAATAACAGGCGCTCCTGGCACGGCTGCTTCTGTCACAAACTCCGGCACCGATTGCAATGCTGTGCTAAATTTCACAATTCCGGCCGGAACAACTGGCGCTTCTGGTTTGCAAGGGCCTCAAGGCCCTGTCGGCCCAATGGGCCCTGTTGGCCCTGCCGGCCCAATTGGTGCAACTGGTGCAACTGGCGCCACTGGTGCTGTGGGCCCTGTTGGCCCTGCCGGCCCCGTTGGTGC
>JAAVYN010000009.1 GCA_022791155.1 Bacillota bacterium | reverse complement strand
GAGGTGAGGCATATGAATACATATCAAGCAATTTATTTGATGATTGCATTTGGTACGTTTGTCATAGCTTTACTCTCTTATATTGATAAGAGAAAATAAAAAAACTTGCCTGTTCTATACTTTAGCCGGTTAGACAGGCAAATCTAATCAAACAAGGTTTGCCGCTTATGCGACGGCTTCCTACTTAGCTATTACTATTATACCATATTTTTAGATTTTGTAAACTCCATTCAATGATTTTGAGTGGAGTTTTTTAGTAACGTAAAGACGTGCGGAAGTGAAGCAAAAATTACTGAATGTGAGGAGGAATGATTATGAAAATCTGTATAGACCCGGGCCACGGCGGGAAGGACACGGGAGCGCCGGCTGCTGGATACAAGGAGAAGGATATTGTTTTGGCAATATCGCTGAAGCTGGCGGAGTTTTTGAGAAGCAGGGGAATAGATGTCTTTTTAACCCGCGAGAGTGACATATACGACAGCCCCGGCGCTAAAGTGGCAAAGGCCAACAAGTGGGGTGCCGATCTGTTTGTGTCAATCCACTGCAACAGCCATGTCTCAATACAGGCCAATGGCACAGAATGCCTGATATATGGCTATGACGGCGAGAGTGATTTGTTGGCAGACTTCATACAAAACTCCATTGTGAACAGACTGAAAACGGCCGACAGATACATAAAAGCGAGAAATGAATTAACCGTTCTCAACAGCACAAATATGCCGGCAGTGCTTGTGGAGACGGCGTTTATATCCAATGACAGCGACAGGGAAAAGCTGCTGAACCGGCAAAGCGATTTTGCCGCGGCCATAGCTGATGGGATATTTGAATATTTGGGAATGGAGGAAAAGGAATTGATAGAAAAAGTGTATAACAGCATTGATGAAATGCCGGACTGGGCAAGGGCCACGGTGAAAAAGCTGATTGATAAAGGGTATTTACAGGGGAACGAAAAGGGCGATTTAGAGCTTACTAATTCAATGCTGCGGCTCATCACGATTAACGACAGGGCGGGGCTGTATGAGTGAAAATAGCCTGTCAGCAGATAGGAATAAACGTATGTGTTTGTGAAGTGAAGTGTATTTATGCAAATGTTTCTTTTTCATTTCTTTTTTACTGCTAACAAACTGCTGACATTTTTTTGTGTTAAATCCTATAGACTCTTGAAAAATAAGGGTCTATAAAAATAAAAGCTCGTAAACAATTAAATTTTTGTTAAACTTTTCAACGGAAAACAGGAGTGTTTGTTCCGCATAAAATGTGTTTATGAGGATAAGCTGTTTGATATGAGGCAATAATTGAAATGTGTGATGTGCGCTTTAATGTGAATTATGTATCTTTTGGACACTGTGCTTGAATAATGATGTTCTGTGCTGTATAATGAAGTTGAACAATTTTTGACCAAATTTTTCCGGACAGCTTGCATTTTCCGGACAATATAAATGAGGGGTGAATGATATGCTAAACAAAAAAACTGTTGACAATTTGAATGTCAGAGGGAAAAAGGTGCTTGTCAGGTGCGATTTCAATGTTCCAATGAAAGATGGAAAAATCACTGATGAAAACCGTATAACGGCCGCACTTCCAACCATTAAAAAACTTGCAGGCGACGGCGCAAAAGTCATACTTTGCTCTCACATGGGAAAGCCCAAGGGCGAAGTTAAGCCGGAACTGTCATTGGCTCCTGTGGCCCAAAGACTTTCAGAGCTTTTGGGGAAAAACGTTGTGTTTGCCGGAGATGACAATGTTGTTGGTGAAAATGCAAAAAAAGCAGTTGAGGGCATGAATGAGGGCGACATAATTTTGCTTGAAAACACACGTTTTAGAGCTGAAGAAACAAAAAATAAAAATGAATTCAGCAAAGAGCTTGCCTCGTTGGCCGACATATTTGTCAATGACGCCTTTGGCTCAAGCCACAGGGCACATTGTTCAACAGTTGGTGTGACGGAGTTTGTTGAGGAAAGCGCTGTTGGCTATCTCATGGAAAAAGAGATTGAATATCTCGGCAATGCTGTCAACAACCCCGAAAGGCCGTTTGCCGCCATATTGGGCGGTGCAAAGGTTGCCGACAAAATCAATGTCATAAACAACTTGCTTGAAAAAGTTGACACATTGATAATTGGCGGCGGAATGGCATATACATTCCTCAAGGCAAAAGGGCTTGAAATTGGGAAGTCGCTTCTTGACGAAACAAGCATTGACTATGCCCGTGACATGATGAAAAAAGCCGAAGAAAAGGGAGTTAAGTTCCTTCTTCCAGTGGACACTGTTGTTGTTCAGGAGTTCAAAAACGACACACCTTTCAAAACAGTTGATGCTGACAGCATGCCAAAGGACTGGGAGGGCGTTGACATTGGCGAAAAGACATGCAAGCTTTTTGCTTCTGCGCTGAAAGAGGCAAAAACAGTTGTTTGGAACGGCCCCATGGGAGTTTTTGAGTTTGAAAATTTTGCCAAAGGAACAATTGCCGTTGCAAAGGCTTTGGCTGAAATTGACGGCACAACAATCATTGGCGGCGGCGACTCAGCGGCGGCCGTGAACACACTTGGCTTTGGAGACAAAATGAGCCACATATCCACAGGCGGCGGCGCAAGCCTTGAATTTCTTGAAGGCAAGGAGCTTCCAGGCGTTGCGGCTGTTGATGACAAATAAAACTGAATTGAGGAGCTTATATGAGAAAAAGAATTGTTGCGGGAAACTGGAAAATGAACAAAACCCCAAAGGAAGCCGTTGAGCTTATAAATTTGCTCAAAAACAGCGTTGACACAGACAAGGCTGATGTGATCTTCTGTGTGCCTGTTATAGACATAATTCCGGCGGCCAAAGCGCTTGAGGAAACAAATATATCTCTTGGCGCCCAAAATGTCTATTTTGAGGAAAATGGCGCTTTCACAGGAGAAACTTCGCCGTCAATGCTCAAAGAGTGCGGCGTGAAATATGTCATTGTTGGGCATTCGGAAAGACGTGAATATTTCGGTGAAACTGACAGTATTGTAAATAAGAAAGTCAAAAAAATAATTGAGCACGGAATGACTCCAATTCTTTGTTGCGGTGAAACTTTGGAGCAAAGAGAAAAAGGAATAACAATTGAATGGGTGCGCATGCAGCTCAAAGGGGCGCTCCATGGCATTGATTCGTGCAATGTCAAAAACATGGTGATTGCATATGAACCAATTTGGGCCATAGGAACAGGCAAGACAGCCACAAGCGAACAGGCGCAGGAGGTTTGTGCCGCAATTAGAAACGTTGTTGATGAATTATATGGAAAAGAAGTGAGTGAAAACATAAGAATTCAATATGGCGGAAGCGTCAACGCCAAAAATGCCGCCGAGCTTTTCTCAATGGGCGACATTGACGGCGGACTTGTGGGTGGCGCAAGCCTCAAAGAAGAATTCAAAGAAATTGTAAACTGCTGAAACCAGGTGAATGATATGAAAACGACAGTTTTGATGATATTGGATGGGTTTGGGATCAATGACAGAACTGATGGCAACGCCATAGCTGCGGCAAAAACGCCTGTCATTGATGGAATAATCAAAAAATATCCGTGTGTGAAAGGCTATGCCAGCGGCCTTGACGTTGGACTTCCTGAAGGACAAATGGGCAACAGCGAGGTTGGGCACCTCAACATAGGCGCCGGGCGCATAGTCTATCAAGAATTGACAAGGATAACAAAGTCCATAAAAGACGGTGATTTTTTTGAAAACAAAAGTCTTTTGAGCGCTGTGGCCAACTGCAAGGAGAAAAATTCCGATTTTCATATATTGGGGCTTTTGAGTGACGGTGGTGTTCACAGCCACATAAACCATATGTTGGCGCTTGTGAAGCTTGCCAAAGACAATGGACTGAAACGCGTTTTTGTTCATGCGTTCATGGATGGCCGCGACACACCGCCAACCTCCGGCAAGGGATATATTGAGCGCCTTGAGGAGGAGCTGAGGGGAATTGGCGTTGGAAAAATTGCCACAGTTTGCGGCCGCTATTATGCCATGGACAGGGACAACCGCTGGGACAGAATTGAGCGGGCATATAACTGTCTCTGTCTTGGAAAAGGCGAAAAGGCCGGAAGCGCCGTGGGCTATGCCGAAAAAAGCTATGAAAACGGCGTGACTGATGAGTTTCTTCTTCCAGCCAACATTGTTGATGACGACGGTGTTCCGTTGTCTTTGATCGATCCAAACGACAGTGTTGTGTTTTTCAATTTCCGCCCTGACAGGGCAAGAGAGCTGACAAGAGCATTTGTTGACAAAAATTTTGAAAGCTTCAAAAGAGAAAAGAACAACACGGCCGTGAAATTTGTGTGTTTCACGGAATATGACGTGACAATTGAAAACAAGCTTGTGGCATTCAAACAGCAAAAGCTGGACAACACACTGGGGGAATATTTGTCGGGACTTGGAAAAAAACAGCTTCGTTTGGCCGAAACCGAGAAATATGCGCACGTAACTTTCTTTTTCAACGGCGGAATTGAAACGCCAAATGAAAATGAAGACAGAATATTGATTCCATCGCCAAAGGTTGCCACATATGATCTTAAGCCTGAGATGAGTGCATATGAAGTCACTGAAAAACTTGTTGAAAACATAAAAGCTGAAAAATATGATTTGATAGTTGTGAATTATGCCAATTCTGACATGGTGGGGCACACAGGCGTTATGCCGGCTGCCGTTGAAGCCATTGAGGCGGTTGACAAGTGCATTGGAATGGTTTTGGAAGCGCTGTTGGAGGCCAAAGGACAAATGTTCATATGTGCCGATCACGGCAACAGTGATCAAATGATAGACTATTCCACAGGCCAGCCGCACACGGCGCACACAACAAACCCTGTGCCGTTCGTGCTTGTGAACTATGCCGATGGCATAAAACTGAGAGACGGCGGAAAGCTTGCGGACATAGCGCCCACAC
Organism: Bacillota bacterium; assembly: GCA_022791155.1. GTDB lineage: Bacteria > Bacillota > Clostridia > Lachnospirales > Anaerotignaceae > JANFXS01. Next base: position 76,651 of record JAAVYN010000009.1, on the reverse strand, counting down.
TGCTTGAAATGATGAATTTGCCTGTGCCTTCTGAAATGACGGGACAATCGCTTCTTGAAGCGGAATAAACTATATGCGGGGAGGAAATTAAAATGAGAAGCTACATCGAAATTTTAGACGTTTATGCAAGGGAGATCCTTGATTCAAGAGGAAACCCTACAGTTGAGGTTGAAGTGACTGTTGAGGGCGGCGCTGTTGGCCGTGCAGCTGTTCCCAGCGGCGCATCAACAGGACAGTTTGAAGCGGTTGAACTGAGAGACGGCGGCGAGAGGTATATGGGCCTTGGCGTTGAAGACGCCGTGGACAATGTGAACAACATAATTGCTGATGAGATAATTGGCCTCAATGCATTGGATCAGGTTTTGATTGACAAAACAATGATTGAGCTTGACGGAACTGAAAACAAGGCAAAATTGGGGGCAAACGCAATTTTGGGCGTTTCAATGGCTGTGGCAAAAGCGGCCGCAAGTGCGCTTGATATGCCGTTATATCAATATTTGGGCGGCTTTAACACAAAAACAATGCCCGTGCCAATGATGAACATAATGAACGGCGGAAAACATGCCGACAACACTGTTGATTTTCAAGAATTCATGATTATGCCTGTTGGGGCTTCAAGCTTCAAAGAGGCGCTCAGAATGTGCGCTGAAATTTATCACAATCTCAAAAAAGTTCTTAAATCAAAAGGGCTTTCATCAGCTGTTGGCGATGAGGGCGGTTTTGCGCCGGATCTTGCAACGCCTGATGAAGTCATTGACCTGATCAAAGAAGCCGTTGAAAAAGCCGGCTATGGCTGGGGAAGCGACATCATGATCGCCATGGATCCGGCAACAACAGAGCTCTATGGCGAAGACGGAAAATATCACTTTGAGGGCGAAAGCAAGATGGCCGGAAAAGAGATTGTGAGAACAAGCGAAGAAATGGTTGCTCTTTGGAAAGCTCTTTGTGAAAAATATCCAATTATATCAATTGAAGACGGCCTTGCCGAAGAAGACTGGGAGGGATGGCAGCTTCTCACAAAGGAAATTGGCAGCAAAGTTCAGCTTGTGGGCGACGATCTTTTTGTGACAAACACAAAACGTCTCCAAAAAGGAATTGATCTCAAGGCCGGAAACGCCATACTCATAAAGGTCAACCAAATTGGAACTCTCACAGAAACGTTTGACGCCATAGCCCTTGCCAACAGAAACAATATGACAGCCATAGTGAGCCACCGTTCCGGCGAAACAGAGGACAGCACAATTGCCGACATTGTTGTTGCCGTGAATGCAGGACAGATAAAAACAGGCGCGCCGGCAAGAAGCGACAGAGTTGCAAAATATAACCAGCTTTTGAGAATTGAGGAAGAACTTGATGATATGGCTCAATATCCAGGGCTTGAGGCATGGTTCAATTTGAAGAAGTGATTGTTTTTGAGAGATGAAGCACGCACAAATTTGTGAAACAAATTGATTGAATTGCATTTTGTGTTGATATAAAAAATCAAATATAAAAGACGCTGACAAAAGCTTTTTGAAAGCGTCTTTTTTGATGCACATATATTTCGGCTGCAACAACTTTTGCTATGCTTCAAAAGCTGTTTTTTGGTGTTAAGTCAAAAGGCTGTTTAAGCTTTTGAAAATCAAACACAGCGGATTTGTGCAGTTGATTATACATTTGTGGTTTAACCACGACATAAAAGCAAATGCCCGTCTGTGAAAGGCGGGCGCTTTTTTGTGAAATGAAAATGTGAAATTCCAAAGAAGCCCGTTGATTCACAAATTTGAGCAAATGACATGTGTATAGATCTGTTTGGAATTTGTTCAACATGCGGCAGCAGAATTCTGCGGCCTGCGCTAATTTGCAGTTCATTTGTGAAAAAATGTTTCAACACTTGCGGCAAATGTTTGGCTCAGCCGTTTTTAATCATGCGGTTTATGGCAAAGCCGACACCCATGAATGTGAATGAAACGGCCATGACATTTATGACGCTGTCATTCACAAGCCCACCAACCAATATTCCTGTGATGGCAAGCATTATGCCGGCGCCAATATATTCCATGAATGATGAAAATTCCCTTTTTCTATATATTTTGAAGCTTTCAACAATATAAATTCCATAAACGGCCAAAAGCGCCAAAAGTGAAATCAAGCCTGTGTTTATTGCCGTGGCAATATACATGTTGTGGGGCTTGTCAACAATTATCTCAAGACTGCTGCTATACATGCCAACGTTATATTTTCCGGCAAAGTCGTTGTGGGGAAAATACATTTCAAATGTGTCAGCGCCATGGCCAACAAAAATTGTGTCTTTTATGAGAGGAATGCTTCTTGACCATATATATCCTCTGTTTGTGGCAAACTTTTCGTGGCCTTTGAAGCCGAAAGTTTTGATGTTGCCGTCAAGCTCAAGGCCCTCTCCTTTGGCTGTTATGAAATAAAGCTTGCCGTCATACATGCCAAATGGCCATGCACAGTTTGGTGTGTTTATATATAAAAACAATGTGTCTTCACCTGTGCCAAGCATTTCAGAAAATTTTGAACTTACTGTAAAATATTTTGTGTATTCATCTGTGGCATTTCCGTTGGAATCGGTGACTTCGATGTTGCCGTTGTCATATGCGGATATTGTGAATGAAACGCCCTCAAATGAGAATGTTGCCGTGTTGTTTTCTGTTTTGATGTAGTCTATGTTGTGAAACTCGGGTTTTATTTCATTGGCGGCATTTATATACACATGGCTGTTGTCAACAGCGTCAACGATTGTGAAACCGGCTTTTTCTGATGACAATGGTTCAATGATAGCTTCGCTTTCTTCTTCCTTTTGCGCATTTTGCGAAAGCTCTGTTTCAACAGCAACCATGCTTCCGGATGTGTTTTTGGTGTTTTGCTCAATTGCCAGTGTGTTTTTGAACTCATTTTTGATTGAAGGAATTGAAACAGCTGATGCGGCTGCAACAAAAACGATGACAATGGCGATGCTCTTTGCCCATTTTTTCAAATTTGCAAAACCAAACACAACAACGGCCATTATGGCAGCGCATGCTGTGGCAACGATGCCTCCCATTGAAGAAGCGCCCCAAAGGCAAAACACAATCAGCCCTGTGAGAAAAGCAAAATATGTTTTCAGGACTTTGTTTTCACTTCCAATTGAAGCCATTGTGAATATGGAGATTGGAATGACCATGAAAAATGACGTGTAGTTCATGTTTGTGAAAAACCATTCTACATATCCAATTGCGCCGCCGCGCGTGACATTGATGGAATCTCTTATAGCGCGGGGATAGTAGAGGAAATTTGGAAGGCTTGTTATTTTGAGCTCGGCAAACTTTTCAAGCACGCCCCAAAAACCGAGAACTGTGCATGAAATGGCAAATGCAATGCATATTGTTTTGACGCTTTTTTCGTTTGAGACAGCATTCATTGCAAAAAATGTGGCAAGCATATAGAAAATCAAAACCCATGTGCCTTCAAGGCGCGTGTTTGTTCCGGCGGAGGCAATGGCTTTATATGGACTGAAAACATATGAAAGAAGCACAAAAACACAATAGACCGCCATAGGGATATACACAATATGGCGGTTTATTTTTCGTTTGCCCAAAACAACATTCCACAAGAGAAATGCCAAAGCCAAAGCTGTCACTGTCATGAAAAACATCTTTTTCCAGTAGACAAAAACATCAATGTCATAGTCAGGGCCTGTGTGCCAATACATGCCATACATTTGTTCAGGCAGAACCTTTGCCCTTGATATGAACATAAACACTGTTGTGACAAGTATGATTGGGATTATTATCATGTTTTTATTTTCAATGTCCTTAAGTGCGCTTTTTCTTTTTTCCATATTATCTGCTCGCTTCCTTTGTTTTTTCAGCCGTCATAAGGCCCTCGCCAACGCCTTGGGTGCTTTCCGGCAAAAATAGAATCTTTATTGTCATTAGTATTATTTTTAAGTCCATCATGAATGAATAGTTTTCGATATACATTAAATCCCACATGAGCTTGTCATATGGCGTTGTGTTGTAACGGCCAATGACCTGTGCATAGCCTGTCAGGCCGGCTTTCATTTTGAGCCTAAATTTGAATTCGGGGATTGACTTTTCATATTGTTTTGAGATTTCAGGGCGTTCAGGGCGCGGCCCAACAACTGATATGTCTCCAAAAAGTATGTTGAAAAGCTGAGGAAGCTCATCAAGGCGGAACTTGCGTATGACATGCCCAACAGGGGTTATGCGGCTGTCGCCGGATTGCGCCAAGCGTGCAACGCCGTCTTTTTCGGCATCAACAATCATGCTTCTGAATTTATAGAGCTTGAATTTGTGGCCATTGAGCGTCAGCCTTTCTTGTTTATAGAAAACAGGGCCATTGTCGCAAAGCTTGACAGCCAAAGCGGTGAGGGCCATAATCGGCGACAGAAATATTATGCCCAACAATGAGGCACATATATCAAATGCTCTTTTCACGAACTCATCTATGAGATTGAGCTCGCCGCGGTGGCACTGGAACAATGGCATGTCCTGCATGCTGAGCACAGCGGCGCTTTTTAATATTATGTCTGAGGAGTCTGGAATGACAAACACGGGCATGGAGCGTTCAAAGCAAAAATCCATGATTGTTTTGCGCATTGTTGGGTCAATTCCGCAAAGGACAACGCCGTTTTCGGCAGAAAGTTTTTTCAATATTTTGTTGACACTGCAATCGCATTTTATGAACTTTGAAACGTTGAATTTGTCGTCATAGTGATTGATTTTTTCGGCGGCTTCCCACGGCTCTTTGTCGCGGTATATAATCACGACATCTCTGACAATGCTGCGTTTTCTATATCTTTTTTTGCTCCACAATGTCCAGCAGAGAATGAAAACAACATCAATTGCCGAAAGAATCACCATTGGGGGGATTGCCACAACGCGGCGGTCGATCAGGCAAATCTGAAAAAATGTGATTATGTTGACAAACATCATGCTTAGGCACTGTGAATATACAATTTCACTCTTTCGAAGATAGTCAATTTTGAAGCCTCTGTAGATTTGATTGAAAAGAAGATATATGGCGCAATATATGAGAACAAGCAGCGCCGTTCCTTTTTTATAGAGAAATGAGGTTAGGTTGTATCTGTAAAATATGAACCATATGAGCAGAAACAAAAGCCCCATCCCCAATATGTTGGCAAAAACTTCAGTCACCATTATAAACTTATTTTTTCGTCTTAAATCCATAAAGCAACACACCCTTTCAAAAGGTTTGTTCTTAGCTTAAATCATTTTAGCATAAAAAATTGTTTTGCGCTATGGTTTTAGCGCAATAACGCAAATTTCCACGGATTTATTTGGAGGAACTTCAAAACGTTTGCCAAAGGGGGAGCCTCCAAGGCGCCAAAAACAGGCTTTATGTATATCATGTTGCGAAATAAGGAAAAATATGATAGACTTTTTAATTAAATTGGTGACAAGGCAGGTTATATATTTTTATATACTGGAGGTGCACAAATGTGCGGATTTTGCGGATTTACTGGCGAAATTGTGAAAAGAGACGAAATTCTTGAAAATATGATGAACAAAATCATTCACAGGGGCCCGGACAGCGGCGGCGCTCACATTGACGGCAAAATAGCAATGGGCTTCAGGCGGCTGAGCATTATTGACTTGGATTTTGGCTCACAACCTATGTATAACGAAACTGGCGACATTGTGATCACGTTTAATGGCGAGATATATAATTATGGCTCTTTGAGAGAAGAACTCATTTCCAAAGGTCATGTTTTTAAAAACAATGCCGACACAGAAGTTTTGATACATGCCTATGAGGAATATGGAACGGAAATGCTCAACAAGCTGAGAGGAATGTTTGCTTTTGTGATTTGGGACAGCAAAAATGAAACAATTTTTGGCGCAAGAGATTTTTTTGGAATAAAACCCTTCTATTATGCTCAGATTGATGGACAGCTTATATTTGCGTCGGAGATCAAAAGCATATTGGAATATCCTAAATTCAAAAAAGAGGTTAACAAAGAAGCGCTTGAAAGCTATCTCACATTTCAATATTCAGTTTTGCCTGAAACATTTTTCAAAGGTGTTTACAAACTCATGCCAAGCCATTATATGACATATAAAAACGGAAATTTGGCCATTAAGCGCTATTGGGAGCCTGTTTTTGAGGCTGATGAAAACAAGACGTTTGACAGCTTTGTTGATGAAATTGACGCAGCAATGCAGGACTCAATTAAAAAACATAAAATCAGTGATGTTGAGGTTGGCTCTTTTCTTTCCAGCGGCGTTGACAGCAGCTATGTGGCGGCATGCTTCAAGGGCGACAAAACGTTCACAGTTGGTTTTGACTATGAAAAATATAACGAAATTGATTTTGCCAAAAAGCTGTCAAAAAAGATTGAAATTGACAACTACAGCAAGCTTATTTCGAAAGATGAATATTGGAACATACTCCCAACAGTGCAATATCATATGGATGAGCCTTTGGCCGATCCTTCAGCCGTGGCGCTGTATTTTGTGAGCCAGACGGCGGCGAAGCATGTGAAGGTTGCCCTTTCCGGCGAGGGCGCCGACGAATTTTTTGGCGGCTATAACATATATAAAGAGCCTGATGCGCTGAAGCCAATCATGTCAATGCCAAAACCTGTCAGGGGGGCTTTGGGGTCAGTGGCAGCGGCCTTGCCTTTCAAAGTTAAGGGCAAAAACTATTTGATACGCGGAAGCAAGGATCTCGAAGAACGGTTCATTGGCAATGCCTTTATGTTCACAAAGGCCGAAAGAGAAAGACTTCTCAAAAATCCTTCTGGAAAAAATGCACCGCAGTCGATAACAATGCCGTTTTATGACAAAGTTAAGGGAAAAGACGATGTGACACGCATGCAATATATTGACATTCATTTTTGGCTTATAGGCGATATACTCCTTAAAGCTGACAAAATGAGCATGGCAAACTCGCTTGAGGTCAGAGTTCCGTTTTTGGACAAAGAGGTTTTTGGAGTGGCGAGGAGGCTTCCAAAAAAATATAAAGTCACAAAGGAAAACACAAAGGTTGCCATGCGTGCCGCCGCCAACAAATATGTGCCCAACATGGTTGCCGAAAAGAAAAAACTCGGTTTTCCAGTTCCAATAAGAATATGGCTGAAAGAAGATGTATATTATAAAACTGTGAAAAGTGCATTTGAGAGTGATGCGGCAAAGGAATTTTTCAAAACTGGCGAGATAGTCAAGCTTCTTGACGAGCATAAAGCCGGAAAATGCGACAACAGCCGAAAAATATGGACAATATATATGTTCCTTGTTTGGCACAACAAGTTTTTTGAAGCCGCATGAAATGATTGCGTTTGTTCAGCATTACATTTGATTTGAAAATTTGGCATTTTTTGAAGCCAAATGCAAAAATAAAATGGCCGCACTGGCAAAACCACGCGTTTGGCAGCAACTGGAGTGTGAAAACGTCTCACAGTTGCTGCTTTTTTTGAGACATATAATGCTGTGTTGTCTCAAATGAGCAAATTTTTTGCTTTCATAATTGACGAAGAGTGATTGCTGTGGTACACTTTATTTGTTTAAAGTCTTAAACTTTAATGCAAAAAAATGAGAAGGGGTTTGTTATGGAGAAAGTGGAATTAAAATATGGAAACGAGACAATAAATTTGTCAATTGAGGGAGCAAAAAGTGTTAAATATCTCTATGAGAACAAAATGCCTGTCATAGAGAATGCAAAAGAAGAATTTATACATTCCCTTGAAAAAGGAGCGATAGACAGCGCGCCACTGAAAGAACTGATAAAAAAAGACGACAAAGTGACAATAATAATAAGTGACATAACAAGGCTTTGGATGCGTCAGGACATTCTTTGCGGTTTTCTTGTGGAATATTTGAACGGCGAAATGGGGATTCCGTTTGAAAACATTGCAGTTCTCATTGCTGTTGGAACGCACAGAGTCAACAGCGAGGAAGACAAGAAAAAAATAGCCGGAGAATATGCTTATAAAAATGTCAGCGTTTTTGATCACGACTGTGATGCCGAAGACTTGGTTTGCGTTGGAACAACCTCATTTGGAACAGAAGTGAAAGTGAACCCTCTTGCCGTGGGCCGGAAAGTTATATGCATGAGCGGAACAGTTCATCACATAATGGCGGGATATGGCGGCGGCAGAAAAAGCATTGTTCCGGGAATTGCCTCACGCCAAACTGTGCGCATGAACCACGAACGGGCGCTTGACCCTGTGAAGCCAAAAAGCAGTGAGCTTGTGGGCGGCGGAAGGCTCAGCGGCAATCCAATAAACATGGACATGTGCGAAGCCGCCGATTTTGTTGACATCACATTTGGCATAAATGTTGTTGTTGACTCGGCAAGCCGGCACAGTGGTTTTTTCAGCGGAAATTTCAACACAGCATGGCGTGAGAGCTGTGCATATGTTCAAAAATATTATGGCCTTCCGATAGAATATAAAGCTGACATAATCATTGCAAGCTGTGGAGGCTTTCCAAAGGATTTGAATCTATATCAATCCACAAAAACGCTTTTTAATGCTTCAAGAGCTGTCAAAGACGGCGGAACGCTTTTGTTCCTCGCACAGTGCCCTGAAGGAAGCGGCGCTGGCGACTTTTTTGACTGGGCTGTTCCTTTGAGAGAAGGAAGGCTTGATGAAGCGCTGAGAAAGGATTTCACAATTGGGGGATATATATTTTATGCCGCGTGTGAGGCATGCCGCAAAACAGACACACTTCTTTTGAGCCAAATTGATCCTGAACTTGTGAAAGCAATGGAGATAACAGCTTCAGACTCAATTGAAAAGCTCATGGAAAGAATCGATTTTGGCGGCAAAGATGTTTATATAATGCCATATGGCGGAAGCGTCATGCCACAGCTTATGGAAGAGTATAAAGATCTTTGTGAAAATATAAAAACGGAAGGGGCGAAGGAATGATGAACATTCCTCTGATAATTGTGATTTTATATGTGGTTTTGCTGTTTGCAATCAGTTTTTATGTTTCGTATAAACAAAAAAGAGACGGCGAAAATTTCCTTATATATAAAGGAAAGAACAACGCCTTTGTTGTGGCCGCAAGCATTGCCGGGCTTGCCATTGGCGGCGCTTCAACAATTGGCATTGCCGAAAACGCTTTCAGCGTTGGGCTTTCTGCGGGCTGGTATGACACGGCATGGGCTATTGGGGCTGTTGTGTCTTCATTTTTGGCTGTGAAATATCTGCGCCACAGCGGCTATTCCACAATAAGCGGTCTTGTTGAGGATTTATATGGCAAAAAAACATGTTTCATAATGGTTATATCAATGTGCATAATACAATCCGGAATTATAGCGCTTCAATATAAAGCTGGCGGTTCCATACTTGCTTCGCTTCTTCCTGACATATTCACCGTTAAAAGCGGAACGTTTTTCTCATTTGTTATATTCATGCTGGTTGCGGTCATTGGCGGAATGGGAAGTGTTTCCCTCACAAATGTGCTCAATCTTATACTTATATACATTGGAGTCATTGTGGCGGCGCTCATTGTTTTGAACGGCCACGGCGGCTGGGAAGCGATAAATGTGCTGACAGCGGCGGAACCAGATGTTCCATATCTCAGCTTCACGGCTGGAATGGGCTGGATTGGAATTGTAAGCTGGATAATAGTTATGCTTGGCAACACAAACAGCGTTCAGGGCGTTGTTCAAATTGGGCTGACGGGCAAAGATGACAGAGCGGCGTCACTGGGCTTCATTGTGGGCGCGGCGCTTATGGTGCCTGTTGGCTTTATATGCGCGCTTTTGGGCGTTGCCGGAAAAGCGCTTCTTCCAGAAGCCAATGCCTCAGTGGCATTGCCAATGATACTCATGAGCATACCTCCAGTCCTTGGCGGAATAACTCTTTCCGGCCTTTGGGCGGCCGACATGGGGACAGGCTGTTCAATGATTATTGGCTTGGCCACAACTGTCAGCAAAGACATAGTTTTCAAATTTGTGGATGTTGATGAAAGCAAAAAAATGGTTGTGAACAAAGTTATAGTTGTTGTCAGCAGCATAATCACATATTTGATTGCCACACAGATGGGAACAATATTGAGCGCCATGCAAAAGGCGCTTTCGCTGGCAATTGGAACATCGTTCATAGTTGTGGGCGCTTTGATTGTTCCAAGCTTTTCAAGCAAAAAAGCAGGATTTTGGACAATACTTGCGTCAATCATATCGATTATAGCATGGAGTTTTGTTCCGGCGCTGACAGGAATGTTCAAAAGTGTTGGAATATTTATGGTTATCGTCTGCGGCGTTGTGTTCATAGCAATCAGCGCGGCTGACAAAGACAAAGTTAAAAATTGAACAAAACAGCATGTGAATTTCTTTTTCAGAACAGACTGGTTTTGAATTTTATTGTTGAACTGACACGGTGAAAAATGTCACAATTGGTCAGAAAAGTGTATGAAAACATTTTCATGGCTGTGTTTGGTTTTTGCCAAAGAGATTTGAAACTGAATTGACATCACTATCAATTTTGATTTTTCAGGCGGCTGCATGATATGACAGCCGCCTGATGCATGTTTTGGCAAAAAATTTGTGAATTCTGCCGCATATCAGCACAAAATGCATTGTTGAATGCGGAAATAAAAAGTTGACAAAAAGAGGCTTATTTGGTACATTAGATGTAACATTAATATGGCCGCTGTGAAAAAGAGGAGTAACCATATATTTCCTTTAAGAGAGCCTTTGGGCGGTGGAAAAAGGCAGGAATTTTTGGCAAAGGGAGCTTTTGAGCGGCAGTTTCAAAGAGGGTCTGTTGTGGGCCAAAAAGGGTGGAACCGCGGAAGTAGTCTTTCGTCCCTTACATTTGTAAGCGGCGGAAGGCTTTTTTGTTCGCCAGAATTTTATTCTACATTTTTTAGGAGGAATTTTATATGGCAGTTGAAAAAACAATGGAAAAAATAGTTGCTTTGGCAAAGGCCCGAGGCTTTGTTTATCCCGGAAGCGAAATTTATGGCGGACTTGCCAACACATGGGATTATGGCCCAATTGGCGTGGAGCTGAAAAACAATGTTAAAAAAGCGTGGTGGAAAAAGTTTGTTCAGGAAAGCCCCTATAATGTGGGCGTTGACTGCGCCATACTCATGAACCCGCAAACATGGGTTGCAAGCGGACATGTGGGCGGATTCAGTGATCCGCTCATGGACTGCAAAGAATGCAAGGAGCGTTTCCGCGCTGACAAGCTCATTGAAGATCATCTTCAGGAAAACGGCCACAAGGGAGAAGTTGTTGACGGCTGGAGCCAGGAGAAAATGAAAAACTATATTGATGAAAACAACATCAAATGCCCTTCATGTGGCGCGCATAACTTCACTGACATAAGACAGTTCAATTTGATGTTCAAAACATTTCAGGGTGTCACAGAGGACAGCAAAAATGTTGTATATCTCCGCCCCGAAACGGCACAGGGGATTTTTGTGAACTTCAAAAATGTTCAAAGAACATCAAGAAAGAAGATTCCTTTTGGCATAGGCCAAATTGGAAAATCGTTCAGAAATGAGATAACCCCAGGAAACTTCACTTTCAGAACAAGAGAATTTGAACAGATGGAGCTGGAATTTTTCTGTGAGCCGGGAAGCGATTTGGATTGGTTCAAATATTGGAAGCAAACATGCATAGACTGGCTCAAGGCGCTTAATATGACAGAGGAGAACATGCGCGTCAGAGACCACAGCCCTGAAGAGCTTTCACACTATTCAAAGGCCACAACTGACATTGAATATCTTTTCCCCTTTGGTTGGGGCGAGCTTTGGGGAATTGCAGACAGAACGGACTTTGACTTGAAACAGCATCAGGATCACAGCGGACAGGACATGACTTATTTTGATCAGGACAAAAATGAAAAATATATTCCATATTGCATTGAACCGTCTCTTGGAGCTGACAGAGTCACGCTGGCGTTCCTGTGCGACGCATATGACGAGGAAGTTGTTGGAGAAAAAGACGGCAAAGAGGATGTCAGAACAGTTTTGCGTTTCCACCCGGCAATTGCCCCAGTGAAGGCCGCCGTGCTTCCACTGAGCAAAAAGCTTGCTGAACCGGCTGAAAAAATTTATGGCGCGCTTTCCAAAAAATTCAATGTGGAATATGACGAAGCCGGAAGCATTGGCAAACGCTATAGAAGACAAGACGAAATTGGGACACCTTTCTGTGTGACGGTTGATTTTGACACGCTTGAAGATGAAGCCGTGACTGTGAGAAACAGAGACACAATGGAACAGGTGAGAATCAAAATGTGTGAGCTTGAAGCATATCTTCAGGAAAAAATGGAATTTTGAGTTGGTTTTTTTGAAACGGAGTGTGTTTTTTAAGCAAAAACCAGTTTGCTTGAAAATGAATTTTTTGAACATTTCTGGAAGCATTGTGAATGCAATGGCACAAAACATGGCGTTTTGAACGACAAAATTTGTGAACGTGTTGTGTTTCGCTCAAAATGGTTTTATATTAGTTTCGAAAAGCAAAATTTTATATAATGATAGCAATGAATGGTGAACAACAAAAATATAGGCTTTATGCCTGTGGCAAGTTTAGTGTGCTTTGCAATCAGCGGCATATTGAATTTTGGTGTATTAACGGGTTGAAAAATATTAATAAATTAATGAAGAAAGAAGGGTTTTGATTTGGAAAGCAGCACAGCATATATGATAGGCATGATAGTAGGTTCAATTCTAAGCGGCGCTATTATAGGAACAATTCCCCTTAGTTTGGGGATAACTAAAGGCAAAACTAAGCTTGGAATTGCAGGATTTTGCTGCTGCATTGTTGGCTCGTTTATATTTGGGCTGATTTTGTCTGTTCCTTTCTGCATACTTTTTGTGGCTCTCATATTGAAGAAACCAAAAAACTCATCAGATCAAAAAGACTTTTTTTAAGAGACAAAAACTAAAAATGTTAAATTTTGGCAGGCATTTGTTTTTGACAATAAAAGCATTGCTTTTCATTGAAAATTATGATTATGTGAAGAGATGAGCAAAATTTTTGCTGTTGGCGCATAACTGACTGGAATAACTGACAAAAACTGCCATGCTTTTGCAAAAAGCAGCTTGCAACATGTTTTTGCAAATTCTATATTTTCAAAGACTTCTTCTTTTGAAATATCATCAAAGAAGGAGTCTTTTTTTGTGAAAAAGATATATACTTGATTTAGCTGTGTGTTTTTGTGGGCTGAATGTGAAGTTGAGATGTGTCATCTGTTATAACATGAAAATTTTTGCCAGCATTCTTCTCCTTTGTGTTGGAAAGATTTTTGAAGTGCAAACATATTTTGGCAAGCTTTTTCAATTTGTTTTTTGAGGTTTTGGGCTGTGAGAAAAATGTGAAATTATTTTATATAAATTTTTTGAAAACCAACAAACTTTTTTGTTTTACAGCCGTATTACTTTTATGATAAAACCATTGACAGGCAAATAGTTTTACTGTAAAATCTTTTATTACACTATGGAGCGGTTGTGTAATGAAAGGAGAGCAGTATGCTTGAACATGAGATACTGAATTTGGCGGAAAAATTGTTTTTCATCAGCACTGTTGTTTTGAGGTGGGAATCCAGAAACATGAATGGCTGTTATGACGTCAATGGAAAAAAGCCTGAAATCATGACAAAAACACAAATTATGTATTCTATGATAATTTCTTCACTTGAGAATGCCACAGCAACAGACATAGAAAAAATTTTGGGGCTTTCAAAAAGCAGTGTGTCGCTGACGGTTTCCCGCATGGTTGATGAAGGCTATGTCATAAGAAGAAAGGGTGATGATGGCCGCAAATCATATCTTGCGCTTACAGAAAAGGCTGAAATGGCTTTGGCAAATGCCAGAAAGGTTTTGACAAAAAAATTTGAAGATTTTTACATAGATTTGAACAGCGAACAAAAGGAAATGTTAAAAACTGCAATTGAAAGCGCTTATTTGTTTATATCCAACAAGGAGGACAGTAAAAATGAAATTTAGCGAAGGTTTTTTTGTTTCAGTTGTAATTGCGTCTTTGGCGCTGTCAGGCTGCGGCGCAAAGGAAAGCGAGCAAGTGACGGCTCCTGTTGTCAGCGCCATTTCAGTTGAGGCCGACACGGCCTCCAATGGAGAAGTTGAAACAAACTATGTCTATTCAGGCAAAACAGCGCCTGTGGAAACGGCCAATGTTTTCAGCCTTGTGAATGGAATGGTTGATGAAGTCTATTTTGACATAGGTGACAGAGTGAATGCTGGAGATGTGCTTTTCACAATGGACACAGAAGCAATTGAAAACAGTTTGAACACGGCAAGGGCTTCATATCAGGCGGCATTGGCCAATGTTGAAGTTTCACAAACAAACCTTGACACAGTTAATGGTGCAAGCATGCAGATGCAGCTTGACAGCCTCAAGAACACGCTTGAAACGGCACAAATGTCATGTGAGATGGCGCAAATTGCATATGACACAGCCAAAACATCATATGACAACACAAAAGTTCTCTATGAACAGGGTTTTGTTTCGCAAGTGGACATGGATTCAGTGAGCAACGCGCTCACGAAAGCACAGAATGATCTGACACAGGCTCAAAATGGTCTGGCACAGGCTCAAAGTACATATGACATAACAAGCGGCGATCTCATTGAAGAAAACACTGAAAAGGCAATGGCCGGATTGAAGGCTGCACAAGCACAGGCAAACAGTGCGGCGGCACAAATTGCTTCCGCTGAAAAAAGCCTTCGTGATGCAAAAATCACAAGCCCGATAAACGGCGTTGTCACAGCGCAAAACATCACGGCCGGAACGTTGCTTTCAACGTCATCTGTTCCATTTATAATCACTGACAGCTCAACAGTGATTGTGAAAGTGAGCGTTTCAGAACAGATAATCAACCGTCTTGAAAAAGGGCAGTCAGTTGATGTCAAAATTGCGGCCGTTTCAGACAGCAAAATGGAGGGAAAAATAAAAACGATAAACCCTGCCGCCAACCAGTCGGGAACATATGATGTTGAAATTGAAATTCCAAACAATTCCGGCAATGTGAAAACAGGCATGTTTGCTGAAGTCAGCTTTGTCAAGGCAAAGGGCTATAACGCCATTGTTGTTGCCAGAGACGCTGTCATAAGCAAAAATAACGAGGAGTATGTTTTTGTTGTGGAAAATGGAGCGGCAGTTAAAAAGAATGTTGTGATGGGCGTTGATGATGGACACAGCGTTCAAATTTTGAAAGGCATTGAGGAGGGCGAGCTTGTCATTGTGAAGGGCCAGTCATATCTCAATGAGGGAAGCGCTGTGAATGTTGTTGTTTTGGATGGCGCAAGAACCGACACTGCTTCCAAAAACGACAATGCCCAGCAGAATGAATATGAAAACATGCCCAACAGCGATGCCGAAACTTCTAAGGGGGAATAATTGATGTTTTCTAAAGCTGCGATTAAACGGCCTGTCACAACAGTGATGATTATGCTGATTGTTGTTTTGGCAGGTTTAATATCAAACTTCACGCTTAATTTGGATTTGATGCCGTCAATGGACTTCCCTGTGGCCATTGTGAGCACAACATATGTTGGAGCAGGGCCGGAAGAAATTGAAACACTCATCACAAAACCTCTTGAGGAAGCCTTGGGAACGGTCACAAACGTTGATTCAATAAGTTCAACATCATCAGCAAATTCGTCAATTGTGATTGTTCAGTTTGTTGAAGACACAAATATAGACTTGGCTGCCGTTGACATGCGTGAGAAGGTTGACATGGTGAAAAGCAGCCTTCCAGAGGGCGCCAATGAGCCAATTGTCCTCAAGTTGGACATAAACAGCATGACGGCAATTTATGTGGGAATCAAAAGTGAAACTCTCAACCTAACAGAACTGAACACTCTTGTTGAAGACACTGTTGTCAGAAATTTTGAGAAAATTGAGGGTGTGACGTCTGTTTCGAACACAGGCGGAATTGAGAATGAAGTTCAGATAACAATCATGCCGGAAAAACTGCATGGCTATGGACTCACGACATCTCAAATTTCACAGGTTCTGTCGTCTGAAAACATGGATTTGCCAGCCGGAACTGTTCAGCAGGGAACCGTGAACATACAGATAAAATCCAATGGCGAATTTAATGATGTTGACGAGATAAGGGAGCTTCCGATAACAACAAACAGCGGCGCGGTCATACATTTGAGCGACGTTGCCGAGGTTGAATATGTTGAAAAGGACAGAACTTCATATGCACTTATAGACGGAAGCCCGGCAATTATGCTTGTTATACAAAAACAATCCGATGCAAACATAGTTGATGTTTCAGAAAAGGTCAATGCGGAGATTGCAAAAGTTCAAAGGGAATATCCCCAAATTGAATTCTCAATGCTTTCAGACACATCGGAATATATCAAAACATCTGTTAACAACATAACAACAACGGCATTGCAGGCGGCTGTCATAGCGATTGTGGTGATATTTGTTTTCCTTAGAAATCCAAAAATGTCGGTTATAATTGGTATATCAATACCAACCTCAATCATTGCCACATTTGCGGCAATGTGGCTTTGCGGAATAACAAAAAACATGATTTCAATGGGGGGCCTTGCAATAGGAATTGGAATGCTTGTTGACAACTCCATAGTTGTTTTGGAAAATATATTCTCATATATGAGAAAAGGGCTTGATCCGAAGGAAGCCTCCGAAAGGGGCGCCGGTGAGGTTGCCATGGCTGTTATGGCCTCAACGCTTACAACTGTTGGTGTTTTCATACCATTCATATTTGTTTCGGGAACAGTTGGTGATGTTTTCAAAGACCTTTCGCTGACGATATGTTTCTCGTTGTTTGCCTCGCTTGTGGTTTCAGTCACGTTCATACCTATGGCGTGTTCAAAATTGCTGAAGCCAGAACAATTTACAGGCGAGGGTGTGGAGGGCCTGAAGGTTCGCAAAAAAGGAATTCTCAAAGCATTTCTTGATGCATGGGGACATGGCCTTGAAAAGCTTGACAACAGTTATAGAAGGCTGCTTTTGTGGTGCCTTGTGAACAAGAAAAAAGTTGTGGCATTTGTTATAGTCATTTTCATTGCAACACTTTCGCTTGTGCCACGCATGGGATTTGACTTCATGCCCGAAATGGATGAAGGCGCCGTTATGATAAGCGTTTCACTTCCTGATGGAACAATTTTGGAAGAAACAGAAGCCGTTGTTTCACAGGCTGTTGACACATTCAAAGATGATGAAATTGTTGAAACATATTATGTTATGGTTGGCGGCGGAGGCGTTTCGCTTGGAGGAAATGGCACAAACAGTGGAAGCATAATGCTAAACCTTGTTGACAAGGAAGCAAGAAGCCTTTCGTCAAAGGATTATGCAAATCAGCTTGAAACACAGCTGAAGATGATTCCAGGGTGCGAAATAACTGTTTCGGCCAGCAGCTCAGCCATGGGAAGCTATGGCGGCAGTGGAATCACAATGCGCATCACCGGGGAAGAAAGTGACATATTGAGAGACATTTCAAACACACTTTCTGAAATGCTTGAAGGCATAGACGGCGTCACCGACATAAGCAGTTCGGCGGAAGACACATTGCCAGAGGTTAACATAATTGCGAACAGGGCGAAAGCCTCAACATATGGTTTGACAGCTGGACAAATTGCTTCGGCCGTCAGCGGAGCTGTCACAGGAACTGTTGCAACACAGTTTAAGATTGACGGAACAGAGGTTGATGTCAGAATTAAGCAGAATGATGAAAGTGTCAAATATATTAAGGACATACTCAACCTCACTGTCACAACGCCAACGGGCATGGTTTTGCCGCTCACGGAAGTTGCTGACATAGTTGAAGATGAATCGGCCGTGTCAATCACAAGATCAAACCACCACAAATATGTTGATGTGAACATATCAACATATGGCCGTGACTTGGGTTCGATACAAAAAGATGTTGAAGCAAGGCTCAACTCATATGTGTTCCCTGAAGGGTATGACTATGAATTCACAGGAACACTGGAAACAATGAACGAATCTTTCCAGCAGCTTGGCCTTGTGCTGATTGTTGCCGTTCTTCTTGTATACATGATTATGGCAAGTCAGTTTGAAAGCTTTATATATCCGTTTATAGTTATGTTTTCAATGCCACTTGCCATAACAGGCGGCATATTTGGGCTTTTTGTCACAGGGAAGTCAATAACCACAGTTTCGTTCATGGGATTTATAATGCTTGTCGGCATGGTTGTTAACAATGCCATAGTTCTTGTTGACGCGGCAAACCAAAATGTGGCAAAGGGCATGAGCTCTTATGAGGCCATAAGCACGGCGGGGCCAGACCGTTTGAGGCCGATTCTCATGACAACTCTCACAACAGTGCTTGGCATGATACCACTTGGCATTGGTTTGGGAGAAGGAATGGAAATGCAGCAGCCAATGGCGATTGTTATTATATTTGGGCTTACCATATCCACGCTTATAACGCTCATATTCATACCAGTGCTATACATGCTTGTTGACAAAATTAGATATAGAAATATAAAAGCTAAGGCCAAAAAGAAATTTGGAAAAATGCAGGAAACAAATGTATGATGCGTTTTGAGAAATTTTGATTTTGAGGGGCGGTTCGTTTGAACCGCCTTGTTTTTTTGAAAAAATGTGCGCGAACAAAAAATAGCCGCCACTACCTGCAATAGTGACGACTGTTGAAAAACTTAAACAGTTATTAACTTAAGGGTAGGCCGCATTATGGCTTCCCTTCTGTGATTTTATGATAGCATGGAATGAAGAAAAAATCAAGAGGCAAAAGCAACTTGAAAAAGCTGACAAGCTGTGATATATTTTAAGAACGGGGAAACCATAAAGCAAAGGCGGCCTGCCCTCTTCATTTGGAGGGCGAGTTCCCTCCAAACCTTTCGAGAGGAGGGAAGCACATGAATATTACATATTCTGAATTTTTTCAGTTTTGTATATTTGTTGTGGCTCTTGTAAATCTGTTTTATCAGATATACAGAGACAAAAGAAAATAGCCGCCACTACCACCAATAGTTGACGGCTAATGAAAAAATTAACCATTAGCTAAAAGGGTAGGCCGTTTTTATGGTTTCCCTTTTGTGATTTTATGATAGCACAAAGTTAAGAAAAATTCAAGAGGAAAAAAGCAGCTTGAAAAAGCTGACAAGCTGTGATATATTTTAAGAATGGGGAAACCATAAAGCAAAGGCGGCCTGCCCTCTCATTTGGAGGGCGAAATCCCTCCAATCTATGAGAAAGGAGGGAAGCACATGAATATTACATATTCTGAATTTTTTCAGTTCTGTATATTTGTTGTGGCTCTTGTAAATCTGTTCTATCAGATATACAGAGACAAAAGAAAATAGCCGCCACTACTCGCACTAGTGACGGCTTAGAACGTTAAGCTAATATCACTTAGGGTAGGCCGTCTTTATGGTTTCCCTTCTGTGATTTTATGATAGCACATATTGAAATCATTTTCAAGGCTTTTTTGAGCTAAACTATTTTTGTATAAAATTCTTATTTGATATTTTTAAAAAGCTCTAAAAAAAGTTCTTGCTGTTTTTGGGTTAAAGATGACCAATTATCCAACAATTCTTTTTGTTCTTGAGTAAGACTTACAGCGTCATTATTTTCTGCAAAAAATTGTGACAATGTAATTCCGAATCCATCACAAAGCTTTTCCAAAGATTTCACGGTTGGAATTTGATTTTTTCGGTACCATGTTGATATAGTTGATTGGGGTATATTTGAATAAATCGAAAGCTCATATTCAGACCACTTCCTTTTTAAGCGAAGTCTTGTTATTTCTTTAAGAATATCCATTAATATTATACACCCCGTTCCATTTCAATTTATGTGTATATTATAGTTTTTATTTAAGCAGGAAATTAGTTGGACAAGACGTATAAAAATTTTGTTAAAAATAATATTAGTTTTTCATATTTTTTATTAAATCTTTAACGATTCTTTTCTGGCACTGGCTTAGACAAGACCAGTTATCTAACAATTCCCTTTGTTCCTCTGTTAAAGAAATGAGATCGCTTCCCTCGGAAAAAAATTGAGACAAAGTAATTCCGAATCCAGAACATATTTTTTCCAGAGAGGTTATTGTGGGAAGCTGATTTTTGCGATACCAAGATGATATTGTTGACTGAGTTAAGCCAGAATTTTTGGACAACTCATATTCAGACCAATTTCGTTCTAAGCGAATTTTGGTTATTTCTGCAAGTATATCTTTCATGTTTTCACCCTTTTACTTTATTATTACGTATATTATAGTTCGCTAAAACCTTGAATTTTAGTTATTTATAACGTATAATTTATACGTTATAAATAACTATTCGGGTGAAAATGCACTATTGCGAAACTAAAAAGTGTATTGTAAATTTCATGAAGGGAGTTAATTTTTATGGAGGAATTTTCTGAAAGGCTCAATTCATTGCTTTTGGAGAAAGGCGTTTCAAAAGAGGAATTGTCAGGCATATTTGGCGAAGGCTGTTTGGAGCTGTTGTTCAACAGCAGCACAGCGGCGCTGACAGTGAAGGCGCTTGTTTCGTTGAGCGAGTTTTTTGACGTGAGCATTGATTATATAACAGGGAAAACAGAAATTGTCAATGAACGCCCAAAATATAATTTATATGACAATTTGAATGAACTCTATGGATATTTGAGCTTGACACTGCACAGGCTTGAGAAGATTTTGGACATAGAAAGCAAAGAGGGGGAAAACACAAAAAAACTGAAGTGAATGCTTGGCGCCGTTTGAAGGCTTCTTCTGAAATGGAGAGGCTTTTGTTTTTTTGAATGTTATGAACATGTGTGTTTCGAATTTGTGGCATTGAATTTCCCAAAAGATAGCTGCTTGTGCGAATGCTAAATCAGGAATGAAATGCCTGGCGGAGCCAAAAAACGGCTCATGAATGCCACTGCAAAAAAGCTCAAAAAATAAATTTTGGATTTGGCAAAACATATATAATTATGTAACAAATGGTTATATATAACCAGGCCTGCTTTGGAAATAAATTTTCACACATCATCCATAAGAATTGTTTTGACTGATATTTTCCATATGTGTTAGTATAATATTAAAAAAATGAAAAACGGGCACGGGCATATGCAAAAGTATGCTTGAAGTGGCACAAATTTTTTTATAACAGGGAGGAACAGTGATGGGATACACAAGAGATGACATAATTGATCTTGTTGCCGAAAATGATGTCAAATTCATACGGCTTCAATTCACAGATATACTCGGCGTTTTCAAAAATGTGGCTATAACTGTCAGCCAGCTTGAAAAGGCGCTTGACAGCCAATGCATGCTTGACGGCTCGTCAATAGAGGGCTTTGTGCGCATTGAGGAAAGTGACATGTATCTGAAGCCAGATTTGGACACATTTGTGATATTTCCATGGAGACCACAGCATGGCAAGGTGGCAAGGTTCATATGTGATTTATACACGCCTGACGGAAAAATTTTTGAGGGCTCGCCGAGATATGCACTGCAAAAAACGCTGAAAAAGGCGGCTGACATGGGATATGAATTTAATGTTGGGCCGGAATGCGAATTTTTCCTTTTTCAAACGGACAATGAAGGACGCCCGACAACAGTTCCGCATGACAATGGCTCATATTTTGATCTTGGCCCAACGGATCTTGGAGAGAATGCGCGGCGTGAAATTTGCCTGACATTGGAAGACATGGGGTTTGAAATTGAAACAAGTCATCATGAAAATGCCCCCGGACAGCACGAGGTTGACTTTAAGTATGGCCCAGCGCTCAAAACAGCTGACGACATTATGACGCTCAAAATGGTTGTCAAAACAGTTGCGCAAAGAAACGGGCTTTTCGCGTCATTCATGCCAAAGCCGCTCAATGGGGCTGAGGGCTCGGGAATGCACACAAACATATCCCTGCTTAAAAAAGGCGTGAATATATTTCATGATGACAGTGATGAATTTGGCCTCAGCAAAGAGGCATATATGTTTATGGCGGGAGTGATAAAGCATATGCGCGGAATATCGGTTATAACAAACCCTGTTGTAAACTCATACAAACGTTTGCTGTCGGGGCTTGAAGCGCCGCAATATATTGCATGGAGCGCCGCCAACAGAAGCCATTTGATAAGGATTCCAAAAAGCGCTCCTCAGTCCACAAGGATTGAGCTCAGGTGCCCGGATTCCGCATGCAACCCATATCTTGAGTTCGCGGCGATACTTTCGGCCGGGCTTGATGGAATAGAAAACAAAATGACGCCGCCACCAGCCGTGAATGAAAACATATATGAAATGTCAAGTGACTGCCGCCGCAAACTTGCAATTGGCGAAATGCCAAAGGATTTGGGCGAGGCAATATGCGAGTTTGAGAATGACGTTTTCATGCAAAACGCTTTGGGGCGGCATATATCACAGAAATATATTGAAGCAAAAAAGCATGAATGGAATGAATATAGAAAAAATGTCACTGATTGGGAAGTTAAGAAATATCTGAACATATATTGACGTTGTTTTTGACAGCTTTTTAAGACAGTTTTTAGGGTTGATGAATATGGAAAATGTTATAGTTGGATTTTCGGAGCGCGGCAAGGGCGAGGCGTTCAGGGACATAATTGTCAAAAGCGGTTTTGTGAACACAGAGGTTTGTTCATCGGGGGATGAAGTGCTGAGGCGGGCAAATCAGTTTGCAGGCGGGCTTGTTTTGTGCGGCTATAAAATAGGAGGCATGCTCTACAATGAGATATATGAGCTTTTGCCAGAGGGCTTTGAAATGCTTGTTTTGCTTTCAGGGAAGCAAGCCGGGCTTGTTGATGAAGATGATATATTCAGCCTTGTTCTCCCTGTGAGCAAATCGGAGCTCATAAGAACTGTCAGCATGATTGTTGATTTCAGCGAGGGCCGCATGGCGGCAAAAACAAAAAATGCCATGAGTGCAAGAA
Organism: Bacillota bacterium; assembly: GCA_022791155.1. Taxonomy (GTDB): domain Bacteria; phylum Bacillota; class Clostridia; order Lachnospirales; family Anaerotignaceae; genus JANFXS01. The sequence goes on along the minus strand of JAAVYN010000009.1, from coordinate 53,805 downwards.
GTGAGCATGACAAAATTTTGATTGAAAAAGCAAAACTTATGCTCATGAACAACTTCAATATAACAGAAGACGCAGCCCACAGGTTCATACAAAAAAACAGCATGAACAAAGGGCTGAAAATGGCTGAAACGGCAGAGATCATATTGTTTGGCGGAAAGCTTTAGCCAAAGGCAGACTGTGGCTTTGTGTGGCTTGAAAAATTTGAGGGCTATTCTGTTTTGTAAAAAAATGTTGAAAAAATGAATCCAAAATGAATGTGGATTTTCATGGAATGAAATTCAGAAATGCTGTTTTTGAAACTTATGAAGCCGCATTGCAGGGAAGAAACGCTTTTTAGATTGAAGCTTGTGTGCCTGCATGCGGCTGTTGTTGTGTTTATATATATGTGGTTATGAACTGCAAGGAGTTATGACTTGTGAGAAGATTGAATTTTTTTGTAAATTTCGTTGGAAAGAACGGCAAACTGTTCAACCGACAGCGTTTCTCCCCGAATTTGTCCATTCAAGCCGGAATTTGCGATGGCTTCAAGAAGCGCGTCTTTTGACAGACCAAAATTGCCTGTGTTGAAAAGCGTGTTTATCAATGTTTTGCGCCGCTGTCCAAAGGCACATTTCACAACATTGAAGAAAAATTCCTTGTTGGCTGTTTCAATGTGAGATGGACGTGGTTTTAGGGATATAACGGCGCTTTCAACATTTGGCTTTGGCATGAAGCAGCTGTGGGGAACAACAAAGGCTGTTTTTGCTTCACAGTAATATTGAACGGCAACTGAAAGGGCGCCATAATCCTTTGTTCCGGGAGGCGACTGCATTCTGTCGGCAACCTCCTTTTGAACCATGACGGTTATGCTTTTGGCAGATATGTTTTTTTCCAATATTCCCATTATGATTGGGCTTGTGATGTAATATGGAAGATTGGCGGCAATTTTGACATTGAGGTTGCCGGCATATTCGTTGATAAATGAGCAAATGTCCATTTTCAGTATGTCGTTGTTTATTATTTTCAGATTGTCATATTCACAAAGAACATCGTTTAATATGGGGATAAGGTTTTTGTCTATCTCCACGGCGGCAACTTTTCCGGCGCTTTCTGCAAGTGCCTGAGTCAGGCTTCCAATTCCGGGGCCAATTTCAATCACAAAATCATCTTTTGTGATTTCGGCCGCTTTTATTATATTGTCTATTATATTTGAGTCTATGAGAAAGTTTTGGCCATAATTTTTTTTGAAACAAAAATTATATTTCTCTATTATTTCTTTTGTTTTGTGTGGCGTTGCTATGCGTTCTGTCATAATCTCTCACCCTATGCCTATGGCGCTGAAAAGCCCGAAGGAAAGCGCTGATATTATTATTCCGGCTGTGAACACTCCAAGTGCTATCACAAGGAACGACTTTTTTCTGTTCATGCCAAGCAAAACAGCCAAAAGTGCACCAGTCCAGCCGCCTGTGCCCGGAAGGGGAATTGCCACAAACAGAAAAAGCCCAAAATAGCCATATTTTTCTATCTGACCGCTTTTGGAAAGGGCCTTTTTCTCGATCTTCTCAACTATTTTTTTGAAAGGCGTTTTCTTCAAAAGCTTGAAAATTGCGGCTATAAGCATGAGTATGAATGGTATTGGTATTATGTTGCCGATGTAGGCGATGACAAATGATGGAAGCAGCTCCATGCCAAGGGCATATGCCGCAATGATGCCGCCTCGAAGCTCCAATATAGGAAACAGTGATATTATGAACACAATAATTTCTCTTGACACAGTGCCGCCAAGGCGCTCAATGAAAAAATTCACAAGGTTTTCAGCCATTATCAAAAAATCCTTTCATATTATATTGTTAAATTTTCAATATGCATAATTATAGTTTGTTTTATGTGAGTTTGTCAATCATAAGGAATATTTAGCCGGCATATACTTTTTTAGATGAAGGAGGTATTGCCATGTATAACAGAAGATACGACAGAAAAACAATAATATTGAAACAGGAAACAGAAAGCTTTTCAAGACAGGGCGCCTCAACGGCTGTGTGCGTTGTGGAAATTAAAAATGGAAAAGGCAAAGTGATTATAAAAGGAAACGTGCCAGAGTTTTATCGTTTATATTTAATTGCCAATGATGAGGGAGGCAATATCATTTATAACGCCGGTGAGGGACATGAAGTTCATTTTGAGGCAGACAATGTTGGACAAAGTGGACAAAGGATAGAAAATTTTGATGTTTTTGTTGTTGGAGGAAGGCGTGAAGACGGGCAGTTTCTTTCGGAATGTTATGTTGGATATGCCGGGAAGCGGCGTGAATGGCGGCAGAAAGTGAAGCTTGGCAGTGAAGTGGAACGTTTTGAAACAACAGAGGAGCCAAAAAAAGAAGCTGTGGAAGACAAGAACGCCAAGAACACTGTTCGTGAAAAAATGAATGAAAAATTGAATGAAGAAACGAATGAAAAAGTTCAGGAGGAAGCACATGAGGAAGTTTTTGAAGAAACATGCATGGAGGAACTGAACGCTTCCTCTGCAAATGACAAACTCAAGGAGCTTGTCAGGGAAATTCCAAAAGAAAAAATATTTGCATGGGGAGTTGGCGGAAGCAGCGAAAAAGGTGACGACATGGCTGGTGACGTTGAAAACATATCAGGGCAGGCCAAAGAAAGTGTGACTGCACCAAATGAAAATGAAACAAAAAAAGAGGATTTCAGCGACACTTTCAAAAATATAGTCAAAAATTTTAATGCGCAGATGAAAAAGCTGGAGAGCATGGGTGTTTTGTCCATGTCAGAAGTTATGGACATAAAGAAGGAGCGCGAGGAGCAAGAGACAGCGGAACGTGATTCGAATGAGAAAGAAAGTTTCGATTACGAGCATGAAAAATATGTTTTTAATGGACATGAGGAACATACTTTGAACGGCACAAACACCGGTTTTGTCCGTAAAAACTTTGATGCAAAAGATGAAAAAGGAAGCTTTGAGATTGATTTTGGAGAAAACATAAATGAGATTTTTGAAAACAATCCCTCAATGGAGCCGTTTGAGGACAGTGGCTTTGTGTGGGCGAGAATTTGCCCGGAAGAATTGTGGCTTTTGCCAAAAAGCACAAGCGCCGTCAACACAAGCAGTTTTGTCATATGTGCCGACAGAAAATATAAACATATCATGATAGGAAAAAATGAGAACAGCCTGCTTTTGGCTGTGCCCGGAATTTTTGGACAAAAGGACAAAAAAGCAGCGGAAGCCTTGGGATTTATGGATTTTTGGAAGAACAAGGGAACAATTGAGAACTCGCCGTGCTATGGATATTGGATTATGAAAATTAATTGACAAAGTATTGTTAAAAAAAGCTGAAAGTAGTATTATATTATGAAGATATAATAACTTTTAAGGAGAATATGTTATGAGAGTACGCAAGAAGCCATGGGCAGCGGAAGAGCTGAAAAATAATTTTCATATAATACATGAGCCTGAAAAACATAAGGGAAAATGGAAAGAGCTCTTTGAAAATGACAAGGAGCTGCATGTTGAAATTGGTTGTGGAAAGGGCCGTTTCATTTCGCAGAATGCCGCCGCCAATTTAGATGTGAATTTTGTTGGAATTGACAGGCAAACAACTGTGCTTGCCGCGGCCGCAAGAAGACTTGCCGAAAGTCAGAAAAACGTGTTCCTCATACCAGGAGATGTGGAGCGACTGGCGGACTTTTTTGCTGAAGGAGAAATTAAAAGGCTATACATAAATTTTTGTGATCCATGGCCAAAAAAGAAATGGGCGAAAAGGCGGCTCACTCACAAAAACTTTCTTGCAAAATATAAAGAGCTTTTTGGAACCGAGGGTGAAATATTTTTCAAAACTGACAACCGAATCTTGTTTGAATTTTCGCTCAATGAGTTTTGTGCTGACGGCTGGAGCCTTTCGAACATAAGCCTGGATTTACACAGCAGTGATTTTGAGGGCAACATAATGACAGAATATGAGGAGAAATTTTCCCAAAACGGATTCCCCATATACAGATGTGAAGCCCGCTGGAAAAAACAATGACAAAAAACAGAGTTTTGGACACATTGTCTTTAACTCTGTTTTTTTTGATGTATGTTTTGTCGAAACATGAATAATGCGGCAATGGAAACTGTGATTGGGGCTTTTCATGAGCAAACAACAGTTAAACGGTTTTGGGGGAAACAATTATATTTATTTTTTATGAAAAAAATGTCATTTAAGCAATTTTCTGTTTTTTGTGCTGAAATATGAAATGAGTTTATTGATTTTTTTGAAAAATGAGGGGCTTGTTGTTTGGCTGCATATTAAACGCAAAGTTGCATGTCCAGAAACGGGCATGTCATACATCGCTTTTGAGAAAAAGCCTGAAGTGAACACGAAAATGTTGTTTGCCGAATTTTAACAAGAAGGTTGACAAATCTCCTTTAGTGCTTTAGTATGATAGTGTGAAAAACAACAAAAGTATAATTGGGAGGCAATGAATTATGAAACTTAAATTCTTATCATTAGCTGTGGCCGCTTTTATGACAATAGGAATGCTTTCGGGGTGCGAATCTTCGCAAAAAAGCAAAAATGCGGCTGAAAACAACACAAATCAGACAGATGAACAGAACAGTGATTCTGACAAAAGCGATGACAACAATGACAGCAGTGACGATGGCCAAACGGGCTATGACAAAGTGGTTGTTGGCCTTGATGACACATTTGCGCCAATGGGCTTCAGAGATGAAAACAATGAACTGACCGGCTTTGATGTGGAGCTTGCAAAGGCCGTTGGAGAAGTTATAGGAGTTGAAGTTGAGTTTCAGCCGATAAACTGGGACACAAAAGAAACAGAGCTCAACAACGGCACTGTGGATCTTTTGTGGAACGGCTATACAATCAATGAAAAAAGAAAAGAACAGGTTTTGTTCACAAGGCCATATCTCAACAACAGACAAATTGTCCTTGTGCTTGACAGCAGTGACATTCAAACACTTGACGATCTTGGCGGAAAAACAGTGGCAACTCAGGCCGGCTCAAGCTCGGAAGAAGCCATATTGTCAAAAGAGGGGCTGAAGGACTCATTTGGAGAATATGTAACATTTGGTACATATGATGAATGCCTCATGGATCAGGAAGCAGGGCGCACTGACGCCGTTGTGGCTGACGAGGTTCTCATACGTTTTTACATTTCAAACCATCCTGACACACAATATAGAATACTTGATGAACACATTGCCGATGAGGAATATGGCATTGGGGCAAGGAAAGACGACACTGCTCTTGTTGAGGCCATAAATGGCGCCCTTGACGAGCTGAAGGAAAACGGAAAAGGCGCCGAAATCTCTGAAAAATGGTTCAGTGAGGACATACTGCTTTAATCTGTTTTCAAATTTATCCATATGCCAGGCTGTCCAGCCGTCTTTGTTCAGGCGGCTGGATTTTGGCTTGCATGAAAAGTTTTTTGTTTTTTGGCAAAAAGCGCTTTTGTTTCAAAAATGTGAATTGTCTTTAACTTTGTCACCACAATGAGCGTTTTTCTGAATATATATGAAAACGGCGGCCGAATTGAAGTGATTTTTGATTGGGAATGATGTGAATTCACTTTGCCGCTGGCTCAAAACGAAATGAAGAAAGGATATTATATGAGCTATATTGGTCAAATTTTAGAAGGGCTGAATTTAACACTTGGAGTTTTCTTTCTTTCGCTGGTTCTTTCTCTTCCTCTGGGCGTTGTTGTGGCAATGCTTCGGTTGTCGAGAATCAAAGCTGTGAGCAAAATAACATCGGTTTATATATGGGTTTTGCGTGGAACGCCGCTTTTGCTTCAAATAATGGTTGTGTTTTTCGGTTTGCCAACAATAGGTATAAATCTGGGAAGATTTAATTCCATAATATTTGCCTTTGTGCTGAACTATGCGGCATATTTTGGAGAGATATTCCGCTCTGGAATTCAGTCCATTGAAAGAGGTCAAAGAGAGGCGGCAAGCATACTTGGGTTTTCGCCGCTTCAAATAAACATGAAGATAATACTGCCGCAGGTTGTGAAACGGACACTGCCCTCAATTGGCAATGAGGTTATATCGCTTATAAAAGACACCTCTCTTGTGTATGCCGTTGGGCAAAGTGACATACTCAAGTTTGCCAAAGGAATAGCTGTTAGAGACGCAACTCTCTTTCCATATGTGATTGCAGGCTGCGTATATCTTATACTTACATATGTCATCACAAAAGTGTTTGAGGCGGTTGAAAAGAAAGTTTATTATGATGAATAGGAGGAAAACATGCTTCTTAATATAGAAGGTTTGTATAAATCTTTTAACGACATGGTTGTGCTCAACGACATCAATTTTGGAGTTGATTTTGGAGAAGTTGTGTCGCTTGTTGGCCAAAGTGGCGCTGGAAAGACAACTGTTATGCGTTGTGTTGCCGGGCTTGAAAAATGTGACAGGGGAACAATTGAGATCAATGGAAGATGTGTTTGTGCCGCAAACGGCAAAACAATGAATTATGCCGGAAAAAATGAACTGGCAGAAATAAGAAAAGATATTGGAATGGTTTTTCAAAGTTATCACCTTTTTCCGCATTTGACAGTGATTGAAAATGTGACGCTTGCGCTTGTGGAAGTTTACAAAATGTCAAAAAGCGAGGCCAATTTGGCGGCTGTGAAAATGCTTGAAAGCTTGGGACTGGGGGACAAGGCCAACAACAAGCCGTCAGAACTCAGCGGCGGCCAAAAACAGCGCGTGGCGATTGCAAGAAGCTGTGTCACAAACCCAAAACTTCTTTGTTTTGACGAGCCAACAGCCGCGCTTGACTCGGCGCTTGTGAACGAAATTGTCAAAATAATACGCTCCTTTGCCAAAGAAGATGGAATGGGGATATTCATAATAAGCCATGACGAAAGATTTGTGAGAGATGTTTCTGACAGAATATTGTTCATTGAAAAGGGAAAGATAACAAGGGAGCTGACATCTGAGGAATACAGAAGTGTTATAAGGGACTAAATTTGTTTTGCAGAATCACATTTCTGCCTGACAATGTGCGTTTTGCAGATCTGGTGTTTGATTTTGTTTGAAGTTTTTGATTGAATTTGATGTTACCAGACATTCTCTTTTGACATGTGTGCAGATTTTTGATATGGTCTTATTTCAAACGTGTTTTTTGTGTATGCAGGGCTTTTAGCTCTGCTTTTTGTCATATAGCGAAAAGTTTTCAATTTGGAATGGCGTTGCTTTGGTTTCATATGGAAATAATTTACATTTTGAAAAATATTTTGTGAATAAAACAATAGTTTCCTTGTGTATATTGTTCTTTTGTGGCAAAATAAAAACATGTTGGAAATGCGATGGACATTGTTGAAGCCGAAAGCGGCGCCAACAAGGCAAGTGAAGGGTGACGCCTGACAGAGAAAATTTTGTGTTCAAATTTGTTAGTGCATATTATTGATTTTTGGAATGAGGATTGTTATGAACGAAAAAGCATTGCGCACTTTAGAATATAATAAAATAATTGAAAAACTGAAAAACTTTGCCATTTCTCCCATGGGCAAAGAGCTTTGTGCCGGGCTCAAGCCGTCTGTGAACATCACTGAAATAGAAAAGTGGCAAAAAGACACAACAGAAGCCTCGGCCATGATTGTCAGAAAAGGGAACATACCTTTGGGAGGCATACGCGAGATAAGGCCGCAGATCAAACGCGCCATGGCAGGCGGAACGCTGAACATTGAAGAGCTCATGAATGTGAACGAGTTTTTATATGTTTGTCGCAAGGTTAAAAACTATTCTAAAAACGAAAACAAGGGCGAAAGCTATGAAAGTATAGATGAAATGTTTGAAATGGTTGTGCCGCTTGACCGCCTTGAAGCAGAAATATCAAGGTGTGTTGTTTCGGAAGTTGAAATAGCTGACGATGCTTCAGCCAAGCTGAGGGAAATTCGCCATGGAATAAACGTGGCCAACAACAGAATAAGGGATCATCTCAACTCAATCATAAATTCTCCGGCATACAGAAATATGCTTCAGGACTATGTCATAACAATTCGGAATGACAGATATTGCGTTCCAGTTAAAAGTGAATATAGAAGCAGTTTCAATGGAATGGTTCACGATCAGTCAAACACAGGCTCAACGCTTTTCATAGAACCTATGAGCGTTGTTCAGCTCAACAACAAAATTAAAGAACTTCAGGCTGAAGAAAAAGCTGAGATTGAAAAAATACTTGAAAGACTGAGCGACAACGTGAGAGAAAATTCTGACTCAATCTCGGCAAACATAGAAATCATAACACAGCTGGATTTTATATTTGCCAAAGGAAATTTGTCTCTTTCAATGAAAGGGAGTGAAGCCGTTTTCAACAACAACGGCTATATAAACATCAAAAAGGGAAGGCACCCGCTTTTAGACGACAAAACGGTTGTGCCAACTGACATATATTTGGGCAAGGAATTCACAACCCTTCTCATAACAGGGCCAAACACAGGCGGAAAAACCGTGACGCTGAAAACAATTGGCCTTTTCACGCTTATGGGGCAGGCCGGACTTCACATTCCGGCATTTGACAATTCACAACTGGGCGTGTTTGATGACGTCTTTGCCGACATTGGCGATGAACAGAGCATTGAGCAAAACCTAAGCACATTTTCGGCCCACATGAGCAACATTGTCAACATTTTGGAAAATGTGACCGACAATTCGCTTGTGCTGTTTGATGAATTGGGGGCGGGGACAGATCCAACAGAAGGCGCCGCCCTTGCCATGGCCATTGTGCGCCGGCTTATGGACAGAAAAATTCGCACTGCTGTCACAACGCATTACAGCGAGCTGAAGGTTTTTGCGCTTTCAACAAATGGCGCCGAAAATGCAAGCTGCGAATTTGACGTTGAAACACTGAGCCCAACATACAGGCTTTTGATTGGAATCCCTGGAAAGAGCAATGCGTTTGCCATTTCAAAGCGTTTGGGGCTGAAAGATGAAATAATTGAAAAAGCGAAAGAGTTTTTGAGCCATGACGAAACGCGTTTTGAGGATGTTATAACAGATTTGGAGATAAGCCGCAAGAGTGTCATATATGAACAAGAACGCGCGGAACAATATCGCCGTGAGGCCGAAACACTGAAAAAAGAGGCCGAAAACCAGAGAGAAAAAGTGAACCGCCAAAAAGAAAAAATATTGGAAAAAGCCCGTGAGGAAGCAAAAATGGTGTATGTGCGGGCAAAAGAAGAGGCCGATGCGATTATAAAAGAAATGAACAAAAATGCCCGCGAGAAAGCAAAGCAAAGTGACATGAACGAAAGCCGCAAAAAAATTAAAGACAATATAGAAAACATTGACAGCCAGATAAACAAAACACTTGCTCAAAAAAGAAAGAATAATAAGGCTCCAGAGAGCATAAAGCCTGGTGACAGAGTCTATGTTGTGAGCTTTGATCAGCATGGAACGGCGCTCACGGCGCCCGACAGCGGAAAGGAAGTCATGGTTCAGATGGGAAGCCTGAAGGTCAAAGTTCCGATGAAAGAACTTTCTGTTGAAGTTTATGCCGAAAAACAACAGCCAAAAAGCAATTTCAGAAGCATTCCGCCAAAGGTTCGGCAAAGCAAAAGCTATAGCGTGAGCGCCGAAATTGACTGCCGAGGACAGCTTGTGGAGGAGGCGTTGGGAAACATTGACAAATATATTGACGATGCTTATCTTTCTGGCCTGAAACAAATCACAATAATACATGGCAAGGGAACAGGCGCGCTGAGAAGCGCCGTTCAGACATATCTGAGGACAAACCCGCATGTGAAAAGTCACCGCCCTGGAGTGTATGGCGAGGGAGAAATGGGAGTCACAGTTGTTGAACTGAAATGAGGAGGAACGCCGATGTCTGACAAAATTAAGGTGCTCATTGTTGATGACGATGAGCACATTGCAGAGCTAATATCGCTTTATTTGATACGTGAAGGATATGAAACAAAAGAAGTGTATGACGGGAACATGGCAATGAGCGCGTTTGAAGAATTCAAGCCAGGGCTTATACTTTTGGACATAATGCTTCCGGGAATTGACGGCTATGAAGTTTGCCGCGAGGTTAGAAAAACGAGCAAAGTTCCAATTATAATGCTCACAGCCAAAGGCGACACGTTTGACAAGGTTTTGGGGCTTGAGTTGGGGGCTGATGATTATATAGTCAAGCCGTTTGAGCCCAAGGAGCTCATAGCCCGGGTCAAAGCCGTTTTAAGAAGATATGACAACAATAAGGAAGAAAAGGAGGAAAGCGGAAGCCGCATTGTTTTTCAAAACCTTGAGATCAACATGGACAACTACACTGTGACATATCATGGAAAGGAGCTCAATTTTCCGCCCAAAGAATTTGAACTGCTGTGTTTTCTTGCGCAAAAGCCCAATCAGGTTTTCACAAGGGATCAGCTTTTGGACAAAATATGGGGCTATGAATATATAGGTGACACAAGAACTGTTGACGTTCACATAAAAAGGATACGCGAAAAATTTGACAATGATGAAAACTGGAGTGTCAAAACGGTTTGGGGCGTTGGATATAAATTTGAGGTGAAGCAGAAGTGAGGCTGAAAAGCATATTTGCCAAACAGGCGCTTTTATATATGGGAATACTTTTTGTGTCATTCAGCGTTTTTGGAACAGGGTTTTCAATTGTCTACACAAGACAATATATGGATGATCAGCAAAAGCAGCTTATACTCCAGGGTGAAAGATTTAAGGAAAGCATGACAAACCTATATTTCACAGGTGATGTGGATCTTTCAAGAATAAATTTCGAACTTCAAATTGTGGAGCAATATATGGGGGCAAGTGTGTTTTTTATGAACAACAAAGGCCAGGTTTCGCTTGTGTCTTCAAGCCTTAACCAGACATGGATTGGCCGCACAATAACTGACGAGGCCGTGAACCTTGTTTTGAATGGCAAAGTTGCCACTGTCAACAGCAAGGTTGGCGGCATGTTCAATGAAACAGTTCTCACCGTGGGCTATCCAATAACAATAGGCGACAGCATACTTGGCGGAATATTTATGTGCAAACCAATGACGGTGCTTGAGGCCGCTTCAAAGAAGATGGAGGGTGTCATATTTGGTTGTATGCTGCCTGTTTTGGCAATTGGTGCAGTTTTGATATATTTTTCGTGCAAAACAATGACAAGACCGTTGAAAGAAATGAATAAGGCGGCGAAGATAATTGCTGACGGAAACTTTCAAAACAGAATCAACATCACAACAAGCGATGAGGTTGGGCAGCTTGCGCAAAGTTTCAACAATATGGCTGAAAGCCTTGAAAAAAGCGAGAATAACCGCCAAAAATTTATAGCGAATATATGCCATGACCTGCGTTCGCCGCTGACAAGCATACAAGGGTTCATAGGCGCCATAGCTGACGGAACAATTCCAGAGGAGAAGCAGGGGCACTATCTTAAAATTGTTCTTGAAGAAACGGCACGCCTTAGCAAACTTGCCAACGACATGACAGATCTCAGCAAGGCTGAAGCCGGCGCCATAAAGCCCGAAATATGTGAGTTTGACATAAACGACATGATCAGGGATTGCCTTAATATATTTGAAAGACGCGTTGTGTCAAAAAAAATCAACACAAAAGCCATATTTGCGGAGGAAGTGACAGAGGTTGAGGCCGATCCAAACATGATACAGCGTGTTATACACAATCTTTTGGACAACTCCATAAAATTCACGCCAGAAAACGGAACAATTGCTGTTGAAACAACTGTCAAAGGCAACAAAGTGCACATTGGCGTCAAGGACAGCGGCGTTGGGATAAATGTGGAGGAGCAAAAAAAGGTTTTTGAAAGGTTTTTCAAGGCCGACACATCAAGGGGAATGGACAAATCGGGCGTTGGTTTGGGGCTTTCAATTGTGAAGGAATTTATAAAGGCTCATGGTCAGACAATAACAGTGAAAAGTGCCGAGGGAGAGGGAACAGAGTTTGTTTTCACTTTAGATATAGCGGGAGGAAAAGCGTGACGCTTTTGAGATAGTTTTATATTTGATGAACTTTTAATTTTTTAGGAGGAGTTTAACATGATACGTTTTGAAAGTGATTACACTGAGGGTGCGCACAGCGAGATATTGAAAGCGCTTGAAAAAACAAACTTTGAACAAACATCTGGATATGGAACAGATGAATACTGTGAAAAAGCGGCGGACATAATAAGAAAACTTTGTGGTGCTGAAAATGCGGGCGTTCATTTTCTTGTTGGGGGAACACAGACAAACACAACAGTCATAGCAGCGGCGCTGAAGCCATATCAGGGGGTTGTGAGCGCTGAAACAGGGCACATCAATGTTCACGAAACAGGGGCTATAGAGGCCAGTGGGCACAAAGTCATCACACTTGAAAGTGACGATGGCAAAATCACAGCTGAACAGATAAAAAAGCTTCACGATGAACATTGGAGTGACGAAAGCGCTGAACACACTGTTCAGCCGGCAATGGTGTATATATCAAACCCAACAGAAAATGGAACAATATATTACAAAAATGAACTTAGGAAGATAAGCAAAGTTTGCCGTGAAACTGGAATGCTCCTTTTCATGGATGGCGCACGCATGGGATATGGCCTGGCTGCAAAAAGCAATGACATGACACTTAAGGATATAGCCGAACTGTGCGATGTGTTTTACATTGGCGGCACAAAGGTTGGAGCGCTTTTTGGCGAAGCAGTTGTGATAACAAACAAAAATTTGGACAAAGAATTCCGTTATTCAATAAAACAAAGAGGCGGAATGCTTGCAAAAGGGCGCCTTCTGGGGATCCAGTTTGTGACGCTTTTTGAAAACGGGTTATATTTTGATATATCTGAACATGCCAACAGACTTGCCATTATGCTCAAAGACGCATTTGTTTCAAGGGGCTGGAAGCTTTTGTATGACTCGGACACAAACCAGCAGTTTCCAATAATTCCCAATGAAAAACTGAAAATCATAGGCGAAAAATATTCATTTTCAACAATAAAAAAATTTGATGAAACAACGGCCGTGCGCTTTTGCACAAGCTGGGCAACAAAAGAGGAAAATGTTTTGGCACTGATTGACTGTGTGAAAAATGTTTGACTGCAAAAAACATTTTTTGGCGAAAAACAGGCTTGTTTGTGGGGTTTGATTTTTTTTGAATTAGAACACAACCAATCGAATTTCAATTGGCACAAAAAGAATAACAATCGAAAATTGAATTGCTCACAACATTTATGTATGTTATTTATATGATTTTAGAATTTTGACACATGTTTTTGTGATTTTTTAATAAAATTACATATATATTGCTCAAAAAAATGATAATATTTTTATTTTGTGGCAATTGTATGAAATAATTATACGTGGTATAATCAATAATAACGGATTTGGTTTTTTATACCAGTTATTATTTATTTGGCCATTGTTCTTGTTTTGCGAATGTTCAAAAAAATGAATGCCAAAGGCCAAAACTTGAAACAGCCATATCCGCTATCAATAAACGGGAGGGATTTGATATGGTAAAGAAATATGTTTATATGTTCACGGAGGGCAACGCCGACATGAGAAATCTTCTTGGCGGCAAAGGCGCCAATTTGGCCGAAATGACAAATATGGGCCTTCCGATTCCTCAGGGGTTTACAGTTACAACTGAAACATGCACTGAGTTCAATGAAAACAACAAGGTTTTCAACAACGAAATGAAAGAACAAATTAACAAAGCTGTTGAGAAATTAGAAGAAATCGCAGGCAAAAAACTGGGAGCCAATGAAAATCCTCTTCTCGTTTCAGTTCGTTCTGGCGCAAGGGCTTCAATGCCCGGCATGATGGACACTGTGTTGAACCTAGGGTTGAACGACGTGTCTGTTGAGGGCCTTGCAAAAGCCACAAACAACCCTCGTTTTGCATATGACAGCTACAGAAGGTTTATAATGATGTTTGCTGACGTTGTCATTGGCGTTTCAAAATCTAAATTTGAAAGACACTTAGACAAATTCAAAGAGGAAAAGGGATATAAATTTGATCCGGAACTGACAGCCGACGATTTGAAACAGGTTGCAAACGACTTTAAGGCAATATATCTTGAAGATCAGGGCGTTCCTTTCCCACAGGAGCCAACGGAACAGCTCTACAGCGCCATAAAAGCTGTTTTCCATTCCTGGGACAACCCACGCGCCTTCGTTTATAGAAGAATGAACGACATTCCATATAGCTGGGGAACTGCTGTCAACGTTCAAATGATGGTTTTTGGAAACATGGGTGACACTTCGGGCACAGGCGTTGCTTTCACAAGAAATGCCGCCACAGGTGAAAACGCCATGTTTGGCGAGTATCTCATAAATGCGCAAGGCGAAGACGTTGTTGCCGGTGTGCGCACTCCAAAGCCAATTGCAACGCTCAAAGAGGATATGCCGGCTGTCTACGAACAGTTCTGTGACATTGCGCATAAACTTGAACAGCACTATAAAGACATGCAGGACATGGAATTCACAATTGAAAACGGAAAGCTTTTCTTCCTTCAAACAAGAAATGGCAAAAGAACGGCCAACGCCGCGCTGAAAATTGCTGTTGAAATGGTGAGCGAAGGACTCATAACAGAGGAAGAAGCGCTTTTGAAGGTTGAACCAAAACAGCTTGATCAACTGCTTCATCCAGCTTTTGATCAGAAAAAACTTAAAGAAGCAAAATCCCTTGGCAAAGGGCTTCCCGCTTCTCCAGGAGCAGGAGCAGGAAAGGTTTATTTCACAGCGGAGGAGGCCAAAAATGCCGCCGAAAACGGTGAAAGAGTTGTGCTTGTGCGCCTTGAAACATCACCAGAAGACATTGAAGGAATGGCCGCTGCACAAGGAATTCTCACAGTCCGCGGCGGAATGACAAGCCATGCGGCTGTTGTTGCCCGTGGAATGGGCCGTTGCTGTGTTTCCGGCTGTGAAGAAATTAAAATGGATGAAGCTGCCAAAACATTCACATTGGGCGGAAAAACATTCAAAGAGGGAGACTATATATCAATTGACGGAGCCACAGGATTTATATATGGCGAGGACATTCCAACAACAGAGCCAGAAATTTCAGGCGATTTTGCCAAATTTATGAGCTGGGCCGACAGAGTGAGAAACCTCAAAGTGAGAACAAATGCCGACACTCCAAAAGACGCGGCAAAAGCCGTTGAGTTTGGCGCCGAGGGCATTGGCCTCACAAGGACAGAGCATATGTTCTTTGAGGAAAACCGCATACTTAAGTTCAGGGAAGTTATACTTTCTGACAGCGTTGAAGAAAGAACAGCCAACCTTGAGGCAATACGCCCGTTCCAAGAAGAAGACTTTGTTGGAATTTATGAAGCAATGGGAGAAAGGCCAGTCACAATTAGACTTCTTGACCCGCCACTTCATGAGTTCCTTCCAACTGCTGATGAGGACTTTGCAGTCATTGCCAAAGAAATGGGAAAAACTGTTGATGAACTCAAAATCAAGGCAAAAGCGCTTCATGAGCTTAACCCAATGATGGGCCACAGAGGCTGCCGCCTTGCTGTGAGCTATCCTGAAATAGCTGAAATGCAGGCCAAAGCGATCATAAGTGCCGCCATAAGGGTTAAAAAAGAAAAAGGATATAACATTGTTCCTGAAATTATGATACCTCTTGTGGGCGATGTCAAAGAGTTGAGCTTTGTTAAAAAGATTATCGACGAGACAGCCCAAAAGATTATTGCTGAAAGCGGCATTGAGCTTAAATATCTTGTTGGAACAATGATTGAAATTCCAAGGGCATGTTTGACAGCCAATGAGATAGCCAAAGAGGCCGAATTCTTCTCATTTGGAACAAACGACCTCACTCAGATGACATATGGCCTGTCACGTGACGACGCCGGAAGGATACTTGCTGACTATATTGACAAAAAAATATATGAAGGCGATCCTACAGCCAAGCTTGACAGAAGTGGCGTTGGCGAACTCATGAAAATGGCTGTTGAAAAGGGCCGTGGCCAGCGTGCGGATCTCCACTTGGGAATTTGCGGCGAGCATGGCGGCGATCCTTCTTCAGTTGAATTTTGCCATATGATTGGCCTTGACTATGTTTCGTGCTCACCTTTCCGCGTTCCTATTGCGCGGCTTGCAGCAGCACAGGCGGCGATAAAAGAGCCAAGAAAATGACATCAGTCATAGCTGATATTTAATCTTTTTATAAATTCTCACCATATAACCCACATAAGGAGGCGGAAACGTCTCCTTTTTGTGTGTTCAAAATTTGGTTCACAAAAGAAACAATGCACATAGTGAATTTTTCACTTTGGCTGTGAATCTGTTGATAAATATTAATGCTGTGAGAGCGCTGTGTGCAGGCCGTGTGAGAGACATGGCCGCAATCACGTTTTACATAGTGGAATTTGAGAGTTTGCCGAAAAAGAGTGCAACAGAAACTGAATCAAATAATGTTTGGTTTTTTGGCACAGCATAAACTTGCTTTTGATATGCTTAAAAAATGACAACGAAATTTTGCAACACTCATAAATATCAACCAATTTTAACTGTGTGCCAAAAATATGGTTTTAATTTTCGCTTGCCCAATTTTGGCTACATTTTAATGCAAATGTACTGAATTGGTGATATAATCAAAATATAAAAATTTATTTTTGAAATAAAATGATATTTGCTTGAAGCATAACATTCAAATGTTGCAAATGCAATTGTTTCATGCTGAAATCAATGCTTTTATGGTTCTGATGAATTATATGTGAAAGAAAATTTCGACAACCTCAAACTATTGCAAAAGCTTTTGCCTGCGGGATTTGTATAGACAAAGCTGCTGCAAAGTGCAAAAAAATCTTATGGAACACATTACATTAACCACAATTTGAAAAACTGTTTGAACCATATAATATGGCTGTTTGCTCTGCATTGTGAATGCTTTGGCACATGGCGTGGAAATGATTCAAAAAAGCTTAAATGAAAGGAAATGGGCTTATGTCATCATGTGATTTTAAGAAAAATTCGGAATTTCAAATTTTTATATCATATTTCAAGCCGCACAGAAAACTGTTCATTTTGGACATGACATGTGCATTTGCCATTGCAATGATTGATTTGGCTTTTCCATTTGTGTCAAGATGGTGCATGTATACACTGCTTCCAGAGAATGAATGGGCAGTTTTTTGGGCAGTTATGGCTGTTGTTTTCATTGCATATGTGTTGCGTTCTTTGTTTACATATATAATTTGGTATTGGGGACACAATTTTGGCATACTTGTGGAAACTGACATAAGACGTGACTTGTTTAGTCATATACAAAAACTAAGCTTTGATTATTTTGACAACAATCGTGTCGGACAGCTTATGAGCCGGCTAACGGCAGATTTGTTTGATATAACTGAGCTGGCACACCATGCTCCTGAAGATTTGTTTGTTTCAAGTGTAACAATATTGGGTGCATTGGTTGTTATGTTTTCAATTCAGTGGCGGCTTGCCATTGTGATTGCGCTCATGATCCCAATATTTTTGTTTGTTATATGGCGGTGCCGCAAGTCATTGCGAGACGTTTCCATAGATGTGAAACAGACAACTGCTTTTATCAATGCGGAGTTTGAATCGGGCTTGTCAGGCATAAAAACGGCAAAAGCATTTGCCAATGAGGCTGAGGAGCTCAACAAATTTGATGCGGCCAACCATTCGTTCAAACGTTCTAAAAGGCAATATCATAAATCAATGGCGCGTTTTAATTCTGTTTTGGAATTTTTCATGTGCACGCTTTCTGTTGCCGTGATTGCCGTGGGAGGTGCGCTGATTATGAAAGGTGAACTTAATGTCATAGATTTGATCACATTCAGCCTTTATGTGACGGCATTCATCAACCCTATACGCCGCTTGTCAGCAACATCAGAGCTTTTGGCGAATGGAATGGCAGGCTTGCACCGTTTTGTTGAACTCATGAGAACAGAGCCGGCATTTGTCGATGCACCTGATGCAAAGCCTCTTCAAAATGTAAAGGGCGAAATTTCATTGGAGCATGTGAGTTTTGCATATTATGAAAATGGTGATGTTCTGCATGACATATCGCTTCAAATCAAGGCGGGTGAGACGATTGCTTTTGTTGGCCATTCAGGAGGAGGAAAGACGACATTAAGTCAGCTTATTCCGCGTTTTTATGATGTAAGCAATGGTTCGATATATGTTGATGAGCACGACATAAGGAATGTGACTCAGGAATCGCTTCATCAAAACATTGGTGTTGTGGCGCAGGATGTTTTTCTGTTTGCGGCCAGTGTTGCCGAAAACATACGCTATGGCCGGCTTGATGCGACAATGGAAGATGTTGTTGAAGCCTCAAAATTGGCCGAGATCTATGATGATATAATGGCCATGCCCGAAGGTTTTGAAACAAATGTGGGTGAAAGAGGGGTTTTGCTTTCGGGCGGACAAAAACAGCGAATTTCTATTGCGCGGATTTTTTTGAAAAATCCAGCTATATTGATTTTGGATGAGGCAACTTCTGCACTTGACAGTGTCACGGAAGCAAAGATACAAAAAACATTTGAAAAGCTGTCCGTTGGGCGAACCACAATTGTGATTGCACACCGTCTGTCCACGGTCAAAAATGCGAACCGCATTGCTGTGATTGATGAAGGGAATATAGTGGAACTGGGTTCGCATGAAGAACTTATGAGAATTGACGGAGCATATGCTGCATTGGTGAAAACACAGGAACTTAAAGAATAGCATTTTTATATAAAGCTGAAGCGGCGCCAAAAATGATTTAATGCCGTTAAAGCATGAAAAAGCTCTAAAAACATATATAAAATGGATTTAGAGCTTTTTGTTTGTGCTGAGAGAATATTAAAATTTGAATTTTTATAAAACAGATTCTGTGCTGTTCATAAAGCTGAACTTTTTTTGCGGTTTATTTTTTTTGTGCAAGCTGATATGCCACATCAACAATCATGTCTTCCTGACCGCCAACCATTCGGCGTTTTCCAAGCTCAATGAGAATGTCGCGCGGATTGAGGTTGAATTTTTCAGCGGCTCTATATGTGTGAAGAAGAAAACTGGAATAAACACCGGCGTAGCCAAGCATGAGAGGCGCTGTTTTGATGACCTGAGGTCTGTGCATAATTGGTTCCACAATGTCCTCGGCAACGTCTTGAAGGCCATACATGTCAAGGCCCGTGTTATAGCCAAGTCTGTCAAAAACAGCGGCAAGAACTTCAAGCTGTGTGTTTCCGGCGCCGGCACCAAGGCCACGGCATGTGGCGTCAATATATGTGGCGCCCGCTTCAACAGCGGCTATAGAATTGGCTATGGCAAGGCCAAGATTGTTGTGGGCATGGAAGCCAACAGGAATGTCAAGGCCGTCAACAAGTGTTTTAACTCTTTCACTGACTTCGTTTGGAAGCAGGTGTCCAGATGAATCGGCAAGGTTTATATATTCAGCTCCTGCCTCCTGAAATATTTTGGCCTGTTCCAAAAGCTTTTCAGGTGATGCCATGTGAACCATCATGAGGAATCCAACAGCCATCATTCCCATTTTTTTGGCCGCTTGTATGTGCTGAATTCCAACATCGGCCTCTGTGCAGTGAGTGGCAACTCTGACAACTCTTGCGCCATTTTCATAGGCTTCCTCAAGATCCTCAATTGTGCCTATTCCGGGAAGAAGCAATATTGCCTGTTTTGCATTTTTGATGACTGTGCTTGCAGATTTGATCAAATCCATTTCGTTGTATTTTGAGAAACCATAGTTGATTGTGGAGCCTGTGATGCCGTCGCCATGAGCGCATTCAATTATGTCAACGCCTGTTTTGTCAAGGCCGCCTGCAATGGCTGCCACTTGTTCAGGAGAAAAGCTGTGGCTGACAGCATGGCTTCCATCCCGCAATGTTGTGTCAACTATGTTTATTTTACGTTTTTCCATTTATATTTCCCCCTCTTATTTGTTCAGCATTTTGGCGGCGAGTTTTTCGGCCACGGCAATAGCGGCAGAGTTTATTATGTCTAAATTTCCAGAATATTTTGGAAGAAAATCTCCGGCACCCTCAACTTGAATTATAACAGTGACTTTGTTTCCGTCAACAATAGGCGGAACGCGCAGCTGATAGCCCGGCGTATATTGCTGAACCTCGGCTATTCTTTTGTTCACAGCCTCAATGATTGCTTTTTCATCAGGATTTTTGACAATTGTGTATATCGTGTTGCACATCATGACTGGTGGCTCGGCTGGATTGAGTATTATAATGGCTTTTGCCCTGTCGGCCCCGCCTATTATTTCAAGACCTTTTCTTGTTGTCTGTGTGAACTCGTCAATGCTGGCTCTTGTTCCAGGGCCGGCGCTTTTTGAAGAAAGGCTTGCAACAATTTCGGAATATTCAACGTCGGCAACACTGTTTATGGCGTTGACAATTGGAATTGTTGCCTGACCGCCGCATGTGACCATATTGAAGTTGTCAACATCCTGAAGGCTGTCAAGGTTCACACATGGAACAACATAAGGGCCAACAGCGGCCGGAGTCATGTCAATGGCAATTTTTCCGGCGGCTTTGAGGACAGGGGCGTTGGCAAGATGCGCGCTTGCAAGTGTGGCGTCAAAAACAATTTTAACTTCAGGGTCGTCAGCGATTGCCTGAACGCCGTTTGTGGATGTTTTGAAGCCGAGGCCGGCGGCTCTTTTGAGACCTTCGCTTTCAACAATTCCTGTCATAAAGTCCATTTGCAGGTTTTGGCTTCTCATAACCTTATACATAAGGTCTGTTCCTATGTTGCCAGGGCCAATTATGCCAACCTTAATTCTATTTTCCATACTTCAAACTCCCTTCACTTTTTTTGAATTTTTATTATATTTTGAACACCCTCATTTGATAATGACATGTCTGAAATTTGCATTGGCAGTTGAATGTGAAGCTGAAAGCGGTTGACACATCTTTGTGGGTTTTTGCTTTCATTGCTGTTGACATGCCAATGTTAGCTTTTTGTCTCCGCAGAAAAATTTTTTGGCAGTGGCTGAAATTCATTTCATGTCATGTGGAAATGTTTTGGAGCTTGCAGTGCCAAGGAGCAAAAATTTAATCTGTGGAGTGTGTATGGCATTGTCAAATGAGGGCAATGTCATTCATGGTTTGCAGCCAATTTTGATTGAAATGCTTTGGGCGCATTTTTTGATTTCTTCGGCCAAAACAGAAATTGCCTCGGGTGTCATTTTGCTCGCCATGCCAGATATGCTGACGGCGGCAACAGGCTCGTTTTTGTGGTTGAATATGGGAGCGGCCACACATTTGAGGCCTGTTTCTATCTCCTCATTGTCTTCGGCAAAACCGTTTGTGACAACGTTCATGAGGTTTTCTTCGAGTTCGCGGCTGTTTTTGATTGAATTTGGTGTTTTGACAGCAAATTCATGGTTGAGTATATATTTGTTTATATATTCATTGGGAAGATATGCAAGCATGGCTTTTCCAACGCCTGTACACGTCATGGGAGCGCGCTTGCCAACCTGCGAATATGTGATCAAAAAATCAGGGGTGTCAAATTTGTCTATGTATATAACATCTCCCTCACAATGGGTTGCGAGGTGAACGGTTTGGCCATATTTTTTTGAAAGAGCCTCGCAAAACGGCCTTGCTTCGGCGCGCAGATCCATGCGGCTTTCAACAGTGCGGCCCATTTCAAAAAGCTTCATGCCAAGTTTATATTTTTTTGTGGCAGAGTCCTGCTCAAGGCAGCCATATGCCACAAGTGTGTTCACAATACCATAGACAGTGCTTTTGCTGAGTTTCATGCCGTCAGATATTTCGGATATGCCAAGCTGTGGACTTTGTGAAAAAAGCTCCAATATGTCAAGCGCTCTGGCGACAGACTGAACAATAACGCCGTTTGAGTTTGCCATAACAATCCCTTTCCTTGCGTGTTCGTTATTAACGAACTGCTTTCGTAATAACTGTATTTATATTATCGCACCGATATGAAGCTTTGTCAATATATAATTTGCAATGATGAACCCTTGGCCGAGAGCGAGTGTTGTGAAAATGGCTTCCTCATCACTCATAGTTTTGAATTTTTTGAGGCTGAAAATTTTTTGGCAGTTTGAAAGCGCCAATTTGTTTTTGGCGAGGTGTATTTTTGGAATAAACTGGAAATTAAATTTTCAATTGAAAGTGGAACAGACTGTTTTGAGAGTGCGTATAAACGGCGAAATGAAAAACAGCTTGAATGTTTGAGAAAGTTGAGAAAGAGATATAAAAAACTTTGAAAAAAGCGGAATTTGTGATGAACTGGCCTGAGGCCGAAAACGATTTGAACAAGAAATGAGTGGCAACACATTTTGGAAGAAAGAAGGGGGACTGATTTTTGAGTGTGAGCCAGAGAATTTTTGTGAAGTGCTATAGTTTTTTAGGAGTTGTGCAATTTGGTTGCAAAACAAAATATTAAAAATCACCCAAACATGACATAGTTTGGGTGATTGTGTGTGCATTCAAGCTGAAAACAGCAAATTTTGATTGGCAAATGTGACACTGCAAAATTTTGTTTGATTATATTTGTTCTTTGATGACTTCAAGGGCTTTTTTAAGAGCGGTGCCGATTTGGCTTGAATCCTTTCCGCCGGCCTGAGCCATGTTTGGCTTTCCGCCGCCGCCGCCGCCACAAATGGAAGCGGCTTCCTTGACAATTTTGCCACAGTGGGCGCCTTTTTTGACGGCGTCTTCTGTGGCCATGGCAACAAAGTTGACTTTTTCGCCATTGGCTGAAGCGAGAACAGCAACAAGGCTTCCCAATCTGTTTTTGAGTTCGTCACCTATTGTTTTGAGCTCATCATTTCCAGCGCCGCTTATTTCCGCGCATATCACATTTATGCCGTTGACATCAATTTTTTCAGAAGCTATGTTTTCAACAGACTCGCCGGCCATTTTTGTTTTTATTGCATTGAGTTCCTTGGCAAGTGATTTTTGTTCTGCAATCAGTGTTTCAACGCGTTTCACAATGCCCTCCGGGGTTGACTTTGTGATGGAGCAAAGTGTTTTTATTGTGTCTTCATGGCTTTGATAGAAACGAACAGCGGCGGCCCCTGTGAGCGCTTCAATTCTTCTGACACCTGAGGCAACGCCGCCTTCAGAAACAATTTTGAAGCTTCCAACCTGTGATGTGTTTGTCAGATGTGCGCCGCCGCAAAGTTCGATGGAATAGCCCCCCATGTCAACAACGCGAACTATGTTTCCATATTTTTCGCCGAAAAGGGCAACGGCGCCTTTTTTGCGGGCTTCATCAATTGTCATTTCATTGGCCGAAATGTCTATGTTGTCATATATTTTTTCATTGACCATGTTTTCAACTTTTCTTATTTCTTCGTCTGTCATGGCTGTGAAGTGAGTGAAGTCGAAACGCAGCCTGTCAGCAGAAACATATGAACCAGCCTGTTGTATGTGAGCGCCCAAAACCTCTTTCAATGCTTTGTGAAGAAGATGAGTTGCGCTGTGGTTTCTTGAAATTGAAAGCCTATTTTTGACATCATATTCTGCTGTGGCTTTTTCGCCAACATTGATGCTTCCGTCAACAACTGAGCCTATGTGGGCAATTTTTCCGCCAACAACTTTTATGCAGTCCGAAACCTCAACAGTTCCCATGTCTGTCTTTATTGTTCCAATGTCGCCAACCTGACCGCCCATTTCGGCATAAAAAGGCGTTTTGTCAAGGAACACTGAAACATCGTTGCCCACGCTTGCGCTGTCACTTATGGCATTGTTGGACACAATGGCAATTATTTTGGCGTTGTCAACACATGTCGCATCATATCCGGCAAAGTTTGTTTGAAGGTTTGTGTCAATGTGGTTGTATACAGTTTCGTCAGCACCCATATAGTTGCTTTCAGCCCTTGCGGCTCTTGCTCTTTCTTTTTGCGCGCGCATTTCTTCAGCAAAGGCTTCTTCGTCAACAGAAATGCCTTCTTCGGCAAGAATTTCTTTTGTGAGATCAATTGGGAAGCCATATGTGTCGTAAAGGCGGAAGCTCATTGCGCCTTCCATGACATTCTTTTTGGAGGCTTTTATTTCTTCAATGTCATTTTTGAGAATTTCCATGCCTTTGTCAATTGTTTTGTAGAAGCTGTTTTCTTCAACTGAAAGAACTTTTTTTATATAATCTCTTTTTTCAACAAGCTCGGGATAGGCGTTGCCACTGCACGCTATGACTGTGTCGCAAAGCCCGGCAAGGAATTCATCTTTGATTCCAAGAAGGCGGCCGTGGCGCGCGGCACGTCTCAACAGCCTTCTGAGCACATAGCCGCGCCCCTCGTTGGAAGGAAGAACGCCATCGGCCGTCATGAATGTGACTGAACGTATGTGGTCTGTGATGACACGCACGCTCACGTCTGTTTCGTGCTCTTTCATATATTCAACGCCGGCAATTTTGCAAACCTCGTCGCGCAGTGCTTTCACTGTGTCAACGTCAAATATGGAGTCCACGCCCTGCATGATTGTGGCCATGCGCTCAAGGCCCATGCCAGTGTCTATATTTTTGAACTCAAGGTCAGTGTATGTGCCGTCAGGCTGGGCATTGAATTGTGTGAAAACAAGGTTCCAAAATTCCATATACCTGTCGCAGTCGCAGCCAACGGTGCAGCTTTCTTTTCCACAGCCAAATTCTTCGCCTCTGTCATAATATATTTCGGAACACGGGCCGCACGGGCCTGTGCCATGTTCCCAGAAGTTGTCTTCCTTGCCCATATAGAATATGCGGTCTTTGGGCACGCCCACAACCTCATGCCATATCTTTGCGGCTTCATCGTCATCTTTATACACTGTCACATAGAGCTTGTCTTCAGGGATTTCCATAACTTTCGTGACAAATTCCCAGCTCCATGGAATTATTTCCATTTTGAAATAATCGCCGAATGAAAAATCGCCAAGCATTTCAAAAAATGTGCCGTGGCGCGCTGTTTTTCCAACGTTTTCTATGTCGCCTGTTCTTATGCATTTTTGGCATGTGGCCACTCTTTTGCACGGCGGAATTTCCTGGCCTGTGAAATATGGCTTCAAAGGAGCCATTCCAGAATTTATGAGAAGAAGGCTGTTGTCGTTGTGGGGAATGAGAGAGGCACTTGGAAGCCTCAAATGTTTTTTTGTTTCAAAAAATGAGAGAAATTTTTCTCTAACTTCGTTTACACCCATTGGTTTCATGTTTGCAGTTCTCCTTTAACAATAAATATTTTGTGCCTGAAATCAGTGTGGAGCCAAAAAGGGAATTTGAGAAAATTTGCCATGCAAAGTTCCGTTTTTGGCCAAATGAAACAGCATGTGAGGGAGGCACTTGAAGTGTTTCAAAATTTGATGATGAACCGCTTTTGTTTGAAGCGCTGCAATTGGCTTTAAAACAAAAAAAGCGGCTAAAAGTCATTTTTAGGGACGAGAAAAAACTCGCGGTACCACCCTGATTATGCCAAAAGCATCGCTCATCTTCCTTTTAACGCAAGGGAAACGTTCCGGTTTGCCGGAAAGCCCGATGTTCTCGAAAAAGACAGCTTCACCGGCGTTTTCATAAAGCCTTTCAGCCAGAAGTGTTTTGAAACACGTTTCAGGGCTTTTTCTCTGAGATGAAAAAATTCCGGATACTATTTCTTTTTATGGCTTTTGTATATATTCTAACAGAAAGATTATATTTTAATCAAAGAATGTTGTCAATAAATATTATTTAAAAAAGAACACAATTATAATATAATTGTATTAATACAAAATTTTTGGGAGAAAGCATGATGGATGAGTTTGATATAAAAATTGACAAATCTTCGCAAGCGCCTTTATATAAACAGCTGAGTGATGCCATATTTGCCATGATTGAGGCCGGAACGCTGAAGACAAACGAAAAGCTTCCGCCAATACGCCGCCTTGCGGAAAAAACGGGGGTTAACAACGCCACAGTTGTTTCTGCATATAGACACTTGGAGAGCCGGAAAGCCGTCTATTCACAGGCGGGAAGCGGAACTTTTGTTTCTCCGATACCTCTTGAGGAAATCCCGCTGCCTGTCATTGACGAACGTATACGTTCCATAAAAAAGCCGGAAATGGGCCCGGGAATTATAAATTTCACAAGCACGTCACTCCCGCAGGAGCTGTTTCCTGTTGACGAGTTCAAACAGGCGTTTGATTCTCTTTTGGACAGAGAACGCGGAAAGGCATTTGGAAACATGGATTCACAAGGGTTTTTGCCGCTGAGGGAAAGTTTGTGTGTATATCTTGAAAGCTATGGCATACGCCAGACTCCTGACAACATACAGGTCATTTCTGGCGCCCAGCAGGGAATTGACATTGTGAGCAAGGCCATGACATCATATGGCGATGTTGTTTTTATGGAAAAACCAACGTTCTATGGTGCGGCAGGCGCGTTCCTTTCAAGGGGATGTCAAATTGTGGAAATACCAATGGAAAACGGGGGAATGAGTTTGCCCATTTTGGAAAATCTTGCCAAGCTATACAGGCCCAAGTTTATATATGTCATGGCATATTTTCAGACGCCCACAGGCATATCATATTCAGCGGCAAAAAAGAAAGCTGTGCTGAATTTGGCCGAGAAATATAACTTTTATATCATAGAAGACGACAATCTTTATGACTTCAATTATACAAATGAAAACATAGTTCCGTTCAAAGCGCTTGACCACAGAAACCGTGTTATATATATTAAAAGCTTTTCAAAAATACTCATGCCGGGGCTGAGGGTTGGTTTTGCCGCCATGCCAAAAAAGATAATATCAAAAATGACAACAGCCAAATACACAACAGATATATCCACAAGTGGTTTTCTTCAAAAGGCGCTTGACATTTATTTCAGAGAAAACAATTGGAAAGAGCATATTATTGAAATACAGAATTATGCCTCAAGAAAGTATAAATTGGCCGTCAAATATGCCGACAGATTTTTGAAGCCATATGTGAAATATCAAAAGCCATGCGGCGGTGTGAGCCTTTGGCTTGAATTGCGGAATGTTAATGCTGAAGAAGTTTTGAAAAAGTGCGCCGAAAAAAATGTTCTCATTTCACCCGGCGAGCAGTTTTATGTGCAAAACGGCGGAAACAATTTTTTGAGACTATGTTTTATAAATGTTTCAGATGAATTCATTGAAACCGGAATACGCCGCATGGGCGCTTGCTTAAAAGACTTTACAACTTGCGGCAAACGGGTATAATGATTATATCAGAAAAAGACCATTGAAAATGGCTTGAAAACTGCTTGAATTTTCGCAGAACAAAAACGTTCATAAATTTCGGTGTTTTGTGGTGCACATTTTTCAAGACAGGATTGCACTTGTGCCAAAAGCAAAGTTGGACACGTTTTGTTTGGCGATTGGGAATTTGTGCACCGATTGAACGCTGAAACTTTCAATGTTCTGGAGATTGCGGCAGAAATTTTAAAACTTTTCACGGAGGATAATTATGGAAGTTAGAACAAGATTTGCCCCAAGCCCAACGGGCTATATGCACATAGGCAATTTGAGAACAGCGCTTTATGAATATCTCATAGCGAAGAAAAATGGCGGAAAATTTGTGTTGAGGATTGAGGACACAGATCAGGAAAGATATGTTGAGGGAGCTGTGGATATAATTTATAACACGCTTAAGCTCACGGGCCTTGTCCATGATGAAGGCCCTGACATTGGAGGGGAATTTGGGCCGTATATACAAAGCCAAAGACAGGGAATGTATATGCAATATGCCGAGGAGCTGATCAAAAAAGGCCATGCATACTACTGCTTTTGCACAAAAGAGCGCCTTGACAGCCTCAAAGAAAAAAATGGTGAGGGAGATGCCTTTTCGCATTATGACAGGCATTGTCTTTCACTGAGCCCGGAAGAGATAGACGAAAAATTGAAAAGTGGAATGCCATATGTGGTGCGTCAAAAAATGCCAACAGAAGGCCGCACAACTTTTGATGACGCCGTCTATGGCCGCATAACAGTTGAAAACAGCGAGCTTGACGATCAAATTTTGATCAAAAGTGACGGCATGCCAACATACAATTTTGCCAATGTTGTTGACGATCATCTCATGAAAATAACTCATGTTGTGCGTGGAAGTGAATATCTTTCGTCAACTCCAAAATATAGCCTGCTTTATGACGCTTTTGGTTGGGCTTCCCCTGAATATGTGCATCTTCCGCCAGTCATGAAAGACGCGCACAACAAGCTTTCAAAAAGAAATGGCGACGCTTCTTTTGAAGATTTGGTTGAAAAGGGATATATCCCTGAAGCTGTTGTGAATTATATTGCACTTTTGGGCTGGAGTCCTTCTGACAACACAGAGATATTTTCGCTTGAGGAGCTTGAAAAGAATTTTTCCATTGAGGGTTTGAGTAAGTCGCCATCGATATTTGATGTTCAAAAGCTGACATGGATGAACAGTGAGTATATAAAAAACATGGAGTTTGAAAAATATTTTGAACTTGTTAAGCCAAAACTTGAAGCGGCGATCAAAAACAGAACGTTTGATTTGAAAAAAATAGCAGCTCTTTTGCAAACGCGCCTTGAAACGCTCAATGATGCGGCGGGCATGGTTGATTTTTTTGACGAGCTTCCTGAATATTCAACAGACCTTTATAACCACAAAAAAATGAAAACCAATGGCGAAGTGTCGCTGGACAGCCTCAAAGCATGTCTGCCTGTTTTGGAGGAAATTGAGGAATGGAATGAAAATGAAATACACGACAAAATGATGACGCTTGTGGCTGAAAAGGGGATCAAAAATGGACAGCTTTTGTGGCCGATAAGGACAGCGCTTTCTGGAAAACCAACTTCTCCAGGGGGAGCCTTTGAATTGGCGGATATACTTGGAAAAGAAGAAACAATTGCCCGGATTTTGAAAGGGATTGAACTTTTGAGTGCGCAGTGAGATAGAAAAATGAGCTAAAAATGTGTTGATTGGCGCTTTCACGCGGTTCGTATATATCAACACCGCTAATTATTTTTGGGCATTTTGAAAGCTGTGATTTGGCGCATATGGCCAAAATTCATAATTATATTTTGAAAAACATTGTTTTTCGAATTTTGCGCCATGAATGCCGAATTCGAAAAATCAATTCACTGCCATTCTGAGCAAATATATTTTTGTGTGAAAATTTTCATATTTTGTCAAAAAAAAGAACTGTCTCTTTTTGTGGACAGTTCTTTTGGTTGCAATTGTTACACATGCTCAGCCATATAAAGAAGGAGCTTTTCGGTGTCGTTCCAGCCAAGGCATGCATCTGTTATTGATTTGCCATAGACATTTCCGTCAACTGGCTGAGTTCCTTCCTCAATGAAGCTTTCTATCATGACACCGCGTATGATTTTGTTGAGTGAAGCATTTATGCCCCTGTTGTGAAGAACTTCAGTCACAATGCGCGGCTGCTGCTCAAACTGTTTTTGTGAATTGGCATGGTTGACGTCAACAACAACAAACGGATTGACAAGTTCTTTTTTTGAATACATTTCTTCAAGAAGAACCATGTCTTCATAGTGATAGTTTGGAAGGCTTTTTCCGTTTTTGTTGACATAGCCACGGAGTATGGCGTGGGCAAGGGGGTTGCCGCATGTTGTGACTTCCCCGTCACGATAGAGAAATGTGTGCCCGCTTTGTGCGGCATGTATGGCGTTGAGCATAACGCTGAAATCGCCGCTTGTTGGGTTTTTCATTCCAACAGGAAAGTCAATTCCGCTTGAAACAAGCCTGTGCTGCTGGTTTTCAACAGAACGTGCACCAATTGACACATATGTCAGTATGTCGTCAAGAAAAGCATAGTTTTCGGGATAGAGCATTTCGTCAGCCGCTGTGAGATGTGTTTCGTTTATGGCGCGTATGTGCATTTTTCTGAGTGCGCGTATGCCCTCAAGTATGTTTGGGCCTTTTGTTGGATCAGGCTGGTGAAGCATTCCTTTATAGCCATCGCCCGTTGTGCGTGGCTTGTTTGTGTATATGCGCGGTATTATGAACAGTTTGTCTTTGACTTTGTCGTTGAGCTTGGCAAGGCGGTAAACATAATCGCACACTGCATCCTCGTCACTGGCGGAGCATGGCCCGACAATTGCGACAAATTTGTCGCTTCTTCCTTCAATTATATCTTTAAGTTCGGCGTCTCTTTTGGCCTTGATTGCTTTAAGATCTGCCGGAACAGGGATTTCCTCCATGAATTCTTTCGGAGAGGGAATTGGTTTGACATGTTTGAAACTCATTGTGAAGCCTCCTGAAATATAGTTTTTTTGTTAATTATAAAAAATAGAAGTATTTAATATTGATTAATTTAAACATACAAAGTATACTATAAACTATATTTTTCTTAAATGCAATAATTAAGGGGCGATAATATGTCAGACGATAAAAAAATTATTTTCAGTGGTATACAGCCTTCTGGATTTATGACATTGGGCAACTATCTTGGCGCGCTCAACAACTGGCCAAAGCTTCAGGACAGCTATGAATGTCTCTACTGCGTTGTGGACATGCACGCCATAACTGTCAGACAAGATCCAGCAAAGCTAAGAAAAGCTTCAAGGGATTTGCTTATACAATATATTGCAGCCGGAATTGATCCTGAAAAAAGTGTGCTTTATTTCCAAAGCCATGTTCCGCAACATGCCCAACTGAGCTGGGTTTTGAACTGCTTCACATATATGGGGGAACTCAACAGAATGACACAGTTCAAAGAAAAATGCCAAAAACATGCTGACAACATCAATTCCGGGCTTTTCACATATCCCGTGCTCATGGCCGCTGACATACTTCTGTATCAAACAGATGCCGTGCCTGTTGGTGAAGATCAAAGACAGCACCTTGAAATAACGAGGGACATTGCCGGAAGGTTCAACGCCATATATGGTGATGTTTTCAAAATTCCAGAAGCATATATAGGCAAGGCGGGAGCGCGCGTCATGGCGCTTCAGGATCCAACAAAAAAGATGAGCAAGTCTGATGAAAACAAAAACAACACAGTTGCCCTTCTTGACGAGCCGGAAGTCATCATGAACAAATTCAAAAAAGCTGTGACAGATTCTGAAAATGAAGTGCGTTTCTCTGAAGATAAGCCGGGAGTCAGCAATCTTTTGAGCATATATTGTGCCGTGACAGACAAAACAATTGCTGAGGCCGAGGCCGAGTTTGCCAACTCTGGATATGGAAATTTCAAAAAGGCTGTGGGCGAAGCCGTTGTGGAAAAGCTGAAGCCGTTTCAAGAAAAAGTTCGCGAGCTTGACAAAAACAAAGATTATATTGACAGTGTCATAAAAGAAGGAAGCGAAAAGGCTTCATATATGGCAAACAAAACCCTTAGAAAAGTATATAAAAAAATCGGCTTTATACAAAAAGTATAGGCCTTTATATAGATGTTACTTATTATATGAGAGATGTGCCTGAACACCATCTCTTGGCGCGGTTGTGCGTCAAAATTAAAACAGGGAGGAATTTAATATGAGTGATGTTTTTTCGAAGACAGACAGGGCAAAATCAAAGGTGAGCACAAGAACAATTGCGCTCACAGCAGTGACAGCAGCAGTTTACACAGTGGCAACTGTGGCCATAGCCCCTCTGAGCTATGGCGCGATACAGCTGAGGTTTTCCGAAATTATGGTGCTTTTGGCATTCATTGATCCGCTTTATTCCTTTGGGCTGATTTTGGGTTGCCTGATAAGCAACATATACAGCCCTGTGGGCATAATTGACGTTGTGTTTGGAACTCTGGGAACAGTTGTGGCCGTGGCTGGCATTGTTAAAAGCAGAAAACTTTTTTTGGCAACACTTTGGCCGACATTCAGCATGACAGTTGTGACAATTGGAATATGCCTTGGAAGCAATTTGCCATATCTTCCAACTTTGGCAACAGTTATGCTTGGGGAGTTTGCTGTTGTAACAATTGTGGGCTATCCTGTTTTCAAAGCAATTATGAAAAACGAAAGCTTGGTTAGAACGCTGAAAATTGATAAAAGCTGAGTGTGTTCCTGAAAAATGAAGCCTTCTTTGTCAACCGAATGAGATTTGCTCATATCAAAACATCAGAAAACATGATGTTGTTTTCAGTTTGAGTTATGCAGTGAAATTTTCAAAAACAGCAAATTTGAAGACAAATTTCTGTTGAGTGAAAAATTTATTGAAGCTTGACAAATTCCAATTTTGAGCCGAATATAACTTTTACATACAGAAAATTGTATATTGTGCATAGAAATTGGTGCGAAAATTAAAATGTTTTTAATCAATATGACAATTGTTGCTAAAAAAATATTTTGTTTCAACTAAAAAGAGGATTTTGAGGCATATTATAGAATACTAAAACTATAAACAATTGCAATTTGTTCTGTTTTTTAATATTCTTTCAAAAGGCTTTTTGTCGCTTTTAGAAATAAATGAAAACTTAGCCTCGGACAAAATTGGCTGAACAAATGAACTTGAAAATTAAATAACTGTCATTAAGCGTCAAAACAGGGCAATGCTTGTTTTGGCAATTAATCAAAATCACATTTAGACAAAGGGGGAGATTGTAATGATACAGATTATTGCAGGAGAAAAAGGCGTTGGAAAAACAAAACGGCTTATAGAGATGGCCAATAAATCAGGAAAAACCTCAAATGGACACATTGTGTTCATCGATGATGACAACCGCCATATGTATGATCTCCATTATAACATAAGATTTGTCAGAACAAACTTTGACATGGAAGATCAAAAAATATTCTTTGGCTTCATCTGCGGCATTATGTCACAGGACAGCGACATTGAGCACATATATATCGATGGGCTTCACAACATCATCCATGGCCTCACAATGGAAGGGCTTGAAGGCTTTATAAAGGAAATTGAGGCTTTTTCAGTCAGTGAAAGCGTTGATTTCACAATGATTATAAGCGCTGATCCGGCAAAACTCCCCGACAGCGTTAAAAAATATGTGATTTGACGAAACAATGGCCGGGGAATTTGATGTCTATAAAAGATATTCAACATATCTGCAAGAGAAATATGGCGAAAGGGTTTATAAACTCCCTGTAAGCATTCCTGTCTCATGCCCAAACAGAATTGGCGGCATGTGTGGCTGTTCATATTGCGATGACAAAGGCGCTGGATTTGAGAACTTATCCAGCGCTGTTTCAGTTGATGAACAGCTGAGGAGAAACATGGCATATATTGGGAAAAGATATAAAGCAAATAAGTTCATTGCATATTTTCAAAACTTCACAAACACATATCTCCCGCTTGACAAATTTCAAAACTATGTTGAAGCCGCCGCTGTTGAGAACATTGTTGAAATATCAGTTTCAACAAGGCCAGACTGCATACGCCGGGAATATCTTGAAGTGCTTGAAAACGTCAGCAAAAACAAAAATGTTGGCATAACTGTGGAACTTGGGCTTCAAAGTGTGAATTGCCACACATTGAAAAAGATAAACCGTGGCCACACACTTGCCGAATATATTGATGCTGTGCTCATGGTTAAAAATTATGGTTTCAAAATATGCACACATGTCATATTGAACCTTCCGTGGGACAACATTGACGATTGTGTGGAAACGGCCAAAGTTATATCCGCCCTTAAAACTGACTTTGTGAAGCTTCATGGCCTGTATATTGTTGAAGGCACTGAAATGGCAAAGCAATATGTGAACGGTGAATTCGAAATATGCAGTTGTGATGAATATAAAAAAAGAACAATAGCATTTTTGCGGCACATTTCACCTGATATATATGTTCAGAGGCTCATTGGGCGTGCGCCTGAAGAAAACTCAATTTTTGCAAACTGGGGAAAAAGCTGGTGGAAGATAAGAGACAGCATTGAGGCCGACATGCGTCAATGCGGAATGTGTCAGGGCGACTTGTTTGACTATTTGGGCGGAAAGGCTGTTTCAGTTTTTTTCTGAAAACTTTGGCTTTATATGGATTTGTGTTAAAAACTGTTTTGACTTGTGGAGCAAAACAGTTTTTGTTGTTGAATAATATTAGTTTGTTGAATATATAACCTAAAGCATGTTTTGAAAAATATTCCTTCAGCTGAATTGTGATGTGTTTTGTGAAGAAATTTTCTGTTTTTTGGCGTTTCAAGCATAGCAAAGCTCAACAATTTTTTGAAAAAAATATAAACTGCAAAATTGCTTTTGGTGCCAAAAGCAGGCTTTTGTTTTTGTGGTATGATATACATATGTCAGCTGAAGGAAGACTTTGTGATTGATTTTTTAATTGTAATATGGTACAGCTGCGTGGAAGCATTATGAATGAACTTTCTGCACAAAAAACAGATGGAATGCCTTTTGTGGTGTTTATAACATGGGGAAATTTTGAAAAAACAAGTGTGCAAATTTTTGCTGCCTTGTTTCTATTTCATGTTTTTGATGTATTCGTTGTTCAGTGAGATAAGTTTTTTGACATATTCCTGTGAAGGGCCGCCGTCAACGTTTCTGGCTTCAACGCATTTCTCAACCTTTATGGCGTCATACACACTTTCGTCAAACACAGGCGAAATGCTGCGATATTCTTCAAGTGAAAGGTCGTCAAGGTTTGTGTTGTTGTTTATGCAGTGGAGCACAAGTTTGCCGATTATGGCATGGGCATCGCGGAAAGGAACGCCATGTTTCACAAGCCAGTCGGCGGCGTCTGTGGCATTTGTGAAGCCGCCTTTTGCCGCTTTATACATATTGTTCTTTCTTATTTTCATTGTTTTTATCATGTTTGTGAAAACTGGAAGACACATTTTGACAGTGTCTATAGCGGCGAACACGCCTTCTTTGTCCTCCTGCATGTCTTTGTTGTAGGCAAGAGGAAGCCCTTTCATTGTTGTGAGAAGGCCCATGAGATAGCCGTAAACACGGCCTGTTTTTCCTCGTATCAGCTCGGCCATATCGGGGTTTTTCTTTTGCGGCATTATGCTTGAGCCTGTGGAATAGGCATCATCAAGTTCTATGAAAGCAAATTCATGACTGCTCCAAAGAATTATTTCTTCACAGAAACGACTCAAATGCATCATAAGTATTGAAAGATTGCTCAAAAGCTCAAGACAAAAATCTCTGTCGCTGACTCCGTCTAAGCTGTTGAGCGTTATGGAATCGAATTTGAGGGCGTTTGCAACCATTTCTCTGTCAAGAGGATATGTTGTGGCCGCAAGTGCGCCGCTTCCGAGGGGCATTGAGTTTGTGCGTTTGTATGTGTCGGAAAGCCGCTCATAATCTCTTTTGAACATTTCAACATATGCCAAAACATGATGAGCAAATGTGATTGGCTGTGCCCTTTGAAGGTGTGTGTAGCCGGGCATTATTGTGCATGTGTTTTTTTCGGCCATTTGATTCAGTGTTTCACAAAGAGCTTTTATGAGGGATTTGATTGAGGTGATTTCTTTTTTAACATACATGCGTATGTCCAGAGCCACTTGATCATTTCTGCTTCTTCCGGTGTGGAGGCGTTTGCCAACATCGCCTATGCGCTCTATCAATATTTTCTCTATGTTCATGTGTATGTCTTCAGCTTTTTCGTCAAACTCAACGTTCCCGTTTTCAATGTCATTCAATATTTCGGCAAGTGTGCGCCCAATGAGTTCAGCGTCTTCCATGGGGATTATTCCCTGTTTGCCAAGCATGGCGCTGTGGGCAATGCTGCCGGATATATCTTCTTCATACATGCGTTTGTCAAATGATATTGAAGAATGGAAATGGTCTGTAAAGCTGTCAGTTTCGTTTGTGAAGCGGCCGCCCCAAAGTTTGCTCATGTTTCAAATCTTCCTTTCTGTGATAGGTTTGTGTTGTGTTGCTCCGCGTTTTGTGGCTTTGGTTTAACAGTTGTGAAGCAATGCAAAACTAAAACTCATGCAGCCAATGGCAAGTTTGAGCCTGCCATGCTAAAACACAGCATTCCGAAGCCGGATGTGCGTTCCGAAACCGAAATGCTGTGTCAAAATGGCAACTATTTTGCGCCTGTTTTATTTGTTTTCATTGGCTTGTCTCATCATTGCGCGCACTTTGAGGGGAAGGCCAAAAAGATTGATGAATCCGTCAGCATCTTTGTGGTTGTAAAGCTCTCCTGTTGTGAAGCTGGCAATGGACTCGTTGTAGAGAGAATATGGGCTTGTGGCTCCGGCTGGAATTATGTTTCCTTTGTAGAGTTTGAGCTTAACTTCGCCTGTGACAGTTTCGTTAACTGAGTCAAAATAGGCTGAAAGAGCTTCGCGCAAAGGAGTGAACCATTCGCCGCTGTATACAAGTTCAGTGAACTTTGTGGAGCAAACCTCGTTCCACGCCTGTGTCTGTTTGTCAAGTGTGAGATATTCAAGCTCACGGTGGGCATAATAGAGTATGGAGCCGCCCGGTGTTTCATAAACGCCGCGGGATTTCATGCCTACAACGCGGTTTTCGCATATGTCCTGAATGCCTATGCCGTTGCGGCCGCCGATTTCGTTGAGTTTTGTGAGAAGCTCCACAGGGGCAATCTTTTCGCCGTTAAGCTTTGTGCATATTCCTTTTTCGAATGAGAGAGTTAC
Source organism: Bacillota bacterium (assembly GCA_022791155.1). GTDB lineage: Bacteria > Bacillota > Clostridia > Lachnospirales > Anaerotignaceae > JANFXS01. The sequence goes on along the minus strand of JAAVYN010000009.1, from coordinate 17,441 downwards.
ATATTCGGGCTTGTCGGGAGCCTTTTCGGGAGAAACGCCAAGCTGAAGAAGACGGTCATATTCAGGCTCGTTGGCCGGATCTTCAAGCTCAAGGCCCTCATGGCTCAAATGCCATATGTTGCGGTCGCGGCTGTAGCTGTCGCCTTTTTTGACAGGGGCTTCAATTCCTCTTGCTTCAAGAAAGGCAACCTCGTCTTCCCTTGACTCCATTTTCCATGTGTCAAGTCTCCAAGGGGCGATAATTTTGAGGTCAGGCGCAAGGGCCTTGACTGTGAGTTCAAAACGAACCTGATCATTGCCTTTGCCTGTGGCGCCGTGGCATATTGCCGTTGCACCCTCGCGGCGTGCAATTTCAACAAGTCTTTTGGCAATTATTGGCCTTGCCATGGAAGTTCCCAAAAGATATTTCCCTTCATAAACGGCATTGGCTTTCACGCAAGGGAAAATGGCGTCAGTGATAAATTCCTCTGTGATGTCTTCAATGTAGAGCTTGCTTGCGCCTGTTTTGAGCGCTTTTTCTTCAAGGCCGTCGGTCTCTTTGCCCTGTCCAACGTTGCCGCACACGGCAATTACTTCGGCGTCGTTATAATTTTCTTTGAGCCATGGAATTATAACAGTTGTGTCAAGGCCGCCGGAATAGGCGAGAACAATTTTTTCTTTAGACATTTTTGAATTACCTCCTAAAATATGTAATTTTTTACTAAAATTTTGTTTGAAAAATGTAATTTTTTTCTGCTCTAACTACTGTACCAAATCATTATACATGCTATAATAAAAATATTCAATTATTTTTTTAAAAATGTTGCATATTATAAGAAATTTATGTATAATTATGAAATTATAAAAACTGACGAAAGCTTATATGGAGGTAAAAATATGATAAAAGCGGGGATAGTTGGCGCCACAGGTTACGCCGGAAATGAATTGGTTCGCATACTTATGCAACATCCCGAGGTTGAAATCAAAGCCATGACAGCCCACAGCTATGTTGGCAAGCCATTTAGTGATGTGTATGAAAATTACAGAGATATAAACGAAATGGTTTGTCAGGAAATGGACATGGAACGCTTGTCGGAAGAATGTGACGTTGTGTTTATGGCGCTTCCTCACGGAACGGCAGCCAAAGTTGTGACAGAAGATATACTTGAAAAAACAAGAGTCATAGACTTTGGGGCGGACTTCAGGCTGAAAGACGCCGATGTTTATGAGGCATGGTATGGCGTTAAGCATGAAGGAAGGGCGCTTCTTGAAAAAGCTGTATACGGCCTTTGTGAAGTCAACAGGGAAAGCATAAAAGGCAAAAGGCTTGTCGCCAATCCAGGCTGCTACACAACGTGTTCCATATTGTCGTTAAGGCCGCTTGTGGCCGAAGGGATCATAAATTTGAAGTCAATTATAATAGATGCAAAAAGCGGCGTTTCAGGCGCCGGGAGATCATTGGCACTTCCAAACATGTATGACGAGTGCAACGAAACCGTGAAGGCGTATAAAATCGCCGGACACAGACACACGCCGGAAATTGAGGAGCAGTTGTCGTATGCTGCCAAAGAAGAAGTTGTGCTCAGCTTCACGCCGCACCTCATTCCTATGAACAGAGGCATATTGGCAACATGCTATGCCGAGCTTAAAAACAACATGTCTTATGAAGAAATTAAGGCGGTTTATGAGAAATATTATGGAAATGAATATTTCATACGCCTCACAAAAAAAGGCGTTTTCCCGGAAACAAGATGGGTGAAAGGCTCAAACTTTTTGGACATAGGATTTACTGTTGATGAAAGAACGGGGCGCGTTGTGGTTGTGGGAGCGCTTGACAACCTTGTTAAAGGCGCGGCGGGACAGGCCGTTCAGAACATGAACATACTTTTTGGCCTTGACGAAAAAACAGGGCTGAACTTCCCGCCGGTGTTCCCGGCATAGGAAAGGGCTGATATTATGAGAGTTATTGACGGCGGCATTACAGCGCCGGAGGGTTTTCGGGCAACCGGAAAACATATAGGAATTAAAAAAGTTAAAAAGGATTTGGCGCTTCTTGCAAGTGATGTTCCGGCAAAGGCTGCCGGAGCATACACAACAAACATTGTTAAAGCGGCTCACATACTTTGGGACAGCAGCATAACAGAAAGCGGCGGCAATGTGAGGGGCCTTGTCTGTATAAGCGGCAATGCCAACGCGTGCACAGGCAAAAGAGGAGTGCGTGACAACGAGGACATGGCGGAATGCTTTGCCCAGTGCATAGGAGCAAAAAAAGAGGAGATACTCACAGCTGCCACAGGAATCATTGGCCTTGACATGCCAATGGATACAATAAAAAGCGGCATAAAAGGAGCGTATGGCAATCTTTCCCGCAAAAGGGAAGAAGCCAAAAATGCCGCCGCTGGAATAATCACAACAGACACATTCATAAAAGAAATGGCTGTGCAGCTGAATATAGCAGGGAAAACTGTTAAAATTGGCGCCATGTGCAAGGGAAGCGGCATGATACACCCCAACATGGCCACGGTTTTGAGCTTTATAACATCGGATATAAACATAAGCCGGGAGCTTCTGCACAAAGCGCTTATATATTCCGTCAAAGAAACATACAACATGATAAGCGTTGACGGAGCAACAAGCACAAACGACATGGCGGTTATAATGGCCAACGGCATGGCTGGAAATGATGAGATAACAGAGGAAGACGAGTTTTATGAAAGCTTCAAAAATGCGCTTTATTTCATAAACGAAAAATTTGCCCGTGACATTGTTCATGACGGCGAGGGCGCCGGGAAGTTTATACAGGTTAATATAAGCGGCGCAAAAAGCGACAATGATGCCCGGCTCATGGCCAAAAGCATTGTGACGAACAATCTTGTCAAAACAGCTATGTATGGCGAGGATGCAAATTGGGGCCGTGTTATGGCGGCAATGGGGGCCAGTGGCGGCTGTTTCGATCCGTCAAAGGTCAACATGAGTTTCTCAAGCGAAAAAGGCGAGATACTTCTTATGTCGGAAGGCGAGCCTGTTCATTTTGATGAAAATTTGGCGGCGGAAATTCTTGGAGAAAGAGATATAACAGTGAACATATCTCTTTGCGACGGCATACACACAGCCAAAAGTTGGGGCTGTGATTTGGGCCATGAATATGTGAGGATAAACGGCGAATACCGTTCGAGGACATGACAATGGACAAAAACAACTCGAATGACTTTAAGATAATTCCCGGTGTTGGAAAGGCCATGGAAAAAGACTTTGTGCGGCTGGGATATAAATGCGTGGGCGATTTGAAGGGCGAAAATCCAGAGGAAATGTATGAACGAATGTGTATAATGGAAGGCCGCAGGGTTGACAGATGCGTGCTTTATGTGTATAGGCTTTCTGTATATTTTGCTGAAAATGATGAACACGACAGTGAAAAACTCAAATGGTGGAACTGGAAGGACTGAGGAGGAGAAATATGAAAATTATAGATGGCTCTGTGACAGCGCCAAAAGGCTTTATGGCGACAGGAGCGGCAATTGGAATAAAAAAGGGAACAAAAGATTTGGCGCTCATCAAAAGCGATGTTCCAGCGGTGTGTGCGGGGTGTTTCACAACAAATGTTGTGAAAGCGGCGTCAGTCATGAGGAACATGGAGCTTTTGAAAAACGGAAACAAAATAAGCGGCGTGGCTGTCAACAGCGGCAATGCCAACGCATGCACAGGCGAAAAGGGAAAAGAAAGCAATGTCAAAATGGCCGAGGCGTTTGCAAAAGAAATAGGAGCCAGTGCAGAAAATATACTCACGGCTTCAACGGGAGTTATAGGAGCGGAGTTCCCCATTGACATAGTGAGCAATGGAATTGCAAAAACAGCGCCATTGCTCAATTCATCAAGAGAAAGCTCGCTTTTGGCCGCCGAGGCAATTATGACAACTGATACATATTCAAAAGAGGTTGCCGTTCAAACTGAAATTTGTGGAAAAACTGTCACAATTGGAGCAATTGCAAAGGGAAGCGGCATGATACACCCCAACATGGCCACAATGCTTGCTTTTGTGACAACTGACTGCAACATTGAAAAGAGCATTCTTCAGGAAATTTTGAGCGAGGATATTAAAACCACATATAACATGGTTTCGGTTGACGGCGACACTTCCACAAACGACACAATTGTTGTGCTTGCCAACGGCATGGCACAAAACGAGCTTATAACTGAAATGAATGAAGACGCCAAAAAGTTCCAAAATGCGCTTCACTATGTGAATGAAAAGCTTGCAAAGGAGCTTGTGCGTGACGGCGAGGGAGCAACAAAGTTTATAGAGGTTAATGTTTCGGGAGCCAAAAATGACAATGATGCAAAAAAAATGGCCAAAAGCGTTGTTTGCAGCAATTTGTTCAAGGCCGCCGTGTTTGGAGAAGACGCCAACTGGGGCCGTGTTCTTTGCGCCATGGGCTACAGCGGAGTTGAGTTTGATCCCGAAAAAACGGACATTGTCTTCTCCAGTGAAAAAGGCAGCATAAACCTCATGAACAGAGGAACTCCTGTGAACTTTGACGAGGAAAAAGCCGCTGAAATATTGAGCGCAAAAGAAATCACTGTGAACATAAAAATTTCTGAAGGCGAGGGAACGGCCGTGGCGTGGGGCTGTGACCTGAGCTATGAATATGTAAAAATAAACGGTGACTACCGCAGTTGATGGAGGAAAACGGAAATGGAAATGGAAGCAAAAACGCAGATGATTAAGGAGAACATTGAAAAGGCTCAAATACTCACGGAGGCCCTCCCTTTCATACAGCGGTTTTATGACAAAACAATTGTCATCAAATATGGCGGAAGCGCCCTCATAAACCCTGAAATAAAAGAAACAATCATAAAGGACATTGTTCTCATGAAAATGGTTGGAATGCACCCTGTCATTGTGCATGGCGGAGGGCCGGACATAAACTCAATGCTCAAAAGGCTCAACATTGAATCAAAATTTGTTGACGGCCTTCGCGTGACAGACAATGACACAATGGAAGTTGCCGAAATGGTTCTCAGCGGGAAGATCAACAAGCAGATTGTGACAGACATTGAGCTTCACGGTGTCAAGGCCGTTGGCATAAGCGGCAAAGACGGCGGAACTGTGAAAGCGAAAAAAATAGAGAAAAATGGCGTTGACTATGGCTGTGTTGGCGAAATTGTGGATGTGGATCCTGCGCTTTTGCAGTCGATAATATCCTCGGGCTTCATACCGGTCATAGCGCCCATAGGGAAAGACGATGCCGGCGGAAGCTACAACATAAATGCCGATTATATGGCTGTGTCCATAGCGGGAAGCCTTAAGGCCGAAAAGCTGGCGTTTCTAACCGATGTTGAGGGCGTTATGAAAGATGTGAACGATCCGTCAAGCCTCATGAGCTTCATACAGGCGGAAAACATACAGTCTCTAATTGATGACGGAACAATTTCAGGCGGCATGATACCAAAGGTTGAATGCTGCATGAGCGCTGTGAAAGCCGGAGTGAACAACGTGCACATACTTGACGGGCGAGTTGAACACTGCCTCATACTTGAGCTTTTCACTCCTGAGGGAATAGGAACTATGATTGAGAAAGGAAGATATGAACAATGAACAACACAGAAGCTCTGGCGGCAAGAGGCGCCAATGTTATTATGAACACATACAGCCGTTTCCCAATTGCGTTTGACCATGGCAAGGGTATGTATGTTTGGGACACTGATGGCAAAAAATATATTGATTTTGTGGCCGGAATAGCTGTGAATTCATTGGGCCATGCCCACAAACAGCTTTGTGAAAAAATTGCCCAGCAGTCACAAAAGCTCATGCACGTTTCGAATTTATATTACACGGAGCCACAAATTGAGCTTGCGGAAATGATATGCAAGCACAGCAGTTTTGACAAAGTGTTTTTTTGCAACAGCGGCGCCGAAAGCATAGAGGCTTCGCTGAAAATATGCCGCAAATATGCCGACATGAAAAACAAGCCCGGCCGCGACATAATAGCCATGGAGCATTCCTTCCACGGAAGGACATATGGCGCTGTGACGGCCACGGGACAGGAAAAATATCAAAAAGGCTTGGCGCCGCTCATGCCAGGGATTAAGCATGTTCCGTTCAATGACATTGAGGCGCTTAAAAACGCCGTGAACGAGAACACATGCGGCATACTTTTGGAGCCTGTTCAGGGCGAGGGCGGAATTCATGTGGCAGACAAGGAATATTTGAAAGAAGTTAGACAAATTTGTGACAAAAACGACATTGTGCTTGTGTTTGACGAAGTTCAGTGTGGCGTTGGAAGGTGTGGCGAGCTTTTTGCACATCAGGTTTTGGGAGTGGCGCCTGACGCGGCTGTTTTTGCAAAGGGCCTTGCCGGAGGAATCCCAATTGGCGCGCTTATGGCCACAGACAAATTGGCGGCGGCTTTCAAGCCGGGGGATCATGCCTCAACATTTGGCGGCAATCCTTTTGCCACAGCGGCCGGAACAGTTGTTATGAACGAGCTGTTTGGCGGCGGTTTGCTGGACAACGTTAAGAAACAGGGCGAATATCTCAAAAAAAGATTGTTGGAATTGAAGGAAAAATGTTCTATAATAAAAGATGTGAGAGGTTTGGGGCTTATGCAAGGAATTGAGCTTGGCACAGCCGCGGCGCCTGTCATAGCAGAGTGCATAAAAAATGGGCTTCTTTTGGTTGGAGCGGGAGAAAAAGTCATTCGTTTTGTGCCCGCGCTCATAGTTGAAAAAGAAGACATTGACTATGCCATGGATATATTGGAAAAGGCTGTTTCTAAGATATGATTGTAAGCTGAAAAAGGAGAGGTTTTCATGAAATTTGTTACATATCTGAAAGACGAAAAGGAATCCGTTGGAGTTGTGACGAAATGTGGAAAGAAAATTATTCCGGTCAAAGAAAACGGGTTTGGTTATGAAAGCATGAACGATCTCATAAAAAACATGACAGATGAGGAACTGAACAGCCTTAAAGCGCTTGTGGCTGAGGGAAAGGGCGAGGGAAAGCTTTTGATTGAGGAAGTCAAAATTCTTGCTCCCATACCAAACCCGGCTCAGGACATAATATGTCTGGGAATAAACTATATGGAACATGCTGTTGAATCTGTAAGATATAAAAAAGAAGCTTTTGACGGAAGCCGTGAATTCCCTGTTTATTTCTCCAAAAGGGTCAACAGAGCGTCTGGCGACGGCGATGTTATCCCCAGCCACAAAGACATAATAGAAACACTTGACTATGAAGCCGAACTGGCGGTTATAATAGGCAAAGACGCCAAAAATGTGTCAAAGGAAGACGCGTTCAAATATGTTTTTGGATATACGGTTATCAACGATGTGACAGCGCGCGAGCTTCAAACAAGACACAAGCAGTGGTATTTTGGCAAAGGGCTTGACGGCTTCACGCCAATGGGGCCGGCCATTGTGACAGCCGATGAAATTGCGGCGCCCCCTGTTTTGACAATCAAGTCATATGTCAATGGCGAGCTTAGACAAAATTCAAAAACGGATCTTCTCATACATGACATACCATATGTCATCAATGAGCTTTCGCAAGGAATGACGCTCAAAGCGGGAACAATCATAGCCACAGGAACCCCCGCAGGCGTTGGAATGGGCTTTGTTCCGCCAAAGTTCCTTGTCCCCGGCGATGTTGTGACATGTGAAATTGAGGGAATTGGAAAAATCACAAACACCGTTGAATGATTTGTGCAGATTGGAGGGACATGCTGTGAACATTGTTGTTATTGAACCATTGGGAATTTCGGCCGAAAAGGCTGACAAGGCGTTGAAACCGTTGAGAGATGCCGGGCACAACATCAAATGCTATGAAACACGCACTGAAGATGAAAATGAACTGGTGCAGAGAGGAAAAGACGCTGAAATCATTATATTGGCAAATTTGCCGTTCAAAAAGAATGTTTTGGAGAAATGTGAAAAACTCAAAATGATTTCAGTTGCGTTCACAGGCGTTGATCACATTGATGTGGATTTTTGCCGTGAAAAGGGCATAACTGTGTGCAATGCCGCGGGCTACAGCACAAATGCCGTGGCTGAACTCACGTTTGGATTGGCGCTTTCGGTTTTGAGAAACATACCAAAATGCGACTCGGCAACGCGTGCTGGCGGAACAAAAGCCGGGCTTGTGGGCTGTGAGCTTTTTGGAAAAACGTTTGGCGTTGTTGGCACAGGTGCCATAGGAAGCCGTGTGTGCGCCATAGCAAAGGTCTTTGGCTGTGATGTTGTGGCATACAGCAGAACAGAAAAAGAAGAACTCAAAAACAGCGGCGTGAAATATCTTTCGCTTGATGAACTGCTTGAAAAAAGCGACATTGTTTCGCTTCATGTTCCGGCAACAAAAGAAACGTCAAAGCTTATAGGAAAAAATGAGATTGACCACATGAAAAAAAATGCCGTGCTGATCAATGCGGCGCGTGGAGCCGTGATAGATGGTCAGGCGTTGGCTGATGCGCTTGACAGCGGACAAATTGCGGGAGCTGGAATTGATGTTTTTGAAACCGAGCCGCCAATTGAAAAAGAAAATCCCCTTTTGAACTGCAAAAACACGGTTTTAACCCCTCATGTGGCTTTTGCATCTGAAGAAGCGCTGTATGCAAGGGCAAAAATTGTTGTTGACAACATTGTCAAATGGCAAAACGGCTCAAGTCAAAACTTAATCTGCTGACGCTGTAAGTTTGTCAATTTTCAAAAGGATTTTGACAGACTTGTGTTGCAATTGCAACAGATTTTGAGGGCGGTATATACTAAAATGTGGTTGTTGACGATATTTGTCTCAATTGGTATAATCTATTAAATCATTGTATATTATCGCTCTATTTTGCTTGAGGAGGAAAATGATGCTGAAACTGAAAAACATTTCCTACACCGTTGAAGGTGAAAAGGAAATAATAAATGATATTAGCCTGAACATAGAAGACGGCAAATTTATTGTTATAACAGGCCCAAACGGCAGCGGAAAAAGCACTTTGGCCAAAATAATTTCAGGAATATTGAAACCGACGTCAGGAAGTATATTTTTTGACGACGTGGATATAACAGAAATGAACATAACAGAAAGGGCTAAAATGGGGATAAGCTTTGCTTTTCAGCAGCCGGTTAGGTTTAAGGGTGTCACAGTGAAAGATCTCATTGATTTGGCGGCTGGAAAAAGCATGTCCACAGTTGCGGCATGTGAATATCTCTCAGAAGTTGGTCTTTGTGCAAGGGACTATATCGACCGTGAAGTGAATGCCTCACTTTCGGGAGGCGAGCTTAAAAGAATTGAAATTGCCACAATTTTGGCGCGCGGAACAAAGGTTTCTGTTTTTGACGAACCCGAGGCCGGAATTGACCTTTGGAGTTTCAAAAACCTCATCAATGTTTTTGAGAAAATGCACAGCCAGATAAAGGGATCGATAGTCATCATTTCCCACCAGGAAAGAATTCTTGGCATTGCCGATGAAATTGTTGTTTTGTCAGGAGGCTCGATAACACACAGGGGCGGCAAAGATGAAATCATGCCAGAGCTCATGCGTGAAGCTGAAATGGAGCAAAGCTGCAAATATTTCAGGGAGGGGGAATGACACAATGACTGACAAAATAAGAGATGCATTGCTTGAACTGGTTTCGGACATACACGGCGTTCCTGAAGGCGCATATAATATACGGTTAAACAGCAAGCTTGACGGCCGGCGTTCCACAGGCGACATTGAAATTGTGAGCAAAACCGACAAAAGCGGCATAGACATAATCATCAAACCAGGCACAAAAAACCAAAGTGTTCACATCCCTGCCCTTGTGACAGAAGCCGGAATACACGATTTGGTTTATAACGATTTTTTCATTGGCGATGATGCCGATGTTGTGATTGTCGCCGGCTGTGGAATTCACAATGACGGCCATGAGGCAAGCGAGCACAATGGAATTCACAGATTTTTTGTTGGAAAAAACGCCAAAGTTAAATATATCGAAAAGCACATTGGAAGCGGTGAAGGAACAGGAGAAAGAATCATAAACCCACAAACAGTTGTTGAGGCCGGTGAAGGAAGCTATGTCGAGTTTGAAACAACACAGCTCAAAGGCGTTGACTCCACAATAAGAACAACAACGGCAAAGGCTGAGGCGGGAGCAACAGTTGTTGTTAAAGAAAAAATAATGACTCATGGCGCTCAATATGCCGAAACAAGGTTTTCAGTTGATTTGAACGGCGATGGCTCCAGTGTCAGTCTTGTGTCGCGCTCGGTTGCCAAAGACAAATCAAAACAAAAATTTATATCAACAATAAACGGGAATGCCAAATGTGCCGGGCATTCCGAATGCGATGCCATAATAATGGATGACGCTGTTGTTGTTGCCGTTCCTGAAATCAGCGCGAACAATGTTGAAGCATCGCTCATACATGAAGCGGCCATCGGGAAAATTGCCGGGGAACAGATTATCAAACTTATGACACTTGGGCTCACAGAGGAAGAAGCCGAAGCCCAAATTGTAAACGGTTTCCTGAAATAGTGCCAATATAAAGGAGGGTGACAATATGGGAATTAATATGGAAACATTTTGGCTTATATTGTTTGTCATATTCATTGTTGCGGAACTTGCCACAGCAGGAGCGCTTGTTTCAATATGGTTTTGTTTTGGCTCCCTTGCAGCAATGGCAGCGGCCAAGGCAGACACGCCATGGCTTGTTCAGCTTGTGGTTTTTGTTGTTGTTTCCGCCGCGCTTGTCATTCTCACAAAACCTTTTCTCAGAAAAATTTTGAAATTCAAAACACAGCCAACAAATGTTGACGCCATTATAGGCGGCACAGGCGTTGTGCTTGAAACAATAAGCAACATTGACGAAAAGGGCGCTGTCAAAATTGACGGCAAAATATGGACAGCAAGAAGTGTTGCGGACAATGCTGTGATTGAAAAGGACAGCAAAGTTAAAGTTGTTGAAATAAGAGGTGTTAAGCTGATAGTGGAAATGTGTGAAGGAGGAGAGTAGAATGCCAGCAATAATTGTGTTAGTTATTATATTTTTGGTTATTATAATTTTCAATTTGAAAATTGTTCCGCAGGCATATGTTTATGTTGTTGAAAGACTGGGCGCATATCATGCCACATGGGGCACAGGGCTCCATTTTGCTGTGCCAGTGTTTGACAAAGTGTCAAAGAAAGTCAGCTTGAAAGAGCTTGTCGCAGATTTCCCGCCACAGCCCGTTATAACAAAAGATAATGTCACAATGCAGATTGACACTGTAATATATTTGCAGATAACAGATCCAAAGCTCTATGTTTATGGCGTTGACAACCCAATAAGAGCCATTGAAAACCTCACAGCCACAACGCTTAGAAACATAATTGGTGATTTGGAGTTGGATCAAACACTCACATCGCGCGACATAATCAACAGCAAAATGCGAATGATACTTGACGAGGCCACAGATCCATGGGGAATAAAAATTAACCGTGTGGAGCTTAAAAACATAATGCCGCCAAAAGAAATTCAAGATTCAATGGAAAAACAGATGAAGGCCGAGCGTGAGAGACGTGAAAAAATTCTTCAGGCTGAAGGCGAAAAGCGCAGCGCTGTTCTTGTTGCCGAAGGTGAAAAGGAAAGCATGATTCTTAGAGCTGAAGCCGCAAAAGCTGCCGCAATTCTTCAGGCGGAGGCCGAAAAAGAGGCCACAATCAAAAAGGCCGAAGGTGAAGCTGAGGCCATACTCAAAGTTCAGCAGGCCACAGCCGAGGGCATTAAAATGATTAATGAAGCCGAACCGGGTGAAGGCGTGATTGCTGTCAAAAGCCTTGAAGCCTTTGAAAAGGCCGCTGACGGAAAAGCCACAAAAATCATCATTCCTTCACAAATTCAGGGCCTTGCCGGGCTTGCAACTTCAATAAAGGAAATTGTCGTTGAAGAAAGAAAGTGAGAAAGCGTCAATTTTTGGAAATGGCTGATGTGACAGCTTGTTTTGTGGGTTAAGTTAAAGTTGAACGTGAGTGGACTCATGGCCGTTTTGCTGTGAGTTTGCTCACGTTTTTGTTTGGATCTTGAACAGCCAAATTGTGAAAAAAGTCAGATGCAAGTTCATGAATTGAATGCGGCGTTGTGCATTGTCTGCTGGCGCCCTCACATGGTTTGCACAGCAATTTCTCAAACTTTGTCTGCTGTCATGGCTTTCAACTGAAATGTCAATGAGTTGAATGGCAAAAAAATTTGTTGACAATGGCAAATGTTTGTGGTAGATTATTTATCAACGAACTTAATATCTTTTACAACACTGTGAAAAGGAATAGTAAGCCTTTTGAGTTTTTCAGAGAACTGCCGGTTGGTGCAAGGCAGCAAAACAAAACTGGCCGAACTCGCCTTGGAGTGATTCGCTGAAAAAACAATTGTTTATAGGTGGAATCGGAAGCCGCCCGTTACAGCGGCAGGATATATCAGTTTTATTCTATAAAACCTGTATCCTTTGAGAGTGTTCTTTATAAAAGAACAAATTAGAGTGGTACCACGGAAGAATGCCTTTCGTCTCTTATATAGGAGACGAAAGGCTTTTTTATATCTAAAAAGCACAGACTGGTTGTAAGAGGGGTTCAGCATAATGTTGGCAAATTTGGCAAACATTGCACAATGCAAGCGTGAACAGACATGAGCAGAATCAAGAAACAAGAGATGATTTATAAAACTGTTGGCTTAAACTGCCTTTTGATGCCAATGCCATTGAACAGAATATTATTGATAAAGGAGCAATTTGTTATGATGAATTATACAAAATATCGCCCATATCCAACAATGAACATGCCAAACAGAAAATGGCCAAACAATGTCATCACAAAAGCCCCAATATGGTGCAGTGTTGACATGAGAGACGGCAATCAAAGTCTTGAGATACCCATGAGCCTTGATGAAAAAATGGAATTTTTCAATTTTCTTGTCAAAACTGGTTTCAAGGAAATTGAAATAGGCTTTCCGGCCGCAAGCGACACAGAGTTTGAATTTGCGCGCAAGCTCATTGAAGAAAATTTGATACCTGATGACGTTGTTGTTCAGGTGCTGACTCAAAGCCGGCCGCACATAATCAAAAAAACGTTCCAGGCACTCAAAGGGGCAAAAAAAGCAATTGTGCATCTTTACAACTCAACTTCCACGCTTCAAAGAGATGTTGTTTTTGGAAACAGCATGGAAGAGACAACAGCACTTGCCGTGGAAGGTGCCAAACTGCTTTTGAGCGAAGCGGCGGCCATGCCTGAAACCGAATTTATGTTCCAATATTCACCTGAAAGTTTCACAGGAACAGAAATGGACTATGCCGTTGAGATATGTAACGCTGTGATAGATGTCATACAGCCAACGAATGACAAAAAAATGATTATAAACCTTCCGTCAACAGTTGAAATGGCAACGGCCAATGTGTATGCTGATCAAATTGAATATTGCAGTGAAAGACTCAACAGGCGCGACAGCATAATATTGAGCCTTCATGCACACAACGACAGAGGCTGCGCTGTGGCGGCAACAGAATTGGCTGTTATGGCTGGAGCAGAAAGAGTTGAGGGAACGCTCTTTGGAAACGGTGAAAGAACAGGAAACACAGACATAATGGCATTGGCGCTCAACATATTTTCTCAAGGGATAGATCCTTGCCTCGACTTCAGTGATATAGATGCCGCTGTCAATATATATGAAAGAACAACAAGAATGCCTGTTCACCCACGGCATCCATATGCCGGTGCGCTTGTATATACGGCATTTTCCGGCTCACATCAAGATGCCATCAGAAAAGGCATGGAAAGAATGAAGGAACACCCTGACAGATGGGAAGTGCCATATCTTCCTATAGATCCAAAAGATGTGGGAAGAACATATGACCCTATTGTGAGAATCAACAGCCAGTCGGGCAAGGGCGGCGTGGCATTTGTTCTCGAACAAAACTATGGACTGTTCCTTCCAAAAGCTTTTCAGCAGGATTTCAGCTTTGTTGTCACAGGGCTTTCCGACAAAAACCACAAGGACATTGCCCCAAGCGTTATAAAAGATGTTTTCTTTAAGGAATATGTTGATTTGAGAACACCTCTTTCTGTTGAAAAATATAGAGAAACTGAAGTGAGCGACAATGGCGACATAACTGTTGAGGCTGAGTTTGTTTATCACGGACAGCCGCTTAATATAAAAGGAACAGGCAACGGAATGATAGACGCGTTCACACATGCCATTGAACAGCATTTTGGAATCAAGCTGGAAATAGTTGACTATCGTGAGCATTCCATGGAATACGGAACAAAGGCGCGTGCCATATCATATGTTCAGTTAAGCGACGGCGACGGCCATGTGGGCTTTGGCGCCGGAACAAGCAGCAACATAATCAAATCATCGCTCAGGGCAGTTGTGAGCGCTGTTAACAAAATAATCAAATGAAATGACCAATCAAAAAATAAACATGGAGGTATGTTAAAATGGGAATGACAATGACTCAAAAAATACTTGCCGCCCACGCCGGGCTTGAGAGCGTTAAGGCGGGACAGCTCATACAGGCGAAACTTGACATTGTTATGGGAAATGACATAACAACGGCTGTGGCCATAAACGAATTCAACAAAACAGGCGCGAAAGACGTTTTTGACAAAGACAAGGTTGTTATTGTGCTTGATCACTTCACGCCAAACAAAGATATAAAGGCGGCAGAGCAATGCAAATGTTCAAGACATTTCGCATGGGAAAAGGAGATTAAAAACTTTTTTGATGTTGGCGAAATGGGCATTGAACACGCGCTTTTGCCTGAAAAGGGCATTGTCGCTCCGGGCGATGTCATAATTGGGGCGGACAGCCACACGTGTACATATGGAGCATTGGGTGCATTTTCAACAGGCGTTGGAAGCACAGACATGGCAATTGGAATGGCAACAGGTGAAGCGTGGTTCAAGGTTCCAAACGCCATCAAATTTGTGCTCACAGGCAAGCCGGCAAAATGGGTTTCTGGAAAGGACATAATTCTTCACATCATAGGCAAAATTGGCGTTGACGGCGCGCTTTACAAATCAATGGAATTCACAGGCGACGGAATACAACATCTTTCAATGGATGACAGATTTTCAATGGCAAACATGGCCATTGAGGCCGGCGGCAAAAACGGCATATTCCCTGTTGATGAAAAGACAATTGAATATGCAAAGGCCCACACAACAAAGGAATTTAAGGTTTTTGAGGCTGATGAAGACGCCGAATATGACGAGGTTATAACAATTGATTTAAGCACATTGCGGCCAACAGTTTCGTTCCCGCATCTTCCTGAAAACACAAAGACAATTGACGAGGCCGAAAAAGAGCATGTCATAATTGATCAGTCGGTGATTGGTTCGTGCACAAACGGCCGCCTTGAGGACATGAAGATAGCCGCCGACATTCTTCGGGGCAAAAAGGTTGACAAACGCGTGAGAACAATTGTCATTCCGGCAACTCAAAAAATATATCTTGATTGCATAAAGCTGGGGTATGCCGAGGACATAATAAATGCTGGCGCCATATTCTCAACGCCAACATGTGGCCCTTGCCTTGGTGGGCACATGGGAATTTTGGCTTCAGGCGAGAGAGCCATTTCCACAACAAACAGAAACTTTGTGGGAAGAATGGGACACACCGAAAGCGAAGTGTATCTTGCAAGCCCGGCAGTGGCGGCGGCTTCAGCGATAGCCGGATATATTGTGGATCCTGAAAAAATTGTAGGAGGTAATATATAATGGAAGCAAAAGGCAGAGTTTTCAAATTTGGCGACAATGTTGACACAGACGTTATTATCCCCGCGAGATACCTCAATGTTTCTTCAGGGGAGGAGCTTGCGAAATACTGCATGATTGACATTGACAAGGATTTTGTGAACAAAATCAAAAAAGGCGACATCATTGTGGCAAACAAAAATTTTGGCTGCGGCTCCTCGAGGGAACACGCGCCGCTGTGCATAAAATGCGCCGGGATAAGCTGTGTTATTGCCTCAACATTTGCAAGGATATTTTTCAGAAACTCAATCAACATTGGCCTGCCAATTCTTGAATGCGATGAAGCAGCCAATGACATAAAAGAAGGCGATGAAGTTTCGGTTGACTTTTCAACAGGAATAATCAAAAATGAAACAACAGGGAAGCAATATCAGGCGGAGCCATTCCCTGAATTCATGCAGAAGATAATAGCCAAAGGCGGCCTTGTGGAATATACAAAGGCGAGAGTTAATGGCTGAATGGAGGGCTGAGAAATGGGAAAATATAATTTGGCCGTTATAAAGGGCGACGGAATTGGGCCTGAAATTGTTGACGAGGGCACAAACGTTTTGAAAAAAGTTGGAGAAAAATTTGGCCACACATTCAATTTCACAGAGGTTTTGGCTGGAGGCTGTGCCATTGATGCAACAGGGGGCTGTCTTCCTGAAAAAACGGTTGATGTTTGCAAAAACAGCGATTCCGTTATATTGGGGGCTGTTGGTGGGCCAAAATGGGACAATGTGGCCGGCGATCAAAGGCCAGAACGCGCCCTTTTGGGCCTTAGAGAAAAACTGGGCCTTTTTGCCAACCTGCGCCCAGCAATAATACACAATGCATTGAGTGATGCATCACCAATCAGAAAGGAAATTGTGGGCGACAGCCTTGACATACTCATTGTGCGTGAGCTCACAGGCGGAATTTATTTTGGTGAACGTGGATATAGAGAAGGAAAATATGGCACAGAAGCCTATGACACTGAAGCCTACAGCGAAATGGAAATACGCCGCATTGCCAAAACAGCTTTTGAGGCGGCCATGAGCAGAAACAAGCGCCTCACAAGCGTTGACAAAGCCAATGTTCTTGAAAGCAGCCGCTTTTGGAGAAAAACAATGATTGAAGTTTCAAAGGAATATCCTGAAGTTGAGCTTGATCACATGTATGTTGACAACGCGGCCATGCAGCTTGTGAGAAACCCAAAACATTTTGATGTCATTGTCACGTCAAACATATTTGGCGACATACTTTCAGATGAAGCAAGCCAAATCACAGGTTCCATAGGAATGCTCCCAAGCGCCAGTTTGGGCGAGGGCTCGTTTGGAATGTATGAGCCAATTCATGGTTCGGCGCCAGACATCGCTGGCAAGGGAATTGCCAATCCAATAGCCACAATACTTTCAATGGCGATGATGTTAAGATATAGCTTCAAGCTCAATGCCGAAGCGGAGGCAATTGAAAATGCAGTGACAAAAACATTGAATGCAGGGCTCAGAACAGCTGACATTGCCTCTGAGGGCGGAAAATATATATCAACTTCAGAAATGGGAGAAAGTATAATAGCAAATATATAGGCTGTTATACTGTATAGGTTTTCAAATTTATGCCAAATATCCTTTTTAATTTTTTAAAATTCCCCATAACATTGAATGTCAATAAAGGCTGCAACTTGAACTGACGACAAAAAGCGTGGCCAAGGAGGGAGGGTGTGGGAGGGCCGTTCGGCCTTCGCAACTATGAGATGT
>JAAVYN010000008.1 GCA_022791155.1 Bacillota bacterium | reverse complement strand
CTTCGCGCCGGCGCTTTCAGCCGGTTCACACCAGCAAGTTCTCGAATTCCGCGTCGCGGAACGCTTCGTTTCACTTCGCGCCGGCGCTTTCAGCCGGTTCACACCAGCAAGTTCTCGAATTCCGCTTCGCGGAACGCTTCACTGAGTTTGCTTTGAAGAGTTCTTTGTTTATGGTTGCTATTTTGTTTCAAGCTTTCAAAAATGGCTTTAAGACCACAGGAGTGGCAATTTGACCCTCGCAATTCCGAGAGCGCCCCTCTCGCTGTCTTAAAAGGCCACTTTTAGAAGACTAAAATTGATCAAACAACAACCACAAACAACAGGCTCTCAAAACACACGCCTTATTAAAACCTGTTGTTTACAGTCGCCACTTGATCAATTCAAACCCCTCAATTCAAATTCATGTTCCCTTTCACCAGCCAAAAATTCCACAAATCAAACTTTCTTTCTCAAAACCTTTATATAAAGTTTTTTGGTGAACGCAACAGGAAGCAAAAAAAGCAGCATCTGTGCGGCGCATGGCAACAAAAAATCTGTGAACGAGCAAAACCCTCTTTTCCAGTTTCTATATCTCACAAGCACAAACCCAACTGTGTTCTTCCAGTTTTTTCGGCGTTCATAGGCTCCAGAGTCAAGACGATAGTGAACAAGATTTTCTGGAACATTTTGGCATTTGGCGCCGTTCATAATCATTTTCACTATAAAGTCATAGTCCTCACATCTTGTGTTGCATGTATATCCTCCACAGCTGACAGCTTTTGTTTTTTTATACATAAGTGTTTGGTTGTTGAAAGGGTTGCGCCTTTTGGCATATTTGATGATGTCGCCATGGATTGTTGGAACTTTTTTGACAGCCTTTTCGTTTGAAATGCTTCCCTCAAATTCAGAAACATATCCCCCAAGCATGTCAAGCTTTTCATCTTTCTCAAACTCAGCAAGCTGTTTTTCGCATCTGTCCAAATATGCAATATCGTCAGAATCCATTTTGGCTATGAGCTCATTTCGGCAAAGCTTCAGCCCTTCATTCGCTGCATAGCCCGTTCCCATGTTTCTTTCAAGCCTGTGTATGCACATGATTTCTGGATATTTTTTTTCGAACCATGATAAAACTCTGTCCAATTCATGCGTGAGCTCACCATCACACACAACAACAACCTGTTCAGGCGCAACTGTCTGCTCAAACATGCTTTTAAGGCTGAGCTTAAAAAACTCAGCCTTCTCACCTTTATAAACTGACATTAAAACGGAATATTTCATCAATATTACCTCTGAATGTATATTGCTGTTCTCACAACAACAGCTTTTATAAACCTTCTATATATTTATAAATGTCTTCCATAAACATTGTTTTAATCCCATTTTCGTTGACGGCGCTCACCATGCCATCAATCACGTTTCTTATTCCGTCATTCCCTTTATACGAAATTTTTTCTATGCTTTCAGCTGTGAGATTGTTCCATTCCTCTCTCGACAGCTTGTCTTTTATTTCCCTTGTATATTTGAAATATGGCGTGTTAAGCATAAGGTGCATCGGGTGTATGTTTATGACCTTAAGCCCTGGTGACAAAAATGCTTCTTTGATATTGTCAAAATTTAGTTCATCATTATTCAGTATATACGCTCCATCTTCAAAAAAAATCGGAAATTCAACAATATTGTTTCTGTGTAAATATGGCGGTATGTTGTCCAGAAGCGTACACACATTGCTTTCAAACTTTATTCCCTTGTTTATAAGGGCCTCAACGGTGTCATTTACAGAATAATATCTGTGTCCGCGATACCCCCCCCACGTATCCGGAACCAGTTTAAGGCAAAAGTCTATAATCTCTTTATAGCCATTGCCCTGACTGCTGTCAGGCATAAAATTGGGGTGAATCCCCGCTTTTATTCTTTTGGTTTCAATGGCGTTTTGAGCAACAGCGCTTTTGTGTGTCAAAAACATTGTGAGAGGTATTTTGTTTTTTTCAAAAAATTCTATTGTTTTTTCTATGGCATATTCTGAAGCCCAGTCAACATCGCTTGTGAAACAGAATATGGTCTCGTTTTCTATAATCTTTCTAAATTTTCTAAGCTTCTCAATCATTTTTCTCTCTCCCTTGCCGGCGTTCCCAGCACAAGTGCATTTTCACGCACATTTTTTGTGACAACAGAATTTGCTCCAACTATGGAATTTTCACCTATCTCAACAGAAGGAAGTATAACAGCGCTTGCACCTATCTTGCAGCCTTTTCTAAGCACAATTTTATTGTTTGTTGGCTGATCGCCGCTTATGCGCATGCCGTTGTCATTTGCCGATGAAACTGCAACGCCAATAAAAACGTCATCCTCAATCACCGTGTTTGATGTAATATGCGTGACATCTATTATCTTCACATTTTTGCCTATTGTGACATGATGATTGCATGTGACAAGCCTTGCTATAACAGTGTTGTCGCCAACCGAACAGCCCTCTCTTAAAGAAGCCAAGTCGCATATAAGAACATTGTTTCCTATATGACAGTCTGCATATATAACTGCTGAAGCGCCTATGACAGTTTTGTTTCCAATTGTCACAGGCGGGAGATTTTCCTCTATTTTGCTTATCAATATTCCAGCCGCCTTTGGCGGGCGGCCAATGACAGCATGATCAAAAATTTCGCAGTCATCTCCAATTTCAGTTCCGTCATAAATCACAGCAAAATGGTGAATTTTGACGTTGCTTCCAATTTTGCAGCCTTCTCCAATAATGGCTGTATGTGCTATGTCACAATTGCTGCCAACCTGATAACTACTCATAAAATTCCCCCTTTGGCAATTAATATATTTCTATTGCCGGAAAGTTCCAATATTCGTTGTCTTTTTCCCTTGTGCGAAGATAATATGCAACAGAATATTTACCCGGCAAATTAAACTCATATTCCATATTGTTGTCATTTTTTGACAAAAACGAGTCAAAATAAACGCCGTTTCTGTATACATACCATTTCACTGACATATCAAGCGAATATTTACAGTCTATAATAAATCTATATCTGTTTTTTCCTATTTTATCATATATATGTCCATTATGCAAAAGATTAATATACGGATATTCATTTGTCTTGTTGAGCCACCCTGTCTTGGCATCATATTCCACAATAGCCACAACAGCATGCTTCATATGTTCAAAACTATTTTTTATATATGCTCTCACAATATAACGCCCATGTTTAATGCTGTCGAAGTCGCATTCGGCAGTATTTTTGCTTCCTGAATTAATTTTTTTAACGGCAGCGCCGCTGTCAAAGTCGATTATATACCAGCTATATCTGAAACCGTTTCCTATGCAATTATTAACAAATTGAAACACACTTCCATTTTGAGAAACAAAAATATTGTCTGTATTAATTCTTTTTCTCTCTCTCAAATTTATAATATGAAAGCTGTCCGATACAAAAGTGAAAAAATAGTCATTGCTGTCAAAGTTAAAGTTTTTCAAGTTTTCCACATTTCCAAATTTGTCTTCTATAGTAATCAATGTGACAAAGTTGACATCGCTGCCCTTTACATCAAACTTTGCTGTATAAACAGAACTTACATCATTCGTTTTTTTTGAAATATATCCATATTTCTCTTTATCAAAATCGCCTTTTATGATCTCAAGCTTTGTATTAGCCGAAAGCTGTTTTATTCTTACATTATATTTTGTTTCCAATAGCGAGAACAGAACTTCACAGTCGCTGTGTTTCAAGACTTCCATATATCCAGATGTATGAAAAAGCTGTGAATATATATGTTCATTGTCACTTTTTATATTATCATATATAAGTATGGCGTCTCCCATGTTATAGAAATATCTGTCCATAAATATGCCGGCATACATATCGTTAAATCCAGCAGCATACTCATATCCATCAAATTTTCCCCAGCCAAATATGCCAACCTTTCCGCTGTTTTCATCTGTAGGCGAGTATGACCGGCCATCGGCTATGACAGTGTTGTGGGCTCCTGACGAAACAAAATAGTCTCTATATCTGTTGCCAAATGTATAGTTATAGAAACCACTGTCATCAAAAATGTCTTTTCCTTTGGAATAGAGCATGAATGAATTGTCATCAGAATGTTTGTGAGTTTTGGAAAGGTATCCAGATTTGAACATCATCCATGTTGAATTTTCATAGTCTTCTTTATCCCAACTGTTGTGGCTTATATAGTATCCTGAACATGGATAAAAAGCCGAAGTCTCTTTCGGCCTGTCCCCTTCTTCTCCCAACGTGCAGGCATAGATATATTCACTGTCATCAAAGTGCAGCGGTCTTTCCGTTAAAGAGCTTGTATAATTTTTGTTTGCGGAAGCTTCGTAAGAGCTGTCGCCTGTAGCTGCAAGCGCTCCATTGGGCTTTGTCATATATGTTAAAAATCTGATTGATTTTTTTACTACATCGTTATAAATCTCATAGCCAAAATCGTCTCCAAGCTGTGTTAGAAAGTCGCAAATTATTTTCAGCACAGTTACAACGCCAATATGATAGCTTGTCGAGTTCTCAACATGGATACATTCAATGCTGAAAGCAAAATCAACCTGTTTTTTAAGACGTTTTTCAGCCGTTAAAATCCATTCTGCACTCTTGTCGCTGTTCAAAATATAAGCTATATATAACAGCGCCCTGTCCTGAA
The DNA here is from genome assembly GCA_022791155.1 of Bacillota bacterium. Lineage (GTDB taxonomy): Bacteria > Bacillota > Clostridia > Lachnospirales > Anaerotignaceae > JANFXS01. Next base: position 92,299 of record JAAVYN010000008.1, on the reverse strand, counting down.
AAATTCCATGATTGTGGTTTTTTGTGTATTTGCTTTCATCTGAAAGGAATTCGCCATGAATTTCTAAAAGCTCAAATATCAATTTTTTTGTACTATCGCTCAGACAATGTTCCTTTTCAGCAACCAAAGCATAATATATCAAACTTTCTGCCCTTATGGCCGCTCCATGATCATTCCACACCATAGCGTTTGTTCTTATTCTTTCATCGTCATTGCGATACTCATTCCAGCTTAAAATAAATTTCTCTGCTCTTTGGAGGTACCTCCAAATCCCCCCCCCCGACTCCTACGGGGGTGTCTGAACATAAGCCTGTCTCATAAGCCTTAACCAAATATACAACCGGATAAAGACCCTGCAAAAAAAGCTGAAATGTGCCGCTTGCTTCAGAAAACTTTATATTCCAGTCTAAATTGTTAATGTCGTATTCCGCAGATTTTATAGTATGCACTGACGTAAGACGGTTTTTCATAAGTCCGTCAGCAATTTTTATAATTTCACTTTCGCTATTTGGAAACGAAAAGTTTGAATTAAACTGCTCTCTTGTTATGCCAAAACTTTTTTCATATTTCAATCGCATTCACCTCATAATAGACAGTAGCATTATAAAAATCCATGTTCCTTAAGAAGAATTTCGGCACTTGTAAATTCAAAATGTTTCAATATATATTCAAGCTTAGATTTGCATGTGTTTATGCCGTAGTAGTGTATTAAAGCATCTCGTGGTTTCAAATTCAGCCGCGGCTGTTTTGGATCTATCTCTCGTGGATGCAGATAAAAAACATTCTCTTTTCCTCCATTGTTTATTATGCCGGCAAAAGCCTTGATGAACCACCGCGGCATTGCCCTGAAATAAAATCCGCCCGAAAACGGAACATTCATAAACACCTTCAGCGTTGACGGAGGAATTTCAACTATACATTTATGATCATTAAAAACATGTTTTTTTATAAAACGTGGAGCATTTGGTATTCCATAAAGAAAGTTTTTTGTAGGAAATATGCTTGAATCATATTTAAATCCCTCATCTGCAAGAATCTCCAAAGCCCAAAGTGATTTTTCTGTTATCGACCATGACGGCGCTCTGTATCCCTTCACTTCAGCGCCTATAATGTCCTCAAGAATGCATTTGGATTTGTGTATATCCTCTCTAAATTCTTTCTGACTTTGTTTGTATATAAGCTGATGACCATATCCATGGCTTGCAACTTCATGCCCGCTGTCAAATATTTTCTTCACAAGACCCGGATGACTTTCAGCCACAAACCCAAGAATAAAGAAAGTTGCCTTGGCATTATATTTCTCAAAAAGCTCCAAATATACATCCGTGTTCGCTTCCACAGTTGATATTACATTTTTGTCGTTTTGAAACAGTCCTTCTTCATAGTTGGCATGAAACCAATCTTCAGTATCTATAGTAAAAATATTTTTCATACACTTCTCCTAAATAACGTCATAATCTCCCATCGTGAAAAACCAGTTGTCAAACTTTTCAAGTCCTCTATTTTTTAAATCATCATTGAACACTCTAAGTATTGCTCTAAACGGCTGCGGCTCCAGCTTTTCCGGGCACACAAAAAATCCTCTGCTTTTAAGAATTTTGGCTTCCTCAACATTGTTTTTCATGAGGCAGCCACAAAGCCCAGCTCCATTTTTATAAAAATTATATAGCATAAAATCAAGCAGATGTTTGGCCTCATCACCATGCCCCTCTGCATAAAAAAAGTCAACAACCATTCCGCAAGTCATGTCGGCCACATTTGTCATTCGCCCAACAATCACAGCCACAGGCTTGCCGTTTGAAACCACAGTGTAAATGTGATATTTCCTTATCGGCATATCAATATAACGCCATCTAAAAAATTTGCTGTCCCGTATAACCCAGATTTTATATTTGTCCTTTATTTCTTCCCATAATTCGTCTATCAAATTCAAGTTGTTGCTGTTTATTTTCTGAATTTCATACAAACTTTTCTTTTTCCGCGGCCTGAAAAGCACATTGGCCGGTTTGGCCAGTGTGCTCATTGCATGTGATTTAATCTTTTCAGCAACGATTGTTGATGGTTTTATGGGCCTCAGCCAAAGCGGCACATTTCCTATGTCAGCAAAATTCAGCTTTTTTATAAACCCTGGATATGAATTCTGGTTTGGCATTGAATAACAAAAGTTATATCCTCTTTCAGCAGAATCGCTATAAACAAGCTCGGCCAATCCAGTAAATATTCCCTGTCCTCTATATTTGTCGCGCGTGAGCGTGTTGAGCGAAAGCACAGCCGGAATGTCCTCACTCTCAATTCTGAACCTTGCCGGATTGACAACATATTGCCCTGCAAGCGTGTCATCTTCATTGTCCCTTGCCAGCCTGATGACAGCGTCACCCGATGGATTCTCAAAATATTCATGGTTCACAAATTTTTTGTTTGAAATTTCTATATCACCGTAATATTCCTTTGTCATTTCTATAACGTCGTTCAAATCATCCATTTTGAAACAACTTTCATGCCACATAGCTCTCAACTCCTATCTTGTTGTGACAAACACGCCAACACAAACCAAAGCAGCCCCGATATATTTTGTCAAAGTCACTTCTTCTTTGAATATAAAAGATGATATAATCATAACAATGGGAATGGCCAACGACTGTATTGGATATACAACACTGATTTTTGAACGGTTTAATATATACACCCATAAGAGCGTTGTGCAGCCATACACTGCCAAAGCCAGCAAAATCGTGGGTGTGAACATGAGTTTGATGACATCAGTCAAGCTTGAAAGCTCTTTTCCTGCTGAACCCAATTTGAACAAAACTTGCCCAACAACAAGTGCAAAAGTGTTTATGAACGCCAAAAAAATTGAACTCATATGTCCTTTTCTCCTTTCTCCATGGCCTCAACATCTCTGAGCCTTTTTTCGAGCAAGGCAACTGTTTGAATTAGTCTTTTGCTTTTGTCATTGAGTTTTGAAACAATTGCTGTTATAGAAATTAATATCATCAATATGCAAAATATCATTATGGCAAACAATCCATTTGTTGCTTCAACTATCCCAACCGATTTTGTGAAAAACAAAACAACATCGGGCAGCAACGCCATTATAAAAAGCACAATGCCCGTAAACATCCATAAAAGAGTATATTTCAAATTCAACCTATTATTTTTGAGCAGTTTGAGCAAAACAAGAAAATATATAACTATTCCTATAATCAAAGATATTCTAAGCCTTATATTCACAACATCACCCCTTAACATTCAAAGTTCTTTTATAAAGCGCTATGGCTATTGAAACTTTTATCATATAATAAACCGACTTAAATGAATGTATAGAGCTTGCTCCTCCCATTCTCTCGTGCATAACCACGGGCACTTCTTTAACCTTGCAGCCAAAAGCTGACGCTGCAACTATGGCTTCAGGCTCCGGATAATCCTGAGCATAATGTTTTGAGAAAATTTCAATCATCTTTTTGTTTGCCGCTCTAAACCCGCTTGTGACGTCACAAATTTCAATCCCCGCAAATATTTTAATGAGCAAGCTGAGGAATTTAATTCCAAAACGCCTAAGCCCTGTTGACTGAAAACCGTCTTTATTTATAAACCTTGAGCCAACAACCATGTCTGCCTCGCCTTTCAAAATTGGGTTTATTATATCGTTTATATATTTCGGATCATGCTGACCGTCTCCATCCATTTGTATAGCTATGTCATAGCCCTTCTCATGCGCATACATATATCCAAGCTGAACTCCGCCGCCGATGCCTAAATTTACAGGAAGGTCCAAAAAATTGGCATGCATCTCGTTTAATATATGCTTTGTGTTGTCGGTTGAGCAGTCGTTAATCACAACATAATCAACCTCATTGTTTGATGAATTCAAATTGCTTATGACACTTCCAATGTTGCTTTCTTCATTGTAAGCCGGAATAATAATCAATATTCTCATTCATAACCCTCACTTATATCTTCTTGCAGCTGAACAAATATAGCTGATAAAATTATAAATACCAAAAGCGCCCGTCAATTTAAGCGCAACTGAAAACGTAACAGCATATCTTGTAATGGAAAAGTAAAATGCCCCCACAAAAACAACAATAAATCCGCCAATAAGCACGCAAATAAGCTTAAAAAACAGTTCTTTTTCTTTTTTTATATTTTTCACGGCGTAAAAGAGTCCTATAAAAAACGCTGCCCATTGTAGTTTATAAATCCATTCTATATGTCTGTATTCAATATTAAAAATTTCTACAGGGTAATATTCCTTTGAGAGCGCCAAGAACGGTTTATAAACTATGCTGGAAAACACAAACCCTTTAGGATCTTTCTGAATCCATTCATTTATTCTTTTTTTGCCCTCAATGCCCTTCAGCTTGCTCACAATATATGGATTCCAATATCCATATTTTGTTTTCATTTCTGACGCTTCAACATCAAAACTTCTATAAATTTCTTCTTTGTTCCCTTCGGGATAGCCAAATCCCTGAAATGTTCCCAAAAAGAGTGTGTCTCCCTGTCCGCCTGAGAGAGGTATAAATTCCCCAACCAATTTATAGTTTCTCACCCACCACGGAGACAAGAAAATGCACAATGCAACTGCCGCTATGCCCCCTCTTATAAACATTTCTTTGAATTTCATCTTCTTAAACAGCATAAGCGGAAGAAACCCCAATATATAAACGCCAAACACTGGCTTAAAAATCAACCCTAAAAGATAGAATGCCAACATAAACACAAAGTTTTTGTCACTTCTATCATCACAGAAACGCAGAATGAAATATGTCATATATACAAATATAAAAATGGAAGGCGTTTCTGTTAAAAATATATTGCTCAAAGATATGTGCCCGGCAGCTATGGCCAAAAGCGCTGCCGCTATGTTTGATATGGCTTTGTTCTTAAAAATAATGTTTCCACACAGATAAACACCATACACTGTCAGCACACTTAGAATGACAAAGAAAAATCTTGTCAAAAACAACCCTGTCTCGGTATAGCCAAATGCTTTGAATAACCCTCCCATAAACAAAAACATCCCCGGCATTCCGCTTAAGGTTAAATAGTTTTTGTTCACATATGTGATGTATCCGCTTTTTATAAAATATATTGCCGAATTGCAATATCCCACATCATCGCTAAACAGATACATATTATTGCTGTATGTGCAAAGTAAAATAAACCTTAGTATAAAAGCTGTCAGCAATATGTATATTATGGCATTGTCATGAGTGACAACAGCTTTGCTAACTTCAACAACCATATAGCTGCCTTTTTTTGTTTTTTTCATATGAAACCCTCCTAAAATTAAAATTATCTGAAAATGACATCTAAATCGTGGAAATAAAAATATCCTTTATTGTTTTCCCTTCGCGCTTTGACATAGAATGCAATTCTATATGTCTTGTCATTTTCATTAAGTTTAACTTTCAGAGAGTATGGCCTGCTGTTTTCTTTTGGTGTGTTTAGGTAAAATCTCAAATTTTCTTTATGTGTGTTTCCGTTTTCATCAAATAACACAACTATCATTGTCACATCATAGTGTCTTAACTTTTCTGGTTCATACCCCCCACGTTTATATCAACCTGCATCGTTTTGCTTCCTTCAGGTATAGAGCATAAATCCAAGTATTCCTCAGAAGGTATATCATTTATTGATGTGCCAAAAGAGCTAACCCAAAATTTGTCTTCAATATTCTCCCATGAAAAAGTGACTCTTTGCCCACTGTTTTTCATTTCAATGCCGCCACTAAGCGCCTGAAAGTTGAAAGCTGATAAATCCTCATAGCCCTTTGGGCCTTCAATCGCTGGCGATGCCGTTTTGAAAACTGTGATCATAGATATAACAGATGTAATCAGTATAGTTGTCAAAAAATATAAAGACCACTTATACTCATTACGAATATTTAATATTAGCTGATTCAATTAACATCTTCCTTTCATTGTTTTGATTTGGCTGCCTTATATTCGTTAACACGCCCCATTGCCGCATGAAGTAAATTTTTGATAATGTTAAAAGCAAACATCATTCCCATGGAAGCGAACACAAACAAAAATGGTATTATAGGCTTGTTGTATCCAGGGAATGGAAGGAATATTCCACACATAAGCACCGAATAAGCAATAAACAAAATAAACAAAAAGCTTATTTGTCTGTGTTTTTTGTTGATAAGCCCCAGAGCCACTCCTATCGCCGCCATAAAAATGTAGAATCTATATATTTTTTTCATAAGAGACGAAGAAATGTCGAATATTTCCATTTGATAATATGGTGAGCCTAATGACATTGCCGGCTTTGTGATCAGATAGTTTTTGATGAGTCCAGCTTTGTCATCTTTCCACCACTGTGCCAATCTTTCAAGCCCAAGCTCCTTCTCTTTTTCCATTCTTTCATACACAATATTAACGGCGTTTTCATCTGTAAATGCATATCTATATTCATCCAATGTCATTTCGGCTTCTGGAAAGCCTTTGCCTGTCATGGTTCCGCCAAGCAGTGCATCTCCGCTTGATATCATAGGCACAAACTCACCAACAACTTTATAGTTTCTTATCCACCATGGAGTAAGAAACATGACTATGATAACCACTGCATATATCCCTTTGACAAACAATTCTTTAATTGGAAATTTATTATGCCAAAAATAAAATATGAACGCCAAGGGGATTATGGCAAAATTGCTCCTGAAAATTATCATTCCAAGATAAAACGCCATAAGCGCTATAAAATCTCTGTCAGACTTTGAATCACAAAATTTCAAAGTGAAATATACAAACCACACTAGACAAAGGATCATTGGCGTGTCACTCAAAAACAGACAGTCGTTCAAAATCACAGGAGGCCATATCGCAAGGTTTATCATGGTTATAACAGCAATTTTTTCATTCATTGTTCTGCTGACTATTTTGTATATTCCATAAATAGTCAGGCTTCCAATTCCCCCGCCCCATATAATTCTGCATATGTTCATGCCGTTTTGGGTGTATGAGAAAATTTTGAACAAAAATCCAAGCAACATCATTGTTCCCGGCATTGCATACATCATTTGTTCCTCTGTATATGGAAAAGTTACAATTCCCCTGTTTTTGATAAACATTATAGCGCCATATATATAATTCTTGTCATCATAAAAAGTATATAACCTGTTTCCATAATTAAAAACAAGCAAAACCCTTATCAAAAATGCCAAACCTATAATGGCCAGAATAAAGTTCTTGTGGCTTATAACAATTTTCTTTTCTTCTTCTTTCAGATAGCTGTCACCATTCACATATTTCACCCCCTTTTTTTAATTAAAAATAACGTCTATATCATCTAAAACCAACTTTCCTGGAACACCTTGAGTTCTAATGTCAAAAAGCACTTTATAATATTTTGCCCCATAATAGACATTTGTTTTTATTGAATAGTTCCTCAAAATATTTCTGTCAAGTGTTTTATCAATTGTATATGTCTCAAGCTTCTCAATTTTGTCAGCTTCAGCGATCCTTCCGTTGTCATCATATTGTATTATATATGCCACGATAGTTTGTCCAGCTTTCAAATTCATTGTGCAGTCAAACTGAATTTTTCTTGCCTTTTCTGGAATTGAAGCCAATTCTTTATATTCATCACTCATCAAACCAGATGAACCATCAAACATATATAGATATATTTTGTTCGAATTTTCTTTCCACCATGCTGAAATTTCATGCTCGCCTACAACATTCAAGCCACAGTCATCGCCAGATATACTCCATGGATATTCGCTTGTTTTTTCATAACCTTCAAAATAATCAAAATTCTCATTGTCAAACCACGAAACAACGCAAAAACTAACAATATTCATGATTATAAAAATTAATATAAAAAACATGTGGAGTTCTTTATGCTTTTTTATATACTCCATACTAAGCCTCCCCCAAAAATCATTTGCTGTTCCAAAGAAACAGAAAATTTTTATAACTTTCCAATCCTTTGGAATATGGTTCCGCAAAACTTCAGCAACATCATATATTCATAATTAAAAATTTTTTCAAAAACAATCAACATTCTTTCAATTTTTCAAATTATGAAAAAACTGTTTACACACTCACATGGCTTTAGGAGTATATAAAAACTTATCACCGATGCATCCAAAGTAAACTCAAAGACATTCACCTGTTTATCAAAACAGACAAGTTCCAAAATGTTGCTGCCGTGAATATCAATGAAATATATTTTTTTACATATTCTGCAAATTCGAGCCTGAAAAATTTAACTTCTCTATATAGCCTACATATTCTGTTACTTTTTATACCCCCCCCATGGTAATTTTCGCTATTTCGCTAAGCGCCCGCTCATAATATTCTTTTTGATAGTGCATCGGGGCAAGCCCCCATATATGTTCTTCATCAGCACAATAATCATCACAAAAATCCAAAACATAACATTTTGAAAACCTTCCTTCTATATAATCATACATATAGTCAAGCAGGTTGTTGACGTCTCTGTTGTTTTTAAGATAGGGTAACGAAAATCTGACAATATTTCCTGATTTATTTTTATAAAAGTTAAGCATTTTTCCTCTATTAATTATTATCTTTTCAGAAGGGAATATGTCCAATATTTTTTCACAGAATAAATCCATATAACTGCTCAATTTTTTATCATCAATATAATAATCCCGCCATGGCATCAATTTTCTTTTTCGTGACACAAAATTTGGTTTTTTGATATATCCACTTTCGTCAAGACTGGCTGAATATGTCAAAAAAGAGTCAATTCCATTGTTATCATATTTTATCAATTTGAACCGCTCGTCTATAAAATCAATGACCAGATAATCGCTGTTGTCCTGCTTGAACTTTTCAAATGTCTCTTTTGCAAAATCCTCATATACAGCTTTTTTTTGAAATTTAGAGCTTAAGTTTATGTCATTGGCATTGCATGGCACAGGCTCTGACAAAGCTGAAACCACTGACTGTCTTGCAACATATGTTTTAATTCGAAATTTGTTTCGCATGTCAAAATTGAATATGTCTCTTGAAACACAGCTTCCAAATATGCTCACAGAAACTTTCTCCTTTATGTCAATGTCAGTTTCTATGTTTTCATCAAATTCAAAATCAACGGCATTTGATCTCTTTATTATTTTGTTTTCTCCATATTTCACAAAACCAACAGAAGTGTACTTTCCGTTGCATACTGGCAAAAATTCAGCAAAATTTTCTTTTGTATATCCCCTTGTTTCCAATCTTACGTCATCAAGCAGAAGATAAAATGCATATTGAAAATCTTTAGAATCTATCTCATCATTGGCAAATTCAATTTTTGACACAAGTCTATTGCCCTCTTGCGAAAAATTTACATTCACCATTTCATCTCTAATTTCCATTCCAAATTATCCCTTCCCTTCAATAATGGCTTCCTCTCTTTCTATGGTGAATTCCTTTGAAGACTGGCTTCTCACACGTTTTGCAGCATTTTCTGAAAGTTTGCAAAACTCATCTGGGTTTTTATACAGCTTTTCAATGCCTTCGGCCATGGCTTTATAGTCTTCACCTGGAGCAAGAATTCCGCAATTCTCATCAACAAATTCTGGGATGGCGGCAACCTTGTTTGTCACTGGCACAAGGCCGCAAGACATGGCCTCATCTCTTGAAACGCCTTGTGTGTCGCCCCTTGTTGGAATTAAAACAATTCCATTTTGCGAATATAACTTGGCTATATCAGCTTGTCTTAAAAATGTCTTTTCAATTGACACATTGTCAAATTTTTTGAGAGGTTTCAAAACATCATTGAAAAGTTCCCCATCACCTTTGAGAGTAAATTTAATGTCATTGAAGAAATCCTTTGAAGAAAGTTCCAGAATGGCTTTAACCATCAAATCATTTCCATAAATCATGCTTGAATATGGCCTTATGGATATGACATTTTTTCTGTCTTCACTGTTTTTGTTTTTATAAACAAACATGTCCGTGTCAATGCAGTTTGGAATTATGCTATAATTCTTGAGTTTAATGTTATAGTCTTCCATCACCATGTCAGCTGCATATTGTGAAACAAAAACAAAGCTCATGTCATATTTTTCATAGGCAGCAAAAACTTCGTTCCAAAAATCCATTCTTTCTTCAGAAGCTTTTTTTGCTTTTTTCATTTCTTCTTCTGTGGAATAGTTGAATTTTCTTCGCCACCATGGCTGAATGTCAGCCCCATGTGACCACACAATTATTTTTATTTTGTCAGCAAAATTTTTCAAAACATCCCACATTTGTCTGTCAAAAAAATGCACACAAACCGTGTCTATGTCGCCTGAAGAAAGTATATTGGCCAATGTGTTTCCATGCCCTTCTATGACATTGATCCCCTCAAACTCTCTAAAGCCGTCTTTGGCATATATGTTCATTCGCATAACATCATAAACATATCCATCATTTTTATAAGCTGTCACTCTTTTGTGAACAAACATGTTTCTATACAAATCATCATATGAAGGATAGTGATTGGCCAAAACAAGCACATTTGAACGGCTCAAAAATGTTTCAATTTCACCAGAGCTTTTTTCAACGCCAATGCCAAACTCTTTGAAACAGATGTCGCCCTCGCCGCGGATTCTGAGCCCCAGCTTGAAATAGACGGCTCCTTTTGGAATGCTTGTCATCGTCAGCCTATTAGACTTAGGGAAGGTTGGAGATATTTTCTTTTTGTTGCTGTCAAAAAAGATGCAAACTCCAAGAACTTCTGTTCCGCCAACACATTCAAAAACAATGTTCATATCATCATTTTCAGCGAAATCTCTAATATTATACAGCTTTTCAAACATTACATATTCATTTTCATTCTCATCCAAAGTGCTTGTCAGATCAAACGTTTTTGATGATTTTTTGATTTTGACTTTTTTCAGCGTTCCTTCCTTCACAAATTTGGCCAGCTCTGCTCCACTTATCCGCTGTCCTTTGGTCATCATTCTGTTAACCTTGATTTTTTCAGCGGCTTTTTCTATTTTGTTCATTGAAATGCCTTTGTCAGCAATGAACATGTCGTCAACCTCACGGCATGTTTCGCCAGCAAAGTTTTCGCAATAGTTAAACTCGTCAACCGAAAAGCTGTTTTCGCACTCCACATTTTCAGCTTCAAAAATGTTTTCGGCATTGGCACATATGACTTCACTGTTCACAAGCCCTCTGTTTATGTTCACACTGTTCATTGGCTTATATGATTTTTCATCATCATTCAAAACAATGGTTTCATTTGAATTGCTGTAATAAGCGCCCTTGCCAATGCCGTCATAATTTCCATAGCGCAGTGCAAGCATAATGTCGGTGACATAATTGGCGCCATAATAGTCATTTTCATTCAGCACGCCTACATATGAGTTTTCGAAAGAAGACATCAAAATCTTTTCAGCGTTCTCTTTTTTGATGTATGCAATGTTCTCATTTTCTTTTTCCTCATCACCAACAACATAGAGCTTTTTGTTCGCATATGTCTGTTTTTTGAAACTTTCAATTCCGTTCTTGCCACATGCAAACAAAACAGCCTTGGGAAGTTCACGTTTCAAAGATTTTTTGAACACCTTTGAAACAACAAAATCAAGCCTGTCTTCATATAAATGCTGGCTCAAAACACTTCTCAAGCCAGCAAGCCGATATTTTTTGCTGCTTGTTTCATCATTGCAAAACAGCTCAAGCTGTCTTTTCATTTCAGCGCTGTCGTCTGTGCATATTGTCAAATCTCCAAAAAGGTTCTTCACTCCCCTTGAATAGTTGCCCACAGTCACTGTGTTTGAAGCCATCATTTCAAAGACACGCCTTGCAAACATTGTTTGCGATTGTGACTCTGAGTTCATGTTCACTCCATACAAATAGCCTTTATATGCCACATCAATTTCAGTTGGATCCAGCTTTCCCAATATGTATTTATCATATCTTTCGGGAAAAGCGTGTTCCGGCAGAGCGCTTTTATAGTTTCTGTCATAAATGTCAAATCCCTTTGTTTCCACAAAAATTTCTGAAAATTTGTCAAAAATTTCTGAGCGGTGTTTATATTTATGATAATATGCTCCAGCAAAGCAAAATTTTTCTTTCCTTTCATATTTTTCCACAGGATTGTGAAGCGCTGGCTGAGCAGCAAAATGAAGATGAAAAACATTGTCATGCTTCAAAGTTTCTTTATATTTTTTCACACAGTCAATATCCGTTGTGAAAACTATGTCGGCCATGCTTGCCGCGGGCATGAATGTGTCAGTATACACAGGGTCTTCCTTGTTCCAGAAAACAATTGGCATGTTCTTTTCTTGGCAATAGCTTGCCATTTCAAAAAATTCCTTGCTTCCATTGGCAATTTTTCTATACCACAGTTTGTCTTTGCCTTCCCACGCCGATTCAATGAATATTAAATCTGGCTCAAAACCATCAATTTCACTTTTCCAGTTTTGCGGCGTGAGCTCCAAAAGGTTGCATTCATATTTATAGCTTTCAAGTGTGAACCTGTCCATGACACAAGCCACTTTCAGCTCTTTCAAGCATGAAGCCTCTGTTTTAAAACCTAAAACAGTTTCTTTTGAATGCTCATTGTCCTCTATGTCCATTCCAATCTCTGCCAAAATTGACTTGATTTTTTTGTTTTTTTCAGCAAGTTTTTTTATTCTCTCATCCAAAAAAGTTAAGTTCACAAAACCTTCCCCCAAATAATTTATCTGTTTAGTTTGGCCTTTATTTTTTTCAGCAAATGATACCCTTTGACAAGAACTTTTCCAACAAACGTGTCCTTGATGATCTGCATTTTCCTTTGATATTCCGTGTTTTCGCTTCTTAAATAGTTGTTTTGGGTTTCAAGCCGTTTTATAACATTTTTAAGTTCGTTCAAAATTTCCATTTCTTCCTGATTGGAATCATATTCGTCTTTAAGCTGCTGTGAATATTTTCCATTCAGTTCATCGCATCTTTTGATAAAGTCGCTGTGTTCACGCTTCAGTTCGCTATATTTGTTGTCGGCTTCAATGCGTCTGTCTTTTTCATTTGCATACATTTGTTTCATTTTTAAATAGTTCTCTTCTGAAACAGCACATCTTTCCTTAACTTTCAAATAATTCTCTTCTGAAGCAATTCGTCTCTCCTTCTCCGCTTCAAACCATTGTTTAACTTTCAAATAGTTTTCTTCCGAAACAATGCGCTTTTCTTTCTCATTTTCAAACCAAATTTTCACCTGCTGATAATTCTTTTCAGAACGCTCGCTCTTTTCTTTTTCGTTGTCATAAAGCGCTTTAACTTTTTGATAGTTTTCAGAAAAAGAAATTATTTTTTGATCCTTTTCATCAATTATCGACTTAGATTTCAAATAGTTGCTATAATAAATGTTGACCTTTTCAAGGTATCTAAACATGTGTTCAATTGCTTTTTCAATGCTATAGCATTTCAAATTTGTTGATTTTTCTTCAGGAAAAAACAAAACATTGAAGCCTTCAATGTCAACAACTTTATATCCTTTAGCCTCCAAATTTTCAAAAACATTTTCAAAACTTTCACAGCCAACTTCAATCCAAAGCACGGGCCTGAACTTTGATATGACATTTTTCATTCCAGCAATAACTTTTTCTTCAAACCCCTCTGTGTCTATCTTTGCAAAGTCAACCCTTTCAATTTTTTGTTCCTCAACAAAAGAGTCTATGTCTATTATTTCCATTGTTTCATCAGAGGACTCCTCCGTGGCCTCTTGAAGCGTTGTGGCGCCAAAGTTGCCCTCATCAAAGCTTTTGACAACGGCTTTTGACTTTTTTTCTCCAACTCCGGCATTTACAGCTGTAACCATGTTGAGGCCATTTGTTTTGACATTTTCCTCAAGCAGTTCAAAGTTTGGCCCATATGGTTCAAACGAATATATATTTTCACAATCAGTGTTCACAGCCCAATAAAGCGTGTGGTTGCCAAGGTTTGCACCTATGTCAAGCAAAACTTTGGCATCCCTGAAATAGCCTGTCCATTTGTTGAGAATTTTTCCCTCATAGAAATAGCGGCTTTTCTCTATAGTCTGAAAAACATAGTCACTTTCATATCCTGTAATTTTAATGTCAAAAACCTGAGTTACTTTTTTCTCCATTCAATTATCTCCTATTTTACAGCCCAATTGGCATCGCAGTGCCTGCATAAGTTATATTTGTCTAAATCTATTTTCAAATTGGCAAAATCTCTTATGTTGCCAATTTCGTTGTCATTTTCAGAATCAAAACAGCAGCCCACAATTGTTCCATCCCAACGCATGTTAACAACATTTCTGTTTATAAAATAGCAATTTTTCTGTCTTTGGGCAACAACGTCATCTTCAAAATCACACCTTGTTCCCTCAACGTTTCCGGCCCATGTGTGTGAATCTTTATATTGAATAAAAGACATATATTTTTCATATGTCATGTCAAGCTCCATAAACCAATTTCTGTTGTTTTTCGAGTTAAAATCAAGCACCTTGCCCGCAAAGAACATGACATCTTCGTCATTGTTTGAAAACATCTCCTCATATGGGCGCACGTTTATATTGTTTTTTTCAAAATAGTCAACAGCCATTTTGAAAGCCTCAACCGATTTTTTTGTGTGCAGTGTAATCAAGAGCCTTCTAAGGCCCTGTTTATATAAATTGTCAAGCATGGTTTCTGTCAAAAGTATACCATTTGTGCTTATGTTTGGTTTGATTTTCCCAAGCTTAACGCCATATCCCACATATTCACATACATTTGGGTGCAAAAGCGGTTCACCAATTCTGTGATAGTTGACGCTTTGCCCCTCCTGCATCCACGAAAGCGCAAGCATGAATGTTTGATTGTCGATATAGCCTTTTGGATATTTCGAAGTTGGAGTGCAGCAATTCTCACAGCTCAAATTGCATATGTTTGTCAGCTCAATCTCCTCAATTCTAAAATACCCCCCCCCCGAATTTTTCCAATTTTTGACATATCTCAGCTTGTTTGAAGTGATTATTTCCTTTTCATCGTTTCTGTTTTTTATAAATGCCGTTACGCTGTATACACCATTTGTATCCAGTTCAAATTTATACTCATTTTCATGGGAATAGCCTGTCTTGTTTATTGGTTTGTCATTCAGCAAAATATAGTAGGCAAACATATTGTCTTCTGCATTTGGCAAATCCACTATTGCTTTAATTTCATTTTTGTCAATGCTGACATTCAAAACTGAACTCATTTTGAAACGCTCCTCACAAATACTTCTCCTGATATTCTTTAAGAGTTGGGTTAAACTGTTCTCTTTCATCATGCGTCATGGCATTAAATTCCCTTGCAAAGCCACAATATGGCATCAATATATTATTCGGCTTCTCAATTCCCAATATGGCGCCTTTGTTAAGCCACATAACCTTGTCGCAAAAGCCCTGCATTTGCATGACGGAATGGCTGACAAAAATTATGGTTTTGCCGCTTTTCTTGAATTCTTCCATTTTTGCAAGGCATTTGTCTGTGAAGCTGTTGTCTCCCACGGCCAGTGCCTCGTCAATTATAAGAATGTCAGGATCCATATGAACTGATATGGCAAAACCAAGCCTTGATCTCATGCCGCTTGAATATGTTCTCAAAGGCTGGTTTATGTGCGCGCCAATGTCGGCAAAGTCAATTATGCTTTGTTTTATTTCGGATATGAAACTTTTTGGGAAACCCAGCAGTATTCCTTTGTATTCTATGTTTTCCACTCCAGTCAGATTGCTGTCCATTCCAACACCGGCCGAAAGCATATTAACCTCTCCCTTCACGCTCAAAACTCCTGATGAGGGAAAAGTTATCTTAGAAATGATGCTTGCCAAAGTTGATTTTCCAGAGCCATTAAGCCCTATGACACCTATGATTTCGCCCTTTTTGAATTCCAAATTGATGTTTTTCAAAGCGTTAAACATTTTTGGCTTGTAATATGGCAAAATAAGGGCTTTCAAACGCTCGCTATCGCCTTTGTACATTGGATATTCTTTATATAAATTTTCGCATTTTATAACAACTTCATCACTCATATTTTCAGCACACCTTTAAATTAAGTCTATAAATTGTTTTCTAAATTTCACATGAACATTGCACCCAACAATCAGAAGAATGATTGTGACCGCCCAGAAAAAGCAACCTTGTTTCCAGTGCCACATAAGGTTTCTTCCATAAAGTATGCTGTCTCTGTAGCCGTCTATTATATATGCAAAAGGATTGAGTTTCAAAACAAAAATCAGGTTTTCAGGAAGTCTTTCCTGCACCCAAACAACAGGAGTGATGTAAAACAGAAGCCTTATGACTGAGTTCATAAACTTGCTGAAATCTTTAAAAACAACCGTAATGGCTGATGTAAAAAGTGAATAACCAACAAGAAAAACTATGCTGCAAAAAAGGAAATATAGCGTTTGAAAAACATAGCCACTCACACTGTAGCCGCTCAAAAATATAATCAAAAAAACCATGCACATTGCCCAAACATGTCCAATAACACCAGAAAACACAGTTTTAATTGGCACAATCGAAAGCGGTATATACATATGTTTCAATATGCCGCCATAGTTGTGAATTGACATTGTTGACGTCATGAGCACGCCACTTATATAAAACCACGGAATAATTCCAACTATCATCCATATTATATATGGGAAACCGTCTCTTGGAGGCGACGAGTTAAGACCTATGGCAAACACAAACCAATATACAAAAATTTGAAGTGCCGGATTCAGAAAATTCCACAAAAATCCAAACATGGTTCCTCTATACTGTCCCATAAGCTCATAATTTGCAAGTCTCATAAGGCGGTAACGGTTTGTGTATACTTCGCTTGCCACTGTTTTTATATTATTAAACATAATAGTACCTCAAAAAATAATATTTTTGGCATCAAAAAACAATGCCATCAACAAAATCCATGAAAAATAATCACTTTTTATATTTGTATATATTTCCATAGTTAATTATTTTGACTTCATTTGTGTCATCAGCTTTAAGAATGCCTTTTGTGTCAAATATCTGAGGTGTCCTCATTTTCTTAGCAATTTGTGAATAATCCATATTTTTATATTCATTGTGGTCAACAAGCAGCACAACAATGTCTGAGCCCTCAATGGCCTCCTCAATGCTCAAATATGTGCTGTTTTTCACATGAGAATCGTTAATTACAACGTTATATCCCTTGTTTTTAAGCTCACTCACAATTTCAACCGAGGGACTTTCCCTCATGTCGTCGATATTGCCTTTATATGTCATTCCAAATATTGATATTTTAGGGTTTTCAATGCCTTTCACAAGCATTTCAGTTTTTTCAACAACCCATTTTGGCATGCTGCAGTTTGTGTCACGGCCAAGGCGTATAATTTTTGCCTGTTCAGGCGCCTTTGCCGAAATAAAATAAGGATCAACAGCCAAGCAATGCCCGCCAACACCAGGCCCCGGGAAGTGTATGTTCACACGCGGATGCTTGTTCGCCATTTCAATCACATCAAGACAATTGATGTCAAGCTCAAAGCAGACCTTTGCAAGCTCGTTTGCAAGGGCTATGTTCACATCTCTAAACGTGTTTTCCATGCATTTTGAGAGCTCTGCAGTTTTTGCTTCTGTCTTTATCAATTCTCCCTTCACAAACATTCCGTATACGGCCGCGGCCTTTTCTGTGCATTTTTCAGTTATGCCGCCGACAATTCTGTTGTTATGAGTTAGTTCATAAAGAATTTTTCCGGGAAGCACTCTTTCGGGACAATGAGCAAGATATAGATCTTCACCAGGAGTGAATCCGGCAGCCTCAAACATTGGTTTAATGACATCTTCTGTTGAGCGCGGAGCCATTGTTGATTCAACAATAACAACATTTCCCTTTTCAACAAACGGGATTATTGAATTCACAGCACTTATAACACATGACAAGTCACAGCTTAAATATTTATCATCTTTGTTTGGCGTTGGAACAGAAATTATGAAAGCATCTGCTTTTTCAGGCTTTAATGATGCCTTGAATGTTCTGTCTGAAACATTTTTTCTTATAACTTCTGCAAGCCCTGGTTCTTCTATGTGTATTTCTCCCTTGTTCAAACTTTCAACAACTCTTTCCGACACGTCAACGCCTGTCACATGACAGCCGTTTGAAGCAAACATCGCCGCTGTGGGCAAACCGATATATCCCAAACCAATCACACAAATATTCATATTAAGACTCTCCATTTCAAGTTAAATATTTCCATAATGCTATTATTATATAATATAAATATATTTAATTCAACAAATTGTTTCAAATAATGGCCCAATATAGCAGTCAAAGCGTCTTAATTCCAGCCTTGTTCAACATGTCGCGAAACACTGTTTCGTTTGTGAAATTTCCCATGACATAGTCATAATTGAGAGCTATTATTTCCTTTTCAGCGTCAAAGTCAAATTTTTCGCCAAAAAACCAAATTTTGTTTCCAAAAATTTTTTTCGCTCCTTCTGATTCATTGCTTATAACAACACATTTGCACGCCATAAGCTCATAAACCCTTCTTGCAAACATTGTCTCTGAGTTCTTTATTGTGTTTATGTTCACAGCAAATCTGACTTTTTTCAATATTTCGCCAACTTTTTCATATGGAACCGGCTTTTTTATATACATGTTATATTTTTCAGGAAATTTGCTTTTTGGATTTGAGGAATAATAGTTTCTGTCATAAATTTCAAGTTCTGTTCCGCTTGATATTATCATGTCAAAAATTTTCACCATGTCAGCACACCTGTCAGCATGGGCGGCATACCAACTTCCGGCAAACACTGCCTTGTTCTCTTTGACACAATTTTCATCACAATTGAAAATGTTTGGCGAAAACCCAAACCCCATGACATCAACATGTTTTCCACCACGTTTCCTATATTTTTCAACACACTCGGCAGCCGTTGTGAAAATATAGTCAAATTTGAGCGCCGTGTCACCAAAATTGTGACATTCATCATCAAAATAGAACGGATCTTCCTTGTTCCAAAAAATGGTTTTTATCCCGCACCTGCGGCAATAATCCAATATGTCAAAAAGAACTTTTCTGTTTTCAAACATAAGCTTTTCATTTTTATATATTTTGCCGCGCCATGAGTCTTTATATTCATATATTCCGCTCCATGCAGATTCGCAGAAGAATATATCCGGCCTATGTTTTTGTATGACATCAATCCAATTGTCTGGCGTGAGAAAATGTGTGTCACAAACTTCGCTCAAATTTTTATATGTCATGTCATCACATATGACAGCAATTTTCACATTTTTCAGGGGCTTTGCATTGTCACACTTTCTTTGAAAAACAGCCGTGCTGCTGTTATATTTTGCGGGCTTATATTTTCCTGTAACAACTGGACGCAAAACGCCATACAACAAATGGACAAATGTTGCGGCAATTTTGTTGTTTTCCATTTTTTTGTAAAGCTTGTATATAAAATTTTTCATATTCGATAAACACCTCATGAATCTAACATTGAACATGCGCACCTGCTGAAACCGAACTCTGCTTCGAAAACAAAACATAATTATAACATATCTCAAATTCAACAAAAATATCAAAACAAATTAAATTCGCACTTCTTTCAAAGCAACTTTGATTTTTCATTTCTATAAAAATAACGGGCTTCAAGACACTCATGCCATAAAAACCCGTTTGCCTTTAAAACTATTCAAATTTTTGCAAAACAATTTGTGGCGCCATCAATATATTTCGGCGAAAGCTTGAATTTTTCTGCCAAGCCTCGAACACGAATCACCAAAATGCACCGAATTTCCTCTGCAAACAAAATCCCAATTTTATATTTACACCAATTACATAATAAATATTATTTCAGTTTTTACGCCTGCTTTTCGTTGTTCACAAATTTTTCTCAAGTATATCTGCTATTCTTTTGCTGGCAAAGCCATCGCCATAAGGGTTTGAAGCCTTGCTCATTTTTTCATATTCTGTTTTGTCATTGAGCAGTGTTTTGAATTCGCCATAAATTTTTTCTTCACTTGTGCCAACCAATTTGAGCGTTCCCGCTTCAATCCCTTCCGGCCTTTCAGTTGTGTCACGCATAACAAGCACAGGCTTGCCCAAAGATGGCGCCTCCTCCTGAATTCCGCCACTGTCTGTGAGTATGAGATGACTTCTTGAAAGGAAATTGTGAAAATCCAAAACGTCAAGCGGCTCAATTATTCTTATCCGTTCATCGTTGCCAAGCTCCTCTTCGGCAGCTTTTCTCACAACCGGGTTCATGTGAATTGGATAAATGACCTTGATGTCCGGCGTTTCGTCAACAATTCTTTTTATCGCTCTAAACATATGGTGCATTGGCTCTCCCAGATTTTCGCGCCTGTGAGCTGTCAGCATCACAAGCCGGCTTCCTTTGGCCCATTCAATGTGCTCGTTTGTATAGTCATCTCTCACAGTTGTTTTGAGCGCGTCTATGGCTGTGTTGCCTGTGACAAATATTGTTTCGTCACTTTTGCCCTCTCTCAGCAGATTTTCTTTTGACACATGTGTTGGTGCAAAATTGAAACTTGACATTATTCCAACAGCCTGACGATTGAATTCTTCAGGATAAGGAGAGTATATATTATATGTTCTCAAGCCAGCTTCAACATGTCCAATTTTTATCTGAAGATAGAAACATGCCAAAGCCGTTGTGAACGTTGTTGTTGTGTCGCCATGAACAAGCACAACATCGGGTTTTTCCTTTTCAAGAACTTCTTTTATGTTGTTCAAAATGTTTGTTGTGACATCAAACAGCGTTTGTTTGTCTTTCATTATTGACAGGTCATATTCCGGCTCAACATCAAATGCCCTCAAAACCTGATCCAACATCTGTCTGTGCTGCCCTGTCACGCACACAATTGTTTCAAAACTTTTTCTTGACTTCAATTCATTCACCAAAGGACACATCTTTATGGCCTCTGGGCGTGTTCCAAAAACAAGCATAACTTTTTTCATAAGTACACTCCTAAAATTATATTTTGTATCCTAAAAACAAGCTATATCCAAAATGAACTATTCACAAAAATTTGTCAGAATTTGTCATTCCAGCAGTTTGGGAAAAATTTAGATATAAATAGAATGATAAAAATATATCATAGCTATTCATTAAATGAAATGCTTTTTCACATGTGATTTCACATTCCCAATTCGGCCTTCATTTTTGCCAGCTCGTCATCAACGGCCCTCAAGCCGGCTCCGCTATATTTTTCTTCCAGTTCACCCGCCTTGTCTGTTGGCATTGTGTTAAGTTCACACATTGAGTTTGCCATGTCAAGCATTCTGTCAGCCTTTTCTTCCATTCTGTCAAAAGCATTCATTGAGCTTGAGGCCGCTTCCATTGAGCCCGAAATTTTGTTCATTTTCTCCTGTGTTTTGGCCACAGCCATTTTGGATTTTATGTTTTGACGGCGGATTTGAAGTTCCTGTATGTCGTTTGTCAGTTTGTCATGCATGTCACGCATTTTTTGTGCATTTTCAAAAGCCGTTTTATATATTGCTTTCAGAACATCGCCGTTTTTTTCAAGAGCCTGCTTTTTTGATATAAACACTTTTGCATCTTCATCATTTCCGGCTTGTATCGCTTTTTTTGCAAAGTCTGCATATTTTTCAACTTCAGACAAGTTTTCATCCAAATCTCTCTTGGCCTGTTTTTCTTCAGACATAACTGCGGCTGTCTCTTTCTTGACTTCGGCCAATGATTCTGTCAAATCAATCATATATTGATCCACCATTTTGGCCGGATCTTCACATTTTTCTAAGAACGAGTTGACATTTGCTGCCATAATGTCTCTAAATCTTGAAATAATGCCCATAGTTTTGTTCTCCTTTCAGCCTATTGATACTTTTTCTCTATGTCTGAAGTGTCATTGTTTGCTCCAAATGTTTCCAACGGAGCATTGAGTATCGAACGGTTATATTCTTCCTTTTCACGTTTGCGTTTCATCAGTTTCACAACCAAAACAATCAAAAGGATCAATGCCGCAATGAAACAGACACCCTTTGCGGTGAATTTCACAAGCTCCCATTTCTTTGACTGATCCATCATGATTCGCTCTGCCGTTTTGTCAAAAGTTTTTGAAATCATTTCTTCAATGGACAGCGATGTGTCGTGATAGCTCATGTCCAAATTGTTCATGAATATCTTTTGTGCCTCGGTGTCCATGATTGTGTCCACCAGATAGCCGGATAGATAGCGGAATTCGCCATACATTTCACTTTTGTCGTCTTCTTTCCATTCAAAATAGGCGAATATGAAGTGTGCTTCATCAGTGAATTTGTTTTCATAAAACTCATTTAGATAGCCATCGGCCGCATCAACGTTTATCTCCTCACCGTTCCAATATGCCTCGTTATATGGCACCATAAGCACAAACGGCTGAACCCCTGTTTTTTTATAAAATTCTTCCAGTCCCTCTGTCAAAAAGCTTGCGTTGGCAATCCAGCCTATATCGTCTTGATACCACTCTGTTTTGTTCACCTGTCCAACCAGAGGCGTGCGCTGTGTGGCGTTGGTTTTCAACGGAATTGTAAATATGGAACATATGAATCCAATAACAATCATAAAAGAAACAATGACAAACACAAATTTCAGGCAACCGCCTCCACATGATGCAGACCCATTGCCATAATTGTTTTGGACATAAATGTCTGGCTGGCTATATGTTCTTCTGTATCCCCTTCTATATGCCGGTTCTTCATATCTTTGGCTTCCAAAAAAACCTCTTGAACCTCGCGGTTCACTTTTGAAAGTTTCTTTTGAGCGTTTTGGCGCACTGCTTGCGCTTCTTCCTCCTCCAGAAAAGCCTCCGCTTGAACGTGGCATTGAACCGCCCCCTGACGTTCGCCTTGAAACGCCCGATGAACGACTGCTTGAACTTGCCGAAAAACGGCTTCCGCCCGAGCGCCCTCCCCCACTGAAGCCCCCAGATGAACGGCTTCCGCCTCCAAAACTTCCTGATGAGCGGCCACTACCCGACGAACGCCCTCCTCTTGCCATATTTCAAGCCTCCCCACAGAACCCAAATTTCGACATTTTAGCTGTCTAAAATTATACTATAAAAGCCAAACATTTTCCATATATAATATATTCTAAATTCCACAAAAAATTGCGTCACCACATTTTGGCACATTGAAAACACAAAGCTTTTAAAACACAAAAAAACTGCAAGGTGACTAAAGCCTCACAGTTTTTTTGATATGCGGGCGGTGGGACTTGAACCCACACGGGGAAACCCCGGCAGATTTTGAGTCTGCTGCGTCTGCCATTCCGCCACGCCCGCGAACACCGGCTCATTCAAGCCGATTATTATTCTATCACACTATTTCATATTTTGCAAGAATTATTTCAACAGTTTTTTGCCTATGTCAAAACAGTCAAATGTTGCAAAATAGTCGTTGCTTGTTTCGGCACGGCGTATAAGCTTCGCCGATCCGTCTTCTTTCAAAAGCACCTCTGCCGAACGAAGTTTTCCGTTGTAGTTATATCCCATTGAGTGTCCATGCGCACCAGTGTCGTGGATAACAACAATGTCTCCCGTTTCTATCTCAGGAAGCATACGGTCTATGGCAAATTTGTCGTTATTTTCACAAAGCGAGCCTGTGATGTCATATTTGTGATCCGCCTTTTCATTTTCTTTGCCCGCAACAGTTATGTGATGATATGCTCCATAAATTGCCGGGCGCATCAAATTGGCGGCGCACGCGTCAAGGCCAATATATTCCTTGTGCGTATGTTTTTGATGAATGGCCGTTGTCACAAGGCAGCCATATGGCCCCATCATGAAACGCCCCATTTCAGTGTATATCGCAACATCTCCCATTCCGGCTGGAACAAGAATTTCATCATAAACTTTTTTCACGCCTTCTCCTATGGCCAATATGTCATTTGCCTTTTGATCAGGGTGATATGGAATTCCAACGCCGCCAGAAAGATTTATGAACTTGATGTTGGCTCCAGTTTCGTTCTTCAGTTTAACAGCAACTTCAAAAAGAACTTTTGCCAAAAGCGGATAATATTCATTTGTGACAGTGTTGCTTGCAAGGAAAGCATGAATGCCAAACTCCTCAACGCCTTTTTCTTTGAGAATGCCAAATGCCTCAAACATTTGCCCGGTTGTCATTCCATATTTTGCGTCACCCGGATTGTCCATGATGTCATTGCTGATTTTGAAAAGCCCTCCTGGATTATATCGGCAGCATATTTTTTTTGGCAGTTTTCCAATTGTTTTTTCAAGAAAATCAATATGTGTTATGTCATCAAGGTTTATGATCGCCCCAAGCTGTGCAGCCTTTTTGAAATCTTCAGGCGGTGTGTCGTTTGACGAAAACATTATGTCGTCTCCAACGGCGCCAACGGCCTCGGCAAGCATGAGTTCTGTATATGATGAGCAGTCGCAGCCACAGCCATATTCCCTTAATATGTCAATCAAGAAAGGATTTGGAGTGGCCTTGACAGCAAAGTATTCTTTATAGCCCTTGTTCCACGAAAATGCTTCTTTGAGCTTTTTTGCATTTTCACGTATTCCTCTTTCATCATATAGATGAAAAGGCGTTGGAAATTTTTTTATTATCTCCTCAAGCTGTTCTTTTTTCACAAATGGTTCCTTTTTCATTATATGTCAAACCCCTTTCGTATACTGAATAAGCTTAATTTCGTTTGAGAGAGCTGTCTTAAAAAGAAGCACAAAATTTTTCTGGCCGGAATAGAGGCATGTGTTTGAACTGTTTTTGCCGCATTCTCCTGTCAGCACAAACTTTGAATCTGTTATCACGCCTATCTGGTTTTCCTTGCTTTCTGTCACATAAACTTTGGCATTTTCAAAATCGCGTTCATTGTCGGTTATTATGACAATTTGTTTTTTCAGAGCCGCGGCCTCAATTTCATGTTTCAAAACATCAAGCATATGTGCTGAACATGATATATACGCACGCTTCTCGGCATCGGCAATGAGGTTTTTAATCTTGTTCAATATGTTCCTCTCGCCTTCTATTGTTATATATCCCTCACACTGTCTTTTCTGAGCCTGAATGTTTGACAAAAGCCACCGTTTCTCGTTTTCAAGTGTCTCAATTCTGTTGCTGCAAAATTCATCAAGAGAAACCGGAACATATTTTTTTGCCGTTCCCTCAAGCAAATAGGCAGCGCCCTTTTCAACAAGCGATGACAAAGCAGAATATACATTTGAGCGCGAAATCCCCGTCACTTTTGAAATTTCATATCCAGTTTTGGCCCCTCCCGACAAAAGCTGCATATATATAACAGCCTCCTGACGCGTCAGGCCAAATTTGGCAAAAGCTTTCTCAAAACTTATGTTTTCCATAAATTCACCCATTAAAGTAGTTCTATTTAGGAATACTATATTATATTTTCAGGCACGTGTCAACAAAAAATTTCAAAAAATATGTTCCGCACAAAATCAACATTTTCAAAATATATGGAACAACATTGTTTTCGTTTACGTTATAATAGTATAAAAATCGGAACAATATATATACCACAGCAAATCCGGCAATTCAAAACATTTGGTTTCAAACGCCGGAGAAACTATGAAAGGAGAAACCATATGGCACAACGGAACGAAGTTATGGCCCTTGTTGAAAAAGCCAAAAAAGGTGACAGCGCTTCCTTTGGCAGCCTCATAATTCACCATGAGCGATTTGTGTATAATGTTGTATACAGAATGCTTCCCAACAAGGAAGATGCCGAGGACATCTCTCAAGAAGTGTTCATAAAAGCCTATAAATATTTGAACCGTTTTGATGGCAAAGCCGCGTTTTCAACATGGCTTTACAAAATAGCCGTCAACACATGCATTGATGAAATCAGAAAACGCCGCGGAAAGGAGACAATTTCCATAAACGCCGAAATTGACACAGGAGAAGGAACCGTTGAAAAAGAATATGTTTCCGGCATCATTGGCGTTGAAGAAGAAGTGCTTTCAAAAGAGGGTGTGGAGATCATCAAAAGAGCCATTAACAATTTGAGCGAGGAGCAAAAAACCGTCATAACTCTCAGAGATATAGAAGGCTTGAGCTATATTGAGATAGCCGAAATAACAGAATGCTCCATGGGAACTGTGAAATCACGTTTGTCACGAGCACGGCAAGCGCTGAAAGACATGATTGTTGCCGAACAAAAGCGAAACATAAAATCATTTGTCAGATAAGCAAAGAAAGGAGGCATGAAAAATGGAATGTGACAAATATTTAGAAATGATCAGTCTCTATATCGACGGAGAACTTAACAAACAGGAACAAGAGGAACTTTCAAAACACATGGAAGTTTGTGAAAACTGCAAAAGCGAATATGAAAACATAAAAGAAGTGGTCAATATGCTCAACAAAACAGAATATCTCCCTTTGCCCAAAGGCTATCATGAAAAACTCATGGAAAAAATTGAAAAAGAAAAAGTTGAATCAGTCAAGTTCACCCAAAGACTGAACCGCAAAATCAGTATGAACAAAAAATATATATCAATAGCCGCTGGATTTGTTGTTTTGGCTGTTGTGGGCATTGGCGGAAGTGGCATAACAAAAAACATGTCAGGAGGCGGCGCCGCCAGTTCAGAAACTGCACCCTCGGCACAAAACTTCAAAAAATCAGCCATGCCTATGGAATCCACTGAATATTCCGTTCAGGAAAATTCCAGCTATGACACTGCCGCTGCCGAAGAAATGGGCATTTCGCCAACAGCAGTTGACGACAATGCTTCGACAGAAAAAATGTCAGAAAACAACTCTGCATATGATGTCAACATATCTGAAAGAAAAAACATAAAAACTTCATACATTTCGATAACAGTTGAAAATTTTGACACAGCCACAGAAATGATAAAAAACAATGCCGAAGCCAGCAACGGCTATGTTCAAAATTTCAACAGCTACATCTATTATGAGGATCGTGACAGCGGAATTTCACTCAAGTCAGGAAGCATGACCATAAGAGTTGACAAAAACAGTTACTCCTCTATTAAAGATGCTGTGAAATCAATTGGCGAAGTTCTCACAGAAGACGAATATGTTGAAGATGTGACAAGCCAATACATTGACACCGCTGGAAAACTCGAGGCCAAGATGGCTGAAGAAAGCCGACTTTTGGAACTCATCTCTCAGGCGGATAACGTTCAGGACATAATTGCCATAGAAGAACGCCTTTCAGACGTTCGTGGATATATTGAAAGCTATCAGTCAATAATCAACAACTGGGACAAACTTGTGGAGCTTTCCACAATAAACATAGATATACGCGAAGAAATGCCAAGCCGCGTTGGAAAAATATCATCAAATTTTTCAAGCCAAGTGAAAGAGGGCTTCATACAGAGCATAAATTATGTTGTGGAATGGTTCCAAAACACAGTTATATGGTTTGCCACAGCCTCTGTGCCTCTTTTGCTCATTGCCGCGGCATTGCTTGCAGCCACAAAAATCATTTCAGCCATAATCAGAAAAAAGAAACGGACAGATTCAAAGTGATGTTTATATATAAACAGCGTTTGACACAGCATTGCCGTTTGCCACAAACATAAATATGCTCATGTAAAAACTGATTGTCTCTCCCACAAAAACTATACTCATCATTCAGCGTTCCAAGCCGAAGCTTTGGAACGCTTTTTGCGGCTTTCGCACTCGTCTCAAAAACACTCTTTAACGCTTTAGTTCTTGAAATATAAGATCATTTACTATATAATATTAATTATTAACATTGCAGCAAAAGCATTTTATTGCTATATCAATATAGTAACGGGGGTTGGCTATGATTTATTCTGGGGATTTAACTGGTTTTAGAGCAATAGTCCGCGATTCTGAAAGTGGAGGAACAATTTGCGACACAAAAATAATAGGACATGACAAAAGAGAAAATTTTATAAGCATTGAACCACTAAAAGCCGCTTCATCTCACTCCAACAATGTTTCAGTTTTGATATTCACAGACAGCGGCCTATATGAATATTTGGGAACATTCCGCCAGCGGATTGGCTCATTCAAAATGACTATAGCGCTTTATGAAGGAAAAGAAAAGGAAAACCGCGCATGCAAAAGATATGAACTCAGCGAAAAAGGCATAATTGAGAACATTGTTGTGTTTGAAAAACCTGTCAAACTTCCATATGGCGTCAACTTTCAAGTTGTGAACGTAAGCGCAAACGGCATACTCATCAAGGCTTTAACACACAGCTTTTTTATAGGCAGCGAATTCCAAATTGTGCTGACAATGGGAGACAATCACGTGATGTTTGTGTGCGAAGTTGTCAGAATAGGCAAGGTTAACGGCGGCATAACAGAATATGGCTGCAAATTGCTGTATGCCCAAATGGCAGCATAACTTTTCTTATCAGGAGGCCATAGTATATGCTAAAAAAAATAAATATTGATTATCTCACTCAGGAAAGTATACTTCAATTTGACATCTATAATTTTCAAAACAATGTTCTTTTGCTTAAAACAGGCGAAACATTGACAGCAGAGAAAATTGAAAACATCAAAAAATTTAATTCCGACAATGGAGTTGTCGGGATCAATCCAAATGCATACAAATCATTTTTCAAAGACAGAGAAACACCACTAAATGTCCGTCAGAAAATTTTTGAAGACGAATTCGGCTACACCAAAATATGCGAAGATATAATGGAGCTTTTCATAAGATGGACAAAACTTAAATATATAAACTATAAACTGGCTGGCGACATAATGGAAAGCATATATAAAAAATCGCGTGAAAGCAGTGAACAGCAGTTGTTTCAGTGCATAATGGCTCCTTCATCCAAAGGCTGGGAACTTTGCCGTCACAGCCTGAATGTGGCATTTCTGAACATCATGCTCGGAAAATGGCTTGGCTTGCAGGAAAATGACATAAAATTGCTCATATATTCCGGCATGCTTCATGATGTGGGAAAGGTCAAAGCAAATTCATATCTTTCAAAGGTGACGTCTGTCTCGCCTTCTGAAAAAGAAAAGCTTATGAAAAGTCACCCAACATTTTCCTATGAAATACTCAATCTTAATGACAGATTCAACGAAAAAATATGCTTTGCAGCACGAAACCACCATGAAAACATCGACGGAAGCGGCTACCCTGATGGCCTTGCCGGAGATGACATTCCATTTTTTGCAAGGATAACTGCAATCACAGACACATATGAAAACGCGATATTCTCATATGCCTATGATGAACCATTCAACCACTTCAAGGTGTATAAAGAATTTTTGGAACAGGAATTCATAGGTCTTGACATGCGCATAGTCGCAATATTCTTAAAAAACATTGTCAAAAAAATGTCTGGTCTCAATGTTCTTTTGTCCAACGGCTCTGTGGGGACAATCAAAAAAGTTGATATACGTGATTTGGAACATCCTTTTGTCACATTTGGCACAGCGTTCAGAAAAACCGATGACACAGTTTACTGCAAACAAATTGTATTAAAATAATGTGCCTCACCAGTTTTTTTCCATTTGACGTGTACAACTGCGACGTTCAAAACAGCTATCTTTTTTGAAACAACACAGACCTAAATATGCAATCACAACGAATGAAATGCCTATATATAACACTGGCTGTGCAGTTATCCCCTGCACAGCCTTTTTTGTTGAACGCCGAAATTTCATTTGCAAAAATCAATGCAATGAAAGAGATACTGTCTGACAAATGCGCCCGTACAATTGGGGCTGCATATGAAAAAATTTCCTCATCTTCCACGCCATTTTTTTCAAGCCAAAAAGCATTTTGGTGCATAGCTTAGCTTCCATAATCCTCCAGAGTTCTTGCCAACGCCTCTTTTCCAATCACTTTAACTCCCTGCATAAGTCTCATTCTTTCTTCCTCATTAAGCCCGTCAACAGGGATTGACGTGACTTCTTTCAAATTCACTCCATTTTGCTCCTTTTCAAAATAAACTGCTATATATCCATCTTTCTCACCAACAACATATCTCTGCATACTTGGGCCATACACTGTCTTTTCCATAACAACTTCTTTGGATGAAAAGCTCACAATGTCCCATGTTGAATAATATTTAAGCAAGTCTGACAGCGTCAAATCAATGAGATAGTATGACGGTTCTTCTTCAACTTCTTCTGTGACCCTGTCATCAGCAAAATTATATCTATACACCATTTTGGTTGACGGCGTTATTTTTTCTTCTTGCTGTCCAACAGTGAGTGCTTCTTGCTGCTCTGTTATTTCAGCATTGTCACCTACACTCCTTTCGTTAATGTCAGGGTCTGTTTTGAACTTGTTCACTGTGTATATATAACCGGCTCCACAGCCAAGCATTCCAGAAGTTATTGTCAATGCCACAACGGCCAATGCTTTAATGTTAACAGCCATATTTTATTGCCTCCAGTCTCAAAACAAATATTGTTTTGAATATAATTAACATAAATTGGCTGTTTTATACAATTGGAAATGAAATTGTCCCAAATAACTTAAATAATATAAATCAAATCTCGGCCAAAAATCATCAATTTCATGTTTTGCCATTGGTTTGCCCAAACATACGTTTCATTTGTTCATAAATACAAAAAAACATTTTCGAAGCTTTCAGCATACAAAAATCCCGTTTGTCAAAAGCAGTTTCAAAAGCCTGAACAAACGGGATATGTTATTAATTTAATTTTTGTTCATTCCAAAACCAATATAGTTTTGGAATCATGTCACATTTCAGCAAATTCATGCATGCCAACTGCAATGTCATCTTTTTCGGAAACACTGTTTGCCTCAACAACCTCAATGCCGCGGTATCTTGTCATTCCTGTTCCCGCCGGTATCAGCTTTCCTATTATTACGTTTTCCTTCAAGCCGATGAGCGGATCAATCTTTCCTTTGATGGCCGCTTCTGTGAGAACTCTTGTTGTTTCTTGGAACGATGCTGCTGAAAGGAATGAGTCTGTGGCAAGAGAAGCTTTTGTGATTCCAAGAAGAACCCTTGTTCCTTTTGCTGGTTCAAGCCCGCTTTCTTCCATTTCAGCATTCGTGTTTTCAAATGTGAGCCAGTCAACAAGGCTTCCCGGAAGAAAGTCGGTGTCTCCATTTTCCTCAATTTTGACTCTCTTGAGCATTTGGCGCACAATGACTTCAATGTGCTTGTCGTTTATTTCAACACCCTGAAGACGATAAACCCTTTGAACCTCCTGAATCATATAGTCCTGAACACCTCTCAGTCCTTTAATCTTCAATATGTCATGTGGGTTGACACTTCCTTCAGTGATTTCATCACCCGCGCCTATGACATCGCCGTCATAAACTTTTATTCTGGAACCATATGGTATGAGATAGTCTTTGGCTTCTCCAGTCTCATTGTTTGTGATTGTGACTTCTCTTTTCTTCTTTGTTTCGTTGAGTTTGACAGTTCCGCCAAACTCGGATATAATCGCAAGGCCCTTTGGTTTTCTTGCCTCAAAAAGCTCCTCAACACGCGGAAGACCTTGTGTGATGTCGTCTCCGGCAATGCCGCCTGTGTGGAATGTACGCATTGTGAGCTGTGTTCCTGGCTCGCCAATTGACTGAGCCGCTATTATGCCTACAGATTCGCCAATTCTCACAGAACGCCCGCTTGCCATGTTTGCGCCATAGCATTTGGCACATATTCCGATTGTGGAGCGGCATGTGAGCACTGTTCTGATGAGAACTTTTGTTATCCCTGCTTTTTCAACTGCTTCCGCCTGATCGTTTGAAATTCTTGTGTCCGCTGGAACGATGACATTCCCTGTGTTTGGATCCACAATGTTTTCAACGCTCCAACGGCCGCGAATTCTGTCCTGAAGGCTTTCAATGACCTCATTTCCATCAAGGAATGCCGAAACCCAAAGCCCCGGAACTTCCTTGCCGTCACCTGAGCAGTCCCACTCGCGTATTATAATATCCTGTGAAACGTCAACAAGCCTTCTTGTGAGATAGCCCGAGTCGGCCGTTCTCAAAGCAGTGTCAGTGAGTCCCTTTCTTGCGCCGTGAGCTGATATAAAATATTCAAGAACAGAAAGACCCTCACGGAAGTTGGATTTTATTGGAAGCTCTATAATGCCGCCAGATGGATTGGCCATGAGTCCGCGCATGCCGGCAAGCTGCTTGATCTGGCTGTTGGAACCACGGGCTCCTGAATTGGCCATCATGAATATATTGTTATATTTTCCAAGGCCATTGAAAAGGTCAACCGTGATTTTGTCATTGGCGCTGTTCCACGCTTCAATAACTTTGTTGTGGCGTTCCTCATCTGTCATGAGTCCGCGCCTGAACTTTTTGGTTATGACTTCAACAGAAGCCTCGGCCTCATGCAAATGAGTCTGTTTTGTGGCCGGAATTTCCATGTCCGAAACCGAAACTGTCAGCGCGCCCCTTGTTGAATATTTGAAGCCCAAAGCCTTTATTTTGTCAAGCACTTCAGCAGTTTTGGTTGAGCCACAGTTGTTTATGCAGCGGTTTATGATTTTTCCTATAGCTTTTTTGTCCACAAGGAAGTCTATTTCATATCTAAATTTTTCGTCATCATTGTTTCTGTCAATATATCCAAGGTTTTGCGGAATGGCCTCATTGAATATAATTCGGCCAACAGTTGTGTCCACAATTCTTGATTCCTTAACGCCGCCAAACTCAAGTGTACGTCTGACCTTGATTTTGGCATGAAGCGTGATTTCATTGTTGTCATAGGCAAGCATGGCTTCAAGTTCATCTTTGAAAACTTTTCCCTCGCCCTTTTGGTCTTCTTTCTCAATTGTGAGATAATACATGCCAAGAATCATGTCTTGCGATGGAACTGTGACAGGCGCGCCATCCGAAGGCTTGAGAAGGTTGTTTGGCGAAAGAAGAAGGAAGCGGCATTCAGCCTGTGCCTCAACACTTAACGGAACATGGACAGCCATTTGGTCGCCGTCGAAGTCGGCGTTGTAGGCTGTGCACACAAGCGGGTGAAGCTTAATTGCGCGGCCTTCAACCAGTTTTGGCTCAAACGCCTGAATTCCAAGCCTATGAAGTGTCGGCGCACGGTTAAGCATGACAGGGTGTTCTGTTATGACCTGCTCCAAAACATCCCAAACTTCAGTTTGAAGCCTTTCAACCATTCTTTTGGCCGACTTTATGTTGTGTGCCAGCCCGGCCTCAACCAGCTTTTTCATCACAAACGGCTTAAAAAGTTCAATTGCCATTTCTTTTGGGAGCCCGCATTGATATATTTTAAGCTCTGGCCCCACAACAATAACACTTCGCCCGGAATAGTCAACGCGCTTGCCAAGGAGATTTTGACGGAAACGCCCCTGCTTGCCCTTCAGCATGTCAGAAAGCGACTTGAGCGCTCTGTTTCCTGGGCCCGTAACAGGGCGGCCACGGCGGCCGTTGTCAATGAGTGCGTCAACGGCCTCTTGAAGCATTCTCTTTTCATTTCTCACAATTATGTCAGGCGCTCCCAAGTCCAAAAGCCTTTTAAGACGGTTGTTCCTGTTGATAACCCTTCTGTATAGGTCATTCAAATCGCTTGTGGCAAAACGGCCGCCGTCAAGCTGAACCATTGGCCTTATTTCAGGCGGTATAACTGGTATGGCGTCAAGTATCATCCATTCGGGCTTGTTGTTTGACATTTTGAAGCTTTCAATCACTTCAAGCCTTTTGATGATGCGGATTCTCTTTTGCCCAGTTGTGTCAACAAGCTGCTTTTTAAGCTCAACGCTTTCTTTGTCAAGATCAATGTCCTGAAGAAGGCGTTTTATGGCCTCTGCGCCCATGCCAACTTTGAATGTGTTCCCAAACTTGTCATATGCGTCTCTATATTCTTTTTCAGTCAAAAGCTGTTTATATTGCAATGATGTGTCGCCTCTGTCAAGCACAATATAGCTTGCAAAATAGAGAACCTTTTCCAAAGCCCGTGGGCTCAACGAAAGTATGAGTCCCATTCTTGACGGAATGCCTTTGAAATACCATATGTGGGAAACAGGACATGCCAGTTCAATATGCCCCATTCTCTCACGGCGCACCTTGCTTTTTGTGACTTCAACGCCGCATCTGTCGCACACAATTCCTTTATAACGTATTCTTTTATACTTTCCGCAGTGACATTCCCAATCCTTGCTGGGGCCGAAAATTCTTTCGCAGAAAAGGCCGTCACGTTCCGGCTTCAGCGTTCTATAGTTGATTGTTTCCGGTTTTTTAACTTCCCCTCGTGACCACTCGCGAATTTTCTCAGGAGACGCCAGGCCAATTTTAATTGAATCAAAAACTATACCCTGTTCTTGAGCTGCCATATAATAACTTCCCCCTTATCAATCCTCGTCATCAAAATCGTCATCAACGTCAAGCATGTCATCATCTAATATATAGTCATCATCTGCATCGCCGTTGTCGCCTGCCAAATCGCCGCCAAACAAAAGCTCCAAAGGATCTTCAACAGTCTCCTCATGAGATGCATATGGCAATGGTTTTCTCACACCATCATCATCCATTTCAAAACCATCTATAGTGACGCTCAAATCATCAACATCATCAATTGATTCTTTGATTTCAACTTCTGTTTTGTCCTCACGAAGAACCCTTATGTCAAGGCCCAAAGACTGAAGCTCCTTCAAAAGCACCTTAAAGCTTTCGGGAACACCCGGCTCAGGTATGTTCTCGCCCTTCACAATGGATTCATATGTTTTGACACGCCCAACAATGTCATCACTTTTAACTGTGAGTATCTCCTGAAGTGTGTATGCCGCACCATATGCCTCAAGCGCCCAAACCTCCATTTCACCAAAGCGCTGTCCGCCAAACTGTGCTTTTCCGCCCAAAGGCTGCTGTGTGACAAGTGAATAAGGGCCTGTCGAACGCGCATGGATTTTGTCGTCAACAAGGTGATGCAGTTTAAGATAGTGCATAAATCCAACTGTAACTCTGTTGTCAAAAAGTTCGCCGCTTCTTCCGTCGCGAAGCTCAACTTTTCCGTCGCGGCTGAGTTTGACACCCTTCCATGCGTCACGGTGATCTCTGTTTTCATACAGTTCGTCATATATATCGCCTTCAAGAAGTGGTTTCCATTTTTTGGAAAATTCTTCCCAATCGGTGTTGACATAGTCATTTGCCATTTCAAGCGTGTCCATAATGTCAATTTCATCTGCGCCGTCAAAAACTGGCGTTGCAACCTTCCAGCCAAGAACATTGGCGGCAAGGCTCAAGTGAGTTTCCAAAACCTGTCCTATGTTCATACGGGAAGGAATTCCCAAAGGATTGAGGACAATGTCCAAAGGTCTTCCGTTTGGAAGGAACGGCATGTCTTCAACCGGCAAAACGCGCGAAACAACACCTTTGTTGCCATGGCGGCCGGCCATTTTGTCACCAACGGATATTTTTCTTTTCTGGGCGATATACACGCGCACAAGCTGGTTCACGCCTGGGCCTATGTCATCGCCGTTTTCCCTTGTGTATATTTTAACATCTACAATGATTCCTGTTGCGCCATGAGGCACCCTAAGTGATGTGTCGCGCACCTCGCGCGCCTTTTCTCCAAATATGGCACGAAGCAGTCTTTCTTCTGCTGTGAGCTCTGTTTCTCCCTTTGGCGTAACTTTTCCAACAAGTATGTCATTGGGGCGCACTTCAGCGCCTATCCTTATGATTCCTCTCTCATCAAGGTCTTTCAGCGCGTCGTCGCCAACGTTTGGAATGTCACGTGTGATTTCTTCCGGCCCCAGTTTCGTGTCACGCGCTTCTGCTTCATATTCATCAATGTGAACAGATGTGTAAACATCTTCCTGAACAAGCTTTTCACTCAAAAGAACGGCGTCTTCATAGTTATAGCCCTCCCATGTCATGAATCCTATAAGAGGATTTTTGCCCAATGCAAGCTCGCCGTTTGATGTTGAAGCGCCGTCGGCTATAATCTGTCCGGCGCGCACTCTGTCGCCAACTGAAATGATTGGCCTTTGGTTCAGGCATGTGCTTTGGTTGCTTCTTTGATATTTAATGAGTTTGTGAACATCTCTTTCACCGCTGTCGGCTTTAACAACAATTTGATTGGCCGAAACGCGCTCAACAACGCCGTCATGCTTTGCTATAACGCAAATTCCAGAGTCTTTTGCCGCTTTATATTCCATGCCTGTGCCAACAATTGGTGAATCTGTCACCAGAAGCGGCACAGCCTGACGCTGCATGTTGGAGCCCATGAGCGCCCTGTTGGCATCGTCATTTTCAAGGAATGGTATGAGCGCTGTGGCCACAGAAACCATCTGTTTTGGGCTTACGTCCATGAGATGAATTTCGTTTCTGTCAACCTCAATTATGTCTTCACGATAACGCCCTGAAACCTTTCTGTTCACAAAATGGCCATCAGGCGTAAGCGGTTCATTTGCCTGTGCCACCATATAGTTTTCTTCTTCATCTGCTGTCACATATATATATTCATCTGTAACTCTTGGCTCGTCACCAGATTTGTCTATCTTTCTGTATGGTGCTTCGATGAAGCCATATTCATTTATGCGCGCAAATGTTGCAAGCGAGTTGATAAGACCGATGTTAGGGCCTTCAGGTGTTTCAATTGGGCACATTCTTCCATAGTGCGAATGGTGAACGTCTCGAACTTCAAATCCCGCTCTTTCTCTTGAAAGGCCCCCTGGCCCAAGCGCTGACAAACGGCGTTTGTGGGTGAGCTCCGAAAGCGGGTTGTTTTGATCCATAAACTGCGAAAGCTGTGAACTTCCAAAAAATTCTTTGATTGCCGCCGTCACAGGGCGCACATTTATGAGTCCCTGAGGAGTCACGTCAGCAAGATCCTGAATTGTCATTCTTTCACGCACAACTCTTTCCATTCTTGAAAGGCCAATTCTGAACTGGTTTTGAAGAAGCTCGCCAACACAGCGAATGCGGCGGTTTCCGAGGTGGTCAATGTCATCCACATTGCCATATCCATAATCTAACTGCATAACATAGTTTATAGAAGCCATAATATCCTGTATGGTTATATGCTTTGGTATGAGGAGGCTGTGGCGTTCCTTCACAGCAATTTTAACTTCTTCAGCTGTTGCAAACTCATCAAGTATCTTCTTGAGTTCTGAAAAATATACCTTTTCTTTTATATTGACATCGGCAGCCGTGAGGCCAAATTCAGATATATAAGGTTCAATTGAAACCATTTGGTTTGTGAGAACTTTGAAAGCCCTTTCTTCTTCAGTTTCAATCATGACATATCCAACGCCGCTGTTTTGAATTGTGTCACATTTTTCAGCAGTAAGGTGTTCTCCTTTTTCGGCCACAACTTCACCTGTGAGCGGATCAACAACATTTTCTGAAAGAATTGCACCATTAATCCTGTTTGCAAGAGATAATTTTTTGTTGAATTTATAGCGCCCAACTTTTGCCAAATCATATCTTTTGGGGTCAAAAAACATGCCGCGCAAAAGCGTTTCAGAACTTTCAACTGTGGGCGGTTCACCAGGGCGGAGTTTTTTGTATATTTCCACAAGACCTTCTTCATATGACTTGCTTGGATCTTTGGCAATGGTTGCCACAATTTTGGGCTCCTCGCCAAACATCTGTATTATTTCATTGTCCGTTCCAAAGCCCAAAGCACGTATAAGCACAGTCACGGGAACCTTCCTTGTTCTGTCAACGCGCACATAAAAAATGTCGTTGGAGTCTGTTTCATATTCAAGCCATGCGCCCCTGTTTGGTATGACAGTTGCAGAAAGAAGTTTTTTCCCAACCTTGTCAAATTCTGAAGCATAGTATATCCCAGGGGATCTGACAAGCTGGCTTACAATGACACGCTCAGCGCCGTTTATAACAAACGTTCCCGTGTCCGTCATGAGGGGAAAATCGCCCATGAACAATTCCTGTTCCTTTATTTCATCAAGCTCTCTGTTGTTAAGCCTTGCTTTAATTTTCAAAGGTGCGGCGTATGTTGCGTCCCTTTCTTTGCATTCCTCAATGGAATATTTGGGCTCGCTGTCCAAAGAAAAATCCGTAAACTCAAGCACAAGGTTGCCGCTGAAATCAGTGATTGGGGAAATATCTTCAAATGCTTCTTTAAGTCCCTCCTTCAAAAACCAGTCGTAACTCACTTTTTGAACTTCAATCAGATTTGGCATATCAAGAACCTCGTTGATTCTTGAATAACTCTTTCTTACTCCGTCACCTTGCTTGACAGAGTGAATCCTGTTTTTTTCCATGGCCTCGTCACTCCTCGATTTATTTGTAGTGCGCAAACATAAAATATAGAATTTCCCAAAACGAACATAGACCTTTGCACGCGCTGCCTTTGATCAGCCGCGGTGCAAAAGCCACAAAATTCAAAGAAATTCTAATTTTCAATATATTTTATAACAATATTAGACAATAAAACCATACTTTTTTTGAACAACTTCAGTTAAAATCACCACTTTTATATTAAAAGCAAAATTATTGTATTGTAATCTTAAAACGCCTATGGTATAATACCCGCATAGAATAAATTGAAGGCCGGACATATTTTTGTTCAATGCCGGAAAACACAACCCAATTCACATGCCCAAAAACTTAATGCTGCTGTTGAAATTTCCAAATATAAAGGTTTCAGCACAATACAATCATGAAATTAACATACTTCTAAACATTAGGTGAGTTCTTATCATCTTATCAAAGCCATGTCTTGTTGTCAAGGCTTTTTATTTATATTTAAATCAAAACCACTTCTTTTGTGAATTCAAAAATATTTCTCGCCGTCAAAGTTGTCTTGCTTCTCGTTTTTCCATTTTCAATTCTGTCATCAAAAACATCAGTTTTCATATAACAACCATTATCATTCCCGCAACTATGGCCATTCCAATCAAAGCTTTTGAAACTGCGTCATATTTTCCCAAGCCAAATTTCAAAACAAGCGCTGTCAGTGGAAGAACCCCCACAGCATATGACAAAATTGCACCACGATAATCGTTCATCGGCCTTGATGTCACATTTATATATGTTATGAAAAGAGCAATCATTGAGGTCAGCAATATCACAGTTTTAGTGTGCTTCTCGTTTGTAACTATCAAAAGCATCAAAAAGCCCACAAAAGAAATTATCATCAAAACACCAAAAAAAACAGCCATAACTCCTAAAGCCATATATATACCCCCTTGTTGGTTGGTTTTATCTATATATAGCTTAACGAATTACAGCTCAAAATGCCATAAAAAATTTCTTAACATTTATTATATATTTATTTAATTTGTCTTTTTTTGTTGCAATTGTGTCCCAAAAAAATTGCGTCATATGCTTTCAAAAATGCTGACCCCAACAAACTCAAAATCTATTTGCCCAAATCACAAAAAATTTTATAAAAAACAAACGTCACCATTTTCATATGTGCAAACTAAAGTCAAATTTCCACATTGCAAAGTTTTCAAGGCTAATTTTCACATTTGACAAAAAATGAGTTTTAAGCAATTGTGTGTTTGACTCTTTCTTTTTCTTCTGCTTTTTTTGCATCATTCCATCTGTCAGTTGTTCCAACAAGATAGCCCGTTATGCGGCGTATTCTTTGAAATGGCGGCGCGCTTTTGAAATGATATTTCAAATCCACAAATTCACCATCAAGCATAACTTCAACCGATTCAATCTCTCTATGAGGATATTGCTTTTTTCCATAGTTTATATATTCTCTTTTTTCAGCCTCATCTATCTCGCCATTCATGACAAAAACATCTATCATAAAAATCCCTCCATCAAAAATTATATTTACTTTTTAGTGTATATATGGTATCATAAACCAAATAAATTTGCTGTTGCATTTGCAACAAAGGAGCACATTATGAACATAACAAACTGTCCTCTTTTTGACGGAATAACTCCAGATGAATATGAAAAAATGTTGGCATGCTTCGAAAGTTCTGAAAAGTCATTCAAACATGGTGAAATTGTGTGTGATTGCTCAAAAGAAGCCTCGCGTGTTGGCATCATATGTTCTGGCCGGGCGCTCATGATACGCATAGATCTTGATGGAAACCGGACAATACTTGAAACTTTGGAAGAAGGGAACATTTTTGGCGAGACACTTGCTTTTTCCAGTGGCTCAAAAGACAGCATATTTGTTGCGTGCCAAAATGACTGCTCAGTGCTTTTTTTGGACTATGAATATATAACAAAACGCTGTCAAAACGCATGCTTTCATCACACACTTTTGGTTCGCAACCTTTTTAGAATGATTTCTGAAAAGCTGCTTCTCATGAGCGGGCGTGTTGAAGTTTTAAGCCAGCGCACAATACGCGGAAAGCTCATGTGCTATTTTAATTTGACAGCTTCAGCCCACGGCAAAAATTCTTTCGAGCTTCCATTTTCAGTCACAGCATTGGCTGATTACATATGCACAGACCGCAGTGCCATGATGCGCGAGATCAAAAACCTTAAAAATGAGGGCATAATCGAGATGAACCGCCGCAGTGTCAAACTGTTGTCATAGAGCTTTTGCAACATGCCAAAGTTTGGTTGTGCATTTTTCAAAATTGAACATATTCTTTCATTGACAAAGTTCAACATCAATTTTATAAGCAATTTCTATCCCACATGTGCTCACATCACAGCCATAAGCCATTATTTTAACATTATGTTCTGAGGCTTTTTTGAGCGCCTTGCAAAAATCTGGATCGGCATTGAAATTTGGAACAAATTTATATATGCCGCCTGTTTGAACAACAAACAAAATTCCCGCTTCATATCCCCTTTCTGCCGCTTCAATCAGTCCATTGATGTGCTTTGTTCCTCTTTGCGTTGGTGCATCAGGAAACATTGCCACACCGTCTTTTTCAAGAGTGACTCCCTTGACTTCAACAAAGCCTTTTTTGATGCCTCTTTCAAAATATACATCAAAACGGCTCTCACCAAACACTTTTTCTCTTTTTATATAATCAACGCTTCCAATTTCATCAATTTTTCCACCAGCCAACGCCTCTGCCGCAACGTTGTTTGGCGCTTGTGAGTCAACATTGAAAATTCTTCCATTTTTGTATACAGCAATAAGTGAATATTCCGTTTTTCTTGCAGAATTGTCGCTTTTTTCCAATATGACATCAGCGCCATTCACAAAAAGCTCATGGCACCTTCCCGTGTTTTTGACATGAACAATTTCCTTTTTCCCGTCAATTTCAACCTTGGCCAAAAAACGGTTTGGCCTTTCTATAAAAATCCCTGTTCTAACATTGGAATATTCCACATTTTCTCACCTCTCAGCTTGTTTTTTTTCACGCCACTTTCGCTCACAAACATTTGACAAATGATTATACTCCCACAAAAATAAGCTGTAAAGTATTGTTATCAAAAAAGATTTGAACTATAATGTTGTTTAAGCCATTTTTGCAAAACAAAAAATATTCATACAAACGGAAAACCCGTTTTGACAGGAGGAATTCATGTCTGCTGATAAAAACATAAAAAACTTGGCGGCACTTGCCAGTGACTACACATATAACTGCGCTGTTGCCAGTCTCCTTTTGCTTCTTCTGAACTGCTGTGAGGACATGGAAGAAAGCTCTTTTGACAAGAAATATACTGTCGATGATGACATAAAAGCTCTCAAAAAAAGCATACACTCACTCACCGCCAATCTTAAAGAAAGCATTGGTGATTCCGCAAAAAAGGCCGCCGCCCTTGAAAGCGCCACAAACATAAAAAACAAAATAATTTCAATATACAAAGAGATTTATGCATATAACCGCCAGTTTGCCGTGATTTCATCAGCTCTTGGCGATGAATGCTGTCTGCGTGAGCTCAAGCGCTCTGACGAAAATGCCGAAAGCATTGACACGTCATTGTTTTTTCATGATTGCATTGATTTTCTTGAAAGCTCACCTGACATTGCGGAACAAAAAAACACCAAAACAAAGCTTTTTGAATGTTTCCCGCTCAGCATGACAAAAGACAGGTTTTTCGACTTGACAAGCAAAAGCCTTGAAACGGCTTTTTCAGATGAAAATGAAACATCTGTCAGCTGTTTTTTAGAGATAATAAAGTCAGTTTGTGCTCCTGGTTCGTCACCGGACTATGGAAAATATTTCCCTGAAATATCAATTGCTCTTTCAGAGAAGCTGAACACAAAATTTTCAAATTTGAATGACAGTGAGCTTGAAGACATGCACACAGAAATGGATGAAATTTTCGACAGCCTCATCGACATTGAGGATTATTGTCAAGAAATTCTCAGCGCCGCAAACTCGCTTATAATAATTTGCTATCTCACGTTCTCATTTGATGAGCTGACAGAAACAAATTGGGGCCACAAAGATATATATAACAAAGTTTGTGAAATGATTGAAACACCTGACGGCGGCATATTTCTTGAAACAGTCAAAAAGCGCATTGAAGAATATGTTGAACCCGTTTTGGACAGAGCAAATGACATAAACGAAAACATAATTTCAATTTTGAAAAAACCCTGTTCATTTGCTGAGGCTGATGAAAATGCCAAAAAAGCTCTTTCTGTTGAAAGTTTTGTGCGCAATGAGTTCTATTGCAAAATAGGCGATGAAATATTCAATTTCGAAATTAACAATGTTCCCGCTTCAATCAAAACAGAAACCAAAAAAACTGCATTCAGCAATTTTGTCAATTTCATGCGTGAATATTATTCCGGCCTTCCATTTTATATGAGAAAACATGCAATGCGCATGCTTTTTTCAAGCCTCCCAATTGCCATGGACAAAAATGAGCTTATGGAATATATTAAAAACTGCGTTTTTAACGCCTCGCCACTGCAAAAACTGCTTATGTTTGAAAAAGCCGGAACACTTTTCAGCGAAAACGGCCTGTTCAAACACACCAATGAAAACTGTGAATGCGACCACAACCACGACAGCCATGAATGCGGCTGTCACAGTCATTAAAAAATTTCCACACAAAATTTCAAAACACACTGGAGGAATATCATGTTCAAATTTAATCACTTCAACTACAACGTTTTGGATTTAGAAAAAAGCCTCAAATTCTATGAACAAGCTTTGGGACTAAAAGAAGTTCGCCGCAAAACAAGCCCAAATGAAGGTGAATGGACACTTGTCTATCTTGGCGATGGGAAAACCGGGTTCACATTGGAACTCACATGGCTTAGAGACAGAAGCGAGCCATATAACCTTGGCGAAAATGAGTTCCATTTGGCGCTTGAAGCAGAAGACTTTGATGCCGCTTACAAAAAGCATAAGGAAATGGGCTGCATATGCTTTGAAAACCATGATATGGGAATTTATTTTATAAGCGATCCCGACAACTACTGGATAGAAATAATACCCCCACGAAAATGATTCCATGCAAATTTTGGCACAAAATGAAATTCATGACACAACAGCTTTTGCAAAACTGATTTTTTGAATTGACTTCTTCAAAAAATGCCAAAAGCATTTCAAACATACACAAACATGAAATGTATGTATTCATTAAAAAGCAAACTTAAAACAGCATTTTCAACCATGCGAAAACAATTCCAGCTTTTTATGTCACAGAATCATAAATTCAAAAACAAGCGCCTCTCCGAAGCCGAGGCGCTTGTTCGTTGCTATTTATTATACATCACAAACACATTCTGCAAAAATATGATGCCAGCAAACGCTTTTTTCACCGGCCTTCAAATGAGGCCAAATCTTCCCAAAACCCTCACAATTTTGCTTCCGGCCGGCATGGCCAAAATTTCGCTTTTTGAAAGCCCTTTCATCAAAAGCAAAACAACTGAATACACAGCAACGCTTATCAATATTGCCAAAATTGTTGAAGGGGTGTTTCCAAATTTCACAAAATCAAATAATTTATATGAAAAATAACAACATATGCCCATAACAAATGAGGCCGCTGCCGGCTTTATGAGCGCGCCAACCAAATCTGGCGTGAACTTCGCCTCTCTTATAAGCGCCACAAGGTTCAAAAGTGATGCTATAACATAACAAAATATTGTTGATATTACAGCCCCTTTCACATTTATCTCTGGAATCACAATGAGTATATAATTCAATATAATTTTCACAACAGCGCCAAAAGCTGCATTTATGGCCGGAACTTTGACTTTGCCTATGCCCTGAAGCGTTCCTGTCACAATCTGGCTCAAAGCCAAAAATATGATTGAAATTGAGCCAATTGTCAGCAGTTCGCCGCCGTCAGGAGCTGTTGGAAAAAGCATATGCATTATCTGATGTGCCAAAACACCCATTCCAACTGCCGCCGGAATTGATATGACCATGGCAATTTTGATTGCCATATTTATTTTTCTCTCAACAGCGCGCCTGTCGCGAAGCGCCACTGATGCGGCAATGTTGGGAACAGCTGCTGTCGCCATTGATGTTGATATGGCCACAGGAAGTGTTGTCAAAACAACATATTTCCCTTGAAGCTGTCCATAAAGCGCTGTTGCTTCATCCTCAGTGAATGCTTTAGAGGCAAGAAGTCTGTCCATAACCATGCTCATGTCGGCAAGGTTTGTGATTGAGTAAATCGCTGTGCCAATTATAATTGGAATGGCTGTTGAAAGCAATATTTTTGTTATCCTCCCAACACTTTCAACACGAGTCTTTCTGCGCCGTCTGTTGCGTCTAAGCGCGGCCGCAATTGACGGCTTTATCATAATATATACAGATGCCACAACAACAAGCCCTGCAAGCGCTCCTATGCCTGTGGCGGCTGTTCCGCCGGCTGCTCCATATGCCACACCTTTTTTGACAAGAAGCCATGCAAGAAGAACGCTGAAAACGGCGTTAAAAAGCTGTTCAACAACTTGGCTCAACGCTGTTGGCGTCATGTCGTTCATGCCTTGAAAATATCCACGGAAAACTGACATCACTCCAACAATAAAAATTGTTGGCGCCAATGTCAAAAGTGTATAATATGCCTCTGGTATTCTGCATATCTTAACCGCAACATCTTTGGCAAATATTATCAGCAAAATCATCAGTATAAAACTCACCGATGCACAAAGTGTCATTGAAACAACAAAAACACGGTGAGCATTTCTAAACTGCTTGAGCGCAAGCCTTTCAGAAACCATTTTGCCAAT
The DNA here is from genome assembly GCA_022791155.1 of Bacillota bacterium. Lineage (GTDB taxonomy): Bacteria > Bacillota > Clostridia > Lachnospirales > Anaerotignaceae > JANFXS01. The sequence continues at coordinate 47,450 of JAAVYN010000008.1, read as the reverse complement.
TGCAGCCGGAAGCCCCGCCGATGACAATATAAGCAGAAAGTTATACACCTGATAGCCGGCACCATAAATGGCATTTCCGCTGTCGCCAATAAGCGCCGTCATTGGCAGTCTATATAAAAAGCCCATAAACCTCACCAATAAACCGGCACTTGCCAATATTGCTGCCTGTTTCACGAAAGAACCGCTTTCCTTTTTTCCGCCCATTTAAGCACCTCTGAATATGCCGCAAGCCTTGCACAGCCAAGTTTGTACGTTCTTATCTTTTGTTTCAGCCTGTCACGTTGTTTGCTCTGTTGCGCGCCTTTTTGCGTGCCTGCGAGTCAAGTATCTTTTTCCGCATTCTCAAATTCACTGGCGTAATTTCCACAAGCTCATCATCGGCAATGAACTCAAGGCACTGTTCCAAACTCATTTCAATATATGGCGTCAGTTTCAGCGCGTCATCAGCGCCCGAAGATCTCATGTTTGTCAGCTGTTTTTTCTTGCACACATTAACTTCCATGTCATCGCCGCGCGAGTTTCTTCCGACTATCATTCCGGCATAAACTTTGACACCAGCCCCTATAAACAAGTCGCCCCTTTCCTGCGCATTGTAAAGGCCATATGCCACAGATTCCCCGCTTTCAAAAGCAATCAACGAACCCTGTGAACGCACAGGGATCTCGCCACGATAAGGCTCATATCCATCAAATATGGAGTTCATAATTCCATTTCCTTTTGTGTCTGTCAAAAACTCATTTCTATATCCTATAAGTCCGCGCGCTGGTATGGAGAACACAAGCCGTGTATATCCTCCCTGCGAAGGGTGCATGTCAGTCATTTCGCCTTTGCGGCTTCCCAATTTTTCAATGACATTTCCAACAAATTCCTCTGGAACATCAATTGTCACCGTTTCAATTGGTTCGCACTTCTCGCCGTCAATCTCTCTGTAAAGCACCTGCGCTTTTGAAACTTGAAATTCATAGCCCTCACGGCGCATTGTTTCAATCAATATAGAAAGGTGAAGTTCTCCACGGCCCGAAACTTTGAATGATTCTGTGGAGTCTGTCTCCTCAACTCTAAGGCTCACGTCTGTGTTAAGCTCTTTATACAGTCTTTCTCTCAAATGGCGGCTTGTGACAAACTTTCCTTCTGTGCCGGCAAACGGGCTGTCGTTAACAGAAAAATTCATCGATATTGTCGGCTCCGATATTTTGACAAAGTCAAGCGGCTCCGGTTTTTCAACAGAACATATTGTGTCGCCTATGCGTATGTCAGAAATTCCGCTGACAGCCACAACATCGCCCACAGACGCCTCTTTAACCTCCGTTCTCTGCAAGCCCTCAAAAACATAAAGCTTGCTTATTTTAACTTTCTGGCTGAACTGCGGATTGTGTATGTTCACAATCACACATTCATCATTCACGTGCATTGTTCCATTTTCTATTTTTCCAACACCAATTCTTCCAACATATTCGTTGTAATCAATTGTTGTTATAAGCGTTTGTAAAGAAGCGTCCGGATCCCCCATTGGCGCCGGAATATGTTCTATTATTGTTTCAAAAAGGCATTTCATGTCACCATTTTGGCCGTCTGGAGAAAGTGAAGCCGTTCCCTGTCTTGCTGATGCAAAAACAAACGGCGAATCCAACTGTTCATCGTTGGCGTCAAGCTCCATAAAAAGCTCCAAAACCTCATCAATAACTTCCTGGCAGCGCGCCTCCGGCCTGTCAATTTTGTTGACACACACAACAACAGGCAAGTCAAGCTCCAACGCTTTTTTGAGCACAAATTTTGTCTGAGGCATGGGGCCTTCAAAAGCATCAACAACCAACACAACACCGTTCACCATTTTGAGCACGCGTTCAACTTCGCCGCCAAAGTCTGCATGGCCCGGTGTGTCCACAATGTTTATTTTAATGTCGTTATAATGCACTGACGTATTTTTCGACAATATTGTTATTCCACGTTCTCTTTCAATGTCGCCTGAGTCCATAACTCTTTCCTGAACATTCTGATTTGAACGGAAAGTTCCACTTTGTTTCAACAATTCGTCCACAAGTGTTGTCTTGCCATGGTCAACATGGGCTATGATAGCTACGTTGCGGACGTCTTCTCTTTTAATTCTCATCGTTTCAAACTCCCTGTCTCATGCTTACTTATCTATTAATTCCCTAACTTTGTTATTTTATCACAGCCATATTTATATAACAATAAAAACTTTGCAAAAAAGTGGTTGAAGCATCATTTGCAGTGGTTTTTCTACTCCAAAACATGACAATCAATTGTTGTTCAACCCTCAACTTGAATGTCGAAAACACAAAAAAACCCGGATTTCCGAGTCCTAAAATTAAGACGGAAAATCCGGTTTTTTACAGTAGCACCGCGTATTGCTTTGTTGCAAAGGGTGTTGCCAAATCCTTTATCTTTATATATATCAAATGCAATTAAAAATGTACAGTTGATTATATCTCAAAATGATTAAGCACGCACTACGTTAGCTGCCTGTGGTCCTTTGGCTCCTTGAACAACCTCAAATTCTACGGCCTGTCCTTCTTCAAGAGTTTTGTAGCCGTCTGCCTGAATAGCGGAGAAATGTACGAACACGTCGTCTTCGCCCTCAACGGAGATAAATCCGAAGCCTTTCTCAGCGTTAAACCATTTTACTGTACCTTTTTTCATTGAAAATCCTCCTAGCACTTAAACAAAAATAAACTGTGTCGTGTGACAATCACGATAATATCACACTTGACAGGTAGTGTCAACAAAAATATTCTCAATTATGGTTAAAATTAACATACAATTATGCTTTATATCCAACATCTTCCTTCAAATTGCCCGATATAATTGCTGTTCTTGCCAATTCATCGCACTTTTCGTTCTCAACATTGTCGGCATGGCCCTTAACCCAAACAAATTTCACGCTGTGAAACCTCAAAAGGGCAAGAAGCCTTTTCCAAAGATCAATGTTCAGCGCCTTTTCCTTTGAGCTTTTTTTCCAGCCGTTTTTTTCCCATTTTTCGGCCCAACCCTTTTCAACGGCATCCACAACATATTTAGAATCGCTGAAAAGAGTCACTTCACATTTCTCTTTAAGCGCCTCAAGCCCCTTTATGACAGCCATAATTTCCATGCGGTTGTTTGTTGTCAAAACAAAGCCCTCTGAAATCTCACGCCTGTGCCCCTTATACAAAAGAACAACTCCATATCCGCCCTTCCCAGGATTGCCAGAACACGCTCCATCGGTGTAAATGTCAACTTTTTTCATATATTCTCTTCCCTCAACATGGCTTCTCCAAAAATTAAGTCTTCCAAAGTTGTGATTTTTATGTTCCTATAGCTTCCCTTAACAATGCTCACATTATATCCGGCAAGCTCCATAACCATGGCGTCGTCTGTGACGGCTGTGCCTTCTTTCAAACATGCATAAGCCTTTTTTATTGCCCTGAAATTAAATCCCTGAGGCGTCTGCATTGCCCAAAGAGAGCTTCTTTCCGGCGTTGAAACAACCATATTTTCATTTGAACATATCTTTATTGTGTCTTTAACAGGAACAGCCAAAACACACGCCCCCGTTTCAGCAGTTTTGTTTATGACACTGACAATTTCATTTTCGGTCACAAACGGTCTAACACCATCGTGTATAAGAACAATTTCAACATCATCGCTCAACGCCAAAAGGCCATTTTGCACAGATTCCGTTCTCTCATTCCCTCCACGGCAAACAACAGTTTTTTTCCACTTATATTTTTTTGAAATATCTTCACAAAGCTTCAAATCGCTTTCAGAAACAACAACAACAATTTCGCCAATCAAATTTGTCTTTTCAAATTTTTCAACAGTTCGTGCTATGATCTCAACGCCGCCAACCGTCAAAAACTGTTTTGCAATGTCCGTTCCCATGCGTGTTCCCCGGCCTGCTGCCACAATCACGGCTCCACATGCAACCATTTTTCAAACACCTCACAAAAAACGAAAATATGACCAATGTCAATTTATGTCTCAAAAAAAATATTTCAGTCTTTTTTCTTTGTAAATATCATTCTTCCGGCTGCTGTCTGCAAAACGCTTGTCACAACAACATTTATCAGCTCCCCAATATATTTGTTGCCGCCCTCAACAACAATCATTGTTCCATCGTTCAAATATGCAACGCCCTGTCCCTGTTCCTTTCCAGACTTTATGACAGTGACTTGCATCTCCTCTCCCGGAAGGACAACCGGCTTTATGGCATTGCTCAGTTCGTTTATATTGAGCACGCGAACACCTTGAAATTCTGCAACTTTGTTCAAATTAAAATCATTTGTGACAACAAAAGCATCAATTTTTTCAGCCATTTTCAAAAGCTTGCTGTCAACTTCAAGAACTTCTTTTGTGGAAAAATCAACAATCTCCACGTTAACAGCCGTTTGTTTTTGAATTTCATTCAATATGTCAAGGCCGCGGCGGCCCCTGTTCCTTTTCAGAGAATCAGCCGAATCGGCTATATGCCTAAGCTCCTCAAGCACAAAGTTCGGAATTATAATTTTTCCTTCAATGAAACCTGTTTTCAATATGTCAAGTATGCGCCCGTCAATTATAACACTTGTGTCAAGAATTTTTGGCCTTCCGCTTGTGCTGTTTTTGATTTTGACGTTTTCCCTCAGTCCCTCAACAATGCTTCCAATTCCGCCAATTTCATCTTTCTTCCGCCTTGCCACCTTAAATCCCAAATATCCAAATGTTATGTTGAGAAGCACTGTAATGCTCGTTCCTATAAAGCCATAGCCGCTCACAGCCATGCCAATCAAGTTGGCTATGGCAAGTCCCATCACAATTCCAAAAAAACATGTCAGCAGATCTTTAATGCTCATTTTGACAAGTTTTGTTTCAGCTTTTTCCATTTGGGCCAATATGGCGCTGCTTATCATGTGAGCAAACACAAAAAAGAAAATTATGCCAAAGACAACTCCTGCAATCAAACATGCATATTGCGGAACAATCTCCTTAAGTTTTATGGCATTACCCATATAAATCAAATTAAACAAGAAGCAACACAAAGCAGTAAATGCCATAGTCAAAATAAATTCTATTCCCCGTTTAAGCACTGCCAATCCTCCCTCAAAAGCCAAGTTCATAAATTTTGCAGGCATAAAAACTGATGAAAAACATCAAATTTTTTCAGCCTTAAACGGCCGTGACAAACAAAGTTTTCTCTCACCGTATGCATAAAACAAGTTAATGGCTATATTGAGTTCATTATAGGCTATTTACCAAAATTTTTCAATTATAAAAGTTTTTTTGAAAGAAAATCTTCAGCAAATTGAAAATCAATTTCTTTTGCAAAAGCAATTTCGCTCACAACAATTTGTTTTGCGCTGTTGAGCATTTTTTTCTCAGCGCTGGAAAGGCCCCTTTCCCTCTCTCGGAGCATGAGATTTCTGGCAACCTCAACAACGTCGCAGAGACGGCCCCCTTTGATTTTTTCAAGGTTTTCTTTATAACGCACATTCCAGTTTGTCTGTATTGTCACAGGCATGTTTGAAACTGTTTCCAATGCATTTATAATTGTGCTTTCGTCTGAAACAGGTCGAACTCCAATTTTGTCTGTTTTTGAAGCTGCAACTTTAATTTTCAAGTTCCCCTTAGGGATTTTGATTATATAATGACTTTCAACTCCCGCTTTTTCAATGTCAGACACAACACCGGCTCCATACATTGGGTATACAATTCTGTCTCCAACCTTAAACAACTAAACCACGCCCCTCTCACCAAAAGATATATCTCCCTACAAACTTCTTTGAAAGCCGCTTTAAGCCGCTTTTTTTACATATATTGCATTATTATTATAACAAAAAATAAAAATAAATAAAAGTAAATTTTTTATTATACTAATTTTAATCATATATGTCAATGTTATATATTGCCATATATCAAAATAAAAATTCATTGTTTTTTAACTAAACCATGCAAGGCATATTGACATAACGGCTGAAAAATGATAGATTATTGTAATAATAAAACATAGTTTTAAAAACGACAATTCGCTGTATCAACATTGTAAGGAGGCGTCATATGCGGACATTTCAAATTTTCAGCGATGGGGCCAGCGACATTCCCCTTGAAACAGCTCAAAAAAACAACATTGGCATAATTCCGTTTTATGTTTCAATTGGAAACGAAAAATATCAAAAAGAACTTTTTGAGCTCACATTGAATGAGTATTACGACGCATTCATAAACAAAAACATGTTTCCAAAAACATCGTTGCCGTCAGTTCAGGATTATATCGATGCATTCACACCTGCTCTTGAAAGCGGGGCTGACGTGCTTTGCTTCACAATCACAAACACGCTCAGCGGCTCTGTTCAATCGGCTCATGCTGCGCGCGAAATTCTTGAAGAAAAATATAAAGACTCAAAAATATATGTGCTCAATTCAATGCTTGCAACAGGGGCTCAAGACTTGCTTGTGAGCGAGGCTGTCAGAATGAGAGACAATGGCCTTGACGCACGCGAAGCATACAATTTCTGCCTCCGGTTAATACCAACTGGCCGCATAATGTTCATGGTTGGCGGACTTTCTCATTTGCAAAAAGGCGGAAGAATAGGGAAGCTTGTTTCTCTTTCAGGCGGAATACTGAAAATTAAGCCTCTAATTGAGCTTAAAAATGGAGAGATCAACATTGCTGGCGTTTCAAGAAGCCGCAAAAATGGAATAAAAAAACTGGCCGAGATAACATTGGATTATTTCAATAAAAACACACAAAACCCTGAAGACTATTCTTTTAAAATCGGATATACAAACACGCCTGAAGAAGTCCCAATTTTTGAAAACGAAATAAAATCCATTTTGCCAAACGCCAAATTTGAAAATTGCTTTCTAATTGGCGCCACAATCTCATCACACACAGGCCCCGGAACATTGGGTGTTTGTTTCATAAAAAAATATGATAAGCTGTAAATAGCTGTTTTGAACAGCTATTTTTTTATGCTGTGAAGCAAAAACATGAAAGTTCAACCCCACTGTCAAAAATGTTTAGCCATGCACAAATTTTTCAACAAGGCAAAAATCATCACAAACACACGTTTTTGTCATTTTGTGCATACAAAAAAGGGCGCTTTTCACACAAGCACCCTTGTCATTCATTCTGCTGTTTCAAGCACCATATATATGAAATAATTTTTGTCTTTCCATGCCAAACTGTTGTCAATTGATTGAAAAACAGCTATGTAATATTCGCCCTGTTCAAGATATTTTTTGTTGGCAATCATAAAAACATTGCCCTTTTCATCCGAAAACATGCTTCCAAGCATATATGGCTGATCAACCGATTTGTTTATTGTAAATATAAACGACTCTTTGACCTTTGCGTCAGCCGCGGCATCATTTGAAGCTTCAAAAAGCGCCCCTCCAGTGATTGTTGCATACACAGGAACGGGAACATAAAATCTGTAAAAGTCCATATCATCATATTCCTCAAATGTGCCAATAAATGTGTCGCCGCTGTCAATATAATTCAGGCTGTAACCCATGTCACTTTCAGATTCTTCCCAAAGTTTTTCGCCAAGCTTCGCATTATATTCAAGAGATCTCTTAAACTCTTTCTCAAAAACAGCTTCATAAGGGATTCTGCTGGCATTTTCAAGGCCATCTGTGACACGGTTGATTGGAACAGCCAAATTCAAGTTCTGCCCGTTTTGTATTGTGGCACTTGTTATTCCAATGACCTGAGCATATTCGTTCAGCAGCGCCCCTCCGCTGCTTCCTGAAGAAATTGGCGCCGAAATTTGAATATACAAATTGCCGCTGTCGCCAATGCGCTGCTTGTTGCTTACAATTCCATCAGTTATAGAATTTTGCAATCCCTGAGGGCTCCCTATTGCATAAATTTTGTCGCCGTTTTCAACATATTCAGAATTTGACGTTTCAAGAAACGGAAAAGCCACTTTTTCGCCCAAGTCATTTGTTTTTGGCAAAATCTCCAAAACAGCCACATCTTCTTCTTTGTTATAATATAATATGTTTTCAACTTTATGCTGGCTTCCGTCTGTCAATGTGACAACAGCCGATGTTGTGTTTTCAATGACGTGATAATTTGTCACGGCAATTCCGTTTGGATCGATAAAAAATCCGCTTCCTGTTCCTGTCAGCGTTTCACCTTGAAAAACTTCCATATAAAACACAGCTCCTGAGGCTTTTTTGGAAATTTCATTTGGCGTCATGGCATGTTTAACATTTTTGTTTCCTGTTATTATAGATATTGTGTCACAATCCACATTAGATTTCCACAATATTTCAAAATTCAGGGCTTCCAAAACATGCCTGATTGGTATGTAAATTCTTCCGTCGGCATTGATTGAGGCTGTTGTGTCCATCAGCACAGTTCCATTTGAGGTTTTCAACTCGTTGGAGCCCAATTTGATTTCCACATCGCCATTTTCAGAATGAACTTTGGCTGTTTGTGAACTCTCATCCCAAACCACACTGCAGCCACATGCCTCAAGTATATATCGCATTGGAATTTGCATGCGCCTGTGTTCATCGTTGTATGGCTTTCCATATTCAGCGGGAATGTCAATGCTTTCTCCGTCAACCAAAATTTTTATCTCTTTGTCAGCTGCAAATATATTAAAAGGCAAAAACGCCATAACGCTTATTGCCGTTATAACCGCGATCAAAAATTTCTTCATATTTTTCTCCTTAAAATAAAAATGTGTCTCTAATTATATTACCCCAAAAACAATCAGTCAATTAAATATTTATGAATATTCGCGGCATATCTCAAAATCAAGCCGAAACCCCACAGCCACAATCCATGAGATTCCGGCTTCAATTTGACATCTAATTTTCTATGCTTTCATTCTTTCCAACTCTCATCATAAGCTCCATAACGGCTTCACGTGCGTTTTTCCCTTCAAAAAGAACTTCGTTTATTTTTTTGATTATAGGCATGTCGGCGCCATATTTGACAGAAAGTTCGTATGCTGCTTTTGCTGTGTTCACGCCCTCAACAACCATGTGAACTTCCTTCAGTGTGTCCTCAAGGCTTTTGCCCTCGCCAAGCATGATTCCAGCGCGCCTGTTTCTTGAATGCATGCTTGTGCATGTCACAATCAAGTCGCCAACTCCTGAAAGACCCATGAACGTTTCGGCCTTGCCCCCCATTGCAATTCCAAGGCGGCTGATCTCCACAAGCCCCCTTGTCATGAGCGCCGCTTTTGTGTTGTCTCCAAAGCCCAGTCCATCGCTCATTCCAGCCGCAAGTGCTATGACGTTTTTGAGCGCCGCGCCCAATTCCATGCCAATCATGTCATCATTTGTATACAGCCGGAAGTTTTTGTTCATAAACTCATGTTGAATCATTTTTGCAACTTCCATGTCTCTGCATGAAACAGTGCATGCTGTTGGAATGTCCCTTGCAACTTCCTCAGCATGGCTTGGCCCAACAAGCGTGCAAACACGGCATTGCGGCACGCATTGTTCTATGACTTCTGAAAGTCTCAAAAGGCTGTGATCCTCAAGGCCCTTGGCCACATTCACAATCACATGGTTTTCATTCAGATATGGCGAAAACTTCTCCATGTTAACTCTCACAAATTTTGACGGAACAGCCGATATAATAATGTCGGCATTTTCCACAGCCTTTTGGGGAGACGTTTCAATGCTGATGCTTTCACTGATTTCAACTGATGGCAAAAATTCACGGTGTTCTCTATATTTTCTTATGGCCTGCGCTTCTTCTTCACGCCATGACCATATTGTAACTTTGTGTCCATATCTGTCAAGCATGACAGCCAAAGCCGTTCCCCAGCTTCCAGAGCCAACAACCGCCACATTCTTCATGTCAAAACCTCCTAATTCTTCTTTTTTATAAATTTGTTTTCTGTTCCAGACATGAGCCTTCCGGCGTTTGACCTGTGTTTATACAACGCCAAAACGCACATAACTGCCGTAACAGCCGTCATTTCCCATGGTTCTCCAACAACAATGCACGCTATGGGAATGGCAATTGAAAACACCATTGAACCAGCCGAAATGGTGTTTGTTGCAACAATTGCCACAATTCCAACAGCGTATGTAATGGCGGCAATAAGAGGGTTCACAGACACAGCCATTGCCAAAACCATTCCAACAGTGGCTGCAATTCCCTTGCCTCCTCTAAATTTCAAATAGAACGGAAAATCATGGCCAAGAACCGCCCCAAAACTTGCATAAACACCAGCCATGGCATTTCCATCAAGCACATTGCAGCAAATGATGAAAGGAACTATTGATTTAAGTATGTCACATATAAAAGTTATCGCTCCCGCTTTTTTGCCAAGAACTCTCATGGCATTTGTTGTGCCCAAATTGCCGCTTCCGTGCTCTCTTATGTCAACATGCATAAACCGCCCAACAAAGTATGCCGATTGTATGCAGCCAACAAAATATCCAACAGCAAGACAAATTATTCTGTACATTCAGCTTTTTTCGTTCCTTTCCCTGACAATGAAGTGGATTGGCGTGCCCACAAACCCAAATGCCTGTCTGAATTGATTTTCGATATACCGCCTATAGCTAAAGTGAAGCAGTTCCCTGTCATTCACAAAAAGCACAAATGTTGGCGGTTTCACGCTCACTTGAGTCACATAATATATGCGAAGCTGTTTTCCTTTGTCGCTTGGAGGCTGCTGCATGGCTGTTGCTTCAATGAGAACGTCATTGAGCATGCCTGTGCTGATTCTCAACGCATGATTTTCATGAACGGTTTTTATTGTTTCAATCATCTTCATCACGCGCTGCCCTGTTTTTGCTGATATAAAAACTTTGGGAGCATATGGCATATAAGACAGCTCATTTCCAATGTCACGCAGAAATTTGTTCATTGTTTTGTCATCTTTTTCTATATAATCCCATTTGTTCACGGCCACAATGGCGGCTTTCCCTCTTTCATGAGCAATTCCGGCTATTTTGGCATCCTGCTCTGTTATCCCCTCGCCCGCATCAATCACAAGAATCGCAACATCGCATCTTTCCACGGCCGAAACAGCACGAATTATGCTGAAACGTTCAATGTCCTCTTTGATTTTGCTTTTTCTTCTCATTCCAGCTGTGTCAATAAATATATATTTTTGCCCGTCAACCTCAATTGGCGAATCCACAGCGTCTCTTGTGGTGCCTGGTATGTTGCTCACAATGAGCCGTTCTTGTCCCAATATTCTGTTTATCAATGAGGATTTTCCAACATTCGGCTTTCCAATGATTGCAACCTTTATCGCCTCATCGTCATCATCGCTGTCACTTTCTGGCGGAAACTGTCCCGTCACAGCGTCAAGGAGATCTCCCAGGCCAAGCATTTGTCCGGCCGAAACTGGAATTGGCTCTCCAATCCCCAAACTATAAAATTCATAAACATCCAAATTTTCATGGCGCATGTTGTCAACCTTGTTAATGGCCAAAACAACAGGCTTTTTTGTCCGGCGAAGTATGTTTGCCACCTGTGCATCGCCGTCTGTCACGCCTTGCTTTATGTCACAAACAAAAATTATGACATCTGCTGTTTCAATGGCTATTTCAGCTTGCTGAAGTATCTGTCTCAATATTATATCCTCGGTGTCAGGCTCCATGCCTCCTGTGTCAATAAGCGTGAATTTTCGCCCCAGCCACTCAACGTCAGCATAAATTCTGTCCCTTGTGACTCCCGGTTTGTCCTGAACAATCGAAATTCTTTCGCCAGCCAATTTGTTAAACAACGTGCTTTTGCCAACATTTGGCCGCCCAACAACCGCGACAATCGGTTTGCTCATGTTTTTTGTCCTCCGTCAATTCAATATTGTTTTAATGAAGTCTTCACCACTGTTTCCGGTGATTCTAACTTTTATGTTAAGTTCTCTTTCAATGTCACCAACTGTTATGTCGTCAAGAAGCACATCTTCACCATTTCGGAGAAGATTTTGCGGAAGGCAAAGGAATTCACCCAAGTCATGCCCTTTAAGGCTGTTTATAATGTCGCGCCCGCAAAGCAGACCAGAAACCGAAATTTTTCCGCCAAAAAACTCATTTTCAACAGGAAAAACATTGATTTCAACCATTGGAAATTTTTTTTCAATTTTCAATGCAAGCCCTTTTATGAACTCAAATGCCGCCGTGCCTGTTGCAAGCGACAACTTTCTTTTCAAATTTCCGCCCTCGAGAGAAGCATAGCAATCGTCAAATTCTCTTTTCATTGATGAAATCATTCCAACCCCGTTTTCAATTTGCGGAAAGTCTTCATAACTTTCATATGAAGGAAATTTGGCATTGGCATTGATATAAAACTCGTCAGCGGCAAAAACGAAATTGCTCCCTTTTTTCTGCTTAAAAACTTTTTGCCAACCCTCAATTGCTTCAATCACATCTGCGCTGTCTTCAGCTCCAAATGGCTCCATTGGATAAAGCCCTTCGCGAAAACGTGTCAAACCAATTGGCACAACCGAAAGACTTTTTGCCTGTGGATAAAACCCGGCCAGTTCCTCAATTGATTTGTCAAGAACAGCGCCGTCATTAATCCCCTTGCAAAGGACAATCTGCAAATTCATTTCTATCCCCGCTGCTGCCAATTTTTTCATGTGCTCAAGCACAAAACCGGCGTTTTTGTTGTTGAGCATGCGTTTTCTCAATTCCATGTCAGTTGTGTGGACAGATATGTTTATTGGTGAAAGATGATAGTATATAATTCTGTCAATGTCGCTTTCGCTCATGTTTGTCAGCGTGCAATAGTTCCCTTGAAGAAATGAGAGGCGTGTGTCGTCATCTTTGAAATAGAGGGTTTCTCTCATGCCTTTTGGAAGCTGGTCTATAAAGCAGAATATGCACTTGTTGCGGCAGCTTTTGGCATCATCCATAAGTCCGCTTTCAAATGTTATGCCTATGTCCTCGTCATATTCCTTTTCTATCTCGGCCACACATTCGCCGCCTTGACGCGTTTTTATCGTCATTTCAATATATTCATCATTGATAAGGAATCTATAGTCCAGTATGTCTTCAACCTCTTTGCCGTTCACGGCCAAAAGCACATCTCCTGGCTCAATCCCCAGTTCCTCGGCAATGCTTCCTTTTTCCACTTTTATAATTACGTTTTCCTTCTTTTTCAAGCTTAAAACTCCCTAACTGACATAAACGCCGCCATGCTTCCACGCTTTTCACCCATTTCCCTGTGGGAATAAAAAAGCTTTCCGTTGCACTTTGTGCATTCATGCGTGACTTCAATGTTTTCCTCTCTGACCCCCGCTTCAATAAGCAGTCTTTTGTTTATGCCCCAAAGATCAATCATATACTTTCCGTCTTTTCTTTTTTCAACAAATTCACTGGCAAAACCAAACTTTGTCAAAAATTCATCGGCAACGGGAAAATCCACTTCAAAACAGCATTTTCCTATGCTTGGGCCTATGGCACAAATCAGCTTTTGAGGATCTGTTCCAAATTCAGCCTTCATTTTTTCAACCGTTGCCGCCGCCATGTTCATTGCTGTGCCTTTCCAGCCGGAATGGGAAAGGCCAACAGCCCTGTTTTCACTGTCAGCAAAAAACAGAGGAACACAATCGGCATGAAATGTGACAAGCACAACAGACGGCTCGTTTGTGACAAAACCGTCATATCCTTCAATTTTGCTTTCAAACAAGGCACCGCAGCCCTTTTCGTCAGCGCGCACTCTTTTCACAGCCGTGCCATGAACCTGCTTGCCAAAAACCATTTTTTCAAAGTCCATTTCATTGGCTTCACATATGCGTTTGAAGTTTTCTGTCACATTTTCTCTTTTGTCGCCCCTTGAATATCCAAGGTTGAGGCTTTCAAGCGCTCCCAAACTCACGCCTCCCACTCTTGTTGAAAAACAATGGCGAACAAAGCCGCTGTTTTCCAAATTGTCAAACCTGAAGAATTTAACGCCATTTTTTTCAATAAGTTTCATCGCCCGTCACCTCAAATGCATTTCTGACATGCCTCATCACATTGCTGTCACAAACAATTTCTATCACGTCAAACCTTATTCCACTGTCATAAATGTTGTTTTCCTGTATGTATCTGTTTGCTGCCGAAATTATTTTTCGTTGTTTTTTTATGTCAACAGCTTCACATGGTTCTCCATAATTTCTGTTTTTGCGAAGCTTCACTTCAACAAAAACGGTATATTCGCCCTCACGGGCAATTATGTCAACTTCACTGCCTCTGATGCGATAATTTGTTGCCAAAATTTCAAAACCATTTTTTTCAAGAAACTTTGCAGCAAGCCTTTCTCCAAAATCGCCTTTCATCTTGTTTTCACATTTGCCCACTTTCGCCCTCCATCAATATTTTTTTGAGGAAAGTTCTCCTGTGTATCGGCAAAATTCCATACCTTTTGATTGCGGCTATATGTTCTGGCGAGCCATATCCAGCGTTTCGGGCAAAGCCATATTGAGGATATATTTTGTCATATTCCTCCATGATGCGATCCCTTGTGACTTTTGCCACAATGCTTGCCGCGGCAATTGACAAACTTTTTTCATCGCCTTTTATAATTCCCCTTTGTTTCATGTCTATTCCCTCAATTGTGAGCGCATCCACAAGAACAAAATCGGGCTTAACTTTCAGCCCCTTGACAGAAGCGGACATGGCCTTGTGAGTTGCTTTCAATATGTTTATGTTGTCTATTTCTTCTGGCGAAACGGCCGCCACTGAAAAATCCAAAGCCCTTTCAGTTATTATGTCATACAATTCCTCTCTTTTGGCTTTTGACAGCTTTTTGGAATCGTTCACGCCCTCAATCCGCTCGCCCTTTTTCAATATGACGGCGCATGTGACAACAGGCCCGGCAAGAGGGCCGCGGCCAACCTCATCAACTCCGGCAACGTGAACAAACCCCATTTCATAACACTCGCGTTCATAAACCAAAATGCTGTCAATGCGCTTTTGTTCATTTATATAATTTTCATACCTTTTCATGGCACTTTTCACAGCGCTTTCAACGCCCTTGCGCTCGTCACGCGCAAACTGTTCAATTTGCCCTGGTATGTCAGCAACGCTTATATTGTTGAGAAATTCTTTTATTTCCGCAATAGATTTCAAGTTTCAAAACCGCCTTTCTCATTTAAGTATACACAAAAAAAGCAATTTTGTCTATGTTCTAAAAACATCATTCAAATTTTCGTCACAAACACTGCAAGCATATTTTTTGATATTTTCAAAACATATGAAACTTCATCAAAAGTTAAACTTTGGACAGTCTCTATACTTTTCTGGCAGCTTGTGTTCAAAGTCAATCCAGCCCAAATTTTCAACAAATTTTGAGTGACAGTTTGGAAAAACCCATTTGTTCAAATATTTGATGAAATCCGCCTCGTTATAAAAAACAACATCTCCACGCCTATATTCACTTGCATGAGGGCTTGTGTGTAGCCATTCGTCAAACTCAATGCAATATTTTTCCAAATTGTCAGCAGCTTCATCTGGCATGGAATATACAATTCTGTCACCATCGGCACTCAGCACAACATTTTTCATGTTTCCCCTCTTTTCAAAAAAAATATGTTGCTCATCAATCGTTTTCAAACTTTTTTTTGCACATTTCAATGCAGCATTTTCAAAACATATATAAAAGGCAGGTTTCATTCCTGCCTTTTTTAAGTCAAATTCAATTTTCTCAAACTTCCATAATGATTGGAAGTATCATAGGGCTTCTTTTTGTGCTTTGCCAAACATATTCCTTCAATGTGTCTTTGATGAGCCCCTTTATATAGTTCCAGCCGGAGCTTCCCGAAAAGTCGCATTCAAAAAGCGCATCAGCAACGGCTTTTCGTGCCCCTTCCATCAAATCTTCACTTTCGCGCACATAAACAAAGCCTCTTGAAATTATGTCTGGGCCGGCCAATATGGAGCCACTTTCCTTTTCCATGCTGACAACAACAACCATAAGCCCGTCTTCGCTCAAATGACGTCTGTCTCTGAGAACAATGTTTCCAACATCGCCAACGCCAAGGCCGTCAACAAGGAGTTGTCCGCTTGGCACTGTTCCGTTTATTTTGGCTCCTTTTTTAGAAAGCTCCAAAACGTCGCCTATGTTCATAAGAAATATGTTCTCTTTTGGTATGCCCATGTTAAGCGCCAGTTTTTTGTGAGCCGAAAGCTGAATATATTCGCCGTGAACAGGCATAAAATATTTAGGTTTTGTGAGAGCCAGCATGAGTTTGAGTTCTTCCTCCCGGGCATGGCCTGAAACATGAACTTCTTCTATGCCGCCATAAACAACGTCGGCGCCCTTTTTGATGAGCTCGTTTATAACTTTGAGAATGCTTTTTTCATTCCCCGGTATGCTTGACGCGCTTATAATGATTTTGTCATTTGGCTTCACATTCACTTGCTTGTGTTCTGACGACGCTATTCTTGAAAGAGCGCTCATTGTCTCGCCCTGACTTCCAGTTGTTATGATGACAAGCTCCTCGTCGGAATAATTTTTTATTTCAGAAATGTCAATAAGCGTGTTTTGAGGAATATCAAGATATTCCAGTTCCATGCTTGTTTTCACGGCATTAACCATGCTTCTTCCAATGATTGCAACTTTTCTTTTTGTTCTGTAAGCCGAGTTGACAATCTGCTGTATTCTGTGGATGTTTGACGAGAATGTGGCAACCATGATTCTGTTTTTCGGCGTTTCATCAAATATTTTGTCAAACACACTGCCCACAGTTTTTTCACTCATTGTAAAGCCCTTTCTTTCAGCATTTGTGCTGTCGCTCATGAGCAAAAGGACACCCTCGCTTCCAAGCTGGGCAAGGCGGTGAATGTTTAATATGTCACCATCAATCGGTGTGTAGTCTATTTTGAAGTCGCCTGTGTGAATCACCGTTCCAACCGGCGATGTTATTGCCAATGCCACAGAATCTGCAATGGAATGATTTGTGTGAATGAACTCAACCTTAAACTGTCCCAGTTTTATGAACTCTCCCGGAACAACAACATGGCGTGTTGTGCTTTCCATGAGCCCATGCTCTTTGAGCTTGTTCTCCAAAAGGCCCAATGTGAGAAGTGTGCCAAAAACCGGCACATTGATCTCTTTGAGAACATATGGCAAAGCGCCTATGTGATCCTCGTGTCCATGAGTGAGCACAATTCCTCTAATTTTGTCAATATTCTTTTTAAGGTAAGTTATATCGGGTATCACGAGATCCACTCCCAGCATGCCGTCTTCAGGGAACGCAAGCCCGCAGTCCACAATAATAATGTCTTGGTTATACTCGAAAACTGTCATGTTTTTTCCGATCTCATGCAGTCCTCCCAAAGATATAACCTTCAACTTAGGTTTCTTTGAAACCAAAAAAACTCCTCCTTTTCATTCAAATAAGTTTTCCGTTTGGCATACTTTATTAAATATCCCAAAACTTATAAAATATATGCACCATAAAAAACCCATGTCAATGGGATAAAACCAAAACAATGCGGTGTTTCACTGTTCAGAAAAATGCAGTCCATGCCAAAACAGTGACAACGCCACAGTTATACAAAAAAATGATAAAAATCTGTTTATATATATAAAGATTCATCAAAATCAATATTTTCTTCATATCTTATAATAAAATCGAAACAAACATTCATGCAAAAATATGTTTTCGACAAATGACAATTCCAAAAACAAAAACCTGTTAGCAGCAAAATCTAAATGGCTTTCGTTTTTGGAATTGTTTCATTATTCATATAGCACAAAAGTAACAGAGTTTGAAAATATATAAAATCTAACCAAAAACATCATTATCAGCACACGCCTCACCAAAGCGCTGAACAATTCGCAAAAACATTTTACTCAAGTTTGATTTTTCATTTTCTTCTCAAATGATTTTTTCAAATATCCGCTTGACATTCCTTCTGCAACATGTTTTAAAATCCCGTTGCCATTTGCATGGCACAAAACAACAACACAGTCATATTTCAGGCTGCAAACAATCAGTCTTCAATTTTAACTTCATAGTCATCGCCGTTTTTTTGAAAAATTTCTGCCACTTTGTCAAATTCATCATCATCTTCAACAAGCTCATAGCTCACATCATCGTTGTCTTCGCTTGTTTTTTTAAGTATCATGGCCATGCTTTCTTCATCATCTTCCACATCGGCTTCAACCACAAGTATATAGCTGTTTCCGTCAAGCTCCAAAGCGTCTATAACGGCAAATTCTTTTTCTGTGCCCTCTTCATCAGTGAGCATAATTGTGTCATATTCGTCAAAAAATTCATCTTCAGACATATTGAAATCTCCTTATTTTTCTTTTATGGAATTAAGGTATCCCTGCAATATATATACAGCAGCCATTTTGTCAATCACGTTTTTGCGTTTAACGCTGTTGAGCCCTGCTTCAGCCAAAAAACCAGCGGCCGCCACAGTGCTCAGCCGCTCATCCCACAATATGACAGGAACTTTTGCAAACCGTTTTTCCATTTTTTCTTTAAATTCTTCGGTTTTCACGCATCTGTCGCTCACAGTGCCATTGAGATTCAGTGGATAGCCCAAAACAATTTTTTCCACGTTATACTCATTTATGAGTTCCTCAATGCGTCTAAGCGAAGATTTATATTCATTTTCGCCACCACGTTTTATAATTTCAACGCCCTGAGCAGTCCAGCCAAATGGATCGCTCACAGCAACGCCAATTGTTTTATCACCATAGTCCAACCCTAAAATACGCAAAATATCACACCTTAAAATTATACATTCTTTTTTATATAGTTTTCAACAAGCTCTTCCAGAAGTTCATCACGCTCAAGGCGACGTATGAGAACTCTGGCATTGTTGTGGCTTGTGATGTAAGTTGGGTCGCCCGAAAGTATATATCCCACAATTTGGTTAACAGGATTGTATCCTTTTTCTTTAAGGGAGTCATAAACTGATAGTATTATTCTTTTTGCCTCGTTGTCAAGCTCTTTCGAAAAACCGTCAAACTGCACTGTTTCATTCAAATTTTTGTCCATATCAAATCACGCTCCGAATACTCTCCAAATTAAAAACCAATCCAATATAAATATGATAATATAAATCAAAAAAATATGCAACTCAAATTGAATTTTAATGACATAAACAAACACTCATATTTCAGTTAATTTCGCCAAAAGCCGTGCTTCCCTCATTTTTTTTGATTTTTACACTCAAAATGCGGTTTTTTATGTCTTCACAGCTTTTTGCCATGACTGTTATATAATTAGATGTGTGTCCCTCATAAAACCCGTTTTCAGAACGACGCTCAAAAAGCGTTTCCATATCTTTTCCAACAAAATTTTCTATAAACTGTGATGACATGTGCTCACTCAAATCAATCAGCCGCGCACTTCTCTCGCTTTTGACATGGTTTGGAATTTGGTTTGGCATTTTTTCTGCTGGCGTTCCTTTTTTTGGCGAATATGGAAACACATGGATCTTCGAAAAGCCAATTTTTTCCGCAAAGCTATAGCTTTCTTGAAAATCTTCATCAGTCTCTCCTGGAAAACCAACAATTATGTCTGTTGTTATTGCGGCGTCGGGCCAATATTTTCTGATAATCTCCACTGATTTCATATATTTTTCAGGCGTATATTTTCTGTTCATTGCCAAAAGTGTTTTCCCACAGCCACTTTGCAACGAAAGATGAAAGTGATGGCAAAGCTTTTTGACACGGCTCATTTCTTCCATGAATTCTTCTGTGATTATGTTTGGCTCAACAGAGCTTGTGCGTATCCTTTCTATGCCGTCAATCTCACCTGTTTTTTTTATAATTTGTGTAAGATTTGTTGTTTTAAGCTCTTTGCCATAGCTTGCCACATGTATTCCCGTCAGCACAATCTCCTTAAAGCCATTTTGGGCCAAAGCTCTCACTTCTTTCAGAACATCTTCCTCGGCGCGGCTTCGCACTGGCCCTCTTGCATATGGTATTATGCAATATGAACAAAACTGGTTGCAGCCATCTTGAATTTTGATATATGCCCGCGTTCTTCCTTGAAGATCGTGAACTGAAAGTGGTTCAAAAACCCTTTCTTCCATTATGCCGCTCACAGCATCAACAATGCCATTTTCCGCTGAATATCTCTCAACCTCGTCAACAATTGAGGCGCGGTTTTTTGTTCCAAAAACGATGTTGACACCTTCAATTTTTTTAACTTCTTCAGCAGCAGTCTGCGCATAGCACCCCGCCGCAACAACAACGGCATTGGGGTTTTGCCTTTTCACGCGCCGTATGAGCTGGCGACTTTTTTTGTCACCAAAATTCGTCACTGTGCATGTGTTTATAACATATACATCGGCCTTTTCATCAACAGATACAATCTTATAGCCTCTTTTGGCAAAAGCCTCGGCTATCGCCTCGCTTTCAAACTGATTCACCTTGCAGCCCAAAGCGAAACTTGCAACACTTTTCATATTTCAAACCTCATCAATTAATTTTTTGTATCAACGCAAGAAATGTCAAGCCTGTGTCAACATCTTTTCCACTGAGCCACATCAAAATTGGGCGCATTCTGTTCCACTTATTTTTCTTGGCATCAACAGATTCATATATCTGCTCAACTTCGTCTAATTTCTCTTCTATCTCCTTTTTTTCAGAAGCGCTCATTCCTTCTTTTTCATACAGAATCTTTCGTGCCTCCTGAAAACTTATGTTGAGCGTTTCACCCTGAACGCCTTCTTTCAAATAGTGTTCATACAGGCATTCTTCCCTAAAACCGCTGTTTTGATATATTTCAAGCCGTTTTATGACAAGCTGTATATTTTTCCGCAGTGATTCCGCCATTTTTGTTTTTTTGTCAAAAACGGATATAACATCCATTCCCGATTCAAACCCTTGTATCTTTCCACTATATTTGAAAAAGACAGTGTTAAAAGCCTTTTCCATAATTTCGCTGTCATAGGAGAATTTTGTGTAAACATCATTTAAGTAGACAATATCTTTTGCAATTTCATTATCTTCCTCATAGTTCATGGCCACACCTCCCGACACACTGCCACAACACAAATCAAGCTGCCTTTTTTATGACAAGGCGCTGCTTGATAAACACAACAACAATGAGTGCAATTCCAATCACATCTGTCATCACTCCCGGAATTATGAGCGTTATGCCGCCAGCAACACAAAGAATGCGTTCATAGAATTTCAAATGGTCATTCATATAACCTTCCATTCCTGTTGAAATTCCAAGCATTCCTATGAACGCTGTTATGAGTATCACAACAGCCTGAACAGGGGAACCGTCAACCAAAAGCAAATCCGGGCTGAAAGCGAACACATATGGAATTATAAATGCTGTTATGGCAATCCTTGTTGCCGTGAGTCCTGTCTTAAAAGGATTGCTGTGGGCAATGGCGCTTCCGGCATATGCCGCCAATGCCACAGGCGGCGTTATATCAGCCACAATGCCAAAATAGAAAACAAACATATGCGCCGCAAGCATAGGCACACCAAGCTTGATTACAATTGGGGCTGTTATTGTCGCCATTATGACATAGTTTGCCGTTGTTGGAACTCCCATGCCAAGTATTATGCAGGCAATCATTGTGAAGAAAAGGGCTATGATTGTTATGCCGCCCGAAAGCGTCAAAAGTCCGCTTGCAAGCTTCAGGCCAAGTCCCGTAAGCGTGACAACGCCAACTATTATGCCGGCAATTGAACATGCAACGGCAACACCAATTGTGTTTCTTGCGCCATTTTCAAGCGCTTCAAAAAACGTCTTGAAGCTCATTCTTGTGTCTTTTCTGAACATGCTGACAAAAATGGAAGTGATTATGGCATACACAGCGCTCATTGACGAAGTGAAACCGTTCATCATGCAATATACAAGCACAACAAGAGGCAAAAGGAGATAGCCCCTTGAGAACATAAGTGAGAAAAAGCCTGGTATATCCTCTTTGTTGAGCCCACGAAGGCCCAATTTTTTTGCCTCAAAGTGAACCATGAGGAATATCCCTGTGAAATATAAGGCGGCCGGAAGCACAGCTGCTATGACAATTTTTGAATATGGAACGCCTGTCATTTCGGCCATCAAAAAGGCTGCTGCGCCCATGATAGGAGGCATTATCTGTCCGCCTGTAGAGGCAGCCGCCTCAACAGCTGCTGCAAACTCAGGGGGATAGCCCGTTTTTTTCATCATGGGTATTGTGAAGCTTCCGCTTCCAACTGTGTTGGCAACAGAACTCCCGCTTATCATTCCTTGAAGCGCACTGGCGATTACAGCAACTTTTGCCGGGCCGCCTGTTGCCGCACCAGCTATGGAGTTGGCTATCTCAATGAAAAACCTTCCAACACCTGTCTTGTCAAGAAACGCCCCAAAAAGTATAAACAGAACAATAAACGTTGAACACACACCCAACGGCGTTCCTATGACGCCTTCTGTTGTATAGTATAAATGTGAAACAATCCTTTTGAGTGAGAAATCGGCAAAAAATGCATATATTATGAAACATGTAACAACAACAAGAATTGGTATGCCAACAACACGGCGGCATATCTCCATGAGTATGAGTATGCCTACAATACCTATTATTATATCAGTTTGAGTGCTTCTTCCAGCTCTTGCAACAATCTCTTTGAAAAAAACAACATAATAGAAGAAACACCCTGCCCCAACAATTCCAAGAACAAAGTCATACCATGGAACATAGTTTTCCCTTTTTGCCATTGTTTTCTTCGCCGGATAAAGCATATATGCCATAAAAACAACAATGCCTATGAAAGAAGCCCTTCGCACCTGTTCAGGAAGTGAGCTGAAAACATTCATCCAGAGTGCAAAAGCCGAAAATGCCACAAGCATATATTTAACAATATATTGGGGTATTCCAGAAAAGTGTCTTGTGTTGCTTTCCCGATCAAATTCCGCCAAAACTTCTTTCATTCTTTCTTCATCTTCATGAATGATGTTGTCTGTTGCGTCGGCACTTTTTTCAAATTTATCCTTTTGGCTTTTAACTTTATCCTTCAAGTCTTTTTTATCTTTTTCCGGCATACCTCAACCTCCTATTTTATTATTTTATCCACAAAGCAGTGCGCGAATCCAAAAAACAGCGGACTTTGAGCTTGCTCAAAAGGCAGATGTTTTTTGAGGTTCGCATACGGCGACAGCCTTAAGCGAAAAACCACAACGTGGTTTTGAGCTTGCACTGCTTCCTCTTTTCACATGTCATATTTGCGGTGCGCGAATCCAAAAAACAGCGGATTTTGAGCTTGCTCAAAAGGCAGATGTTTTTTGAGGTTCGCATACGGCGCAGTTGCCAAGTCATATATGTTTGTCATCACAGCCTCTATAAAAATAGAATATCAGCCTATATTAAATTCTTTGATAAAACTCTTCATGCCATTTATACACAGACAAATTCATCAGTTTGAGCATCAGTCAGAATGAATGGACAAACAAGGCTTCTAAGAACTATTCCAGCTTTTATTTGATAAAGCGTCACAAAAATGTGCCTATTCAAAGAAAGAACATTAAAAAATGAATATGAATATCATGGTGAAACCAAGCCGAGAATGGCATTTGCAGTCAACATTACACTCCAATACATGCTGAACGAAACTCTCCACACTTTTAAACACTCTCACTTCCTCGCAGCGCCAATTCATAACTTTGATATGTGTGAACCGCGTGAGAGCCGCGGCGGCGAAGCCGTTTCCCGAAGGGAAATTCGAGAGCTTGCTGTGTGAACCGCGTGAGAGCCCCGGCGGCAAAATGAAGCTCAGCGCAGCGTTCCACTCCTCAGCAAAATTCATGAGCTTGAAAAATTTGCAGAAAATAAGAACAGAAAAATTTCGCCATTTAGATTTGTGTTCCTGCCAAACGAAAATGCCAACAAAACATGATGTTACAAAACACAGTTCAAAGAAACAAGCATGATATGAAGCTTTTCTTCAAAACCTTAAATCTAACAGTGCTGTTTTTTCCACACAGCTCTCCAAGGCTTGTTTCGCTTCCATCTATCACCAAAATATGATCGCTCACTGTCGCCACGATATATGAAAGGTTTTCCATTTTGCGATTAATGTTGGAAATGAGCATTTTTCCATCACTTGTGTATGAAAGCGTCTGTCCTTGTTCAATTTCTGTTGCAACTCCTGCGCCAAAAGCACTGTATAGGCATGTGTCAAGATATATGCTGCCATTTCTGATGCTATATCCTTCCTCAACAGCACTTTTGTTGACAGAATGAATGAACGAGACAGAAAATGTTTCGCCCTCTCCCAATTCATATTGCGAATATATAAAGCCGCTTTCGCCTTCAAGGCTGAGCACCGTTTTCCCAGGCCAAAACAGCGCCAAAATAAGCATAGCCGCAATGGAAGCAAAGGCCACTGCGGCTTTATTCACCGGCTTTTTTTTATTGTTGTCTGAAATTATTATTTAAGAGCTCCAACTTCCTTAAAATATTTTTCAGCACCTGGGTGGAAAGGAACCGAAACGCCTTCCACAGCATATGCTGTATCAATTTCCGCACCTTTGACATGTCCGGCTTCTATATCGGCTTTTCCTTCAAAAATGGCCTTTGTCATGTTATAAACAGTGTCTTCAGAAAGATCTGGGTTGACAATGAATGTTGCTTTAACAGCAACTGTTTTAATGTCCTCGTCAGTGCCATAGCTGTCTTTTGGAATGTCAAAAGCTGTGTAGAATGGATATTCTTTAATGAGCGCGTCAGCCTCGGCGCCGTCAACATTGAGAATTTTGATTTCATTTGTGCTTGAAAGCTCCATAACAGCCGTTGTCGGAGCGCCTGCTGTGCAGAAGAACGCGTCTATTTTGTTGTCTTTCATGGCGTTTGCTGAATCGCCAAATGAAAGGTTTTGAACTTGAATGTCATCAAATGTAATTCCATATGCCGCAAGTATTTGTTTGGCATTAAATTCAACGCCACTTCCGGCATCTCCAACAGAAACTCTTTTGCCCTTGAGATCGGCAACGGTTTCAATTCCAGCTGACGGATTTGCAACAACCTGACAAACCTCTGCATACATAGCCGCCATGGCTCTGAAATTGTCTGTCTTTTCGCCGTCAAAAAGGTCTGTTCCGTTATAAGCATAGTCCATAACATCGTTTTGAACAATTGCCACATCAACTTCACCATCGGCAACAAGCCCTATGTTTGCTTTTGATGCGCCTGTTGACTGAACGTCAAAACTGATTCCAGCCGCTTCTCCCACAACTTGTGCAACAACACCGCCAAAAGCATAATATGTTCCGCTTGTTCCTCCTGTAGCCATTTTGATGTTGCTAGAAGAATTTGAGGAGCCAGAGTCTCCCTTTGAAGAATCAGATGTGCAACCCGAAAAAACTGTCATAGCCGCAACCATAACTGCTGCTGCCACAGCCAATTTCTTTTTCATAAAATATTCCTCCCAAAAAATGATATTCTGCATTGCCAAATAATTACAGCAAGTATTTTCTGATTATACTTTATTTTTGCTGATTTTTCAAGTATTATATGCCAAAACAGCATTTTTTTATTAATAAAACCAATATTTTGGATTAAATTTGCATCATATTAAATCATATTGTCTTCAGTTAAAATGTATAATGAACGTTTCTGAGGCAAAAAACTTTTTCATTCTTTGAGAGCAAAAATTCCAAAATTCAGTTCAAACAATCTTTGATAAACACACAAAATTCTTTGTATAGAAAACAAATTCAATGCAAAATTTTCTTTTCGGCCATGCATAGCTTCACAAAAATATTTTTGGCCAAACATAATTCCGCCAACGCCACTTTTATAAAATTTAGCACAAATCAATTCAAAATTGATTTATTTCATAATAAAATATAACAGATAGCTGCGCGCTTTATATTCATTCATTTTCAAGCACTGTTTCGGCAAAATCTTTGAATGAATAGCCCTTTGGCTTGCCATCTTTTTTGACAATTTTGAAAAAACAGCTTGGAATCTCGTTGAGCTTCAAGCACTTTTCAACGCAAAAACTGCAACCCTTGTCATGATTTGCCGGATTAAATTTACATTTCAAATCTGTGCATGTGCAAAAACTACTGATATTTTCCATTTCCCACATCTCCTCAAAAATTATATAATTAACATTGCCTCTCCATTGCCATATATAAAAGGGAATTGACAGCAGCGGCGGCAACGGCGCTTCCTCCCTTTCTGCCTTCAGCCACAATGAATGGAACGTCAAGCTCCATTATAAGCCTTTTGCTTTCAACAACATTCACAAAACCAACCGGCATTCCAATCACAAGCGCCGGCTTCACTTTTTTGCATTTAATCAGTTCACAAAGTCTTATGAGCGCTGTTGGGGCATTGCCTATGGCATAAATTTTTTCTCCACAAACCTCAAGCGACTTGTCCATTGAAACAAGCGCCCTTGTGGTTTTGTTTTTTGCGGCTTTTTCAGCAACATCGTTGTCGGCCATAAAGCAGAAAATTTCACAGCCAAAAGCTCCCGCGGCTTTTTTGTTGATCCCCGCCTTTGCCATGTTGGTGTCAGTTATTATCGAACAGCCCGATTTTATTGCGTCAATTCCATTTTCAATTGCTTTGTCAGAAAATTTCAGGCTTTTTTCATATGAAAAGTCCGCTGTGGCATGTATGATCCTTTTCACAACAGGCTTTTTTTCATCATCTATGGCTTCTGTCATTTCACTTTCAATCATTTCAAAGCTTTTTCTTTCAATGTCCTCCGGCGGCAAAAGCTCAATATGTTTCAAAACTCCACCCCTTTTCTCGCGCATATGCCTCTGTCATATGGATGTTTTATTTTTTTAATTTCTGATATATAGTCTGCCTTTTCAAGCATAAATTCTTTTGGGTTCCTTCCTGTGAGGACAATTTCAAAATGCTTCATGTCCAATATATTTTTCAGCTTTTCTTCCTCAACAAGTCCATAATTTATGGCGTGGGTAATTTCATCAAGTATCAAAAAGCCGCCTTCCTCAGCCGCTTTGGCACTTTTTTCCAAAATTCCGCCAAAAACTTGCCTCGCCTCCTCCAAGCTGTCACTGCTCATATTTTTGAAAAACCCAAAATCCTTTTCAGAACACAAAACAGTTATGTTGCCAAAATTTTTGAGCCCTTCAATTTCTCCTGAGCTTCCACTTTTCATGAACTGAGCAAACACAACACTTTTCCCGTTTCCAGCCGCTCTCACGGCCATTCCCACAGCCGTCGATGTTTTTCCTTTTCCGTCACCGAAATATATATGTATCAACTCATTTTCTCTCCAGTCCCATAATGTCATAAATCATGTCCATGTTGACATTCTCGCGAATTGTCTTTGACAACATGTCATATTGACTTTCTTTATACTTTTTCAGATCAAATGCTTCTGTTTTTGAAAACTCAATTCCACGGCGCCGGCATATGGTTGAAATCAGTGCTTCTGCTGTTTCTCTGCTGTCAAATATTCCGTGAACATATGTTCCCGCCACATTTTTATGAAACGCCCCATCAAGCTGTTTTCCAAAATTTATTTCGGTGAGCTCCTTGCCATGTGCAACACAGCTTTTTCCCATATGAATTTCATAGCCATCAAATTTCTTCCCGCTCAGTTCCGAAAATTCACCTTCTATTTTCAAAAAACGCCCCTTTGTTTTTGTTGTGACTTTGTCAGCAGAAAATGTCGTTTTGACAGGAAGAAGCCCCATTCCAGCAACAGTTCCGCCGCCCTCCAAATTCTCCAAATCGTCAATTGTTTCGCCAAGCATTTGAAAACCGCCGCAAATTCCAAACACAAGAACGCCTTT
This sequence comes from Bacillota bacterium, assembly GCA_022791155.1. GTDB lineage: Bacteria > Bacillota > Clostridia > Lachnospirales > Anaerotignaceae > JANFXS01. The sequence continues at coordinate 19,809 of JAAVYN010000008.1, read as the reverse complement.
CTTTGCAAGCGTGACTATCTCACGTTCAATGCCGTTTTTTCTCAGCCAAAGCAAATCGGCAATTGTGTTTTTGCTTCCGGGAATGATTATTATGTCGGCGTTTCCAAGCCTTTTAGGTTTTCCAACATATCTCACAGACACACCGTTCATATATGAAAGAGCATTAAAATCGGTGAAATTGCTCATTCGCGGAAGTTTTATGACAGCTATGTCAATCCCGCACTGAAATTTCTTTTTTTCAAAAACATTGCTCAAACTGTCCTCATCGTCAATGTCTATGTCAATCATGGGCACAACCCCGGCAACGGGTATATTTATTCTCTCTTCAAGCATGTCAAGCCCCGGCGCAAGAATTTCACTGTCGCCACGAAACTTGTTTATAACAACAGCCTTCACGCGTTCTCTTTCGTTTTCATCAAGAAGCATAATTGTTCCACAAATTTGCGCAAACACGCCGCCTCTGTCTATGTCCCCCACAATCACAACAGGACAGTCGGCCATTTCAGCCATTCCCATGTTCACAATGTCGTCTTTTTTGAGATTTATTTCCGCCGGGCTTCCTGCGCCTTCTATGACAATGATGTCGCTTTCCGCCGCCAAAGAATTATATGCTTTCATTATATCGTCTTTAAGGCTGTTTTTGAACTTAAAATATTCTGACGCTTTCATGTTCCCTCTGAAAACGCCATTGACAATGACATGGCTTCCACAGTCAGTTGTTGGCTTCAGCAATATAGGATTCATGCGGACATCGGGCTTCAAGCCGGCTGCCTCGGCCTGAACAGCCTGTGCCCTTCCCATTTCATTTCCATCATTTGTGACATATGAGTTGAGCGACATGTTTTGGCTTTTGAAAGGAACGGCCCTGAAGCCGTCTTCAACAAAAGCCCTCAAAAGCCCGGCTGTTATGAGGCTTTTGCCAACGCCGCTCATTGTCCCCTGAATCATTATAGCTTTAGCCATTTTTGTCCTCCTTTATGTTTTGCCATGATGACATGAGTTTTTCATTGTCGCTGTGTCCTTTGACAGCAACGCGGTAATATCCGTTTTCAAGCCCTGTGAAATTTCCGCAATCACGTATTTTTATGCCATTTTTCAAAAGCTTTTCATACAAACCGACATCGTCTTTGAAAAATATAAAATTTCCCGCATGGCCATATATCTTTTTTGCCAAACGTTCCATTTCTTTGAGCATATATATCTTCTCATTTTTTATAAACTCTCTTGTCATTTGTGCATGCTCCACAGCGCTGCACGCCACTGCGCCCGCCTCCTGTGCCACAGTTGAAACGCTCCACGGCTGAACGCATTCCTTCATTTTTCCAATCAGTTCATTGTCACTGCAAATGCCATATCCCAGTCTGAGCCCGGCCATTGCATACATTTTTGTGAACGCTTTCAATGTGAAAACTCCCTCTTCGCCTTTCATTGAACGCTTTTCGCCGTCATCAACAAAATTTAGAAAACACTCGTCTATCACAAGCAGAACACCACACTGCTTGCAACGCTTGGCCATTTCCAAAAGCAAACTTTTGTCATATAAAGTGCCGGTTGGATTGTTGGGATTACATATGAAAATCATGTCCACACATTCATCAATCATTTTTAATATGTCACTTTTGGGAACAAAGTCATTTTCTTCTTTGAGACAGTAGCTTTCTATCTGACAGTCAACGGCTTTAAGCGCCTGACGATATTCCTCAAAGCATGGCGCCGCAACAATGGCCCTTTTTGGCTTCACAGCAAAAACAAGAGTGAATATTATCTCTGCCGCGCCATTGCCGCAAATTATGCTTTCTTTTTCAACATTTTCCATTTTCGAAATTGCTTCCACAAGTCTGCGGCAATTCACATCGGGATAGGAAACGGAATTTTCAACAGCGGCCAAAGCCGCATTTTTCACTTCTTTTGGCATTCCCAAAGGGTTTATGCTTGCTGAAAAATCAATCACATTCTCATGGCCATAAATATCTCCTCCGTGCTTATGCAACAAAAAATCACCCCCGCCAAAAACAGAAACGCAATGAGCAAAAATGCCGTTGTATACATAATCCGGCACGCCCTGACTATGTCATAAACTTCAATTTCACGGCATGGATCGCCTATAAATTCTTTTTTATAAAGCTTCCCAAAATACCACGCGTCTCCCGCAAGACGAATCCCCAACGCGCCTGCACAAACGGCCTCTGTGTTTGCAGAATTCGGGCTTGAATGCTTCAGCCTGTCGCGCCGGAATATAGCAACCGCATTTCTCCAGTCATATCCTAAAATGGCTGAAGACAACATCATGAAAACAGCCGAAACCCTTGCGGGAATGAAATTCAAAACATCATCAGTTCGCGCTGCTGCCCAGCCAAAGTTTATATATTTTTCATTTTTATATCCAACCATTGAATCCATTGTGTTTGCTGCTTTATACAAAATCCCGCCAACGCCGCCGCCCATTGCCATGAAAATTGCCGGAGCGACAAAACCGTCTGACGTGTTCTCAGCCACAGTTTCCACAGTGGCGCGTATGACACCGTTAAAGCTCAACTTTGACACATCGCGCCCCACAATCATGGAAACGGCCTTTCTTCCGTTCAGCACTCCTCCATTTTTCAGAGAAAAATATACCTTCACACTTTCCTCCTTGAGCGATTTTGCCGCCAAGCACTGCCAGCACATGAGGCTTTCAAGGCAAAATCTCAGGCCAACGCTCACAGATTCGGCCGCTTTCAAAAGCACAAACGGCACAACGCCGCTCACAAACAAAACAGTCAAAACAAGCACAATCCCTCCAAATTTTTCACACACAGGAGATTTTGGAAGCAATTTTCTTATGAATTTTTCAAAATTGGTGATCAAAGCCCCTATGGCACAAACAATGTGAGGAACCGAACGCGGATCGCCAAAAGCAATGTCCATAACATACCCTGCTGTCAAAGGAAATATAAAGCTATACATTTATTTCACCTGTTATTGTCAAAACATTCTTTTCAAAACGGCACACATATCCACAGCCGTTTTGAACATGAAAGTCATGGAAATCTCTTTTCAGAAAGCGGCTCAAAACGGCCATTATGCTTCCTCCGTGAACCACAAACGCCACATTTTTGGCGCCAACGCGCTTGGCTTTTCTCAAACATTCACAAAACGCCGTTTGTGTTCTGTTTTGAAAATTTTCAACACTTTCGCCTTTCGGGAAATTTGCTTTTCCGCCACTTTTGAGCCATGCCTCATACATTGTGTCGCCTTTCAAATCATCAAAGTTTTTATATTCAAAATCTCCAAAGTCAATTTCTTTCAAATTTTCATTCACAAAAAAACCAGTTCCATATATATGCTCTGCTGTTTGACAGCATCTTTTCAGGGGGCTTGAAAACACAATTTCGCAATGCGGATATTCATGTTCAATAAAAGAGACAACTTCTTCATCGGTTGTTCCCACATATCGTTTTTCAATGTTCCCCTTTGTTGCAAAATGGCGTATGAAAATTATGTTCATTTTATCACCTGCTCCATTGACGCAAATATCCTGACAACACTTTCGGCATATTGAGCCACAATTGACGAACAACGCCCTGTTTTTTCCCTCCACTCCCTTTCAAAAGCGCCAACAGGAACAATCCCGTTCCCAATCTCATCGCTTATGAAAACTTCAACAAAATTTTTTTGAAGCAGACAGCGCGTTTCATTCAGTGGATCAAAGCCGGCTTCAAGCCAATCCTTCACAAGCATGTGAAAGCCACACACAACCTTTTTGTCAGGAAACAGACAGCCGTTTCCGGCAAAAAAAATTTCATCTCTCGCAATGCTGTGTTTTTTAATGCAATAGTCAAGTTTTCCCTGAAAAGCCCCGCCAATGATAAATTCCATTTCTATGCCCCCACCCTGCACATCACCACAACACACACCAATATAGACAATTCACATATTTGCAAAAAATATCCGGCCAAATCCCCTGTCACACCGCCAAAATTTTTTGAAGAAAAATTTTTGTAATATGCAAATGAACATATTGACACCACAACAACAACCAGCGTCAAAAAGGTGTCAAACACAATCAAGAAAAACGTCAAAGCCAAATAAAACGCAGCCAAAAGAAAAATGCAATTTCTTTTTTCGCTGTTTTCTGCAATTGTGAACAGTGTTCCGTGCCTGTTGGCCGCTTTCAGCGTGAGCGCGCCAATGCCGCTCAACACGCGGCTCATCACAAAGCCAAAACAAACAAACGGAAGCTCTTTTCGCCCAATTTCGCACGAAAAGCCAAACCACAGCACAAAATAAATCACTGTGTGAACAATTCCAAACGCTCCAACATGCGGATCTTTTAATATTTCGAGCCTTTTTTCGGTTTCGCAAAAACTGCTGTATGCATCAACGGTGTCAATGAAACCATCAGCGTGTATGCCTCCCGTGACAAAAACTGGAACGGCTGTCAGAAGCGCCCCTCTCAAAGCCATGCCAAACCCAAGCTTTTCCGAAATCATATAAACAGCCAAAAAAACCGTTCCCAAAATAACGCCAACCAGCGGAAAAAAGCACAGCGAATATCTCATGCTTCTCTCGCTCCACTCCGATTTTGGAACAGGTATTTTTGAATACATGGCAAATGCCAAAAAAAGTGAATTCAACAAGTCAGCCACCTGCCTTTTTATGATACACAGGCAATGAATATACAACTTCAACAACATTTTGGCTCACTGACGCTGCAAACGAATTGACTTTGGCCAAAACTTTCATATATTCCAATGTTTCAACGCTGTAATCCATGTTGTCATCAAAAACATTTCCAGACACAAAAACAACTGTGTCAGCCGCCAAGAACACTTTCTCAATTCCAGTTTTTATATTTTCAAAAGCAGTTTCGCCGTTCAAATGCGTTTCATTGGCCACCAAATTTGTGAGACATTCAACAATGACGGCACTTCCATTTTCAATTTCAGCACATTCAAGCCCCACAGGGCATTCAAGCGTTTCAAAGCCGCTGTTTTTTCTTCTTTCTCTGTGGGCTTCAGCCTTTTTCATGGTTTCATTGTCAAAAACCTCCATTGTGGCAATATAATACTTCTTTCCAAAAAATTCATGCAAAAGGCTTTCTGCAAATTCCGATTTTCCACTGCCACTTCCGCCTATAACAAGCGTTGTCATATTTTTTCTTCCTTTTCATAATCCACATATTTCTCAATTTTCATGCTCTCAAATGTCACCATGTCATTGTAAACATTCACAGCCATTTTGAAAAGCGGAATTGCCGCAACAGCTCCTGTTCCCTCTCCCAAACACATGCCGCAATTTATGACGGAATCCAGCCCCAAATCGTTCATCACATCAATTCCATATGGCTCTTTCGAAACATGCGAGGCCAAAACATAGTCTTTGACATTTTTGTTTATGTTTACAGCGCACAATGCTGCCGCCGCTGATATGAACCCGTCTATAATGATTGGAACTTTATATATTCCTCCTCCCAAAAAAAGCCCCGTCATGGCCGCTATGTCATAGCCGCCCAACGCTTTTAGCACTTCAAAGCCGTCAAAGCTTTCTTTGTTCCGTTTTTTGAATCTATCAACACTTTTTTTCACGGTTTCAATTTTTTTCAAAAACATGTTTTCAGAAAGCCCCGCGCCCTTCCCCGTTGTCACTTTGGCGTCTTTGCCTGTGATTGCCGAAACAATTGCACTGGCGCTTGTTGTGTTGCCAATCCCCATTTCTCCTGAAGCAATCATGTCATATCCTCTCGTTTTGAGTTCTCTGACAACTTCAATTCCACATGCAATGGCATCTCTGCACTGTTCGTGTGTCATTGCATCACATATGGCAATGTTTTTTGTTCCACGGCCAATTTTCATTCCGCATATGCGGCCAGGCTGAAGCATATTTTCATGTTCACAATCACTGTTCACTCCAATGTCAACAGCAAACACATCAGTTCCGCACACAGCCGCCATTATTGACGAGACAGTTTTCCCTGCTTCAAAATTTTTCATCACTGCTGCTGTGACTTCCTGCCCTGTTTGTGTCACGCCCTCACTGACAACGCCATGATCCCCGCACATCACAACAAGCGCCGTTTTATCTGCGTTCACACGTTCTGCGCCAAAAATCCCTGCCATTTTTATCACAGCTTCTTCAAGAGCGCCGAGGCTTTTGAGCGGTTTGGCAATGCTGTTCCATTTGTTTTTTGCTTTCTCCATTTCAATGCCATTTGCCGGAAATATATTTTTTGCAATGATTTCAATTTCATTTTGCACTTTTTTCACCGCACTTTTTCAAAAAGTTGTATACAGCTTCAATATTGCTGTAAAAATATAAATGTGGAAAACCTGCATACATGTTTTCATCAGTGTGAACACATTTCCAGCTTTTTTGGCTCAAAGGCTTCACTGCAATGGCATCTTCGCCGTTGTTTGTGCTGTCCCAATAGTGAAACTCATGGCCTTTGAACGAAACTCCTTTTTCGCCAAAAACGGAGGGCTTGTTGATTGTTATCTCGGCATAGCCAAAGCGGTTCAGCTGTTCCATTTTATAGCAATGGCCTTCTATGAACCCCACCATGTCATAGTTAATCCCACGTGCGCTTTCAAGCTTGCTTGTGATATACATGAAGCCGCCGCATTCAGCCACAAAGGGAATCCCCCCGCTCAACGCACGTTTAACGCTGTTCATCATGTGGCTGTTTCTGAAAAGCTCTTTGGAATAAAGCTCAGGATAGCCGCCTCCAAACATAATGCCGTCAAGGCCGTCTGGAATTTCACGATCCATAAGCGGAGAAAACGGAACTATCTCTGCACCCATTTTTTCGATGAGCGTCAAATTTTCTTTATAGTAGAAGCAAAACACATTGTCCATTGCCACGCCTATTCTAACTTTTTTGTCAAGCTTTGGAATCTGTGGCGGTTGTGCATCAATTTTTTCAGCTGTTTTGGCCAGTTCGATGATCGAATTTATGTCAACAGTCTCAATCAGCCTTTTGGCAAGCGCATCAATTTTTTCTTTTATGTTGATTATCTCATGCGGCATTATAAGCCCAAGGTGACGGCTTTCCAATGCATATTCCTTCATATCTTGTATGTAGCCAAAAACTTTTATTTTCAAATTGTCTTCAATGACAGGTTTGAGCCGCTTGAACGCCGAATATGTTGTCTTGTTCAATATAACCCCCAAGATCATGCTGTCATTTTTATATTCCATAAACCCCTTTATGACAGGAACAATCGAATTGCTCATGCCGCGGCAGTCAACAATCAGTATAACAGGTGTTTTTGTTTTTCTTGCAACGTCATATGTGGAGGCCATTGTGTCAATTCCTCCAATGCCGTCATAATATCCCATAACACCTTCTATAACAGCTATGTCACAATTTTTTGAGCCCTCTTTCAATATATAGTTAACCGTGTTTTCATCACAGAAATATGTGTCAAGATTCCCCGTTTTGGCTCCAAGAACTTTGGCATGGAACATTGGATCGATATAGTCCGGGCCACATTTGAATGCGCTTACCTTCATTTTTTTGTTGACAAGCGCTTGTATAACGCCACATGTTATGAACGTTTTTCCACTCCCGCTCTTTGGAGCTGCCAAAAGCACTCTATTCATGCCTGCTTCCTCCCGTAAACGATATAATATAAACCGGATTGCTTGAAGTCATCATATGACTTTTGCCAACATTTTTCGACTTTGAAACATATATTTGGACAATTTCTTCATCACACACATCATATTTTTCAATTGCGCTTAGGGCCGAGCCCAGCGTTTCAAGCGTTATCGCGTTAATCACAAAACGGGCAAAGCGGTTTTTTTTCAGCAAAATGTCAACAATCCTGTCCATGCTTCCGCCTGTGCCGCCTATAAACACATGTGTTGGCGTTTCAAGCCCTTCAAGGCATTCCGGCGCTTCGCCACATATGACTTCAGCGTTTCCAACTGAAAATTTCAGCAAATTCTTTTTGGTGAGCTCTGCGGCGTCACGTTTTTTCTCAACAGAATACACCTTTTTGCACAATCCGGCGGCTTCAACACTCACGCTTCCTGTTCCAGAGCCTATGTCATATAAAACTGAACGTTCATTCAGACGAAGCTTTGAGACAGATATGGCTCTCACTTCACTCTTTGTCATGGGAACATTTCCGCGCAAAAAGCTTTCATCCGAAATGCACAAACCGTTTTTGTGAAAATTTCTGTTTTCGGCAAGCATAACGCTCAACGGCTCAAATTCAGTTTCTGCAGCATTGTGTGCATTTGTCGTTGTTATATTTTCGTTTTTATATGAAAGGTTTTCTCCAACATATATATCAACGTCACCAAGGCCATGGCTGACAAGTTTGCGGCACACACTTTCCACTGTGTTGTTTCCGCCAAGAAGCATAAAAACACTTTCATTTTCGTTCACAGCTTTCACAAAGTCATCATTTCTTCCATGAAGGCTCATCATTTTTGTGTTTTCATAGCTTTTTCCAATTTTGTTCATGAAATATACAAATGACGATATGCCACTTATATATTCCACATGATAGTCCTTTAACAAATTTCTCAGCTTTGTGGCGCCACTGAAAAGCCCAATGTCACCTGAGAACAGCACGGCAATTCTTTCGGCACTGCTGTGCTGAACCAATTTCAATATGTCATCGGAATTGAGGCACACAGCTGCGTCCTTCCCCAACGGCAAAATGCTTTCCAAAGCACGCGCGCTTCCAACAACAAGCCCGCTTTCGTCAATGGCCCTTTTGGCCGCCAACGTCATTCCTTCAATGCTTCCACAGCCCATGCCAATCACACTTATTCTTTTCTTCACAACATCAAACTTGGCGTCAACAATTCTTTTGACTTCAGAAAATGACAGTCCCTCTTCCTTTGGTCGCCTTATGACCACAGGTGTAACGCCTATGTTTTTGCAGGCTTCCATTTTTTCACGAAAACCGCCTCTAATGCCGCTCTCCTTTGTGAGCATATATTTTGCCGAAAAATGCTTCATGACAGCTTCGTTCATTTCAATTGAAAACGGCCCTTGAGCACACACAATGTTTTGGGCCGAAACGCCCAATTCCACAACCCTCATCAAATTTTCTGCCAAAGGGAGCAGTCTCACGGCAACGCGCTGCTCAAAACCGTTCAAAGCTGTGAGACTTGAAATGTCACGGCTTCCTGTGGAAACAAAAATTTTCCCTCTTGTGCCATCAAGATATTCAACGGCGCCCTGAAAGTCGTTCACATATACAGCATTGTCATATTTTTCGTTTTCAAACTCTCTTAAAAGCCTCATATAATTAACGTTGTTTTTCACACATGCCTCTTTTATATTCTTTGAAACCTCAACAGCAAATGGATGCGTTGCGTCGATAACCATTCTCGGATTTTTGCAAAGTATTTCTCTTTCTATTTCGCTGCTGTCAAGCCTGCCTGAAAATATTTTGGCATTGTCTATGTTTGACACAGCTTCGCCGCCATATTCAGTTGCCGTGAAAATGTCAAATTCAATTTCACAACTGCTTAAATATTCAGCCATTTCACGGCCTTCACTTGTGCCGGCAAACAAAAACACATCTCTCATAGCCACTCCCAACTCATATGGAATATCCCCTTGGAGTAACCATATGTTTCCCAATCATATTTGTTTGGCTGCTGCCCACAAAAACAGTTGTGGACATGTCAGCTTCATATTCCGCAAGTTCCTCAAGTGTCATGACAGTTTTTCTGCAACCTTCACGCCCTATGTTTTTCACGGCGGCGCACACAGTTGTTTTTTTTCTATGTTTCAATATAACGCCACAAGCCGTTTTGAGGTGTCCCTTTCTTTTTTCGCTTGCGGGATTATATATGCAGATCACAAAATCGGCCTTGGCCGCCGCTTCAATTCTTTTGAGAATCACATCAAAAGGTGTCAGCAAGTCACTCAAACTTATCACAGCAAAGTCATGGCCAACAGGCGCCCCCAAAACCGCCGCGCCGCCAAGCGCCGCTGTGACGCCGCTCACAACCTCAACTTCAACATTTTCAAAGTTTGCTGAAAGTTCAATTGCAATTCCAGCCATTCCATAAACACATGCGTCTCCGCCTGAAATGAGAGCTGTCATTCTTCCTTTTGATGCTTCGCCAAGCGCCATAATGCATCTTTCTTTTTCTTTCTTCATTGAAGATGTCAAAAATTCAGCATTTGGAAAATGCTCTTTAATCAGCTCCACATAAACATGATAGCCAACTATAACTTCGCAACGGCCCAAAATTTGAACGGCTCTCACAGTCATTTCATCATATCTTCCGGGCCCTGTTCCAACAACATACAGCTTATTCAAAGCAAACACTTTCCTTTCTCATGAAAACGGCCACTGTGACGCCGTCTAAAGCAGTTTTTTTGACTGCAAGCCAGCCACTTCCCCCTTTGAGAACGGCGCTTCTTTCACACACATTGTCAACTCCAGTTTTTTTCAAAACAAATTTTGATGACGAAAAATCGCCTTCTGCCTTTGCCAAATCGGCAGCACTGTAAAACTCCAAGTCAATTCCATGCTTGCTGCAAAATTCCAAAAGTCCTTTTTCTTGTTTTTTGATGTCAATTGAGGCCACACTGCTCACAGCCTCAATATATATGCCGTTTTCTCCAAGCACGGCAAAAACTGCTTTTTCAATTTGTTCCAAAGTTGTGCCCACTTTGCAGCCAATTCCCAAAACAACATTTTTTGAAACCAAATGCAGCGTTCTTTCAAAAGGGTTTTCACAATGCGGTGAAACAACAAAGCCAATGCTGCCCTTCCGGCTGCTGTATAAGCCCTTTGGCGTTTTTCCATCAATGTCCAAACGGCACAAAAAAGGGATTTTTTCTCCTCTTATGAGCGCAGCAGAAATTTTTTTTGCCATTTCTCTTTCTTTTATTATAAGCCTGTTTTTTGCAGCAAAAACATCCACTGCAAAAACATTGTTGACATCTGTTGATGTTGTGATCACAGCGCAGGCGCCTGTCTTTGACGCAATTTCCATTGCCAGAGAATTTCCGCCGCCAAAATGTCCGCTCAAAACAGGCACAACAAAACGGCCCTTCTCATCAATCACAATCACAGCCGGATCACTTAGCTTGTCTTTCAAAAATGGCGCCACAGCCCTCACGGCAATTCCAGCAGCACATATGAACACAATGTCACTTTCATCTGCAAACGATTTTTCGGCAAACTCACCAACAGTGAATGTGCCGTCATACACAAAACTTTTCCAACCGTCAAAAGCACTGCACAGTTTTCTGTTCAATATGTGTCCATTCGGTGTGAAACTGATGACATTAACCATTATATCCCCTGCCTATATTCCGTTGTGAAGTGCGCGTCATAGAGACTTGACCTTTTGCCGCTTTCATTCAATATGTTTCCAACAATGATTATGGCTGTTTTGTTTATGTTCTCACGCACAGCGCTTTCCTCAAGCGTTTCAACTGTGCATATAACTTTCTTTTCATCTTCCCATGTGGCTTTATACACAATTGCACATGGTGTGTCGGGCCTATATCCGCCGTCAATGAGCCTTTTTGAAAGCTCACCAGTCATTGAAGCGCTCAAAAATATGACCATTGTGGCATTGTGTGCCGCAAACAGCTCAATTTTCTCCTTTTCAGGAACAGCAGTCCGCCCCTCCATTCTTGTGATAATCACCGACTGCGAAACATATGGAATTGTATATTCAATTTTCAATGATGCCGCCGCCCCAAACATGGAGCTGACGCCCGGACATATGTCATATTCAATCCCTAAATTGTCAAGACTGTCACATTGTTCTTTGATGGCTCCATATAAAGACGGATCCCCTGTGTGAAGGCGGACAGTTGTTTTTCCCATTCCTTCACTTTCCCTGATGACATCAACAATTTCTTCAAGTGTCATTTCAGCACTGTTATAAATCTCGCATTCGCATTTTGCGTGTTTCAAAAGCGCAGCATTCACAAGGCTTCCGGCATATATGATTGTGTCTGCTTCTTCAATGAGCCGTTTCCCTCTGACTGTTATGAGATCCTCGGCGCCGCTCCCTGCCCCCACAAAATGAACCATTCACCATTCCTCCCCAACAAACAGTGTTGTGAAATATCCGAAACTGTCATGCGGATCACAAACCAACTTTTCATTTTCCATTGTGCAGTTTGACACACCTTTTGCCGTCAAATGGCGCTCATGGGCAATGGCATAAATGTCACTCACATTTTTTCCAGATTTCATAAATATCTTTGTTCCGTCAAGCTCGAAACAGTCATTTATGTTGCCATAAACCGCCGGTATTATATGAAGCGGTTTGTTCATGACTGTCAAACTCGTTTTGAGCCTCGCCCCAACGGCACAAAAACTCGGCACCCCTGGACAAATTTCTGTTTCAAAACCCATTTGGTCAACAAGCGGCTGTATATGGAAAAATGTAGAATATATAGAAATGTCTCCCACTGCTATGAAGCATACATTTTTTCCTTCACCCAAATATCTTCCTATCAATCTGGCTTTCATGGCATATGACTGCTCCAAAACTTCTTTGTCATTCACCATAGGAAACTTCAAAAAAATCAATTCTTTGTTTTCAACATCAACTGCTTTTTCAACAATGTTCAAAGCGATGTTGTGGCCGTCTTTTGTTTCGGGAACAGCCAAAATGTCGCATTCATTTATGATTTTAACTGCTTTCAGTGTCAAAAGCTCCGGATCCCCTGGCCCAACTCCAACTCCAAACAGCTTTCCTCTATTCATAATTCCCCCCAAACTCATCAAACAGCGCTTTTCCAATTTCTCCTGAAGCAAGAATCCCTCTCACATCGCTGTATATTATAACGCCGCACATTGTTTTGCCTCCTGAACGGTTGTTTGCATAAAACTCGGCTTTTGACACAATGCTGTCCATGACGTTTTGAGTGATTCCCAAACTGTCCAAAACCTCAAGGGCTTCTTCGGTGTTCACACAGTTCATCATTCCACGCACATCAGCTGCTTCCGCAAACATGGCCGCATGAGCTGTCAAAATTTCCATCCGGCAATCTGCAAAACTGCTGTGTGTGTTCATTATGCCGCCTGCGAGCTTCACAAACTTTCCAACATGGCCAATCAACAACGCCTTGTGATATTCATATTTCACCGCAATGTCAATGAAATCTCCAACAAAGTTTGAAAATTTCACAAATTCTTTCTTTTCAAATTCTTTAATTCCTTTGATGAAAACCTCTCCATAATTCCCCGGCACAGCTATGATACTGTCAAGCCCGTTTTTTCGCAGCATTCTCATTTCCAGATCTATCGTGTCCACAATGGCCGCCATGCTCATTGGCTCAACAATTCCACTTGTGCCGATTATTGAAATTCCGCCCTCTATCCCCAAACGCGGATTAAAAGTCTTTTTTGCGGCTTCCTCTCCTCCGGCCACTGAAATGATGATGTCAATGCCGCGGGAATATTTATATTTCCGGCAAATTTTGAGCGCTTCTTCCCTAAGGAGTTTTCGCGGCGTTGAATTGATGGCCGCGCTCCCAACTTCACAGTCCAGACCTCTTTTTGTCACGCGGCCAACGCCCTTTCCGCCATCTATGCGTATCCTTTCATCAGTTTTTTTGACAAATGCCGATATTTCAAGTCCGTTTGTAACGTCAATGTCGTCACCGCCATCTTTAATCACACAGCACAAAACGCCTCCATTGTCAAACCTTGTTTTGATCACCTCGGCGCCAACAGTTATCCCTTTGGGAGTGTCAATCTCCACATATTTAACTGCGTCACCAGAAAAAAGAGTTTCCATGGCCGCTTTTGCAGCCATAACGGCACAGCTCCCTGTTGTGCAGCCACATCTCAGCTTTTTGTTGTTTTTTGTAACAAAATAGTTCAGCGGCATGTCAATCACTCGTTTCTTTCATAAAAGCCATTTTCAGTTCCATATTCCGAAACACTCGCCAATGTGACTAATATACATTTCACGTATTTCTTCATATTCCCCCAACCCTTTCAGCATAACTTCGGTTTTTATGCCATTTTTAACAAACTTGTTTTTCCAGCTTGCTCCGTCTCCCGCCATGTCGTTGTTGGCATGTTCTCCTGCCACAAGCATAAGCGGCGCAATCACCGCCCTGTTATATCCGGCTTTTTTCACAAGTTTGACAACGTTTTCGTTCGATGGATATGCCTCAACTGTTCCCACAAATATGTTCTCAAATCCCTTTTCTTTGAACATATAGTCAATGGCGCCATAGACAGTGTTCATGCGGTGTCTTGTCCCATGCCCAACAAGCACAAGCGCACTGCCATTTTCCAAAACAATGCTTTTGGTTATGATCGACACAATCCTCTCCATGTCGCCTGTGGTGTATATAAGCGGCTTTCCTATTTTGAGCGTTTCAAAAGCAGTTTTGAATATGTTTGCCTGGGAAACAATTTTTTCATATTCGCTTCCGGCTATCACATGTGTTGGAACTATATATACTTCTTCAAACTTTTCGGCCACAAGTTTTTTCAGCGCAATTTCAACGCTGTCAACATGTGTTCCCGCTTTGGCAAGCTTTTTTATAATCATTGAACTTGTGAACGCCCTTCTGACTTCAAAACTATCATATTTTTCATTTATGTCATTTTCAACAGCTGCAATTGTTTTTTCAAGTATATCCAAACAGCTTGTGCCAAAACTGACAACAAGCATTGCTCTTTTCAATTTATGTATTCCCCCTTCAATGCGCGGGCCATACAAATAACGCCTTTCCCTGGCGGAAAAGGCTTCAAAACCATAATCGCCATGCACCCAATGACCCGTTGGGCGCATAACAAACCATTAAAAGGCAGGTCTTCCGGCTTTGGCTTTGGCATACATTTCGCCTTCCCGCAAAAGCAGTGGCTTCCTGAAACATACAACGCCATCACGGCGGCGGCACCGCGTGGGATTTCAACCCAGCTTCCCTATTATTCCATTTTGGACACCTTTTGGTTTATTGATTATATTTTACAGTTAATGGCGGCGTGTGTCAAACAATATTCCGCCATGCAAATGCAATGCACGCGTCAGCCATTTTTCTTTTTCAACCTGAAAATCATGTGTCCCAAAATGCAATAAAACGGGGGTTCCTCCGGCTTGAAATTGAATATGTAATAGTTTATAGCATCATCTGATATTATCGCTGCCCCTGAAAGCATGAACCACACAACAGCAAAATATAAATTCACCTGTCCATCAACACCGCTGAATCTAAGGGCGCTGTAGTTCCATATGTTAAGCCCCTCAACAACGTTCCAGCGATAGCCAAAAATGCTTTCTGCCAAAACCACAGCAACCATGCCCATGAAACATTGAAGCAAAAAGTCTGTGCTATAATCAAATATATTGTTTATCGCACCTATAAAAATTGCCATTCCTCCCCCAAGGAAAAACATGCGCACGTTGGGAATGTTTCTCCTCCACAAAAACTCAATCAAAAAATAAACGCAGCCATAAAAGCAAAACAGCGCGGCATATTCAAAAATACGCTGCGCAAATTTTCTCATGCTTGCCATAAAAAGCCTCCAAAACACTTGTTTGTATATAATATGAAATGAATTTGAACATTATTATAAATATAAACCACACATTAAGTTGACAAGAGCACGCGCGTTCCAAATGCAAATTTTTTGATGTCAATCGTTCATTTTTTTGTCGGCCAAAGGCAATGTGACGTCAATTTTCACAGAACGGCCATCTTCACTGCAGGCTGATATTTTCCCTTTGTGGGCCACTGCAATTGCCCTTGCCGCTGCCAGCCCTATTCCATAGCCGCCCTTCTGTGAATTGCGCGAAGGATCCCTTCTATAAAACCTCTCAAACAACATGTCAAGCTTGCCTTTTTCTATTTCGTCAACGGTGTTTTTGATCACAATTTCAATGTGCTTTTTCGCTCTTTTGATTCCAAAAAATATTTCACCATTTTCAGAAGAATATTTCATGGCATTGTCCAAAAGAAGTGACAACATGTGGCACATCATGCCTCTGTCACAAACACAAAACAAATTTTCGTCAATTTCAAATTCAAAAATTTTTCTTTCAGAAGCCGCAATGGCATTGAAAGATTCGGCCACATCGGCCGCTGTTTTGGAAAGAGAAATTGTTTCCAAATGAAGCTTTGGAGCTTCCTCCTCCATTCTTGAAAGAAGAATGAGTTTTTCAGTCATTCCAGACAATCGCAAAATTTGGTTTTTGATGCTTTTTGTCCACTGGCTTTCACCCATTTCCATCTCAATCACTTCTGCATTGGCTCCAATGATTGCAAGCGGCGTTTTGATTTCATGACTTGCATCAGTTATAAACTGTTTTTGTTTTTCATAGCTTTCAACCACAGGCTTAACCGCCATTTTTGAAAAAAACACAATCAAGGCAAAAACAAGCATAACCCCTGCCAAGCTTGTCAAAACGCTTGCCCAAAGGAATGATTTGAACGTTGAAAGTTCACGGCTGCAGTCAAGAAATATATACATTTCATCATCACCAAACTGTATGCAGCGGTATTTATAGACATATATAAAGCCATGCTTTTTCCCTTTTTCATGCAACAGCACGGCATATCCAGCCGCTTTTTCTTCTGTCACTGCTGCAATTTTGCCTATGTCGCATGAAACAACAGCGCCCTCTTTGTCAACCACAACTGTGAAATAGCGTGTCACAAACGGCAATTCAGGCGACACTTTTCTGTGCGGGGGCTTCAACAAAAATGGCATGTCTTCGGGCTTTGGAAAAATCCCTCTGTTCTCCGAAAGAATAGACAGCAGATTTTCGGCATTTTTGTTTATGTTGTTAAAGTTTGCAATGTTTATCACAGCAATGATGACCGATATGACAGCAATGAGCGAACACATCGTCACAACAATAAATTTTTGTCTGAGCCTTTTAATCATGCATTGCCTCCATGGAATATCCAACGTTTCTGACTGCTCTGATCTGGACATTTGCTTTCAATGAAGTCAGCTTTTTCCGTATGTTTGAAATGTAAACCCAAACCACGTTTGCCTCTGTTTCACTGTCATAGCCCCATATTTTTTCCATGAGCATTTCAGCCGGAACAATCCTTCCCGGCTTTGTCATGAGCATTTCCAATATCTGAAATTCCTTGCTTGCAAGACGAAAAGAGCCACTTTTTGATGAAAGTTCAAACGTTGAGCGGTTCAATGTTATGTTTTCAAATGGTATGACCACGTCGGCTGTTTCGCCCTTTCTTCTTGTCATTGCACGTATGCGCGCCAAAAGCTCTTTTGTTTCAAAAGGCTTTGTGAGATAATCATCAGCCCCGCTGTCAAGGCCCGCAACCTTATCGTCAGTTTCAGACTTGGCTGTCAGCAGAAGGACAGGAAGCGAAATTCCCCTCTCTCTGATCCTTCTTAAAACAGCAATTCCATCCATTTGAGGCATCATTATGTCCAAAACAGCACCGTCATAGATCCCTGTCTCAATATAGTCAAGTGCGTCACATCCGTTATAAACGGCATCAACGGAATAATTGTTGTGTTTCAGTATGGCCGCAAGTGCATCGGCCAATTCCCTTTCATCTTCTGCCAAAAGAAGCCGCATATCAACACCCCCCACAAATCAACAGCACACATCAGCGCAAAAAACTATTACAAATTAAATCACAGCAAATTGTGTTGAAAGAATTTTCATTGCTCCACACAAAAATCATTGTCCAAAAAATTTTTGTCACTTTCATGGAACAAAAACAAACATCAATTGAAATGTATATAGTCCAAAGAATAATAAAAGCCCTGTTCTGACAAGCGGAACAAGGCTTTCATGCACGGAAGCGGTGGGATTCGAACCCACGAGCCCCGGAGGGCTACCTGATTTCGAGTCAGGGCCGTTATGACCTCTTCGATACGCTTCCACAAAAACTATCAACGTTAACTAAATTGAAAAATGTTTGCAATTTTTCAGTGATAAAATGGTGAACATGTTTTGGCAAAACTTATGTAAAATCTGACGCCGCAATTTGGCGCAAGGCATTTTTGACTTCTGCAACTTCAGTTTCGCTGAAATTTTTCAAAACCTCCTTGTTGACAGCGTCTATAATTTCTGTGATTGGCTCCTGAAGCGCTTGCCCCTTTTCTGTTATAATCACACGCACTTCACGCCTGTCCTCTTTGCTTGTGACTCTGTCTATGAGATTTTTCTTTTGCATTCTGTCAAGAACTCCTGATATGGTTGATGTTTCAAGACAAAGAGTTTCAGCGATTTGTTTTGGAGTTGCATGGCTTTTGCCCCAAAGACAGCTTAAAACACCATATTGTGAAGGTGTAATGTCATATTTTGCAAGTTTCAAGCTGAGATATTGAAAAACATTGTGCTGTGCTGTTGTAAGAAGATAGTTTATACATTCTTTAAGTTCCATACTTTTTCTCCAAAATTAAAGTCAAAACCAATGCCATTGACACACCATGCTTTTGAATGATGCCACAAAAGTTTCAAAAAATATCATTTCATGCAAAAGCGGCAAAATAACAACAGAAACATTATATATAAAAAAAATGGTTCTGTCAAATCTTTATTGCTCAAAGGCTGTTCCATTTTTGCGAACAAAAATGTTCACAAATTTTGTCATTTGGAAGCAAACTTATGCTTGGTGCAAAAATCAGACTCACATAGGACATTAAACCGAATGAGCCAAAGCAAAAAATGCACATCATATGTTCTCTAAATCAACGCCCATTTCAATGGCCCCAAAATCAAATGAGCTCTGCAAATGAAGGAATGGCATTTCAATTTTTTCGGCCAAAATCACACAAAAAGAGCATATTTTTAAGAACGCAGTTTATTTCTGCACCAATTATAATGATTGTTGATATTATATAAATCCACAAAATCAGAACAATCACAGCGCCAATTGAACCAAAAACAACGCTATAATTCCCCAAGTTCTCAACATAATATGAAAACAAAGAAGACGCTGTTATGAACCCCAAAACAGCCGCGGCTGCTCCCGGAACAGCTTCACTGAGCCTGACTTTGCGTTCAGGCGCTCCCCAATATAAAAGTGTCATTGTGACAAACAATATCATTGTTATCATAAAAAACCTTGCGGCAACCCAAAAATTTATGAATCTGTCAGAAATTTCAAAATATTCTGACGCGGCTGAAAGCATCCCTCTTCCCAAAACAAACATAACAGATGATACAAACGATATGACAACAAAAAACAGCGTGAACGCCAAAACGATTATAAATTTCACAAAAATGTTTCTTTTGTTTTCCTGTCCATAAACATTGTTGATTTCATTCACCGTTTTATACATGGCTCTCATCGGAAAATATACTGTGAAAAATATGCTCACCATAAGTATATTTTTGCTTTTATACAGCGTCACATAAATCAGATATTCGTTCACTATTTCAATTATGTCATTGGGGAGTATATCCTTAAATATCTCATACACAACATCGGGAGAAATGTTGGCATAGCCCAATATTGTGCTTCCCATTATCACAATTGGGAAAAACGAGAATATAAGATAATATGTCATGGCGGCCGCGCTGTCGCCAACCTCATCTTTGAAATATCGGGTTGCCAGTTCTTTTATTAAAAAAACAAAACATTTCATAAATTTCAGCATTTTTGTTCTCCAATGTGAAAAACGGCCATAAAATTTTTCGTTCAATTTGTATATTATATTCCGACACACAAATTTCATTCATTTTGTGGACACAAAAAATGTTTCAAGCTGTCAAAACCTATAGGTTTTAAAATTGCAATTTATAGCTATTATTTTATTAATTCATGTTGCTCTAAATGGCATTTAAGACCGTGGGAGGGCCACAGCAAGCTCTCGAATTTCCCTTCGGGAAACGCTCCACTTCGTTGCGCGCCGCGACTCTCACGCGGTT